>NZ_CP062938.1:0-730209 GCF_014898155.1 Bifidobacterium eulemuris | reverse complement strand
GCGGCGATATCACGGTCGGGGGAGTGCGGGTCGCCAAGGGGCGGGCGTCGGGCGCGTCGAAACGCGCGCCGCGCAAGGCCTTGCGCGAACTGCGCCGGCAGGTCGGCTACGTGATGCAGCATCCCGAACGACAGCTGTTCGCCGAAACGGTCGCCGACGACGTGGCCTACGGTCCGCGCAACCAAGGCCTGTCGGAGCGTGAGGTCGCCGAGCGCGTCACGCAGGCCTTGTCGATGCTGGGGGCCGAGTATCTCGCCGACCGCGACCCGTTCAGCCTTTCCGGCGGGCAGCGGCGTCTGGTTGCGATCGCCGGCGTGCTCGCCTGCCGCCCGCGCGTACTGGTGCTCGACGAGCCCACCGCCAGCCTGGACGAACGGGCGAGCGCCGCGATCCGCCGGTTGGTGCGCGAACTGCGCGCCCAGGGTGTGACGGTGCTGATCGTCACCCATAACGCGGATGAGGCGCGCGAACTCGCCGACCGCGTACTGGTTATGCGGCACGGGCGAGTGGCGTCGCTGCTTGCGGTGGATGATGTCTTCACCGACGAAGTCGAACTGAATGACGATGGTGGGCGGACCGATGTCGCAAGTGAATCAGGCGAAACCTCCGCAGACTCCGACCGCGTGGCGAAACGGCCTTCCCACGAGGGGAGTCCGCGTGCGAACCTGTCCCGCGCACCGCTGGCTCAAGTGGACCCGCGTGTGAAGATGGTCGCGTTCCTGGCGATGATGTTCACCGCCTTCGCCATCGCCACACCGGCGCAACTGGCGCTGTGCGCGGCGATGACGGCCGGGCTGATCGCCGCGGCGCGTCTGCATCCGATGCGGCTGCTCGCCTCGGTGCGCGCGTTCCTTGCGCTGTTCGTTGTGATGGGGTTGCTGAACGTGTTCTTCGTGCGCAGCGGCACGCCGATCGCCCAATTCGGGCCGATTACAATCACCGACGAGGGCGTGGGCATCGCCGTGCTGTACGCATGCCGCTTCGCGCTGGTCATCGTCATGGGCGCGATCTTCTTGGAAACCACCACCCCCACGCGGATGACCGACGCGTTCGCGTCGCTGCTGAGCCCATTGCGCCGTCTCGGCGTGCACACGCAGGAGTTGTCGCTGGTGTTGAGTCTTGCCCTGCGGTTCATCCCCACGCTCATGCAGGAGACCATGGCCGTCGTCGACGCGCAGTCGGCGCGCGGCGGCGGTGTCGAAACCGGCACGCCGATGCGGCGGATCAAGGCGTTGTCCGCCATCATCGTGCCGGTGTTCGCCGGGACGCTGCGCCATGCCGGCAACCTTGGGCTCGCCTTGGACGCGCGCTGCTATGAGGAGGGGATCCGCCGCACGCAGTGGCATGCGATGCGTGTCTCTTCGCGCGACATCGTGTTCGCCGCGCTCGCCGTGATCTATATCGCGGCGCTGCTGGCCGTTCCCACGCTCGCCTTGCGGTGACGGGCCCCTGTCTTACGGGCGGCTGTCCCGGCGGGTTGTCGCTCGCCTATGGCGGGTGCAACAATGGAAGGCATGACTCAAGCCAAGAAAACCATCGACAAGCTCGCCCTCATCGTCACCACGTACAAGCGCCAGCAACTGCTCGGCACTCTGTTCGACTCGATTCTGGCGTTGGAGCAGGCGCCGTGGCGCATCGTTATCGTCGACAACGAGCATTCCGATGAGACGGCCGCCATGGTGGCCGGGCTTTCGCAGAAGGTCGCCGCCCAGTGGGGCGCCACCGTGGCCGATCGAAGCGGCAACGAATCCCGTGTGGTGTATGCGCCGCAGAGCGAGAACCTCGGCGGCGCGGGCGGTTTCTCCGCCGGTGTGGGGAAAGCCTACGAGCTGGGTGCCGAATGGTTCTGGGTGATGGACGACGATGTGGCCGTGCTGCCCGATGCCATCGCCAAACTCGCCAAATGGACCGACCGGCATGAGGTGGTTCAGGGATCGCGCTTCGACTACGACGGCGGTCCGTTCTATTGGCAGTACGACTTCATCGTGCCGTTGGGCATCCCCAACCCGATCGCGCCGGCCGCGTTCGGCAACGCGGGATATCGTGTGATGAACACGCTGTGCTTCGAAGGCGGCCTGTTCAGCCGTCGTGTGGTCAAGGAGATCGGCCTGCCCGATCCGCGCTTCTTCATCTATTGGGACGATACGGTCTACGGCTATCGCGCCAGCAAGGTCACCAATCCGATCGTCGTGCCGGACGTGATTCTGCGCCGCACCCGCGAGATCGGCAACTGGGATATCGCCGGCGTGCGCCAGCTCAACTCCACCTCCGACATGAACCGCTATCACATCATGCGCAACCGCGGCTATATGGCCCGCTATTTCATGGTGCACGGCGACTTCCATCCCTTCCTGTTCGGCGTGGGCACGCTTGCCACCGCCGCCAAGGAGCTGATCCGTCTGGTGATGGTGGACCGTGAGCATGTGCGCACCGGCGTGGTGAAAATCGCGCAGGGATGGTGGGATTCGCGCAAGCTGCTGCATGATCCGTCGTGGAAGCCGATGCCCGCGATGAAGGACTGACCGGCTGTCTTCCCGCTTTCGACCCGTGTGTCGGACGCGTGTGATTCGGCTTATGCGTATCGTTGGCTGTGCCGAGCTCCATGTCGACACGGTTTCGGCATGACAGGTTATGCGATCGTTTGCACCGTTTATGCTTCAGCACCCGCGTGTTGGGCATGCGGCGAGTTAGAATTCCCCTTACCGGTTCCGATAACACCCACACCCCTGAAGAGAGGTCAATGATGATTGAAACAGCACAGGCCTTCGGCGTCGATATTGGCGGCTCCGGCATCAAGGCCGCGCCCGTCAACCTGGAGAAGGGCGAATTCGCCGAGCCGCGTCTGAAGATCCTCACCCCTGAGGTCTCCACTCCGCAGGCTGTGGCCGCCATCGTGCGCCAGCAGCTCGAGCATTTCGAGGTGCCCGAGTCCGCGCCCGTCGGCATCGCGTTCCCGGCTCCGATCAAGCCCGGTCAGAAGCTTGATTTCATGGCCAATCTCGATCAGTCCTGGATCGGTGTGGATGTCACTGAGGTCTTCTCCGAGGCGTGCGGACGCCCGGTCGTCGTGGTGAACGACGCCGACGCCGCCGGTTTGGCCGAACAGCAGTTCGGCGCCGCCAAGGGCCAGGATGGCCTGGTCGTGGCCACCACGCTCGGCACCGGCATCGGCACCGCCCTGATCTACAACGGCGTGCTGATCCCCAACAGCGAGCTCGGCCACATCATTCTCGACGAAAAGCATCTGGACGCCGAGAAGTACGCCGCCTCTTCGATTCGCGAGCAGAAGGACCTCGGCTACAAGAAGTGGGCGAAGCGTCTGACCAAGTACTACGGCCTGATGGAAACCTACCTCAACCCCGACCTGTTCGTGGTCGGCGGTGGCGTGAGCCGCATGAGCGAGCGTTTCCTGCCGTACATCGAAATCAAGACCCCGATCGTTCCGGCCAAGCTGCGCAACGAGGCCGGCATCGTGGGCGCCGCCTACTACGCCAGCACCAAGCAGGCCTGACGTCACCATCAGGTGCGACGTACCTGATGACGTAATCCGAAAACGAATGCCACCCAATCCGGGTGGCATTCGTCGTATCCGGCCCGTACTCCACACGTTGACGGTGCCCGGGCAGCAGGGGATTGACGGACATCTTCGCTACAGTGGGGCGCATGACCGTGCGTTTCTCATCCCGCGTGGATATCCGCGAACCCAATCCGATCGCCGTGGCCGAAGCCCACGCCAAAGCCGAGGGCGTGGCACTCGGCCGGCTCAACGACTCCAATCCCACACGCCACGGATTGGCACCGGCTCTGGTTCCGGGTGTCTACACCGCCGACCCGCGCGGCCCACGCAAGGCGCGCGAATCCCTGGCCGCTTTCCTTGCCTCCCGTATGGCGGGATGCCTGGTCGATCCGGACGACCTGTACCTGCTCAGCTCCACCTCGCAGGCCTATTCGTGGCTGTTCAAACTGCTGTGCGATCCGGGGGATGCGGTGCTCGCGCCCAAGCCCGGCTATCCGCTGATCGAATCCATCGCCGCGCTCGAATGCGTGGACACCATCGCCTACCGGTTGCGCTACGACGGATCGTGGTATATCGACACGGGCGAACTCGCCGCGCTGCTCGACTCCGAGGCCGGTGCCCGCGTGCGCGCGCTGGTGCTCATCAACCCCAACAATCCCACTGGATCCTACGTCAAGCCCTCCGAGCGCGAGACGCTGGTCAATTTATGCGCCGCGCATGGTGTGGCCCTGATCGCCGACGAGGTGTTCTACGACTACACGCTCGAACCGTTCGCTGGCAACGCGCGCATGGCGGGGGAGCGTGGCGCGCTCACGTTCGCATTGGATGGATTCTCGAAAATGCTGGCCGCGCCGCATGCCAAGGTCGGTTGGATTCAGGTTTCCGGACCCGACCATGACGTGGCGGAGGCGAAACGGCGTCTGGACGTCATCGCCGACGACTATCTGCCTATGAGCGATCTGATCGCGCAAGCCATCCCCGGCCTGCTGGACGCGGCCGCCGGCCAGACCGCGCGGGTGCGTGAGCGGGTGCGCGGCAATCTCGCGCGTCTGCACGAACTGCTGGACCAGGACGATTACGGCGTGACCAGCGTGCTGCGCGCCGAAGGCGGCTGGAACGTGCTGGTGCGCGTGCCGTCCGTGGTCGACGAGAACGAGCTGGTGCTGCGCCTGATCGAAGAGCGTCGCATCACCGGCCAGCCCGGCTATTTCTTCGATATGGAATCCAACGGTTATCTCGCCGTCTCGCTGCTGCCCGAACCGCAGGAATTCGAGCGGCTGATCCATTCAATGCTCTCGGTTATCGATGTGATGACGCAAGAAATAATGGCCTAACGGAGTTTGGTGTGTCGGGCTTTGAACCGCTGCTCATGTAAAACGATTGATTCTCAAGTTTGGCGTGCGGAATCGACCTTGCTGGGAAAATCCGACACACCAAACTCTTCTTTCCCTGTCGAAGACAGGGAAAGAGTGAGTGTTTTAAGCGCGTAACGCCGCGGCCTTGTCGCGGATGAGCCGCTCGTAGAACTCGACGGCCTGCGCGGGCGCGCCGTCGAACGCGATGGATCCATCGTCAAGCACCAGCGCGCGGTCGATCGCGTATTCGGGACGCGTGATCATCGCCGTGTCATGCGTGGCGAACACCACCTGCTTGTCGTAGCCGAACAGCGCCTCGGCCACATGCCGCGTGCCGATCTCATCCAAGCCCTTGCTCGGCTCATCGGCGACGATGGCGCTCGGATCGAAGCTGAGCGCGGCCGCGATGGCCAGCAGATGCCGCTTTTCGGAATCCAACTCGTCGGCGCGGCGTCGGGACACGTCGGCCAGCGAGAAATGCGCGAACAGGTTGCCGATCCGCGCCTGACGTTCCGAAAGCGGCACCTTATGCTTCTTCAATGCCTCGTCCACGGCGTCGCCGATGGTGGTCGCACGGTAGAAGGCGTTGGGGATCTCCTCGCGGCGCACGCGGCCGATCAGTTGGTCGATGCGTTTCCGGTCTCGTTTGGAGGCGGTGTTCAGTGTCTCCTCGGCCGAATTCCCGCCCGCGTCATGGACTCCTTGGATCGTCACCGTGCCGCGGGTCGCGTCGAGGGATCCGTCCAACAGGCCCAGCAGCGTGGACTTGCCCGAGCCGTTCAATCCGATGACGGCGACGCGACGCTCGGTGATGGCGAGCGACGTGGGTTCGAGTCCCACCTGTCCGTCCTCATAGGTGTGGCCCGCGCCATCGAGTGTGAAACGCAATGAGGCCGGTCGGGGCAGGTCGCGAGTGGTGAAGAACAATCCCATGCCTCCCCATTGTAGGGTGTGCGCGAACCTCAGGCGAAGTAGAAGCCGGAGAAGTCGTAGCTGTACACGCGGTAGATGTATGTGGTGTTCAGCGCCATGCTGTACTGCGCCTTGAGCGTGCCGTCCTCGCCGTAGACGCCGAACAGGCCCTGCATGCCCGAATCGATGAGGATGTCGCCGTCGTCGAGCTCCTGCGCGGAGCTCACATACGCCGAATACGGCACGTCGAAGCTCGACACCTCGGTGTAGGTTCCGGCCGTCTCGTCGACCAGATACCTGCGGTACTGCGAGTACGCGCCCTCGGTGGCCGGACTGTAGGCGGTGTTGATGCCGTCGATCACGGTCCAGTCATAGTCCGGTCGGGTCGCCGCATAGCCGAAGGTGTTGTCGAACATGTACAGGTAGTATTGGCCGTCCTCCAGCGAATCGTCGGCCACATAGGTGATGGAGTGCTGTCCGCCGGTGTCGGGGAAGTCGCCGTCCTTGGTCAGGAATGCCGCCTGGTATTCGGTGCCGTCCCACACGGAATCCTCGCCGATCATATACTCCAGCGTCGGCGTGCCTTCGATGTCGGCGACTTTGATGATCGTGGAGGTCTCGCGCGCCGACAGCAGCGCCGAGCCGTCGGGCAGCAGCTGGATGGTGTTGATGTGGATCCAGTCCCAACGGTTCGTGGCGTCCGGATCGGATTCGTCGGTGCCCGCGTGGTCGGTGGACTCCTTGTAGTCGGGGAACATATCGCCCAGATCGAGCAGCAGGTCCACCTCGCCCGAATCGGTGTCGAGACGCACGATCTGGTCCTGCACGGTGTGGTCCTCGCGCGTCAGATCGGTGGCGAGCAGCACGATGTCGCCGTCGTCGTCCATCGCGTAATCGTGGTGCAGGATGAACTGGTCGCCCAGATTGTAGATCTTCTCGAGTTTGCCGAGATTGTTCATACCGACCATCAGATGCGTGGACGCGGAGAACCACATCAGGCCCTCATCGTCGAACAGAATGCGGTGCGAACGGTAGAAAGGAACGGGCACCTCGCCGCGCAGCACGCCATCGGTGTCGTAGTAGAACATGAAATCCTGCTCGTCGCTGT
The DNA here is from genome assembly GCF_014898155.1 of Bifidobacterium eulemuris. Taxonomy (NCBI): domain Bacteria; kingdom Bacillati; phylum Actinomycetota; class Actinomycetes; order Bifidobacteriales; family Bifidobacteriaceae; genus Bifidobacterium; species Bifidobacterium eulemuris. The sequence goes on along the minus strand of NZ_CP062938.1, from coordinate 723,317 downwards.
CATTGCCGAGGATCGCATACAGCCCGTCGCCCAGATCGGTGCCGTCGTCGGCGGTGACGGTCCGCTCGAGCTGGACCTCCTCGTTGCCCAGCAGTTTCGCGCCCGTGCGCGTGACGGTGCTGGTGGTCGTCCCGCCGTCCTCATCGGTGATGGTGAAGACGATGGTGTTCTTCTCTTCGGGAATCAGTCCGATGACGGTGAACTCATGTTCCGTCTGGTATTCCTCGTCCTGCGCGACCGAACGCGTGAAATCCGGATAGCCCTCCACCGAGATCGTGTAGCTGACATTGGACGGCTCGTCGGTGGTGAAATACACGTACAACGACGTGGTGTTCGTGCCGTAGGGATTCTCCTCGATGAGCATGTCGTCGACGGTGTGCCCGCCGTCCGCACGGGCTTCGGCGAGCTTCTCGTCCGCCTTCTGCTGGTAGTCGTCGGTGTAGATTTGCTCCACATAGTCGTTCAGCAGATCCACGCGGCGCTCCTGAAGCGCCTCGGACATGTCGGATTGGGTGAGCATACACATGCCGACGGCGATAAGCGTGGTGACCATGGCGGTGGTCCATGTGAGGACGCGTTTACGACTGATGCCATGCGTGGAACTCATGGGATGATGCGCTTTCTTACCTAATGGTTGCCGGATGGGACGAATCAAAACAACAGTATGGCCGATGCCTTGGGAAAACGCATCCACATGCTCAAAAAACGCTGGGAAAAACGGTGATGCGAACCGTGGGCTTTTAGTCCATAAGCAGAGAGAACCAGGACTGCACCTCGTGGAACAGACCCGCGTTATTGGCGATCAACGCGTCGCTGCGGCCCACCACAAAACAGGAGACCACGGCGACCAACAGCATCCACATCAGCAACAGCATCACCACCACGCGGGCCAGCCAGCGCGCCGGCGTCACCACGCCTGCGGCGGAGGCCTCCACATTGGCCACCCCCAATCCGGTATTCGGCACCACAGCCGGTTCGGTGAGCAGCACGTCGGCGGCGCGCTTTTGGCGGCCGTTGATCGCACGCAATACCACCGGCAGAGCCGCCAGCGCGACCATCCAGGCGAAATCGGCCATATACCGCCATCCCAAACCGGCCACGGCGCTGTCGAACACGGTGAGCGCCGCAGCCAACGCGAGACAGGTGAGCAGGAACGGACGGTATCCGCGCAATTCGAGCCGGCGCATGAACGGCAGCAGCAGCGCGGCGAGCAGCAGCGGGCACAGGCAGAACAATCCGCCCACCATCGGCTCGTAGTAGCTCCATTCGGGCATGGGGGCGGGGGAGACGGCGAGGAAGGGGAAACTCTCGGTGAAACGCAACGGCAGGAACAGGTAATAGCCCACCACCAGCGGCATATCCGCCCATGGGGTGGCGTAGCGCGTCATATCGGCCACCGTGATCTGATAGGCGTTGCCGAAATCAAGCGGGGAACCGAAACGGGCGATATTCCACGCCATCAACGGCGCCAGCACCACGGCGGCGGGAATGATCATCGCCAAAGGCGCGCGCAACGCCGCGCCCACGCTGGTGCGACGGGCGCGCAGGTCGGCGACCATGGCGCGTATCTGCGGCCAGAACAACGGGAACGCGAGCAGCGCGGTCAACGCGAACGTGGGGCGGCATCCGAAATTCGCGGCGATGCACAACGCGCCGGCCGCCAGCCTGGGCAACGACAGCGGTTTGGCGTCGCCCGCCTGCCAGCGGTCGGCGGGACGCAGCGGGCGTTTGGAGGTATCGGCCCCGAGCCAGAACCACAATCCCAAACAGGTGAGGGTCAGCGAGGCGACGAACGGCACCTGGTAGAAATTCGTGCGGAACAGCAGATATCCGGTCTGCGCGCCGATCAGCACCATCGTCACCATCATGGAGGCGGCCGCCAATGACGTATGCGGGGCGATGCGGCGGATCAGCCGGACCACCAGCAGCCTGGCGCATACGATGAACGTGAACGCCAGCAACTGCTCGGCCGCGGCGGTCGGCAGCATACGGCCGGTGAACAGACGGAACGGCACGAACAGCAGCGCGGCGGGCAGCACACCGAAATACGAATACCAATGACCCTCATAGAAGGCGTAATCCCAATAGATCGGACTGACGCCCTGGGCCAACAGCTCCTCGCGCTGCGTGACGTCATACGGGTTGTCCGCCGAAGCGAGCGCGTCCGGCACGTCCAGATCCAGCCAGGTGCGGCCTGCGATCAGGGAATCAGCCACATGCGCGTACTGGTCGAAATCATACGTATAGTTGCCGTCCGTATGGAAGGTCAGCGGCGAGGCGTAGGCGATCTGCGCGGCCACCGAAACGGCGGTGATCGCAGCCGGCACCGCCATCACCGCGATGAAACCCACCCGCTGCGACAGACGCGACGGATCAAGCGGAACACGCCACAGACGCGAGCGCGGCCGCCAGACGGCGACCAGCGCCAACACGGCCAGCATCACCGCCACACGGGCCATATTGAATTCGAACGGCACACGCACATTCGCCCGGGCCGCCTCGAACGCGACCCGCGTGCCCTTCGCCTCCTGGATCCACACGCGCACGTCGCCTGCGCCGACCGCCTTGACGATCAGACTGCGTGGAGCGTCCGACGATACCGACGCCGTGCGCCCCGACTCGCCCGCCACATCGACCCGCACACGCATGCTCGTGCGGGGGACGGCTGCCTCCTCGTCATCGCTTTCCGCCAGACGTTGCAGCGCCTGCTCCAGAACCTCATCCGACACCGGATCGAGGCGCAGATAGTCGGAGGTGCCGTCCGCGGTCAGCCGCAGATACGCCTGCGTGGGATCGGTGACGGTGAGCAGACCGTCCTCGTCGCGCGTGAGGCCCGGTCCCAGCGTGTTGTACGCCGCGTTCGTATCGGTGCTCGCGCCCAGCGAACGCCAGAACGGCAGATTGAACACCGCGCATTCGACCAACAGCACCGCCGCAAGCGCCAGCGCGACGACGGCGATGCGGCGTTTGGCCGCGCGGCCCAGCCTGCGGCGGCGGGACACGCGCACGCGAGGGGCCTCGTCGGCGCGAGGATGACGATTCCATACAGACACCCCATTATTCTAACGGCTTCATGTCGGGGAAACAGGAGAGAATGTGAACCATGCCTCAACGAACACCGAACGCCCAGGAACGGGGGAAGGGCCGCGGCATACGTGACCTGCTGTATTCGGTGGGCGCGCTCGCCGGCTCACTGACAGGCTCGAGCGAGCCTCCTTCGACCAACCCATTCGGCGATGCGCTGCGAGAAGCCAGCGAATCGTCCGACGGGCTCATCGCCCAGCTGACCAAGCGTTCCATCGCGCTCAATCCGATGGTGAAGCGGCGTCTGTTCCCTGAACTGCAGAACGTGCCCGACGGGCTCACCCTCGGTTGGGCGCAGCTGCCGCAGACCAACGGCCGCGGCTTCAGCCTCGGCGTGTTCTCCGACAGGAACCATTTCGCGCAGATCGCGTTCGCCGACCATCGCGGGCGCGTGTTCGCCGGCACCGATCCACAGATGGACACGCAGCCGCTCGAACCGCGGTTCATGTTCGGCAAGGAGCAGGATCCGGTGCTCGCCGACGGCGCGCGTCTGGGCCGCCGGGATCTTGGCGAGCCGATCCGCGTGGTGACCGGCGGGGTGATCGGCCGCGACGATACGGGGCGGATGACCTGGCTGGCCGCGTGGCTGAAGAACGGCAAACGCTATACGTTGGAGCAAAGCCGCGCCGACCTTCCCGCCGCGTTGCGTCAGAATCTCGAATACCGCGACGCCATCGCCATCGCGTTCTTCGCCTGCTATCTGCTGCCGCAGATGAACGGTCTGCTGGTCGGGTTCGGCTCGGGCAACATCTTCCGCCGCCTCAACCGCGAGGCGCCGATCGGAGCGATCCGCCGTTCGGTGCGCGACACGCTCGAGGCGCGCGCCCACGGTCTGCGCGCCTCCGGACTGGAGGACCATTTCGCCGATCTGATGCGCGAGGCAGGCGCGATGGACTCCCTGGACGGACTGGAGGCGGTGCACGGCGCGGAGCCGCTGCATCTGTACACCTCCAGCTATTCGGGAAGCTACTTCTTCGCATGGGACCAATCGCTGCCTTTCGGCTCCGCGTTGAAATCCCTGAAAATCGAAGGCAACCTCAACCGCTTCGCCGCGGTGAGCGCCTGGCTGGAGAACAACGCGGCCCAAGGCCTGAGTCCCACCGAAGACACGGTGACGCGCGCCGAAGCCGCGCAGATCGACATGCGTCTGCTGGAGAACCCCGCCATCATCGCCCTCAAACCCTACGGCGACGGCGACGTGACCCGACTGGTGGGATTGGCGGGACGCACCGCCGAGGAGATGCGTGAAAACCATCCCGATCCCATCGGCGGCGAGCGGCGGACCTCCGAATGGGTGTGCCGCCAGGCGTTGTCGTCCCTGCTGAGGCGGTTGCGTCTGCCGTATCGTTTCGATGTGGAGTTCCGCGCCGACCTCGAGCAGCGCAATGTGGCGATCGGCTTCACCACCGCCGGCACCTCCATGATGCCCGACAGCCGATACGACGACAAACGCCATACGTGGCGCACGTTGAGCGACGCCGACCGCGCCGCGATGAGCGCCGCCTACAATCTGCGCGTCGGCCTGATCATGGCCGCGCTCAGCTTCGGAGTCGACCCGCATGTGGAACGGGTGTCGCTGCATATCGACTCCATCGGTTTGGAGGAGGCCGTCGCCGAACAGGATTCGGCCATCGAACGGCTGATGAGCGAGGCCCTGAGCGCCTTCGAGCATCTACGCAACGGTGATGGAGGACATGCCCGCACCAAAGCCGATCCGAAGGACGGCGACGTGCACGGCGACCCCACGCGTCCCATCACCCACGACGAGCCGCGCCCGGCGATCGCCTCCGCGGATCCGTTGGATATGGTCGCCGAGATGGCGCAGGCCGACGCCTCCGCCGCGGACCTGGACGGGCAGAGCGTGGACTCGCGCTTCGAGGACCTGATGCGGGACATCGACATCGACGACATGACCTTCGCCTCGTCCGACCTCACCGACGACCGCGGCGATTTCGACGACATGGATGACATGGACGATATGGATGCCGTGCCGCAAGGCGGTGCCGGCGGCCTCGACGATCCGATGAGCGTGCTGCGCCGCAATCCCACCGTGCGCAATATGGTGTCCGTGACCTTCACCCGCGCGGAGTTCCTCGCGCGTCTCGCCGAGGACGGGCTGGAACATCCGAACGAGACCTATCGCATATTCGACGCCAATATGGATGTGGACGAGCAGGGGGGACTTCGGCCCGTGAACGCCGGATTCGACCTGCGTGACGCGCGCTTCTCCCCGATGGGATCCCAAGAGGAGCCGGAACTCGTCCAGGAGACGTTCTCTCCGGCCGTGGCGCGCGTGCTCGGCACCGCGGACAGTTCGGGCCTGTCCATCCAACGCGAGGATCTGCTGCAGCGCGCCGTCGTCGACTTTCATGGCATCGCCGCGGACGCGTCGCTGGATGCGGTCTCCAAGGCGCAACAGGCGATGCGGGTGGTCGAAAGGATCTCCGATCCGGAATTGACCGAGCTGGCGCCGCGTGTCACCAGCGCGCTGATCGATGGCAAGGACACCCCCGACATCGAGTTCACGATGGCCGAGGATCTGGACAAGGAGCGCGTGCGCGCACGTGACCTGCTGTTCTCGGGTCAGACCGAACAGGCGGTCGCCATCATCGAGGAGGCGTTGGAGCGGTTCGACGCGATCGTCGACGCCAACCCCGGTGTGCCCCGCTATTTCAACTCCTACGCCGAGCGCGTGGTGTACAACCGTCTGTTCGCCACGTCGGACGAGCATACGGTGCTGATCCCCGACAACCTGTTCTACGCGCATATGGAGTTGGGCGACATCCTCGCCCAACTCAAAGGACCGAAAGCCTCCCTGCCGCATCTCAACCGCATGGTCGCCTACGCGCCCGCGTATCCGCTGACGCATCTGCGCCTGGCCATCCAACTGGCCCGCAGCGAGGACTGGAACTCCGCCCGCGCCGCCTGCCTCAACGCCCTGCGTGTGGCGTTGGACCGTTCCGACGCCGCGTTCGCCTACTATCGCTTCGCCTACTCCGAATGGATGCAGGACCGTTTCGACACCGCGGCGGCCGCCTACATCATGAGCGACCATATCAGTCCCGGCCAGATCGGCGCGTTGGAGACCGAACTGCAGGAGCTGGTGGCGCGCGCCGACTCGCAATGCGTGCGCGTGCCCGAATCCGTGCCCGACGCGGTCGCGCTGCTCGAATCGCGCGATCTGCCCGTCTGGCCGCATACCGAAGTCGCCCCGATCGTGCGTGACGCGGCGCGCGTGTGCGTGGATGAAGGCATGTTCGTGCCCGCCCGTACCTTGTCGGTCGCTGCGGCGCGGATGAACGACGGCGAGGGCGACAACATCGACGTGGTCCAAGCGCAGTTCCTCCGCTCGCTCAGCGCCTGAATCCAGGCATGATTCCGCGCCGCCCACGCGCCATAGGGCGAGTCGGGCGTGCGCGCCAGTCGGTAAAATAGCCGAAAGCGAACGTAAGAAAAGGAGTGTCATGACGGACGAGCAGCTGGCTTGGGATTTCGACGGTATGCGGGATGACGCCCCTGTGACGCCCAGTTCGTCGTCGATCTCCCGTTTCGAGCCGGGGAGCGCGCCCTGGATCGCCGCCCTGCAGTCCGACGATGACGATGCGATGCTCCTCGACCGTTTGGACGTGACATCCATGGACGCCGACGACGCCGCCCGGCTGTGGGCGCGCGTGGCCGCATGGGTGGAATCCGACCAGATCGCCTACTATATCGACGACGCTCCGGTCAGTTCCGACGCCGCCTATGACGCGCGCATGCGCTGCCTGGAACGCTTGGAGGCGTCGTTCCCTGCATTGGACAACCCGCAGTCGCCCACGCACCGCGTCGGCGGCACCTTCTCCAATGATTTCGCGTCGGTGCGACACCCCTCGCGCATGATGAGCCTGGATGACGTGTTCTCCATCGAGGAGCTGCGTGATTGGTACGAATCCGTGCTGCGCGACCTCGATTGGCCCGAAGGCAGGCCGCTGCCGATGAGCTGCGAGGTGAAAATCGACGGCCTGGCCCTGAACCTCGTCTACCGTAACGGCGTGCTCGAGCAGGGACTGACGCGCGGCGACGGCGTCACCGGCGAGGACATCACCCTGAATGTGCGCACCATCGGCACCATTCCGGCGAATCTCGGCGGTCCCGCCGAGGATGTGCCGCAATTCGTGGAGATCCGCGGTGAGGTGTTCATGCGATGGGATGACTTCCGCGCGTTGAACGCCGAACAGGAGGAGGTGGGACGCAACCCCTTCGCCAATCCCCGCAACGCGGCCGCAGGATCCTTGCGCCAGAAGGATCCGCGCATCACCGCCACACGCCGTCTGAGTTTCTACGCGCACGGACTGGGGCGGCTCGACTGGGGTGAGGGACGCCCGGACGATTCGCATGATGCGGTGGCTGACCAGTCGCAGGCCTACGCGCTGTACTCCAAGTGGGGCGTGCCCGTTTCGCCGCACAACCGGTCCGCGGGATCCTTCGACGAGGTGCTGGCGATGATCGACTATTACGGCGAGCATCGCGGCGACATCGAACACGCGCTTGACGGCATCGTCGTCAAAGTGGACGATCTGGCCTTGCAGCGCACGCTGGGCGCGACCTCGCGCGCGCCGCGCTGGGCCGTCGCCTACAAGTATCCGCCCGAAGAGGTGAACACCGAACTGCTCGACATCACCGTGCAGGTCGGGCGCACCGGGCGGGTGACGCCGGTCGCGATCTTGAAGCCCGTGCATGTGGCCGGCTCCACCGTGGCCCGCACCACCCTGCACAATGGCTATGAGGTGGCGCGCAAAGGCGTGCTCATCGGCGACACCGTGGTGGTGCGCAAGGCGGGCGACGTGATCCCCGAACTCGTCGGGCCGGTGTTGGAGCGGCGTAAGGGGCGCGAGGCGTCGTTGCGCGAGTTCGTCATGCCCACGCATTGCCCCTCCTGCGGCACGCTTTTGGCACCGGCCAAGGAGGGCGATAAGGACATCCGATGCCCGAATATGGAAAGCTGCCCCGCGCAGCTGACCGAACGGGTGATTTCGCTGTCGATGCGCAAGGCCTTCGACATCGAGCATCTGGGCGAGCAGAGCGCCATCGCGCTGACCAATCCGGAGGAGAACCGTCCCGAATCGGCCGCCACCTACGCGCCGGACATCACCGAGATTCTGGTCGGGCCGGGCGAGGAGCCGGAGAGCTACGTGCCGCCCGTCGGGTTGGAGCTGCCTGCGCCGCAGACCCCGGTGCTGCGATCGGAGGCGGGATTGTTCTCGCTGGGCGTCGATGATCTGCGCGACGTGCGCGTATGGCGTGAGGCCGCGATCATCGAAGTGCGCGAGACGACGGATGCGAAAGGCAAACGCAAAAAGTTACGCAAACGTCTGGGAGGGTCGGGCCTGTGGCATCAGGTGCCCGCCTTCTGGACTTCGCCGGCGCCGGCGGGCAAGCGCAAGGGGGGCGGTTATGACGTGCCGGCGGACGCGGTGGTGGTGCGTGAGGAGACGAAAACCTCGCGCGACGGCACGGTGACGCGGATTCCGGTGATCGTCAAGCCGATGGAGAACACGCGCAAAATGCTCGACGAGATCGACAAGGCCCGGCATGCCGATCTGTGGCGCGTGCTGGTGGCGCTGTCCATCCGCCGGCTCGGCCCGCCCACGGCCCGCAGCATCGCGTCCGCCTTGGGATCATTGGATGCCATCGCCTCGGCCAGTGTGGAGGAGCTGTCCGCCATCGACGGCATCGGACCGGAGATCGCGCAGTCCGTGGTCGACTGGTTCGCGGCCGCCCGCGAGCCGGGGGATTGGCGTGGCGAGACGTTGCGGGCCTGGCAGGCCGCCGGCGTCGGTCAGGCTGTGGCCGAGACCAGCACGCTGGAACAGACGCTGGCCGGCCTGACCGTGGTGGTGACCGGTTCCTTGGAGGGATTCTCGCGTGATTCCGCCAAAGAGGCGATCATCTCGCGCGGTGGCAAGGCCGCCGGCTCGGTGAGCAAGAAAACCGACTATGTGGTCGTCGGCGAGAACGCGGGGTCCAAGGCCGTCAAAGCCGAGGAGCTCGGTGTTCCGATTCTCGATGAGGACGGGTTTGTGGCGTTGTTGGCGAATGGGCCTGTCGCGCAGTAGCGCAAAGGCCTGGCGCACGGAAGTGGTCGCCCCGCCTGCCCGTGCGACCCTTCTTTACCTCTCAAACGAACATAAGAATGGCGGTTTTCCTTGGAAAATCGCCATTCTTTACAATCGCGAACCTCACAGGAGACGTTCGTTTCATGTAAGGAAAAGTCGCACGCGACGTGCCGTCGTCATGCTTTGTGCGAACCCGCGTCCATCAAACCCAACGCCAACTCCCTAAACGAGCGCGCCAACGGCGTGTCAGCCAGCGAACCATCCTCCGCCAGCACCGCCGGACGTCCATCCTCACCGGTCTCACGCACCTCGGGCAGCAACGGAAGCTGCGCCATCAGCGGCACGTCATATCCCAGCGCCTCGGTCAGCTGGTCGGAGACGCGACGGCCGCCGCCCGCGCCGAAAATCTCCAGACGCTCGCCCTTATGCTCGTAGAAACTCATATTCTCCACCACGCCACGCACGCGCATCGGCACCTGCAAGGCGACCAAGCCGGACCTCACGGCGATGTCGGAGGCGGAGGGCTGCGGCGTGGTGACCACCACCAGCTCCGCGTTCGGCAGCGCCTGCGCCACGGAAATCGCCATATCGCCCGTGCCCGGCGCCAGGTCGAGCAGCAGCACGTCGGGCTCGCCCCACCACACGTCGGACAGGAACTGCTCCAATGAGCGCTGCAGTCGCGGCCCGCGCCACAGAATCGCCCGGTCGGCCCCGGCGAACATGCCGATGGAGATCAGCTTGACCCCCCATGCGGTCACCGGCATCAGCATGCCGTTGAGATTGGTGGGTTGGGTGCGCACGCCGAACAGTCGCGGCAGGGAGAACCCGTAGATATCCGCGTCGATGGCGGCGGTGTCGTAGCCCAACGCGGCGAAGGTGGCGGCCAGATTCGCCGTCACCGAGGACTTGCCCACGCCGCCTTTGCCCGAGGCGATGGCGAAGATGCGGGTTTTGACGCCCGGCTTGGTGAAGGGGTTCTGCTTGCGTTCCGCCTTGAGTCCGGCGACCAGATCGGCGAGTTTGTCGCGGCTCATCGACGAGACTTCGATATGCGGGGTGAGTGCGGCGTGCGGATAGGAGGCGACCGCGCCGTTGATCTGGTTGGTGATGGTTTCGCTGAGGGGGCAGCCCTCGACCGTGAGCTCCACGCGCACCGTCACGTCATATGCCTGGAGTTGGGTGGTTTGGCTGGACTGGTTGGATGTCGCGGACTGGTCGGACTGATCCTGGCCCGTCGGGTTGGATAGGACGGATTCGTCGGCCCGGTCGGGGGTGTCGGTCCGGTCGGGGGTGTCGGACAGATTGGTCCGGTCCTTTTGGTCGGGTTGGTCGGACGGGACGGGCTGATCAGACGGGACGGCCTGATCAGACGGGACGGCCTGAATGGCGGCGATCATACCTAAATCGGTGACGGAACGGCCGAGCTCGGGGTCGATCACCCGGCTGAGGCGTTCGTAGATTTCGGCTTCGATCTGGCGTGCGTCGACCATGTGGCTCCTCCTTTGTACGGACCGCCTACCACCCTAGCGGCAAGCCGCGCGGCTTTCCAGAGTGCGACGCGGGGATTTTGCGAAAGTCGTCGTATCCGGGTTTTCGCGGAGCATGGACGGGCGAATGTTCGGCAGGACGCGGCGGAACCTTCGGGCGGGACGCGGGACGGAATCAACCTGTTTGCGGAAGTCGGGTCGGGGCGGAATCAAGCCGTGGATAGAAGTCGGGCTGGATACGGAGGAGTCGGGTGGAACCGTTGGTCGGGACGCGGGACGGAATCAGCCTGCGGACGGAAATCGGACGGGATGCGGCTGCGGTGTCGGTCGGAATTAAGCCGCGGACGGAACTGTGTCACCGCTTCGCCATAGGCTGGATTCACCGCCGCAATTCCGCGGCGGTCCGACGTCCGGCGTCTCCCGTGTCGAAGACGACACCTGCTGACGCACCGTCGGCACGTCCATGAAGGAAAACCATTATGAGAAAAGTTCTTGCCGCTCCAGGCACCTATATTCAGCACGAAGGCGCGCTGTCCGCGTTGGCGAACGAATGCGAGGGGCTGGGCGCCTCCAAGGCGTATCTGATCGTCGACTCGTTCATCGACGGCGTGTATCGCGACGATATCGTGTCCAGCTTCGAGACTGCGGGTATGCCGTACGTCTACGCGGTGTTCGGCGGGGAATGCTCCGACGAAGAGATCACCAAACATCGCGAGGCCCTCGACGGCTCGGATATCGTGTTCGGCATCGGCGGAGGCAAAAGCATCGATACCGCCAAAGCGGTCGGCTATTACGCCGGCGGGCTCGACGTGGCCATCGTGCCGACCGCCGCGTCATCCGACGCGCCGTGCTCGCGCCTGTCCGTGATCTACACCCCCGACGGACAGTTCGACCATTATCTGCCGCTGGTCAGCAATCCGACCGCGGTGATCATGGACGTCGAACTCATCGCGAAGGCGCCGATCCGCCTGCTGGTGTCGGGTCTGGGCGACGCGTTCGCCACCTATTATGAGGCCGCGGCCTGCGTGAGGTCGAACGCCACGACCATGGTCGGCGGGCATCCGACGCATGCCGCGTTCGCCATGGCCAAACTGTGCCACGAGCTGGTCACCGGCGAGGGGGCGAAGGCCGTCGCCGCCGTCCGCAAGGGCGCGCGCACCCCGGCCGTGGAAAGCGTGATCGAAGCGAACACCCTGCTGAGCGGACTGGGATTCGAAAGCAGCGGACTTGCCGCCGCGCACGCCATCCATAACGGTCTGACCGCGCTGGCCGGCACCCATCAGTATCTGCACGGCGAAAAGGTGGCGTACGGCACGCTCGCCCAACTGGTGCTGGACAATCAGCCACTGGACGTGCTGAAGAAGGAATACCGCTTCTTCCGCACGGTCGGACTGCCGACCACGCTGGAGGGCATCGGCATCGGCGACGCCACCGACGAGGATCTGCTCAAAGTCGGCGAACTGGCCTGCGCTCCGGAAGACACCATGGGCAATATGCCTTTCGAAGTCACCCCGAGTGACGTCGCCGCCGCCCTGCGCGCCGTCGACGAGCTGAACGGCATTATCGACTAAGGGGCGGGTTCGCACGGAGCGGGACCGGGGCTCCGTTCGTGCGACCTTTTCTTACATGAACCGCACATGCCGTGTGAGGGCGTATGAGTAAAGGATGGCGGCTTTCCAAGGAAAGTCGCCATCATCATGTTTGTTTGGGTGTGATTTGAGGGTCGCACGGATGCTATTGAGAATGGTTCTATGCGCTGAACCACGACCATAGGGCACGCTGCCGGGAGACGATGCCCTGGGCCGTTTCAAGGAACTTCCGCCGTGACTCCTCCGTTTCGAGATGGTCGGCCGTCACGTACAGAATCACCCATCCTTTCTGCGTAAGTTGGTTCTGCCGCAGGTAATCCGCCTGCATCTGGTCGGGCTCGGCGTGATGGTACCCCTGGTATTCGAATCCGACTTTGCACTCGGGGTACGCGAGGTCGATCAGACGATATCGGGAGCTTCCGGGGATGTCCACGCGCCAGTTCGCCTGAGGTCTGCCCAGTCCGCCCTTGACCAGCAGCTGGAACAGGTCGGCCTCCTTGGGAGAATCGGTGTTCTCCACAAGCAGTGGGATCGCCTCCAAACAGGTCGCGTGCGAGCGGATCGTCGGATTCGCCTCGATATATCGGGTGATCTCGTCTATGGTGGTGACTTTGTCGCGTTTGTCCCGCCGCAGCAGCGACGCTCCGATGACGGCGAGTTGCGCGGCGGTGCAGAACGGCGCCATCTGCGACCATGCCGCGGGAGGCGCGAACACCCAGAATTGTTCCCAGTTCTCTTTGCGCAATGCGGGCTCTCCCCGAAACACGTGGAATTGCACGCCCTGCACTTTCTTGCGTTGGCTGGCTTTGGGTACGCTGACGTGCACGACGTCGCGACGTATCGTTATCGTCTCCGGCACCGACGCGCCCCAATACCGCAACGCGTTGATGTGACTCACCCACAGTGGCGCTGTGGTCCGCCCGGCGGCCTCATTGCAACGTCGGCGTTCCATCCGTCTCAGTCCGACGGCCTGGTCATGCATAAAACTACTCATGTTCCGACGCTAAAGTGGGTGTGCGTCTGAGCGCAAGCCGAACGCGGTCATGTGGTTCTAGCCTTGGGTACGGTGTGTCCGGTGCGAGGCGGCCGAACCGTCACGCTGTTCGGGCAAAGCGTGCCTACGATTAGCAGGCATATGGCCAATGCCCTTCATGATTTCAGTTGTCGCAAAAGTTGCGACAACTGCTGGACATATCAGGTTGACCGAGGTCGCACGGAGTACGAGGTGGCTGTCTTTCGTGAGACCTTTTGTCACATGAACCGCACACATTGTGTGTGGTCGGTTCGATGTAGATTAGTTGTTTTCAAAGATCCGTCCTGCGGGATGTTCGTTTGAGTCTGATATGAGGGTCACACGGGCTGTTGTTGGCGGTGGTGTTGTGGGATACCCGTCGAAGTGCTACTCTGGGAGCGGCGATGATGAAATCGAGAAAGGGTCCGCGGAACGATGTGGCTGTGACGGTGACGGATTGCGCTGAAGAGGAGCGTGCGCGTTGATGCGCACTGCCGCGCGTCGCCCGCCGCTGCCGTCATAATCGTACAGTCGTCACAGTGCGCCTGGGCATCAAGGAGATGCTATGGCACTTTCGTTATCACATGTCTCTTTTACATATGAAGGCGCTCCCGAACCGTTGTTCGATGACGTCAGCGCGACTTTCCCACGCGGGTGGAGCGCGATATTGGGCGACAACGGCATCGGCAAATCGACTCTGGCGAATATCGCCGTAGGACGATTGACCCCGGACCAAGGCAAGGTCAGCCCGTCGCCGCGCGGATTGGTCGTCGGATATTGCCCGCAGCGCACCGTCGAGACGCCCGAAAGACTGGAGGATTTCGCAGCCGATTGGTCGCCCGAGGCGATGACGGTGCGCGAAACGCTCGGCATCGATGACGAATGGTGTTACCGGTACGACACCCTGTCAGGAGGCGAAGCCAAACGTGTGCAGGTGGCCTGCGCGCTCGCCGCACACCCCGATGTGCTGGTGCTGGACGAACCGACCAACCATGTGGACGGGCCGACCCGGAACTCCATCGCACGCGTCATGCGTACGTTCCGTGGCATCGGCATCGTCATCTCCCACGACGTCGCGCTGATCGACGCGACCTGCGATCGGTGCGTCTGCTTCGAGCGACGGCATATTCGCGGACGCAACGTCACACAGGTCATCATCTACGCCGGAGGATATTCGAGGATGATTCAGGCGCGACGGGAGCGGGAACGGAGCGAGGCGGACGCTCTGTCCGCGGCCCGCCGTGAAACCGCCCGTCTGGTCGATATCCAGACGACGCGTCATACCAAGGTCCAGCAGGTGGAGGCGGCCAAGCGTCAGGGGCGGCGGGTCGATCCCAAAGACCATGACGCGCGCGCCGCCCGCAAACTGGCGCGTTCCACCAGTCTGGACTCCGGCGTGGGGCGCGCCTATTCCCAACTCGATGGGCGCGTCGCCGCGGCCCGCGCTCAAGCGGAGAATCTGACGACCGCGGCGAAACGGTACGACGGAAACATCTGGCTGGATATCGAACCGAGCCACCGCTCCGAACTGGTGCGTCTGGAATCCGGGGTGATCCGTTACGGCGGTGAGCCAGATGATGCCGTGCGGAATGTGGGACCGTCTTGCGGTGGAGTTGGCCAGCCTGTGATTGCGAACGCGAGGTTGCTTGTCGATCCAGATGGCGTTTGGCGGGTTGCGGCGATGGATGCGTCTCAGATGACGATGGCGGGTCCCCAGCAACTGGCCTCAGTTGAATCGCATGAACCAGACCCGAAAGACTTTTGCGGAACCGGTGAACTCCCAGTCGGGCGCGTCGCCCCGGCGGAGCAACCGCAAGACTCCCACGGAACCGGTGAGCCAGTCGGCGGCGTGGCGATTCCGACGTTGAGTGTGGGCCCGCGCGATCATATCGTCATCATCGGTCCCAACGGATTGGGCAAGTCGACGCTGATGCGCGCGTTGGTGCGGGCCGTGCCCGATGACGTGCCGTGCCTTTATATCGCGCAGAAGGTGACGCAAGCCGAGTGCGACGCGGCGGTGGCGGAGTTGGCGCGGCTGACCGCAGCGGATAGGACGCGTGTGCTTGCCGCCTTCGCGCAACTCAACGCCGACCCCGACGTGCTGGTTTCGGGACGGCCCCTGTCGCCGGGGGAGTCGCGCAAACTGCTGTTGTGTCTCGGTTTGGTCCGCGACCCGCAGCTGATCATCATGGATGAGCCGACCAATCATTTGGATTTGGGATCAAAAGAGGCGCTTGGCCGGGTGCTGAGTGGTTTTCGGGGCGCGGTGATTGTGGTGAGCCATGAGGCGGGTTCGCACGGAGTGTGGGGTGGGTGAGTGCCGTGCGACTTTTCGTCACATGAACCGCACGTGCCGTGTGCGGTCGCGTCGGTGGGAAACGTTGGTATTCCAAGGAACGTCACGTTGGGATGTTCGTTTGGGTGTGATTTGAGGGTCGCACGGGCGTGGGTGAGGATGACATCCGTGCGACCAGACAAAGAAAAACCCCGACCGAAGCCGGGGTTGTTCTTTGCCATCAATGGCTGCCTTTTGGCTACCCTCGAGATTAAGCAATGGCTTAATCCCAAGGAAAACAGCCCTTCAGCCTAGATGTGGAAGTACAGCTCGTACTCCAGCGGGGTGGGCGACAGGCGGGACTGGTCGATCTCATCGCGCTTGAGGCCGATCCAGGTCTCGATCAGGTCGTCGGTGAAGACGTCGCCCGCGGTGAGGAAGTCGTGGTCCTCCTCCAGCGCGTCCATGGCCTCGGCCAGGGAGCTCGGCACCTGCTTGATGCCCGCGTGCTCTTCCGGCGGCAGCTCGTAGAGGTCCTTGTCGACCGGCTCCGGCGGCTCGATGTGGTTGAGGATGCCGTCGAGACCGGCCATGAGCTGGGCGGAGAAGGCCAGGAACGGGTTGCAGGAGGGATCCGGCGCGCGGAACTCGATGCGCTTGGCGGCGGGGGAGGTGCCGGCCAGCGGGATACGGATGGCGGCGGAACGGTTGCGGGCCGAGTACACCAGGTTGACGGGCGCTTCGAAGCCCGGCACCAGACGGTGGTAGGAGTTCAGCGACGGGTTGGTGAAGGCCAGCACCGAGGAGGAGTGCTTGATCAGACCGCCGATGTACCAGCGGGCCAGATCGGACAGGCCTGCGTAGCCCTTCTCATCGTAGAACAGCGGCTTGCCGTCCTTCCACAGGGACTGGTGGCAGTGCATGCCGGTGCCGTTGTCGCCGGCCATGGGCTTGGGCATGAAGGTGGCGGCCTTGCCAGCCAGAGCGGCGGTCTCGTGGATGACGTACTTGTACTTCATCAGGTCGTCGCCCGCGTGCTGCAGGGAGTTGAAGCGGTAGTTGATCTCCTGCTGGCCGGCGCCGGCGACCTCGTGGTGGGCGCGCTCCAGAGTCAGACCGACCTTCTGCAGGTTGGCGACCATATCGTCGCGCAGATCCTGGTTGTGGTCGATCGGCGGGACGGGGAAGTAGCCGCGCTTGACGCGGTTCTTGAAGCCGATGTTCGGGGTGCCGTCCTCTTCGGTGTCCACACCGGAGTTCCACGGGGCCTCGATGGAATCGACCTCATAGAAGGAGCGGTTCATGTCGTTGGAGAAACGCACCTTGTCGAAGATGAAGAACTCGGCCTCGGGGGCGAAGGAGGCGGTGTCGGCGATGCCGGTGGACTTCAGGTAGGCCTCGGCCTTGCCGGCGACCTGACGCGGATCGCGGGAGTAAGGCTCGTCGGTCAGCGGATCCACGATGGAGAAGGAGACGTTCAGCGTCTTATGCTTGCGGAACGGGTCGATGAAGGCGGTCGCGATATCCGGGATAAGCTTCATGTCGGACTCGTTGATGGCCTGGAAGCCCTGCACGGAGGAGCCATCGAACGGCATGCCCTCGTCGAAGGCGTCCTTGAGGAATTCGCTGGCCGGCACGTTGAAGTGCTGCTGGACACCGATGAGGTCGGTGAAGCGGATGGAGACGTACTCCACGCCTTCCTGGTTGATCAGGGCCTCGGCGTCGGCCTTGGTTTTGAGTTCGGTCACGGGACCGCTCCTTTCATGAGAAACGTTACGAGTGTTAAGCATAGGAATATGCGTTTCGCTCACTCGCGAGTTGGGTTACGAAAGTGTTACGTCGGGATGCTGGATTGCATGGAACCCACGGAATCATGCGGTTTTGCGGTGATTGAGCCGCTGGTTTGCGTTTTTCAGGTTATGGACAAGACCCGGTGCGGTGCGTGCGCCGTCCGTGTCGAAGGACGTGGACGATATGGTCGGGGCCATGCGATGAAGCCGTGTGGGTGGATGCGGGACGAGGAACGTGGGTAGGGAGCGGAAAGACACAAAGAAGAGAGGGGAGAAGTGGAGAAGGAGGATGACAGAAAGACGCGAACGAGAAACGGAAAGGAAAGACGGAAAGATTGTTGTCGGAATATGACGGGGCCCCACGGCGTGCATGGCGTCGTGGGGCCCCGCGAAGAGATTCCGATTCGTGCCGATCAGCGGCCGCGCATGGCGCGACGGCTCACACGCTGCGGATGCGTGGGATCGATGCCCTTGGGAATGCCGTATCCGCCCTTGGTCTGCAGGGTGCGCAGACGGTCGTTAAGCGTGTCGAGCTCGGTTTTCGTCAGCAGGAAACGGCGGCGCGGGTGGATTTTGGCCAGTACGGGATTCTTATGGTTGGTCGGCTCGTAGGCCTTCTTCTTGGTGACGGCCTTGCGCACGTCCTTCAGCGCCACCTGATGCTCGCCGGTGCCCACCGCGATGCGGTACACGGGAATGGATGAGCCGGCGGTCACGCCCTTGATGTTGTGCTCCTGGCGGTCCATCGCTTTGGAGACGCGGCCGTAGTCGCCCTCACCGATCAGATAGATGCCGTTGATGGAGGTGCCGCGCCAGATCGCGTCCTTGGTTTTGGCATCGATCCACACCGGCTGCTCAGGGAAGGTGAAGCCGGCCTTCTTCATATTGCTCAGCACGCTGACGGCCGCGCCCGGACGCCCCTCCAGCTGACGGTATCCGACGCGGTCGGCGCGGCGGGTGAGCATCATGGTGGCGAACAGCAGGCCCAGCATGATCGCGGTGATCATCAGGAAGATCCAGCTCATCACCGACCAGTGGAAGACGATGCCCGCGATCACCATCACGACGATGGGGGCGACGAACACGCCCGCCAGCAGCCAAGGCAACTGCTTATCCTGCGCGTAGGTGTATTTGAAAATCTGGATGATCTGCTTGATCGTGCCGGGCTTCTTCTCGGCCTTAGCGTCGTTCTGAGCCATCTCTTTCCTTCACTGCGATACGGATGATGAACACACTGGGCATCAAGTCTAGCAGTATCACTGCCCTCCCGTCAGCGCGTGTGCAAGGGACGCCCGTCGGCCTTGAGCAGGGCCTCGCCGAGCGTCTCGCTGAATGTGGGGTGGGGGTGGATAAGCCGCGCGGCCTCGGCCAGAGGCGTGCGTGCGCCGACCAGCTGTTGCGCTTCGGCGATCAGGTCGGACGCGCCGGGGGCGACGATATGCACGCCGAGCACCACGGGCACGCCCGGACGGTCCGCCCTCTCGCCGCTGACCACGGCCATCGAGCCGCCGGTTCCGCTCATCATCATGCGCGCGTTGCCCAGCATGGGATATGCGGTCTGCTTCACATTGAGCAGATCGTCTCGCTCTTTGGCCTGCTCTTCGGTCAGTCCGACCGTGGCCGCTTCCGGCGAGGAGAATACGATGCCGGGCACGGTCGCCTCGTCCACGGGGCGGGGCTCAAGTCCGGCGATGGCCTCGGCCACCGTGATGCCCTGCGCGAAGGCGCGGTGGGCGAGGGCATGCCCGGGGGTGATGTCTCCCACCGCCCACACTCCCGGAACCGAGGTACGACCCAGCTCGTCGACCGCCAGCAGGCCGTGCGTGTCGCGGGCGATGCCCAGCGCGTCGAACCATGGCGCGTCGGTGTTCGGGTCGCGGCCAATGGCGGCCAGCACCACGTCGGCCTCCACGTCGGTTTCTTCGCCGCCGGCCTGCGTATAACGCACGGTCGCGCCGGTTTTGATGCCGGTGTCGACGCCGGTGACGGAGGCGTTGGCGATGACGGTGACGCCCCGGCGTTTGAGTTCGCGGGTGAGGGTCATGCCGGTGCGTTTGTCCCAGCCGGACAGCACGCGGCCTTTGCGGATGATCAGCGTGACCTCGCATCCCGCTGCGTTCCACAGGGAGGCGAATTCGACGGCGATGGCGCCCGCGCCGACGATCACCGCGCGTGAGGGAAACTCGTCCAGCTCCAGCGCCCGCGTGGAATCGATCAGCGCGTCTCGGAACGGCTCTCCCGGTAAAGTTCGGGGTCTGCCGCCGGTGGCGAGCACGATATGCTCGGCGGTGACGGTCGTGACGTGCTGGGTCCCGTCGTCGGCGGGATCGGTTATGAGAATGCGGATGGTGTGCGTGTCCGCGAGTTCCGCCTCGCCGTACAGCACGTCGATTTTGCGTTGTGCGAGCAGTTCGGACAGGCCTTTGGTCATGGTGGCGACGGCGCCGAGGCGATACTCCCGCAGACGGTTGTAGTCGATGCCGGACACGCTCGCCCGCACGCCGAACACGTCGGCATGACGCGCGGCGTCCATGGCGTGCATGGCGGTGATCAACGCCTTCGAGGGGATGCACCCGCGGTTCAGACAGGTGCCGCCCACGGTGCCCTCACGCTCGATCAGGGCGACGGACATCCCCAATTCGGCCGCGCGCAAAGCGGTCGAGTAGCCTCCCGGTCCCGCGCCTACAATCGCCACGTCATACTGCTGGGTCATTTTGTCTCCTTGGGATCGGATGCGGGTCGCACCCCGCGTCTGACGTCCATCGTAAAGCAAAAAAGCCGCCCAGGTCGGGCGGCTCTCCTTATGGAATAACGCGGGGAATCAGTCCTCGGGGTATTCGCCACGCTTGTTGCGCGCCTTGGGAAGACGCCAGCGGCGCATCTGGATGGCGCGGCTCCACGCGTAGGTGCCGGAGCGCGATCCCTTGGCCACGGAGGCCTCGCCGAACTTGGCGATCAGCTTCTTCTTAAGCTTGCGCCACATCAGCCAGGTGTCGATGATCACGGCGAACAGGTACCCGTACATAAGAATCATCATGGCCATGGAGATGGCGACGTTCTGCACGAATACGGACAGAATCATGGACAGGATCAGAATGCCGAAGGCGACCGGGATGAAGAACTCGCCGATATTCCAGCGGGCGTCCACATAGTCGCGGATGTAGATGCGCCACGGCAGACGCTCGGCTCGGGGCATGCGGCTCAGATCGCCCTTCTGCATCGCCTCGTATTCGGCGTTCTCCTTTTCGCGCATGCGGGCCTTGGCGGCTTTCGCGCTGGCCTTGCGGTCCACCGGCACCAGCGGGCGCAGGTTGGCCGCCTGCGCCTCCTTGCGCTTGGGGGTGGCGTGTCCTTTGCCTTTGGAGGAATCGGATTTGGCGGACTCTTCGACAGGCTGCTGGGCCTGCTCCTTCTTGAACGGGTTCCATGTCATGATTGCAGGTTACGGTGACGTATAGACGCATGAATACCAGGTGTCAGGCGTTGCAATCCCATCGATATGGGCCGATATGGGCATATCGAAAACGTCCGTCGCGGCCGGGATGCGGCCCGCGTCTGATTCGCGCGACCCTGGGAACACGAGGAAAGGACCGTCATCCATGTCAGATCTCACCGCTCAGGACATCCGCTCGCGGGTGGAATCCGATTGGGAACGCATCGTCGGCGTGCTGCGCGACAAAATCGCGCTCCAGTCGATTTCCGCTCATGGCATCACCGGCGAGCATATGAGGCGATCGGCCGAGTTCGTGGCCGAGCTGATGCGCGAGGTGGGGGTGGACGCGAAAGTCGCCCAGGCCCATAATCCCGACGGCACTCCCGGCGCATGGGAGGTGATCGGCGCGAGGATCGTCGATCCGGACGCGCCCACCGTGCTGCTGTACGCGCATCATGACGTGCAGCCGGTGCCCGACCCGGCCGAATGGGACACCGACCCGTTCGTGGCCACCGAAATCGACACGCGCCTGTACGGCCGCGGCGCGGCCGACGACGGCGGCGGCATCGCCATCCACTCCGGCGCGCTCAAGGCGCTCGGCGACAATCTCAAGGTGAATATCAAGGTGTTCATCGAAGGCGAGGAGGAGATGGGTTCGCCGAGCTTCATCCCCTTCATCGAGGAGCATCGCGACGAATTCGAGTCCGATGTGATCATCGTGGCCGACTCGGGCAACTGGTCCGCCGAAATCCCCAGCCTGACCACTTCGCTGCGCGGCAACACCTGCGTGGACGTGACCGTCAGGGCGTTGGAGCATCCCGTGCATTCCGGCCAGTTCGGCGGTCCCATTCTCGACGCGAACACGCTGGCTGCCATGCTCATCGCCTCCATGTACGACGCGAACGGCGACCTGGCGGTGCCGGGCGTGGCCGCGGAGGAGCCGATCGGCGGTTTGCAGCGCGACCTCGACGAGGCGAGCGTGCGCGCCGACGCGGGCGTCGTCGACGGCTACCGTATGGCCGGCACCGGTTCGCTCGCCGCGCGTATGTGGACCAAGCCGAGCGTGACCGTGATCGGTTTCGACGCGCATCCGGTCGAAGGATCGTTCAATGTGATCGCCCCCGAAACCACCTTCCGCCTCTCCCTGCGCACCGCGCCGAACCAGCGCCCTGAAGAGGCGCAGGACGCGCTGGCCGCGTTCCTCGTCTCGAACGCCCCCTTCGGCGCGCAGGTGAGTGTGGACAAGCTGGAGAACGGCATGGGCTGGGCCATGGATCCGAACGCCGAGGCCACCAAGGACGCGATGGAGGCGATGGAGGAGGCCTTCGGCGTGGCGCCGGTGAACAAGGGCGAAGGCGGTTCGATTCCGTTCATCCCCGAATTGCAGCGCATCTTCCCTGACGCCCAGGTGCTCGTCACCGGGCCGGAGGATCCGAAGGCCAACGCGCACAGTCCCAATGAGTCCATCTCTTTGCCGGGCCTGAAGAGCAACGTGGTCACCGAAGCGCTGCTGCTTGACAAATTGGCCAGGTGATGTTTTACACTGTGTGAGTTGACACGGGGGCTGCTGTCCAAAAGCGGCTGAGATGAGGGTTTCCTCGACCGAATGAACGTGAGTCCAGACAATGCTGGTGCACGGACGTCGCTCTTTTCCCGTGCCTGAGAACGCACGCCGAACGTCGGCGTGTGACGAGAGAAAGGCACATCAATGTCTCAAACCATCGCCAAAGCCAACTACAAGTGGCGTGTCGTCGATATCGCCGTCGCGTCCGTGATCGGCGTCGCCTCGGCCCTGATCTACTGGGGCGTGGCCACCGCGACCTATGCGCCCTGGGAGGCCATGGACGTGCTGGTTCCCGGACTGCCCGGCCTGTTCAACGGCCTGTGGCTGTTCGCCGGACCGCTGGCCGCCGTGGTCGTGCGCAAGCCCGGCGCGGCCGTCTACGCCGAGGTCGTGGCCGGCGTGCTCGAGGCGCTGATGGGCAATCTGTGGGGCGGGGTCGAAACCTTCCTGATCGCCCTGCTGCAGGGTCTGTTCGCCGAAGTCGCCTTCCTGATCTTCGCCTATAAGAAGTGGAACCTTTCGGTGATGGTGTTGTCCGGCGCGCTCTCCGGCCTCGCCTGCTGGGGCTACACCTTCTTCACCCACCTGCAGGGCATGAGCGTCACCGGCTCCTATGGCCTGCTCTACCTGGTCACCACCGTCATCTCCGGCCTCGTGTTCGCCGGCGTGTGCATGTGGTACCTGTACCTCGCCATCGCGAAAACCGGCGCGCTCGACAAGTTCTCCTCGGGCCGCGAGGTGCGCGGGGTCACCGCCTGACGCCAACGAGACCTCCCATGCGCTTGGCCTGCCGCGATGGCGGACGGCCAAGCGCGTGGGAGGATAACGTTCTCCTTCAAGACTCTGGAGCGGCATTATGATCGACAACGCGATCCTGCGGTTCGACAATTGGGGCTACCGTCATGCGTCCCGCGCGTCCTTCGCCGTGCGCGGATTGAACCTCACCATCGAGGCCGGGCAGCGTGTGCTGTTGTTGGGGGCGTCCGGCATCGGCAAATCCACCATCCTTGAAGGTGCGGCCGGTCTGCTCGGAGGCGGCGATGAGGATGGTTCCGCCGGCGATGGCGGCGCAACCGCCGTCACCGATGCGGAAGGGGGCACGAGCGAAGGCCGCGTGCTCGTCGACGACGTGCCCGTGCATCAGGCGCGCGGCCGTGTGGGACTGGTATTGCAGGATCCGGACGCGCAGGCCGTGTTCCAACGCTTGGGAGACAATGTGGCGTTCGGTCCGGAGAATATGGACGTTCCGCGCGAGAAGATCTGGCCCCGCGTGGATGATTGTCTTGCCGCCGTAGGACTTGCGGGCGTGCAATTGCACCGTTCCGTGCTCCATCTGAGCGGCGGGCAGATGCAACGCCTCTCTCTGGCCGGCGCGCTCGCGATGCGCCCCGGCGTGCTGTTGCTCGACGAGCCCACCGCCAACCTCGATCCCGACGGCGTCGAACAGATCGTCGACGCGGTGCGCATGGTGCTGGCCGAACAACACTCCACCATGGTGCTGGTCGAGCATCGCGCCGGCCCTTGGATCGACCTCATCGACCGCGTGGTCGTGCTCGGCCTGGCCGATGGCGACGCGGCCGGCGCGCGCGTCACCCAGAACGGCGAGGATGAGGAGATCGACCATGCCGTCTCGAGCCGCACGGTCGTCGTGGCCGACGGCACGCCCGACGAGGTGTTTCGCAACCCCGATCTGGACTTCGCCGCACTCGGCATATGGCTGCCGGAACGCTACCGCCGTCCGAGCGACGAGATCCGCCGCATCCACACCGCTGACGAGCCCGAATACCCGGCCCGCACCGGCAACGGCGAGACATTGCTTTCGGCCCGTGATCTGGCGATCGGCCGCAACGGCGAAGCCATCGCCGAACATATCGACCTGGACTTCAACGCGGGGCAGATCACCGCGCTGGTCGGCGCGAACGGTGCCGGCAAATCCACTCTGTCGCTGACGCTCGCCGGTCTGCTCGAACCCGTCGCGGGACGGGTCGAAGCCGCGCCCGCGCTGGCGGAGGGCGCGCGCGGCGACGCGCCCATCGCATGGCGATCCACCGAACTGGCTTCACGCATCTCCTACGTCTTCCAGAACCCCGAACATCAGTTCGCCTGCGGCAGCGTGCTCGACGAGGTGATGCTGGGGCCGCTGCGCGCCGGCGTGCCGGCCGCCGAGGCCGAGAAGCGCGCCCGCGAGCTGCTCGAACGCTTCAACCTCATCCGCTACGAGCGGGCGAATCCGTACACGCTTTCCGGCGGCGAAAAGCGCCGCCTCACCGTGGCTTCGAGCCTGGCCGCGGCACCCCGCGTGCTCATCCTCGACGAGCCGACCTTCGGCCAGGATCGCCGCACCTGGATGCAGATCGTGCGGCTGATCCACTCGCTGCGCGGCGACGGCGTGAGCATCATCGTCGTCACCCACGACCGCGAGCTCGTCACCGCATTGGGCGCGCGTCTGGTCGAACTCGTGCCGGACGGCGCCGCAGGGGAGTGGCGCGGCGATCGGACGGAAGGCGAACGCATCGCGGTCTCCGCGGTCAACCAACGCGAAGAGCCGCCCAAAGCCTCCAGCCGTTCGCCCTTCCTTGCCTCGCTCAACCCCGCCTACCGTCTGATCGGCGCGTTTCTGGTCTCTTTGCCGCTGCTGTTCAGCCTCGACTGGGTGTCCGCGGGCGTGGCTCTGGCGTTGGAGGCTATCGTGCTGATGGCCATCGGATTCACCCCATGGCGCATCGTGCGGTCCACATGGCCTGTTTTCATCGGCGCGCCCGGCTCGGCGCTCGCCGTCTGGCTGTACGGCAAGCAGGGCGGCGACACCTGGTTCCAATGGGGCATGATCCATGTCACCGACCGTTCCAGCGAACTCGCCATCGCCACCGGCCTGCGTATCCTCGCCATCGGCATTCCCGCCATCATCACGATTCTGGGAGTGGACGCGACCGACCTGGCCGACGCGTTCAGCCAGATTTTGCGTCTGCCCGACCGCTTCGTCTACGGCGGACTGGCGGGCATGCGTCTGTTCTCCGTATTGCAGGACGATTGGGCGGCGCTCACCGCCTCGCGTCGCTCGCGCGGACTCGGCGACGACAGCAAGGCCAAGGCCTTCTTCCCGCAGGCTTTCGCGCTGCTGGTGCTCTCGATCAGACGCTCCACCACGCTCGCCACCGCCATGGAAGCGCGCGGATTCGGCGGCGACGGTCCGCGCAGCCACGCGCGCGTGAGCGAAGTGCACACACGCGACCGCATGTTCCTCGTCGGATGTCTCGCATTGCCGATCGTGGCGCTGGCCGCAGCGGTGCTGACCGGCAGCTTCTCCTTCTTCGGCAACTGACGAGACTGGCTAAGCGTTCTCGTCATCGGCGGGCAGGAATGCGAAGACGACCCACATGTCGCCTTCGCATTCGGCGCTCAGTGTGCCGCCGTATGCAGAGAAGTCCTGCTGTAGCCCGTGCAAGCCGTATCGTCCGACGGGAAGATCCGTAGCGGATTCGTGTGCGGCGAGAGGATTGATTTGGGTGACCTCCACGCCTTGTCGGGTGAGAAGTACGGAAAGCTCGTAATGGCAGCCATGAGGCGCATGCCGGACGATATTGGTGTGGATCTCATGCAGCAGCGTGAGAATAAGGTGTTGTTTGTCGGCGCTGAGTTTTACGGGTGTGTCCGTCTGAGTGGTGACGCTGCCGGAAAAACCGAGGGCGCGAAGATTCCCGCCGTCCTCTTCCAACATGCGTGTGATGCCCTTCACAAGATCCTCATAGGAAGGATCCTTTTCGGATGTTGCGTCGCCATCGACCTGCCGGAGGTATTCGATGGCTCGGTGGGTGTTCGACAAGGCTTCCGTCGCCGCGTCATTGATCATTGCCCAAGGTTGTTGATCGCCGTCCAATCCAAGCCGTATCTGTCGTTGGGCGATCCGCGCGATTGACGACATCTGGTTGGTGACGGCGCTATGGATTTCGTTGGCCGCCCGAATGGCTTTCTCGCTGTCCCGCAGCCGTATGCTCGCCATCTGTGCCGCATGCTGGTTTGCCACGAACTGCTCACGCCACCGCAATGCGCTGCCCAGTAGGGCGGCGAACACGAAAGTCACCAGGAAGGCGACCAACGCGCGGCCTCCTGATGCGCCGCCGGCGGCCGTCTCCAGAAGTTGGGCGATGGATGCCGCGCATAGCGCCGCGAATGTGGTCGCATTGTTCGTCTGATAGGCGAGGAATCCGATCACGGTGACCAGCGCGTATATGGGAGTTGCCGCGGTATCTGTATACAGCATCGTCATGCTGGCGTCGCAGACGAGAGCGATCACAAACACCACACGGGGACGAATCGGCGCAAGCGCGATCAGCACGCATTGCGCGGCGGATAGCACTATGGCCGGCCATTGCGCCGATGGACGTGCGCACCATTCGGCGATGCATACGAGCTCGACTCCCAGAACGATCGCCCACTGAACGGGATGATGAATGCGTTTCACGATATTCATGGGAGCCTATCTGTTGTTGAGCCATATGGCTACTGCTTGGCGGGAGGTTCGGGCGCCGAGCTTCTTCATGATGTTGTGCATATGCCTGCGGACGGTCGCCTCGGCTATGCCGAGACGGTCGGCGATTTGTCGGTCGACAAGTCCGCATGTCGCCACAAGATCGAGAATCTCTTCCTCCCGTATGCTCAAAATCGCCGGTGCGGGCTCATGCTTCAGTCGTATCTGAGCCATCACAGGGGACTCGAATCCCTCCATAACCTCTCCGCATTGCATCAGATGGATGCCTCGGACGATCTCATCCTCGTCGTTTTTGCTTATCAGTCCCTGCACTCCGGCATGAACGGCCTTGTCATGATACATGGTTGTGGAAAAACTGGTGATCGCAAGCAAACGGGTTTTAGTGTTTCCCAATCGTATATGACGGCATAATGATGGGCCTTGAATGCCTTCGAGCGACATGTCCACCAGTAGCACGTCGGGGATGTCTCGAGGTGCTGAGCAATGTTCCAACGCCTGTCGCGCGGTGGCGGCGGTCCAGATCGGCGATGCGAATCGAATCCGTTCATGGATGATCCGGATGAGCGAGCGTAATGCCATTTCGTCGTTATCGACTATGGCGATACGACAGAACGTCATGCCCGCCGAGCGCGTGTGCGCAGTCGACGTTCGATCTTCCATCCCCATATTCAACTTCAACCCATTCCCGTCTTCCTCAACGAATTCAACCGCCATACTATCGAACATGGTCGCATCGTGAAACCCTCGCCGAAGAGCGTATGCACAAATGTTGTAGTGGAGGGAAGCACATGGGTATACACAAAACAACCATGCGATTGTTGCCCGACAGACCACAGACCACATACCCTGAACCAGGAAGACTCCATCGGAGCTGATGAGAAGGGGCGATTATGAAGGGAATGATTCGGTTTGGCGCGGCCGCCGTCGCCGTTATGACGCTGGCGGGCATGTCCGGTTGTTCGCAAGCGGCGGACGGCGGCCAGACAACGGCGGATGATGTGGCAGGGGAGTCCCGCGGCAAGACCTCTGGCGGAGGAGCGTCGCAGAACAGCGGCCGGGACATCGGTTCGGGTGCGACGGGTGAGAAATTGGCGAACTCGCTGGACGAATACATCGATATGTTCATCTCGAACCAATTCGAGCCCGCGTCCGATTATGAGAAAACCGTGATGGAGCGTGCCAAGGCTGATGGCGGCGTGACGGCGGCCGACTACGAGGACGCGTGGTCGACTTATAAGTCGTGCATGCTCGACAAGGGATATAAGGAGATCGTTCTGATCAAATATCCCAACGGCATCTACGAGGAGGCGGTGCATTATTCGGGCACCGACTCCCAAGAGGAGAAATATGATGCCGATCAGGCGTCATGCTTCGGCAACGTGAACATCGTGGCGGAGATCTACGCCGTGCAGCAGGGCAACGGTTCGTTGCTATCCAACCGGGACGAGGCGATCGTGGACTGCCTGCGCCGTAACGATCTGGTGCCGAAGGACTACACCGCGGAACAGTACGCGCGTGAGCGCGCGGATGGCGAACTCAGCTACGATGCGCAGGATATGGGTGTGCGGGGTTGCCAGGCCGCCAACAATTCGTTTGTGGGGTTCGCCGATGATCCCGTGGAGAAACTGTGGTGAGACGCAAGGTATCGATTGTATGGCTGCCATTGTCGGTGATGACGGCGATGGCGCTTACGGCGGGAGCCTGCGCGCTTTGGCTGCCCGACCGCGCGCCTGCGTTGCTCGATAGCGCGAAGGAGATCACCAGCGTCCCCGTGAACACGCAGCAGTACTCCGGTCAACAACAGGTGACGGTGGTACCGACCATGTCCGCGTCATACGGACTTATCGGCAACGCGTCCGGAACGGTGACCGCCAACTGGTCGGGGGCGGGACTGAATTCCGGCGCGGCGGCATACAAGGTCAACGACCGTGTGATCATCGCCCTGAACACGGCCAGTCCGCTCTACCGGGATCTGACGGTGGGAGATCAAGGCGACGACGTTCGCGCGCTGAACGACGAGCTGGGACGGTTAGGATACGCTTCCGCTTCGGGAACCGACCTGTACGATTGGCGCACCCGAGCGGGATGGCAGCAGCTGATGTCTGACTCGGGCAATACCAGCGACGGCTCTCTTCATCTGTCTGATGTCCTATGGATTCCGCAATCCAGTGTGCGAACCGAGTCATGGAGCGCGGGAGTCGGTGTCGTCGTCAATGCGTCAGATATCGTGGGTGAGGTGCCCGGCGGCATCACGTCGTTGACGATCAAGAACGGGCAGGCCCTGGACAGATCCCGCGTGCTCACCGTGTTCGACCAGACGACCGTGTTGCCCGCTGGCGAGACCACGGTCAGTGACGCGGCGTTCTGCCAGCAGGTCGCCCTTACCGAAGGGTTTCGTACGATGACGGCGGACATGCTGTCCGCGGGATTCGACGCCACGTTGGCATTCGAGGAACCGGTGACCGTGCTGCGGGTTCCAGCCGGTGCGGTATATGGCATCACCGGTTCCACTGGCTGTGTCGTGGCGGATGGCGAGGAAACGCCGGTGCTCATCGTCGGGGCCGAACTCGGCGTCAGTCTGGTGCGGCCTTCGGACGACACCGACACGTCAGCGATCAGTGAGGTCGCTTTGGGATCCCGGTTGTCGCAGCTGACATGTGGGTGAGCGATGCATATCGCCACACATGATCTCGCGCATCGCTTCGCTGACACCGATATACTGTTCGAGCACTTGAATATCGTCGTGCACCCTGGGCAGACCGTGGCGGTGTGCGGTCCAAGCGGATGCGGCAAATCCACGCTACTGTCCATACTTGCGGGATGGGAGCAACCATACGCCGGCACTGTGGAGCGCGATGGCGTCGAGCGAATTGGCTGGGTGTTCCAGAATCCGTATGGCGTAGCCGAACGCTCAGCGCTGGACCATGTCGTGTTTCCATTGCTTACCAAGGGAATGTCCCGGCGCGATGCCGAAGGACAGGCCTTGGACATGATGGAGGTGTTCGATCTTCGCTACGCTGCCGACCGTCGCTTTTCCGAATTATCCGGTGGTGAGGCACAACGTCTGATGCTGGCGCGCGCCGTATGTTCCAAGCCTGATGTGTTGCTCGTGGACGAGCCGACCGCGCAATTGGACACGCGCACCGCTCGTTCGGTCAGTCATGTGCTCGGGAGACTTGCCGGACAGGGGATGATGGTGATGATTGCCACGCATGATCCCGACACGCGCGACGCATGTCAACGTGTGGTCGATTTGTCTGAGTATGCGCCGTTGGCGACGGGATCAGATCGAGACGACGCCGAACGCCCTCACGATGAGATGTCAAGACCTGACGGCGGGGCGGCTGGCACGGCGGAAGTGGGAGCGGCGCGATGAGGTTGGAATCCATCCTCTCCGAGGCGATGCGCAATGTGTCATGCGGTACGGCTCGCGCCGTTTCGATGGCTTTGGCGGTACTGCTAGTCGGAGGATTGTTCGGCGGATACGAGGCGATGTCGGTCATTGCATTGCAGGACGACGCAGCCGCTCGAATTCGAGCCAACGCTGATGTGGCCACGCTGGTCGGGGCGAAGGTCGATGGTGTGACATGCGACCGTCTGTCTTCGGTTCCGGATGGTCCATCGGTGTCCGGCGCGATGCGAAGCGGTCCGCAGATCGTCTTCGCTGCCACACCCGGCAGAGACGTGGCATCCTATGAGGTGACACCGGGACTGTTGCATCTGCTGGTCGCAGATGGCATGTCGTCGGCCGATGCCGGCGGCGTGTGGATATCCCGCGATATGGCAGGGGATTTTGGATTGTCCGTCGGAAGTGTGGTGCAGACCGATCAAGGGACAATTCGTGTGGGAGGCGTGTACGACTGGGACAATGACGGGCGGGATACCCGATTCGCCTACGCGCTTGTGGTGCCCGTCTCCTCGTGGGATGGCACATTTGAGGAATGCTGGGCCAAGCAATGGCCGACGTCCGACGATCTTGACGCGCTGCTGTATTCCACGGCCGTCGTCTCCGGCGGCGAAAGCGCCAAAGGCGGCGTCACCCGGCTGAACAAAGGGTTCGACTCCCACTACGATGCCAGTGATTCGTATCGCTCGCGCATGACCAGATGGATGCCGTTCGTGGCGGGAGCGGTGGGACTGCTGATCGGATGGATGACGGTGCGTCGGCGACGGCTCGAATACGCGGGGGCGTTGCACTCCGGGCAGTCCAAGGAGGCCCTTGTACTTACCATTGCGGTGGAAACGAGTGTTTGGGCGGGGCTTGGCACGCTCGCCTCGACATCGTTGCTGACCGCCTTATGCGCGAGACTCGCCTCCGACGACTTCGCTCGGATCGCCGCCATCGCCGTCCGGACCCCGATCGCTCTGTGCGCGGCGGTGATCGTCTCGGCAGTGGCGTCCGGCGCTTGGGTGCGGGAATCGCAGCTGTTCCGTTTTTTCAAGCGGCGATGAGCCGTAATGATGTCGACGGTGAGGCGAGTCTTCCCTATGCTCAGCCTGCTTGTTTCGCTCCGCCGAATAATGCTTGCGTCCGATTCATGCGCTGTGCGGCTCGTGGCTCGTATATGCGAAATCTTCCCCTTTCGGGGAATACCGGAAAAGGGATATCGGAAGGGGGAATCCAGCTTTTTGTTAGGATTGCTTTCAGAAAACCCCCAGAAGGGGACTGTCCTCACTGAAGTGCAACGGAGGCAATATGGACCACGAAGTGACCATCGGCATAGTGGACAACGACCGGTTCGTACTGCCTAGCCTGAAGACCAGCATCACCGAGCTGCTGCCCGACGCGAAGGTCGTCTGGACCACGGCGGACGGCGGCGAAGCCGTGCAGTATTGCCTGCGTCCCACCACCCGACCCAAGGTGCTGCTGGTCGACATGAGCATGGAAGGGGTGTCCGGCATCTCCGTATGCCGCCGCATCCGCGCACGCATCAGCAAGGTGGGCATTCTGGCGATGACCGCCTACTCATTGGACAAATACGCGGAGAAGGCCTCGCTGGCCGGCGCGCAGGGCATCGTGGGCAAATCCGACGAGCAGCGGATCGTCACCGCGCTGCGCACCGTCGCCTCGGGTGGCACGTGGGGGGATGGATTCGAATCTCCCCTGACCGCGCATGTGCGTCTGAAGAACCAGTCGGGCATGAGCGCGGTGCTCACCGACCGCGAATTCGAGATCATGGATTCCTTCGCCGCGGGCATGTCGATCAAGGCGATCTCCGAAACGTTGAACATCACTCCGGAGACGGTGAAGAAGCATGGCCAGCGCGCGATGCACAAGCTGGGCGCGACCTCGCGTTGGCAGGCCGTGGCGATGTGGCTGAACGCCGAGGCGTGAGCCATGGAGAGGGAACGTTTCACACGCGGAGGGGACGGTCATCTCGCCGGGTCGGTGCCGCTGGCGCTCAGCCCCGTGAAACATCCGATCCGAATCGGGCAGACCTTCGTTCTGCTGATCTGCGGATTCTGGGAGTGGTACTTCACGCCGCCGCAGACCTTGTCCGGATTGGTCACCGCCACGGTGTTCATGATATTGCTGCCGCTCGCGGGCGTGTTCCCCGTGCCGGCCAATCTGGCGCTGCTGCTCAACTTCTGCGTGACCTGTCTGTTCTTCCATGTCGAAGGGCCGTCCCAACTGCTGGGAGTCGCCTACTCCCTGGGCACCCTCACCTATGACATCAGCACGAAGGCGGGTGTGGTGCTGGCCATACCCGTGGTGTGCTCGTTGGCGATCCAGAGTTCCAGATACCCCGATTTCCGCTGGTTCTCCGGCTACGCGCAGGTGCCGATCCTGATTCTGCTGATAACGCTGCTGCTGTTCTTCAGCCACACCAGCCGCCGCCATTCGCTGCTGTACGAGGCGCAACGCAAGATCGAGGAGGCGGACGCGCTCAAACGCCGTGTCACCGTGGCCCGCATCGTGCACGATTCGGTGACCGGCGACCTGTCGAATATCGCACGCATCGCCCAGCAGCGGATCCGCCGCGTCGAATCCGAGGAGGACCGCGAGGCCTGGCGGCAGATCAACGACCGCTCCCTGCGCGTGCTCGACAGCGTGTACGCGGTGATCCGCCAGTTGAGCGACGAGGATGAGACGGAACTGAGCAGCGAACGCGGGCGCGCCGACGGCCGCCGGTTCGTGGACGTGCTGCGCGAGAGGACGGAGGAATGGACCGCTGTGCTCGCGCAATCCGGATTCATCGGCGTCTCGCGCGTCATCGACCATGTGCATGGTCCCCAATTCGACAATCCAAGCGATATCCGCGAGCGCAAGGCCTGCGTGCTCGACATGCTCGACGAGGCGTACGCGAACATCGTCCGCCATGGGACGCCGGGCCAGGATGCCTTCACCGTGGTGGTCACCGTGGATAAGAACCAGATCGAGATCGTCGCCACGAATCCGCTGACCGACGACGAGCGGCTTGACGAGGTCGGCGATTCCGCGGATTCGCCTCCGCTGACGGGCGGGCACGGGTTGAAGATGCACCGCGCCGAGGTGGAGCGGCTCGGCGGTGTGCTGTCCGCCGACGCCGAGGACGAGCATTGGATTCTGTATGTGCGTGTCCCCCGTGTGGTCGGCGCGCGTCCGGTGACTCAGATTCGGCGATCGCGTTGATGCGCGTGTTCCTCGATTGGTCGGTGTGCGGTAGTGCGGTAGTGTGGAGGGCATGCCCATCAACGCACAGCTTGTCGATAACCCCAAATCCGAACGGGTGCGGCATCTCGCCGACCTGACGAACCGCAAAACCCGCTACCGAGCCGGCCGATTCCTGATCGAAGGACCGCAGTCGGTGCGCGAGGCCGTCGTCTGGCGTCCGGACGTGGTGCGCGACCTGTACGTCGAGGTCGCGGCCGAGGGCGGTGAGCGCCGCGCCGCGACGGATACCTTGCAGCGCATCGTGGATCAGGCGCTGGAATCCGACGTCTACGTGCATTGGGCCAGCGGCGAGGTGATCCGTCGGATCAGCGCCGACGCCCAGGGAATCCTCGCCGTGGGTGATATCGATGTCATACGCTCTACGGCGACGGTGCCGCCTGCCGTAGAGACCGGGACGCCTGGCACGCGGCTGGCCGCGTTCTGGCAGGTGCGCGACCCCGGTAACGCCGGTACGGTGATCCGCGCCGCCGACGCCGCCGGTTGCGACGCGGTGGTGTTCGTGGACGACTGCGTGGATGTATTCAATCCCAAAGTGGTGCGTTCCACCGCCGGATCCCTGTTCCACGTGCCGGTGGTGGTTATGAGGACCGACGAATTCCTCGCTTGGGCGGGCGGACACGGCATCAAGGTCATCGCCGCGGACGTGTACGGCACCGAGGAGCGTAAGTCTCGCCCGCTGCCCGACGTGCTGGCGGAACGCTCCTCGACTTCGGGCGCTTCGGCGGTGCTGTTCGGCAATGAGGCCCGTGGATTGCCCCCCGACGTGCTGGAGCGTGCGGACGATATCGTGTCGATTCCGCTGTATGGCAAGGCCGAATCGCTCAACCTCGCCACCAGCGCCGCCGTCATGCTGATGAGTCTGGCGATGGCCTCCCACGCCTAGTCGGACTTTCGGTCCGGGACCGGCGGACCGCGGGCGTTGTCGAGTCATATTGAAAGAATGTGAAGTCGGTAAAACGCTGGAAAACATAAGGTTTATAGGTTTTTTACAACATACTCGGAAAGGGTTCTCGTGTCGCAGAACATGGTGTTCGACGCCCAGGCGGTGACCGCAGCGGTCGCCGAAGGCATCGAGAAGATCCAACAGGCCTCCACGCTGGAGGAATTGAAGACCATCAGAACGCAGTATTCCGGAGCCGACTCCGTGATGACCCAAGCCAGCAAGGCCATCGGCTCGCTGCCCGCCGACCAGAAAAAGGACGCGGGCAAGCTGCTGGGCAAGCTGCGCGCCGACTTCGGACGCGCCTTTGGACCCAAGGAGGCCGAGCTCAAGGCGCGGGCCGAGGCCGAGGCGTTGGCCGCCGAGACGGTGGACATGACCCTGCCGGTCAGGCGCAAGCCGTTGGGCGCCCGTCATCCGCTGCCCAAGCTGATGGAGGACGTCGAGGACTTCTTCGTCTCCATGGGCTGGCAGATCTCCACCGGCCCCGAGGTGGAAACCGAATGGTACGACTTCGACGCGCTGAACTTCGGCCCAGACCATCCCGCCCGCCAGATGCAGGACACCTTCTACGTCAAGGGCAACCAGGCCAAGGACGCGGCCGGCTTCGTCGGATCGAACATGGTGCTGCGCACGCAGACCTCGTCCGACCAGGTGCGCGCGCTGCTCACCCGCGGCGTGCCGCTGTACATCGCCTGCCCGGGCCGCGTGTTCCGCACCGACGAGCTCGACGCCACCCACACTCCGGTGTTCCACCAGTGCGAGGCGCTCGCCGTCGACAAGAACCTGACCATGGCGGATTTGAAGGGCGTGCTCGACAAGCTCGCGGTCGCCATGTTCGGCCCCGAAGCCAAGACGCGTCTGCGCCCCAGCTACTTCCCGTTCACCGAGCCGAGCGCCGAACTCGACCTGTGGTTCCCCGACAAGAAGGGCGGGGCGGGCTGGCTTGAATGGGGCGGCTGCGGCATGGTGAACCCGAACGTGCTCAAGTCCGCCGGACTCGACCCGAACGTGTACACCGGCTTCGCCTTCGGCGTCGGTATGGAGCGCACGCTGCTGCTGCGCCACGACATCAACGACATGCACGACCTCGTCGAGGGCGACGTGCGATTCAGCGAACAGTTTGTGATGGGGGAGTGATTGACCCATGCCTATGATCGATATCGATTGGCTTAACGACCATGTCGAGACGCCCGAGGGACTGACCTACGAGCAGCTCGCCCAGGATCTGGTGCAGGTCGGTCTGGAGGAGGAGGAGATCCACTCCTCGCAGCTCACCGGCCCGATCGTCGTCGGCTACGTGGTGGACGCCACCCCGGAGCCGCAGAAGAACGGCAAAACCATCAACTGGTGCCATGTGGACGTCGGCGACGAATACAACGACGTCGACGAGAACGGCAACAAGGTGCCGCGCGGCATCGTGTGCGGCGCGCCGAACATGGCCGCCGGCGAGAAGGTCGTCGTGACCCTGCCCGGCGCCGTGCTGCCCGGCGATTTCAAAATCGAACCGCGCAAGACCTACGGCCACATCTCCGACGGCATGTGCGCCTCCGAGCGCGAGCTGGGGCTGGGCAACGACCACAACGGCATCATCCTGCTGCGCGACTACGGCTTCACCGAAGAGGAATACGAGGCCCTGAAGCCCGGCGATGACGCGATGGGTCTGCTGCATCTCGACCAGCCGGTGCTGGAGATCAACATCACCCCGGACCGCGGCTACGCATTCTCCTACCGCGGCGTGGCCCGCGAATACCACCACTCCACCGGCGCGACGTATGTCGATCCGGCCGTGGAACTGGGGGAGAGGGCGCCGGAGCCGGCCGATTACGCGCCCGGCACCGTCACCGACATCGACATCATCATCGACGACGACAATCCGATCCATGGCGTGCCCGGCTGCGACCGCTACTACGCGCGCGCCGTGCGCGGCTTCGACCCGTCGTCGCGCACGCCCAACTGGATGCGCCGCCGCCTCACCCGCGCCGGACAGCGTTCGATCTCGCTGGCGGTGGACGTGACCAACTATGTGATGATGGATCTGGGCCAGCCGATGCACGCTTACGATCTCGACAAAATCGAAGGTCCGATCGTGGTGCGTCGCGCGAAGGAGGGCGAGAAGCTCACCACGCTCGACGGCAAGGAGCACGAGCTGAGCGTCGAGGATCTGCTCATCACCGATTCGCCGGACGGCAAGCGAGGATCACGCATTCTGGGCCTGGCCGGCGTGATGGGCGGCCTGTACGGCGAGGTGACCGCCGAAACCAAGAACATCCTGCTGGAGGCCGCGCATTTCGATCAGGTGACCATCGCCCGTTCCGCGCGCCGTCACAAGATCCCCTCCGAGGCGTCGCGCCGCTTCGAACGCGGCGTGGACACCGCGCTGCAGCCGGCCGCCACGCAGATGGCCGCCGATCTGCTCACCAAATACGGTTCCGGCGAGGCCAGCGACCATCCGAACGATGTGAACACCATCGCGCATCGCAAGGCGATCGCCTTCAAAGCCAGCGAAGTGGCCCGTGTGGCCGGTCTGGACGTGGACCTCAACCGCATCAGCGACATCCTCACCGATATCGGCTGTGTGGTGGCCGGTGGCGGCAACGGTGAATTCTCTGTCACCGCGCCGACCTGGCGTCCCGACCTGAACGAGCCGTGCGATCTGGTCGAGGAGGTGGCCCGTCTGGTCGGCTACGACCAGATTCCGGTCACCGTGCCGCCCGCGCCGACCGAAGGCATGGTGGGGCTGACCGCCGACCAGCGCCGTCGCCGTGAGGTGGCGCAGGAGCTCGCCGAATACGGCATGGTGGAGACGCTGAGCTACCCGTTCGTTGGAGACGAGGATTTCAAGGCCTTCGGCCATGGCGATGATATGGACGCCGTCAAGCGTGTCAGCGTCGAAATCGCCAACCCGCTGTACGGCGACCGGCCTTATCTTCGTCGCGGCATCCTGCCGACGCTCGCCACCACCGTGCAGCGCAATCTGCGCCGCGGCATCGAGAATGTGGCCCTGTACGAGCTGGGACACGTGTATCTGTGGGATCCCGAAGCCCCCGCCATCCCGGCGCTGCCCGGCGGCGTGAAGCCGACCGACGAGCAGCTCGCCGCGCTCGACGCCGGTCTGCCGGCGCAGCCCGACCATGTGGCCGGCATCCTTACCGGTCTGGCCGAGGACACCGGTTGGATGGGCGGCAAGCGCGCCGTCGACTGGTCCGACGCCGTGGAGGCTGTGCGCCGCATCGCCGACCGTATCGGCGCGGACATCACGCTGGACCAGCCGGCCGCCGAGGAGATGCCCGACCAGTGGCATCCGGGCCGCGCGGCCCGCGTGCTCGTGGGTGAGGAGCTCGTCGGTTTCGTGGGCGAGCTGCATCCGCGGGTCAACGAGGCGCTGGACTTCCCCGCGCATTCCGCTGCCTTCGAGCTGAACCTCACCGCCCTGTTCGCCACGCTGGACGGCAAGCCGGTGCAGGCCAAGCCGATCTCCACCTTCCCGCCGGTCAAGCAGGATCTCGCCTTCACCGTGGCCGACACGGTGACCGCGGCCCAGCTGGAGCGGGCGATTCGCGAGGCGGCGGGCGCCGACCTCGAGTCCGTCGAGCTGTTCGACGTGTTCACCGGCGACCAGCTGGGCGAGGGAATGAAATCCCTGGCCTTCGCGGTCACCTTCCGTTCGCAGGACAAGACGTTGGCCGCCGAGGACAGCGAGGCGATCCGCGAGGCGATCGTCGCCAAAGCCGGTGAGCTGGGCGCCCAGCTGCGCGCCTGACCCAACCCCGATCAAAGGAATTCGATGAGCGATACGGGCAAGCCGGAGTACGGCGAGTACCATGAGCCGGAATACGGCGCGAACGCGAGCCAGTACGGGGCGGATTACAATCCGTACCTCTACGGCGCGCCCGATCCCGAACCCGCAGCGGATTCGACCACGTCGGCGCCGCCATACGGACAGCAGTATGGCGCGCCGTCGATGGGAGGCCAGTCCACGCCCGGCCGGCAGGACCAGCCCGCGCAGTATGGCGGGCAGAACGGCTCCTACACCGGCGGCCAGCAATGGCAGCAGCCGAACGCGCCCTCGCATACGCCCCACTACCTCAACGGCATCGATCTGAACGATCCCGCCCAGAATCCGATGTACGGCCATTGGGACGCCTATGCGGTGATCTCTCTGGTGCTGGCGCTGTTCTTCCCCGTGCCCGTACTATCCGCGTTGATGGGCGGGTTGGCGATGTGGCGGTGCCGCACCTTCCATATGAAGGGATTCTGGCTGGGACTGGCCGCTGTGGTGATCAACGCGCTCTACACCATCGCCGTGGTGTGGATGATGGCGAACGGCATCGACGCCATGAGCCTCTACCAGCAGATGCTCAACCAGTTGCAGGGTGGCGGTTCTTCCGGCGGCGGCTCTTCCAGTACGGACGTGACCATCACCGCCTGATATGCCCGCCACACGCAGGACTGCATAATTATGCATAAGTCTGCATAGAAGTGTATACTGACTTCAGTTTTCGTCGTCGCGAAGGACTGATTATGGCGAAGTATACGGTTGCCGTGGCCGGTGCCACGGGATATGCGGGTGGCGAGGCGCTGCGCATTCTCGCCGCGCACCCCGATTTCGAAGTGGCATGCGTGGCCGGGCACTCCTCGGTGGGCGAATCCATGGCCAAACACATGCCGCATATTCCTCAGCTGGCTGATCTGGTGGTGGAGGACACCACCGCCGAAACGCTGAACGGCTATGACGCGGTCATCCTCGCGCTGCCGCATGGCGCTTCCGGTGCATTGGCCGCACGGCTCGACGAGAACGCCGTGGTGGTGGACTTGGGCGCCGACCACCGTCTCGAGGAGCGCGCCGCATGGGACGCGTTCTACGGCGGCGACTTCTACGAGCATTGGACCTACGGCATGCCCGAACTCATCACCGGCAAAGCCTCCGACGGTTCATACGCGCGCCAGCGAGCGGCATTGCCCGGTGCCAAGCGCATCGCGGGGCCTGGCTGCAACGTGACCGCCACCACGCTGGCCATTCAGCCCGGCGTCGCCGAAGGTCTGGTCGAGTCGAAAAGCCTTGTTGCCGATCTGGTGGTCGGTTACTCCGGCGCGGGCAAGGCCCTGAAGCGCACCAACCTGCTGGCGTCCGAGGCCTTGGGCTCCGCGGTGCCGTACGGCGTGGGAGGCACGCACCGCCACATCCCCGAGATCCTGCAGAACCTCGCCCACGCCGCAGGACTGGCCGCGGCCGAAGCGGACCGGTTCACGCTTGGATTCACGCCGATTCTCGCCCCCATGTCGCGAGGCATCCTCGCCTGCGTGAGCGCGGCGATGACCGACAAGGCGCGTGACTTAAGCGATGACGAGATCCGCGCCGTCTGGATGAACGCGTATGCGGATGAGGGCTTCATGGTGATGCTGCCCGAAGGCATGCTTCCCGCCACCGGCAATATCGTCGGCTCGAACGCCGCGCATCTGCAGGTCGTCACCGACCGCAACGCCGGGCGCGTCATCGCCTTCGCCGCCATCGACAACCTCAACCGCGGCACCGCCGGACAGGCGGTGCAGTCCCTCAACATCGCACTTGGCCTGCCCGAGGACGCAGGCTTGACCAAGATAGGAGTCGCACCATGAGCGTGACATTCGCACAAGGATTCTCCGCCGCCGGTGTCGAGGCGGGTATCTCCGCCGTCGCAGGGAAAAAGGATCTGGCGCTGGTCGTCAACAACGGTCCTCTGGACGCGGCCGCAGGCGTGTTCACTTCGAACCGCTTCTGCGCGGCCCCCGTGCAGTGGACGCGTTCGATCATCGCCGACGGTCACGTCAAAGCCGTGATCCTCAACTCCGGCGGAGCGAACGCCTGCACCGGACAGGCCGGATACGAGCAATCGCAGGCCACCGCGCGACGCGTGGCCGAACTGTTGGGCGCCTCGCCCGAGGACATCGCCGTATGTTCCACCGGTCTGATCGGCGAGCTGCTGCCGCTCGATAACGTGCTGGCCGGTGCCGATGCCGCGTTCGACGCGTTGGCCGATACCGCCGAAGCCGGCGCGGACGCCTCGCATGCGATCATGACCACCGACACCAAGCCCAAAACCGTCGAACTCGAAGGCGACGGTTACCGTATCGGCGGCATGGTCAAAGGCTCGGGCATGATCGCCCCGCAACTGGCCACGATGCTCTCCGTCATCACCACCGACGCGGTCGTCACCGCCGGTCAGGCGCAGGCCGCGCTGCTCGCCGCCGTGGATACCTCCTTCAACCGCATCGACGTGGACGGCTGCCAGTCGACCAACGACACCGTGCTGTTGCTCGCCTCGGGCGCCTCCGGAGTGGAACCCGACCCGGACGAGTTCAACGCGATGGTCGCCCGGGCCTGCGCTTCGCTCGCCCGCCAGATCATCGGCGACGGCGAGGGCGCCAGCCACGACATCCGCATCAGCGTCACCGGAGCGACCAGCGTGGACGCCGCCCTGGCCTGCGGCCGCGCGGTCGCCGCGTCGAACCTGCTCAAATGCGCCATCTCCGGCAACGATCCGAACTGGGGCCGCATCGTCAGCTCCATCGGCACCGTGCCCGCCAGCGTGGCCCCCTATGACGCCGACAAGGTGACCGTCGACGTCAACGGCGTGCGCATCTGCGAGAACGGAGGCGCGGGCCGCGACCGCTCCGAGGTCGACATGACCCCGCGCGAGGTGCATATCGACATCGACCTGAACGCCGGCGACGCCGAAGCCACGGTGTGGACCGACGACCTGACCCACGAATACGTCCACATCAACGCCGACTACGAAAGCTGAGTAAACCGGGTGTCCGGGGCTGCCGGCCTATATTCATCGTCCGACACGCTCCGGGCCGCTCAGGCCAAGTCTTTACGGTCTGACAATGAATATAGGCCGACAGCCCCTCGTAGCGTCGGTTCGTAGAGTAAAGGGGAAAAATGGCAGAGTTAAAAGGGCCGGGATTCCATTTCGACGTGCATACCGACCTGCGCGCCGACCAGAAGGCGGAGGTGCTGATTGAGGCGCTTCCGTGGCTGGAGGAGTTCGCCGGACAGCGCATCGTCGTCAAATACGGCGGCAACGCGATGGTCGACGAGCATTTGAAGCAGTGCTTCGCCGAGGATATGGTGTTCCTGCGCCAGGTGGGACTGCACCCGATCGTCGTGCACGGCGGCGGTCCGCAGATCTCCCATATGCTCAGGGCCCTGAACATCGAATCCGAATTCAAGGGCGGTCTGCGCGTCACCACGCCCGAGGCGATGGACGTGGTGCGCATGGTGCTCACCGGCAAGGTGTCGCGCGAGCTCGTCGGCCTGATCAACTCGCACGGACCGCTGGCCGTGGGCCTGTCGGGCGAGGACGGAGGCCTGTTCTCCGCCATGCAGCGACGCCCGGTTATCGACGGCAAACCCACCGACATCGGCCTGGTGGGCGATGTGGTGAGCGTGGACGCCTCGGCCGTCGAGGATCTGGTCGCGGCCGGACGCATCCCCGTGGTCTCCTCCGTGGCACCGAACGAGGAGGACGCCACCGAGGTGCTGAACGTCAACGCGGATTCGGCCGCCGCCGCGCTGGCCGCCGCCGTGGGGGCGCACAAGCTCATCATCCTCACCGACGTCGACGGCCTGTACGCCGACTGGCCCGACCGCAACTCGCTGATCGGGCGCATCGGTGTGGAGAACCTGCGCGATATGTTGCCCGACCTCGAATCGGGTATGCGCCCGAAGATGGAGGCGTGCGTGCGAGCCCTGGACGGCGGCGTCATGCAGTCGCATATCATCGACGGCCGCAAGCCGCATTCCATCCTGAACGAGATTTTCACCACCGCCGGTATCGGCACCATGGTCGTGCCGGAGGGTGGCGTCGAGATGAGGAGCTCATATGGCTACTGAGATCAAAGAAACGCTGGGAGCCGAAGGAACACGGTGGCTGGGGGAGTACTCCCAGGTGCATATGAACGTGTTCGGCACGCCGTTGCGCGTGATGGACCACGGCGAAGGCTCGCATGTGTGGGACGTCGACGGCAACGAATACCTCGACTTCCTGGCCGGCATCGCCGTCAACTCGCTCGGCTACGCGCATCCCGCATGGGTGAAGGCGGTCGCCGAGCAGGCCGCCAAAGTGGCGCATGTGAGCAACTATTTCGCCACCAGGCCGCAGATCGAGCTGGCCGCCAAACTCGTGGAGCTGGCCGGCGCGCCCGAAGGCTCGCATGTGTATTTCGGCAATTCCGGCGCCGAGGCCAATGAGGCGGCGTTGAAGCTCGCCAAACTCTACGGCCGCACGCTGCCGGGCGCCACTCCCGCGATGGGAGGCAAACCCGCCCGCATCATCGCGTTGACCAACAGCTTCCACGGCCGTACGATGGGCGCGCTTTCCGCCACGTGGAAGCCCGCCATCCGCAAGCCTTTCGACCCACTGGTGCCGAATATCGAATTCGTGCGCGCCGGGGATCCGCTCGCCTTGTACGAGGCCTTCGCCGCGACCGGACTCGGCCATTACGGCAAGGGGCCGGTGGCCGCGGTGATGATCGAGCTCATCCAGGGCGAGGCCGGCGTCAAGCCCCTGTCCGTGGATTACGTCAAAAAGGTGCGTCAGATGTGCGACATCAACCACGCGCTGCTCATCATCGACGAGGTGCAGACCGGCATCGGGCGCACCGGCGAATGGTTCGCCTTCCAACGCGAGGATCTGGCCGGCGGTGTGAGGCCGGATATGGTCACCTTCGCCAAGGGCGTGGCCAGCGGCTTCCCGATGGGCGGCATGATCGCCTTCGGTAGGAAGCTCTCCGCCCTGTTCACCCCCGGATCGCACGGTTCGACCTTCGCGGGCAACCCGTTGGGCGCGGCCGCCGCCCTCGCCACGCTGAACGTGATCGAGGACGAGGGACTGGTCGCCAACGCCGAGGCGCGCGGCAAGCAGCTGCGCGACGGGCTGATGTCCTGCGGCAATCCGCTGTACGTCTCCGTGCGCGGACGCGGCCTGCTCGACGCCGTCGAACTCGCCCATCCCTGCGCGCATGCGGCGATGAACTGGGCGCTCGAACACGGCCTTATCGTCAACGCCGTGCGTCCCGACGCGCTGCGGTTCGCGCCGCCGCTGAACGTCACCGAACAGGATGTCGACCAAGCGATCGCCATCCTCGCCCAGATTCCCGCCGACCTGCAGGACGACTGATCTCCAGGCCGCGCGGACCATACGACAACCGAACGCTTTTCCAAGACAAGGAGCCGACAATGACCGGACAACTGCGCCATATGCTGCGCGACGACGACGTAAGCCATGAGGAACAGAAGCAGATTCTCGAACTCGGCATGAAATTCCGCGAGAACCGCTTCTACAAGCAGCCGTTCGCCGGCCCTCAGGGTGTCGCCGTGCTGTTCGACAAGCCCAGCACCCGCACCCGCACCAGCTTCTCCATCGGAGTCGCTGAACTCGGCGGCTATCCGCTGGTCATCGACAAGTCCGGCTCCCAATTGGGCCGCGGCGAGCCGGTGGCCGACACCTCCCGCGTGCTCTCCGGCATGGCCTACGGCATCGTCTGGCGCACCTTCGGCCAGGAGCGGGTCGAGGAGATGGCCAAGTACGCCACCTGTCCGGTGGTCAACGCGCTCACCGACCAGTTCCATCCCTGCCAGATCCTCGCCGACTTCCTCACCATCGCCCAGTTCCGCGGAGGCGTGGACGCGCTGGCCGGCAAAACCATCGCCTATCTGGGCGACGCAGCCAACAATATGGCCAACTCGTATCTGCTCGG
Organism: Bifidobacterium eulemuris; assembly: GCF_014898155.1. Lineage (NCBI taxonomy): Bacteria > Bacillati > Actinomycetota > Actinomycetes > Bifidobacteriales > Bifidobacteriaceae > Bifidobacterium > Bifidobacterium eulemuris. The sequence continues at coordinate 679,160 of NZ_CP062938.1, read as the reverse complement.
CGGCGCGGTCGCAGGCATGCACGTGCGCGTGGCCGGACCGTACGGCTATCTGCCGGATAAGGCGATTGTGGCCGACGCCGAGCGCATCGCCGCTGACAATGGCGGTTCGATCCTCGTCACCACCGATCCGAAAGAGGCCGTGGCCGACGCCGACTGCGTGTTCACCGACACTTGGGTGTCGATGGGCGAGGAGGCGGAGTACGCGATTCGCTCCAAGCCGTTCTGGCCGTATCAGGTCAACGACGAGTTGATGGCGCTCGCCAAGCCGGACGCGCTGTTCCAGCACTGCCTGCCCGCCTACCGCGGCAAGGAGGTCACTCCTTCGGTGATCGACGGACCGCAGTCCGTGGTGTGGGACGAGGCGGAGAACCGTCTGCACGCGCAGAAGGCGCTGCTCACCTGGCTGGTCGGCAAACAGCGCGGCGACGACGCGCTGCTCGCCTGACGCGGACCGCGCCTATGACGACGAGTCATACGAGAAAGACGCGAACGATGAGCGAATCCGGTCCATCCCTGCAGCGACCCGCGACGCGGGCCGCGCGGCTAAGCGCCATCGAACAGGCGCTGCTGCGTCATGTCATCACCTCGCAGTCGCAGCTATCGCAGATTCTGCTCGACGAGGGCTTCGACGTGACGCAGGCGACGCTGAGCCGCGACCTCGACGAGGTGAACGCGGTGAAAACCCGGCTCAAAGACGGTACGGTGGCCTATGCGATCGCGGATTCGCCGTCGGGATCGACGGTGGAATCCGCATCGTCGGGCCGCATCGAGCAGCAGATGGCACGTGTGCTCTCCGGCCTGGTCACCTCCGTGGCGGCCGCGCGCAATCTCGTCGTGGTGCACACACCCTCCGGTGCCGCGCAGTATGTGGCCAGCGTCATCGACAAGCAGTCGCTTGACGACGTGCTGGGCACCATCGCGGGCGACGACACCGTGATGATGATCTGCTCGGATGACGAGCCGGCGAAGCGGCGCGCACGGTGGCTGCTGGATATCGTGTCGAAAACCCAGCAATAGAGGGGCTTGGCCGGTGCGACGCACCGAGATGAATATTTATACATACCTTTGCATATACTTGTGCATAACAATGCGATAAGAAAGGCAAACCATGGCAGATAACAATCGTCTTGTGCTGGCGTATTCCGGCGGTCTTGACACCTCCGTCGCCATCTCGTACCTCAAGGAGCGCACCGGCAAGGACGTCGTCGCCGTCTCCCTCGACGTCGGCCAGGGCGGCGAGAGCCTGGAAACCATCCGCGAGCGCGCGCTGGCCTGCGGCGCCATCGAATCCTATGTGGTCGACGCCCGCGACGAGTTCGCCAACGAGTACTGCATGCAGGCCCTCAAGGCCAACGCCATGTACGAGGGTGTGTACCCGCTGGTCTCCGCCATCTCCCGTCCGCTGATCTCCAAGCATCTGGTGCGCGCCGCCCACCAGTTCGGGGCCGACACCATCTCCCACGGCTGCACCGGCAAGGGCAACGACCAGGTGCGTTTCGAGGTGTCCATCGCCTCCATCGACCCGACTCTGAAGGCCATCAGCCCGATCCGTGATCTTTCCCTAACCCGCGATGTGGAGATCGCGTTCGCCAAGGAGCACAAGCTGCCGATCGTGCAGACCGAGAAAAGCCCGTACTCCATCGACCAGAACGTGTGGGGCCGCGCCATCGAAACCGGCTTCCTCGAGGATCCGTGGAACGGTCCGACCAAGGACTGCTACTCCTACACCGACGATCCCGCGTTCCCGCCCGTCGAGGACGAGGTCGTCATCGAATTCAAGCAGGGCATTCCGGTCAAAATCGACGGCCGCGACGTCACCCCGCTGCAGGCCATCGAGGAGATGAACCGCCGCGCCGGCGCGCAGGGCATCGGCCGCATCGACCTGATCGAGGACCGTCTGGTGGGCATCAAGTCCCGCGAGCTGTACGAGTGCCCGGGCGCCGTGGCGCTGATCACCGCCCACCAGGAACTGGAGAACTGCTGCCTGGAGCGCGAACAGCACCGCATCAAGCGCGACATCGACAAGCGTTGGGGCGAGCTGGTCTACGACGCGCAGTGGTTCAGCCCGGCCGTCAAGTCGCTCAACGCCTTCATCGAGGACACCCAGCAGTACGTCTCCGGCGAGATCCGCATGATCCTGCACGGCGGCCGCGCCGTCGTGACCGGCCGTCGCTCCGACACCTCGCTGTACGACTACAACCTGGCCACCTACGATTCCGGCGACAGCTTCGACCAGAAGTCCTCCAACGGCTTCATCGACATCTACGGACTGCCGTCCCGCGTGGCCGCCGCCCGCGACGTCAAGTTCGGCAACGGCATCGAAGTGCCGAGCAACACCGTCGAATAAGCGCCGCTCCCGACGGAGCCCAGCCCCTTCCCTCGTCATTTCGAGCGAAGCGCAGCGGAGTCGAGAAATCCCGATACCCTGAAGGGGAGGATTTCCCGGCTCCGTTTTTCAATCCGACGCCGAACCGACATCATCGTCAGCCCCAACATAAGGACAACCATGACCGAAACCAATAGCAACGAACATCTCGCACTGTGGGGCGGACGCTTCTCGTCCGGCCCTTCGCCCGAACTCGCCCGCCTGTCCAAGTCCACCCAGTTCGACTGGCGTCTAGCCGACGACGATATCGCCGGCTCGCGCGCCCACGCACGCGCGCTCGGCCGTGCCGGACTGCTCAGCGACGACGAGCTCGAGCGCATGGAGTCCGCGCTCGACGAACTGCAGCGCCAAGTCGATTCGGGCGCCTTCGCGCCGGTCGAGGACGACGAGGACGAGGCCACCGCGCTCGAACGCGGACTGCTGGCCATCGCCGGCGACGAACTCGGCGGCAAACTGCGCGCCGGACGCTCCCGCAACGACCAGATCGCCTGTCTGATCCGCATGTGGCTGCGCCGCCACGCCCGGGTTATCGCCGGCGAACTGCTTGCGCTCGTCAACGCGCTGATCGAGCAGTCCGTCGCGGCCGGCCGCACCGTGATGCCGGGCCGCACCCACATGCAGCACGCGCAACCCGTGCTGCTCGCCCACCAGCTGATGGCCCACGCCTGGCCGCTGCTGCGCGATGTGCAGCGTCTGATCGACTGGGATGCGCGCATCGACGCCTCGCCGTACGGTTCCGGTGCGCTCGCCGGCAACACGCTCGGCCTCGACCCCGAAGCCGTGGCCCGCGAGCTCGGCTTCTCTCGCGTGACCGACAACTCCATCGACGGCACCGCCTCGCGCGATCTGGTCGCCGAATTCGCCTTCATCGCCGCCATGGCCGGCGTCGACATCTCACGCCTGAGCGAGGAGATCATCATCTGGAACACGCAGGAGTTCGCGTTCGTGCGTCTCGATGACGCCTACTCCACCGGCTCGTCGATTATGCCGCAGAAGAAGAATCCGGATATCGCCGAACTGGCCCGAGGCAAGTCCGGCCGTCTGATCGGCGACCTGACCGGCCTGCTGGCCACGCTCAAGGGCCTGCCGACCGCCTACGCCCGCGATCTGCAGGAAGACAAGGAGGCCGTGTTCGACCAGGTCGACACACTTGAGGTGCTGCTGCCCGCCTTCACCGGCATGGTGCGCACCATGGCCTTCGACGCCGAGCGTCTTGAGGCCGAGGCCCCCACCGGTTTCGCGCTTGCCACCGACATCGCCGAATGGCTGGTCAAGAACGGCGTGCCCTTCCGCCACGCGCATGAGCTTTCCGGCGCGTGCGTGAAAATCGCCGAAGGCCGCGGCCAGGAGTTGTGGGATCTGACCGACGCGGACTTCGTCGCCACCTTCGACGGCTTCCTGCCGGCCGAATCGGCACCGCAGGTGCGCGAGGTGCTCTCCAGCCACGGCTCCGTCGACTCGCGCGACGGCAAGGGCGGCACCGCCTACGACCGCGTGCTCGAACAGCTTGAGGATGCCAAGCGGGCCGTCGCCGAACTGGCGGCCTTCGCCGAATCCACGTCGGACGGCTCCGCCTACAAGGCTCCCGGAACTTTCTGATCCGTGTTTTCCCGACGCGAACGCCCCGCCGTCCTTGGTTTGGACGACGGGGCGTTCGCATTGCTTTCCTGGAAAGAGACGCGTCAGTCCTGATCAGGAGACGAAGCGTCGTCGGGGTGCCGTTTGCGGCTGGGGACGAAACCGCGGATCCAATGGTTCTTGCCGCGGCTTTTCACATAGATGAAGCCGAATACGGAGAAGACGGCGGCACCGATGAAATTCACGATGAGGTCGTTCATCGTGTCGCGCAGACCGATGTCGAGATATCCGTTGATGCCCAGATCCTGCCCGTTGACCATGGTGGAGGTGATGTCGTCGATGGTGACGGTGGCGGAGGTGTGGTTCGGGTTGAGCAGCACGGAGTGGATCGAAGTGACCACGGTGTCCTTCTGCATATCCCAGCCGAACAGGTTGTCCATCGTGTATTCGAAGAACTCCCACAGCACGCCGATGGTCATCGAGAAGCAGAACGCCACCAGCGACAGGTACAGCGGGGAGAGATTGAATTTCGCGGTTTCGCGCCGGTTGAGCAGATCCACCAGCGAGAAGCCGATCGCGGCGGCGAGGAAGCCGTTGATCGTGTGCAGCACCGTGTCCCAGAAGGGGAAAAGCTCGTAGAACGAGCTGATCTCGCCCAAAATCTCCGCCGCGAAGATGAACACGAGAATGATGACCTCCAATGTGGAGGGAAGCTCGATTTTGAACGTCACCTGCACGAAACTGGGCACGATGAGCAGAAACAGCGTGAGCACGCACAGGAACACGTTCTCGTAGTTGCCGTTGAGGAACTGCAGCACCATGGTCGCCAACACCAGCGTGCGCAGCACCATGTAGACCACGAACGAGCTTCTGTGCTCGCGGATCTCCACGCCCATCGCCTTGCCGGTGGCCCTCATCCGCGCGCGCAGACCTGAGCGCTTCGTGCCGTTATCTCCCATGCTGGTTCCTTTCTCCGCTCTGACAGTCTACCGGTGACACCGACCGTGCGGATCGGCGGCATCCACCGCGGGCTGTGCGAACATCATTCGGCCGGATGAGGGCGCACGACCGGACGGGTGCGTACAATCGAAGGCTGGAAGATACGGGACCACCGCCCGAAGCAAGCCATACAAGGGGAAACGACGTGCTGAGCAGACACCAGATCCGCACACTGGTACACCATCATGGACATGACATCCTCGCGCACGAGCGCATGCAGATCCAACGCGACTGCTACCAGCACGGCATCGTCACCACATACGCGCACTCCATCCGCGTGGCCTGCCTGGCCGTGTATTTCGCCGACCGGCTGCGCCTGTGGCACAGGGTCGATCTGCGCTCGCTGATCCGCGCCGCCCTGCTGCACGACTACTTCCTCTACGACTGGCACCGTTGGGACAACGGCGAACACCGCCTGCACGGCTTCACCCACGGCGGCAGGGCGCTCGCCAACGCCATGGAGGATTTCGAACTCAACCATATCGAGTGCGACAGCATCGCCAACCACATGTTCCCCCTGACGCCGCGTCCGCCGCGCTACATCGAGGGCTATCTGGTCACCATGGCCGACAAGATCAGCGCCACACATGAGACGGTCAGCCTCGAACGCTTCCGCAAAGCCGAATTGACCGCGACCCGCAAGGACGTACGATGATTTTCACCGCGCTATCGCACCTGTTTCTCTGGTTTTTGTTCTACAGTTTCATCGGCTGGGTGTATGAGACGATCCTCGTCTCCAGCCGGGAGCGCCGCTTCGTGAACCGCGGCTTCCTCAACGGCCCGCTCTGCCCGATCTACGGGACCGGCGCGGTGATGGCCGTCGTGCTGCTACGCCATATCGACAACGCGGCGGTGCTGTTCCTGGTCTCCGCGCTCGGCGCGAGCGTGCTGGAATACGTCACCTCGTGGGGGATGGAGAAGCTGTTCCACGCCCGCTGGTGGGATTACTCCCGTATGCGATTCAACATCAACGGCCGCGTGTGCCTGCTGGGTGCCGTGGTCTTCGGATTGGCGGGCGTGCTGATCGTCAAGCTCGTGCATCCCTGGGTGGCCTCCGTCACCGCCATGCTGCCGCTGCCGGTCGTGCATTGGGTGACGTTCGTCTGCTTCGTGCTGGTGGTCGTCGACTGCACGGTCACCGTGGCCGGCGTGATGGATCTCGAACGCCAGCTTGCCCTGGTCGCCGAATTCGTACAGACCCGCGCCGAGAAGGCCGGGGACTCCTGGGAGTGGGGCAAGGATGCGTTCGGCGACAAGCTGCGCGACTGGTCGACCTCCTCGCAGGAGAAGCTGGTCCGTCTGCGGGGCACCGTCACGTCGGTGCTGGGCCGCCAGCAGCAGCGTATGATCCGCTCGTTCCCGCATTTCAAGTCCGTCAACTACGGGCAGGTGGTCGACACCATCCGTGAGATCATGCGTCGCGGCGAGCGCTGACGCACTGTCGGCATGTTCTGCGAAACTGTAGGGTGCTGAAAAGCGGCAGAATATCCAACAATTCGATAGGGAGAAGCGACCAGCTATGGCTCACGTCACCAACTTCAAGGAAGCCGGGTTCGACACCTTGCTCGATGAACTGGAATGGCGCGGGTTGGTTTCCCAGTCCACGGACAGGGAACGACTCGCCCAAGCGTTGAACGGTGAGCCGATCACCTATTATTGCGGATTCGACCCCACCGCCGCCTCCCTGCATATCGGCAATCTCGTGCAGCTGATCAACATGCGCCACCTGCAGCTTGCCGGCCACCATCCGATCGCCCTGGTGGGCGGCGCGACCGGTCTGATCGGCGATCCCCGCCAGTCGGGCGAGCGCACGCTCAACCCGAAGGATGTGGTGGCCCAGTGGGCCGAACGCCTCAAGCGGCAGATCGGTGGCATTCTCGACACCGACGGCGACAATCCGGTGCGCTTCGTGAGCAACTACGACTGGACCGCCTCGATGAGCGTCATCGACTTCCTGCGCGATGTGGGCAAGAACTTCCGTTTGGGCACCATGCTCGCCAAGGACACGGTGGCCCGCCGCCTCAACTCCGAGGAGGGCATCTCCTTCACCGAGTTCAGCTACCAGGTGCTGCAGGGCAATGACTTCCTGCACCTGTACGACGAGTACGGCTGCACGCTCGAGCTCGGCGGCTCCGACCAGTGGGGCAACCTCACCTCGGGTCTCGACCTGATCCACAAGATGCGCGGTGTGGACGTGAACGTGTTCACCAGTCCGATCATCACCGACGCGCAGGGCAAGAAGTTCGGCAAGTCCGAGGGCAACGCCGTGTGGATCGACGCCACGATGCTCAGCCCCTACAAGTTCTACCAGTTCTGGATCAACCGTCCGGACGTGGAGATGGAAAGCCTGCTCAAGGCGTTCACCTTCCTGCCCAAGGCCGAGATCGAGCGTCTGGTGGAGGAATCCAAGACGAATCCGGGCGCGCGTGAGGCGCAGAAGACTTTGGCTTGGGAGGTCACCAGCTTCGTGCACGGCGAGGAGGCCACACAGGCCGCCATCGACGCGTCGTCCGCCCTGTTCGGCCGCGGCGGTTCCTTGGAGGACATCGACGCGGACACGCTCGAATCCGTGCTCGACGGCTTCAAGGTGCCGGGGGAGGATGGCGAGCATGTGTTCCCCCAGGCCGCTCCCGGCGACCGTCTGATCGACGCGGCGCAGACCGCCGGCCTGTTCAAAACCGCCTCCGAGGCCCGTCGCGCGATCAAATCCGGCGGCGTGTACCTCAACAACACCCGAGTCGAGGATGAGGAGCTCATCCTCGACGACGACGACTTCCTACAGGGACGTTTCGCGCTGATCCGTCGAGGCAAGAAGGCCCTCGGCGCGGTCGAACGCCGTTAGACGCACCCCACGGCCATGCCGGTCGCACACGCGCGGGAGTTTGGACGCCCGAAGGCGGGAGATTCCGGCCCGGCATGGCATGGCCTCATATGGACATCAGCATCAACATCATCACATCGACGGCGTAGAGCGTCGATATAACGCAAAGGGATGAGTATGACTCAAGACAACAATCACGGATCGCGCGACGGCAAGTCCTACGGAGGCAACGGTCGCGGCCGATCCTACGGCAACGGCGGCTCCCGCGGCGGCTACGGCAAGTCCGGCTCTCGCGGCGGCAAGTCCTATGGCGGCGGCCGTGGCGGCTTCCGCAAGGACGGACAGCGCTCCGAAGGCGGCTACCGCAAGGATGGATTCCGCAGGGATCGCGACGACAACCGCGACTTCCGATCCGAAGGCGGCGAGCGTCGCGAGGGCGGATATCGCAAGAACTTCCACAATGACGACCGTCGCGGCGGATACCGCAAGAACGACGGCTTCCATAAGGGCGGCTACCGCAAGGACGGCTACCGCAACGACCGCGATCGCGACTTCCGCCGTGACGGCGAAGGATCAGCCGAGGGCGGCGAGCGTCGCGACTTCAACCGCGGCCCGCGTCGCGACGGCGAGCGTGGCGGCTACCGCGGCAATGGCCGTGGCGGCGAGCGCGGCGGCTACCGTGGCAACGGCGGCTACCGCGGCCATCGCGACGGCGACAATCCTCGCTACCAGCATGGCGACAAGCCGTGGCGCAAGGACGGCGAGGACCGTGGCGAGCGTCGCGATGGCGAGCGCCGCGACTATCGCCGTGACGGCGACCGTCGTGATTTCCGTCGTGACGGCGAGCGCCGTAACGATCGGCGCGACAACCGTTATGGTGGCGACCGCCGTGACAACCGTTACGATCGCGACCGTCGTGACAACCGCCGTGGCGACAACCGCCGCGGCGAGCGTCGCGAGTTCACGCCCGAGGAGCGCGCCGAATACCGCGAGCGCAAGAACCGCGAATACATGGATCGTCCCCGTCGCAACTCCGACGGCACGATGAGCTTCCCCTCGCAGAATCCGTACACCGCGCGCCGACCCGGCGAGCCGAAGATGCCCAAGGGCATGGAATGGTCGATGCTTTCGAAGGACGAGAAGGAGCGTCTGCGCGGTCTGGCCAAGGAGCACGCCGAGAATATCGGCCTGCATATTCTGGCCACCTACGCGCTGATCGACGACGACCCCGCGGCGGCGCTCGAACACGCCAAATGGGTGGCCCGCCAGGCCTCCCGCATCGATTTCGCCCGCGAGACGCTCGCCTTCGTGGCCTACCGCATGGGCGACTACAAGCTCGCCCTGCGTGAGTTCCGCACCGCGTTCCGTATGAACGGCTATCCGGATTATCTGCCTTTCATCGCCGACTGCGAACGAGGACTCGGCAATCCGAAGAAGGCCATCGAAATGGCCGTCTCCGACGAGGCCAAAATGCTGCGTGGTGACGCCAAGGCCGAGATGTTCCTGGTGTACGCCGGCGCGTTGGGCGACCTGGAATTGTGGGATAAGGCCATCGAAATCGCGCATACGCTGGGACGTTCCAAGGGCATCTCCGGCGGCTACCGCATGCGTGCGGTGCAGGCCGAACAGCTGTTCCTCGAAGAGGCGGGACGTACCGATGAGGCGGCCGCCCTCGACGGACTGCTCGACAAGCTGGAGCTGCAGTACGCCGACGAGGAACTCGATGAGGAATCCGACGACGTGGTGATCGACCATGATCTGCAGGGACTGACCGACGACTCCATTGTGCTGGAGAAGCTCGGCATCGACCCGTCCATGGCCCAGTACGCTCCCGAGCTTGAGCCCGAGTACGGGGATGATTACGAGGACGGCGATCTCGACGACTCCGACGAGATCGACGAGGTCGACGAGGATACGGACGAGACCGACGAGGTCGGAATCGACGCCGTCGCCGAAGACGTCGAGGAGGGTCTGGACGAACCGTCGCAGGACGATGAATCCGAACTGCCCGCCGAGGAGGCTCTTGAGGGCGTGGAATCCGACGTCGAGCCGGCCGCTCTGGCCGAAGGCGACGCGGACGAATCCGCGGATGGCGCAATCGAAGGCGACGAGTCCGAAGAGGAGTGACGGGACGGTGACGCGCATGCTTCTGGGCACCGACAAGCCGTTGGCGAAGGCCTACCAACTGGCGCTGCTGGATCTGGACGGCGTGGTGTACCGCGGTAAGAACCCGGTCGCCCACGCCGCCGAAAGCATCCGCCAAGCCGAGGCGGAGGGCATGACCATCGAATACACGACGAACAACTCGTCGCGGTTCCAGCAGGTGGTGGCAGACCAGCTTAAAGGGTTCGGTCTGGACGTCGAGGCGTGGCAGGTCATCACCTCATCGGTGGTGGCGGCGCGCATGGTCGCCCGGGCCGTGCCGAAGGGCGCGAAGGTGCTGGTGGTGGGTGCCGAGCATCTGCGCCAGGAGGTCGCGGCCCAAGGCCTGACCGTCGTCGGAACGGCCGCCGACAAGCCCGACGCGGTCATCCAGGGATGGTATCCCGACATGACCTGGTCGATGCTGGCCGAAGCCTCGTACGCCGTCGAGCATGGCGCCACCTATTTCGTTACCAACCGCGATCTGACCATCCCCCGCGAGATGGGCATCGCGCCCGGATGCGGCTCGATGATCCAGGCCGTGATTAACGCCACCGGCGTCGAACCGGTCGCCTCGGCCGGCAAGCCCGAATCGTTCATGTACGACGAGGCGCGTGAGCTCAATGCATCCGACGGACGCGGCCTGGTCGACAAGGCGGCGTCCATCGCCATCGGCGACCGTCTGGATACGGATATCGAGGCCGGCAACCGTGGCGGCTACGATTCGCTCGCCGTGCTCACCGGCGTGACGAATCCGAGCGAGCTCATGCTCGCCCCCGAACATCTGCGCCCCACTTATATCGCCTGCGATCTGCGCGCGTTGGCCGAACCGCAGCCCGCGCCCGCCCGCCAGCCGGACGGCTCATGGCGTTGCGCCACGGCTTCGGCGCGGCTGGAAGGCGGCGAACTGCGTGTCAGCGACGGCGGCGACATCAACGCGTTGCGCGCGGCCGTATGCCTGATGTGGGAGGCCGCCGACCAGGGCATGGACGTCGCTGCCGTCACGTTGCCGCAGTGGACGCTCTAGGCGTGTGGAATCGATAAGGAGAGCCTGATGACGCAGTCCGAAACGGACGCCGCGCGCACCCCGGTGGCCTCGCGGTTCCCCGAGTTGGAACGGATCGACCAGCTCCAGCCCGACCAGCAGATCGAAACCTTCAGCCATGTGCTTGACGAATTGCAGCGGAAACTCGATGACGAACGGCGTTGACCCGATCGCCGGCGGGTCCGCGGCGCAAGAGCCCCGTCGGCTCGACGTGCTGCTGGTGGAACGCGGATTGGTGGCCAGCCGGTCCAAAGCGCAACGGCTGATCAAAGACGGCGCGGTGCTTATCGACGGCGCGCCGGCCGGCAAACCCTCCTCCCTCATCGCCCCGTCCGCCGTCATCACGGTCGACAAAGGCGACGATTACGTGTCCCGCGGCGCCTACAAGCTGGTGGGCGCGTTCGACCGGTTCGGAGAGGACGGCCTGCCCTCTCCGAAAGGCCTTCTCTGTCTGGACATCGGCGCTTCGACCGGAGGATTCACCCAGGTGCTGCTGCGCGGCGGTGCCGAGCGGGTGATCGCTTTGGATGTGGGGCACGGCCAGCTCGACCCCAGAATCGCCTCGGACACGCGCGTCATCGAGATGAGTGGTGTCAACATTCGCGACGTCGAAGCGGATTCGCTGCCGTTCCGCCCGCAGATGGTCGTCTCCGACGTCTCCTTCATCTCCCTGACCCATGTGATGCCGGTGATCGCCCGTATCGCGCGACGGCACGCGCATATCGTGCTGTTGGTCAAACCGCAGTTCGAGATGGAGACCCGTTCCTCGCTGGGTAAAAACGGTGTGGTCGACGATCCTGCGGCGCGTCGGGCCGCGTTGGACCGCGTGACGCGCCGCGCCCAGGAGGTGGGGCTGCGCGTCGTGTCCTGGACCGACAGTCCGATCGAGGGGACGCACGGCAACCATGAATATCTGCTATACGCGGTGCTCGACGACGGACTCCCGACGCTCGAGCCTATGGCCTCCGCCGACCAGCAGAAGCGAGGATGAACTGTCCGAAATGAGCGTGCGCTCGCAGGTGACGTTCTCGATGCGGCATCCGTCGACCAGCGTGGCCTGTTCGGCATGCAGCGCCCGGCAGACCAATCCCCGCGCTTCGATATCGTCGGCGATCACGTGATTCACGGTGCTGACACCATCGAATCCATCCATACGGAACCGGTTGGTCAGGCCGCTGTGCAGCGGGCGCAGCCGGAACAGACGGGCGCGCACGGTGGCGGCCTTCATCTGACCGGAAACACGGACGGTGTCCGCATCGACCTGACGGGTGTTGAGCAGCATACCGTTGACGACCAGATCTCCGGCGCATCGGATGACGCCCGAGCAACGCACCACGCCGTTGAACGTCAGCGAATCGCAGATCAGATCGCCGTCCACATGCAACTGTCCACTGCCGAGCACCCGCTTGACCCGCACATCATGGGAGCATCTGATGGTGGCGGTTTTCGATACCAACACCTCGCCGGTGATGGAGGGCGCGAACAGAACGTCATGCGCCAACAACGTGTCGAAACGCACCTTCGCGTCGAAACGGCACGGCATGGTGGCCACGAGGGTGTCGTATTCACCCGCGCGGACGAAATCGGTGGCCGGATGGATGGACATGGGACTTCGAACTCCTCTCCCGCGCCCCCGGATGATGGGGTGCGGTGACCTCTCTCGTTGATGATAACGTTCCCATCATGGAGGATTGGGCGATGTCGAGGAATGATATCGATAACGGGGATTCTGAAACATGCGAAAAACCATCTGAAGCGGGTATTTGAACGACTAAAAGGGTGGATTGATACCCTCCCGGCGTGTTGTCAAGGGGGTCTTGTCTCCGTTTGGCCGATATTGCGTGCGGGACGGGCGAATCGTCCGGCGGACTTCGCGTGTTCGACGGCTCGATTAGGATAAGCGATAGATATTCGCGACTCGTGGTGAGGGGCAGACATGGGCAGCAAGCGACAAGCGGTGGTGGTGACGCATAGCCGTCTGCGCGAAAGCGGCACGGTGGTGTCCGAAGCGGTGGAGCAGTTGCGCGCATGCGGATTCGAGGTCTCCATCATCGACAATGTCGAGGCACCGGAATTCGGTGTGCAGCCGCCGGTGGTTTCGGACGATACGGAGATCGTCGTGGTGCTCGGCGGCGACGGCACGATCCTGCGCGCGGCCGAGCTCGTGCATTGCACGCAGGTGCCGATCCTCGGCGTGAATCTGGGACATGTGGGATTCCTCGCCGAATTCGAAAGCTTCCAGATGGAGGAGGCCATACGCCGCATCGCCACCCACGACTATTCGATCGACGAGCGCATGATCGCCCATGTGGACGTGTGGTTGCCCGGACATTCCACACCGATCGAGGATTGGGCGCTGAACGATATCACGCTGGAACGCGCCGACCGCGGCAAAATGGTGGAGCTGTCGATCCGCGTCGACGATGTGGAGACGAGCTCCTTCGGCGCGGACGGCGTGATCGTCTCCACCCCCACCGGCTCCACCGCCTATGGATTCTCCGCGGGAGGTCCGATCATCTGGCCGAATGTGAAGGCCCTGCAGCTGGTGCCGTTGGCCGCGCACGCCCTGTTCGCTCGGCCCTTGGTGATCGGTGCGGAATCCACGTTCACACTGGATATCCTCGACGATTCGATGTCGGACGGATGGATCTGCTGCGACGGCCGCCGCCAACGCGCCCTGCCGAAGGGCACCCGCGTCGAAGTGCGCGCCTCCCGCGACACCCTGCGGCTCGCCCGTCTCTCCGGAGTGCCGTTCACCGAACGATTGGTCAGCAAATTCGATCTTCCGGTGGTCGGGTGGCGTGAGCATGCGCGGGCCAACCATGCCGACGTGCGCACGCATCACGGCCACGTGTTCCCGGCCAGTGCCGACCCGGCGGGCGTGGTCGGGGACCCACCGGCCTCTCCGGACGAGGAAGGGGAGGCCTGAGCGCATGCTGGACGAGCTTGACATCCGCAATCTCGGTCCCATCCGCGAGGCGACGATCGCGCCCGCCCAAGGCATGACCGCGATCACCGGCGAAACCGGTGCCGGCAAATCCATGCTGCTGAGCGCCATCCGCCTCATCTCGGGGGACGCGGGCGAAGCCGGGCGCGTCGCCGCCGGTGCCAGCGAGGCATGGGCGCAAGGCGTGTTCACGGTGTCGGACGGCGCGCCCGCCGCCGAAATCGCACGCGAGGCCGGCGTCGAACCGGAGGACGGCGAGCTGTTCCTCACCCGCACGCTGCCCGCGTCGGGACGCTCCCGCGCGGTGTTGTCGGGACGTTCCGTGCCGCGTTCCGTATTGTCGGCGCTGGCCGGCGAACTGGTGACCATCCACGGACAGGCCGACCAGCTGCGCATCGCCTCGGCGGCGAAACAGCGCGAATTCCTGGACCGGTATGCGGGCGACGAACGCGAGCTGGGGGAGTATCGCGCCGCATGGGACGCATTGCGCCGGATGGACGAGCGGCTGCTCGCCCTGACCTCGCAGGAGGCGTCGGCCCGTCAGCAGGCCGACTATCTGCGCGAATCCATCGAACGCATCAACCGCATCGACCCGCGGCCCGGCGAAGACATGGAACTGCGCGCCCGGCGCGAACGCATCGAGAACGCGGCCGAAATCGCCTCCGGCGTGGGACGTGCGCTGTCGGCCTTGGACTCCTCGCAGATGGGGGTCGACGCGGACGGCATATCCGCCATCGATCTGATCAATCAGGCCATACAGTCCCTGCGATCCATCCGGGTGGACGGCGTGTTCGCCGAACAGGCCGATCGGCTGGACGCCATCGTCAACGACCTGTCCGATGTGGTGTTCACATTGGCGCGGGAACTGGACGTCGAAGGTGACGTCGAGGATCTGGACGTGCTCAACGCCCGCATCCACGAGTTGGGGGAGCTGACCCGCCGGTGGGGGCCGGAATTGTCCGACGTGATCGCATGGCGTGACAAGGCCGTGTTCGACGTCGAGGACCTCGACGCCTCGCCGGAGAAAATCGCCGAACTCGAAGCCGAGCGCGGGAGGCTGTACGCCGCCGCGCTGGACGCCGCCGCCGCGCTGAGCGAGGCCCGTGCCGCCGCCGCGGCCGAACTCGCCGAGCGGGTGACTTCGGAATTGGACGCGCTGGCCATGCCGGGCGCAAGGCTGGACATCACGGTCACGCCGCGCGGTTCGGCCGCTGGTGACACCGGCGCGGACGGTTCGCGCGATGCCTCCGCCCGCTCCCGCTCCCGTGCTCGTCGGGTGTCGGTCGACGGTCGCCGCGGCAAACTCCCCGTGGATTCGGATGCCGGCCTCCTCGACGCGCACGGATGGGACGATATCGCCTTCCTGTTCACCCCATTCCCCGGCTCGCCGCAGCTGCCGATGGGTAAAAGCGCCTCCGGCGGCGAACTCAGCCGTCTGATGCTCGCCTTGGAGCTGTCCGCCGCCGACAAGCGCGCGGCGAGGCGTGCCGGCGGACGGAACGACGGAACGGCCGGCGATGTCGGTGGTGCTGGAGTGTCCGGCGATATGACGTTCATCTTCGACGAGGTGGACGCCGGCGTCGGAGGCAAGGCCGCCGTCGAACTGGGGCGTCGTCTGGCGAGGCTCGCGCGGTCGGCCCAGGTGATCGTCGTCACCCATCTGCCGCAGGTTGCCTCGTGGGCCGACGCGCAATTCGTGGTGAGCAAGGGTGTCGGAAGCGACGAGACGGTGTCCACCACGGTGGGCGAGGTGTGTGACGAGGCGCGTGTGCGCGAGATCGCGCGCATGCTCTCCGGCAGCGAATCCGACGCCTCGCTCGACCACGCGCGTGAACTGCTCGTGCAGTCCACGCTCGTATAACGCGTGTCTGGCATGTGAGGGGATTTCGTCCATTCGGTCGGCGTATGCCGGTGGAATATGGCGAAGTCGAGAAGACAAGCGAAGAACTCCCAAGCAAGGATGGTTCGATGAACGGTACCTATGGCGAAACCACCGCCGCTCCCAAGGGGGCGATTTTCGATCTGGACGGCACGCTGCTCGATTCGATGGGCGTGTGGGATCAGGTCGACGCGGATTTTCTGCGCAAACGCGGGCTTGAGGTGCCTGACGACTTCGCGACCACCGTCGCGGCCATGCAGTTTCGGCAGGTCGCCGAATACACCATCGCGAGATTCGACCTGCCCGACACCCCCGAGGAGGTGATGGCCGAATGGGATGAGATGGCGCGCGTCATGTACGCCACGGCCGTCCAGGCCAAGCCGGGCGCGGCCGACTATCTCGCACGGCTTAAGGCGGCCGGCGTGCGGCTGGCGGTCGCCACGTCGTTGCCGCCGCAACTGCGCGAGCCGGCGATGGAACACGTCGGCATCCGTGGATTCTTCGACGAGGTCGTCAGCGTCGACGATGTGGGCGACGTGGGCAAGGACCGGCCCGACGTGTATCTGCACGCCGCGAGGCTGCTGGGCGTCGAGCCTGAGGATTGCACCGTGTTCGAAGACCTGCTGGTGGGCATGAGATCGGCCAAGTCCGTCGGCATGGCCGTCTGGGCCATGCACGACGATTCGTCGGCGGGGGATTGGGCGGAAATCTGCGATCTGGCCGACGGCGTGCTGTTCGATTTCCATGACGCGCCGGTGACGTTATAGGGCGGGTTCGCACGGACTCGTCGGCGCGAGGCGTCCGTGCGAACCGAAACGAACATTCGTGTTACCCCTCTTTGTGTCGATTTCATTGATATTGAGCCAATCTTGACTGTCAAAACGCACATGGGATGTGTTTGGAAAAGTCGCACGAACGTCGGACGGATAAGAGGTCGTGCGCAATGCGGTCAAAACTGTTATATGACACGCCATAACAGTTTGCCGTAAAGTGTGATACTGTTCTATATGACAGCTAAACAGTTGGCCGTCATGTCGACAATATCCACCCACCAACAGAAAGGACGCGGCGTGAAACTGATCATCTCATCCGTGTCCGGCGAACCCATCTACGAACAGATCAAAACGCAGATCCGCGAAGCCGTGCTCAGCGGCGAACTCAAAGCGGGGGAGGCACTGCCATCCCTGCGCAAACTCGCCAAAGAGCTGCGCGTCTCCGTGCTCACCGTCACCAGGGCGTACAACGAACTGGCCGACGAGGGCATCGTACTCAACGTGCAGGGCAAAGGCAGCTTCGTCATGGACCGCGGCAACGAGGTGATGAGGCAGAGCCTTGTCACCAAAGCCAAGGAAAGCCTGGGCGAGGCGGTCACCGCGGCCAAAGCCGCCGACCTGCCGCTGGCTGATCTGCACGACCTGCTCGACGATGCGTACCGCCGTGCGCGGGACTGACCGGGCCGTCGCAAGTCGACCCCATCGACATGCGATGGCGACGGATGCCCTTGCGCAACAGTCTCTAAGGAACCATCATGATCAACAAAACCTTCGGCAATGTCCCGATGGCGTTGTCCGTCACGGGCGCGACCAAACGCTACGACTCCGGCTTCACCCTTGACGATGTGACTTTCGACCTGCCGTCCGGCTATATCATGGGCCTTATCGGGCCCAACGGCGCGGGTAAGTCCACGCTCATCAAACTCATCCTCAACATGATCCGACGCGACGCCGGCGAAATTCAGGTCCTCGGTTTCGACAACCTCGCCGACGAAGAGGGCGTCAAACAGCAACTCGGCGTGGTATTTGACAGCTCGTATTTCGTCGAAACGTGGAATGTGAACGATGTCGAACGGGTGATGGCGCCCATGTACCCCGCATGGAACAAAGCCGTATTCGCCAGCCATCTTGCGCAATTCAAGCTCGACCGCAGGAAGAAGATCAAGGAACTCTCGCGCGGCATGCAGATGAAGCTCATGCTCGCGGTGGCCTTGAGCCATGACGCGAAACTGCTGATCCTCGACGAGCCGACCGCCGGCCTCGACGTGCTCTCCCGCGACGAGCTTATGGACACGCTGCACGCCTATATCGAGGATGGCGAGCACGCAGTGCTGTTCTCCACGCATATCACCACCGATCTGGAACGCGCCGCCGACTTCATCACCTACATCAACGGCGGACGCCTCTACTACACCGGTCCCAAAGACGAGTTCGAGGATTCCTTCCGCCTGGTCAAAGGCGGGCCCGACGAACTCGCGGCGGTGAAGGACGTCGCCGTGGGACTGCGGCGGTACGACACCGGCTTCGACGCTCTGGTGCGTGCGGAGGACGTCGCCGATCTCGCGGGCGTGACGCTCGCCATTGAACCTGCCACCATCGACGACATCATCCGCCTGACCAATGCCGGTACGACTTCCGGCGTGAAGGAGGTGCTGTGATGAACACTGTGATGCAGGAACGATCCCGGATCCATGCGATCCATCCGATGGTGAATGCGTTCCGTCTGGACTGGCAGCGACTGAACAGCGGCGGCAAGGCGTCGTCGATGGCCGTCTACTTGGTCATGCTGCCGGTGCTGGCGTTGCTGTTCGGCTTGTTGTCTGAAGGTGGCGGCTCGTCGGATATGATGATGCCCGTGCTGGGAGGTATGGCCTCCGGTGTGTTCGTGATGCTGCCGGTCTACACATTCGTCTACGAGAGCCAAGGCATGTCCCGTTGGATGAACGGTGTCATTCCGATTCGCCGTGGGCATCAGGTGTCGGGCCGCTATCTGGTGGTGTTATCCGTAGGGTTGCTGTTGGCCGTCGAGCTGACGGTATCCGCCCTGATTATGGCGGTGATGGCGGATGCCGGAACATGGCGTGCGGCGATGGAAGGATATGCTGCCAACATAGCCGTTATCCCGGTGATCTATCTGCTGATCGAATCGGTGCTTTGCCCGTTGCTGTACCGCATGCCTCTGCAGAAGGCGATGCTGGTGCTCTTCGGCGTGGCCGCGGCGCTGTTCGGCATCGGCTGGATTACGGTGGAACTATGCTCCAACGTATTGAGTGTCACCCAGATGGCGGTGGTGCTTGGCGCGCTCGAGACGTTGGCGAATCTGGAAGCCGGTTCCCTCGCATTGATCGCGGCCGTTGTCGATGTCGTCGCCTTGGTCGTGTCCTACGCCTGCTCGCTGCGCATCTACCGCGCCAAGGAACTCTAAGGAGCCGGTTATGACAACGAATTATTCGTCGGCGCGAGCCTCGACGGTTCGCCGCCCCTCCGGACTGCGCGGAGTCACGCTGTCCGTCGCGACGGATTTCCGTGCGATCTCCACCGGGCATATGTGGTCGACGATGGTGGTGTTCGCGATCCCGCTGCTGTTCGTGCTGTTTGGTCTGATTCGCAATTCAGGCGCGGCCATTATGTTGATGACCTTCTTCACGATGGGATACTGGCTGATGTCCGTTGCCGGGATGTTCTCATTGAACGGCACGGAGAAATCATCCTCTTTGACGGCGGTCATGCCGGTGTCCCGGTGCAACCAGGTGCTCGGCAAATACTGCTCTTCGCTGGTGCTGCTCGTCGTGGCCGTGGCCGAATGCGTGATCGAGTACGTGTTGTCGATTGTGATGTTCGGTCTGGACGCCAGTGTGGGCTTCTCCGTCCTCGCGGTGTTCATCCCGCTATACGTGGCGTTGGCGTTGGTTGAGGTGCCGCTGATGTTCAGCGTCGACCTCACCCGCGGCATCCAGATCACCGCGGTGTTGTCCGCGGGACTGGTATGGGCGTGCGTTCTGGTCGACCGGTTCCTTCCCGGACTGGTGGCATGGGTTGCTCAATCGCTGGAGCCTCTGCCGTTGACGGGGAAGATGACGTTGTCCATCGTCGCGCTTGGCGCGCTTGCCGCGGCGTCCTTCGCCGTCTCGCTACGACAATGGACCCGTCGCGAACTGTAGGATTTCGCCTGCATGTCGCGTGACGACGCGGTCTGATGGGACGGACGGCATATCGCCGTCCGTTTGCCATCAATATCGGAGATAAGGATTGATGATATGGCCGAAGACATGCACGACCACTACTGCCGCGCCTACGACCTCCAGCAGTCCTGGCGCCCCGAATGGAACGCCCCGGCATAGCCTCAGGGAACGGGGAGATGGGGGAGTGGTGGGGCGTGAACAAGGTCACAGTGATAGGGCTGGGCATTCCGGCATAAGGAGGGTACGCTGAGAGGCACCGCACCGCCGCGCGCGACGAGACGCGCCCGGCCCATTCGAAAGGATACCCACCATGACGATGCTGCAGCATGAGATCACCGATTTCACCGCGAACGTCTATCAGAACGACGACTTCCACGAGCTGACCAAGGCCGACGTGCTCGGCCACTGGTCCGTGTTCTTCTTCTACCCGGCCGACTTCACCTTCGTGTGCCCCACCGAGCTCGAGGATCTCGCCGAAGCCTATCCGAAGTTCAAGGAGGCCGGCTGCGAGATCTACTCCGTCTCCTGCGACACCCACTTCGTGCACAAGGCCTGGCACGACGCCAACGAGAAGATCGCCAAAATCGAATATCCGATGATCGCCGATCCGACCGCCACCCTCGCCCGTGACCTCGACACCTACAACGAGGCCGACGGCCTGGCCGAGCGCGGCACCTTCATCCTCAACCCCGAAGGCAAGGTCGTGGCCTACGAGGTCATCTCCTCCAACGTGGGCCGCAACGCCGACGAGCTGCTGCGCCGCGTGCAGGCATCCCAGTTCGTCTACGAGCACGGCGACCAGGTCTGCCCCGCCAAGTGGCAGCCGGGCGAGGAGACCATCGAGCCGAGCCTCGACCTGGTCGGCATGATCTGATCCTTCCCAACGCAACCGTTTCGACGGGATCCCAATCGCGAAGGAGAAACATGGACACCAAGGATCTCTATGACGTCGTCGTCATCGGCGGCGGTCCGGCGGGACTGACCGCCGGCCTGTATCTGGCCCGGGCCCGATATCGTGTGCTTATCGTCGAGAAGGACGATTTCGGCGGTCAGATCACCATCACCGACGAAGTCGTGAACTACCCGGGCGTCGGTGTGACGTCCGGCAAGGCGCTCACCGCCACGATGCGCCGGCAGGCGGCCGATTTCGGCGCGGAATTCCTCTCCGCCGAAGTCACCGGACTCGACCTGGACGGCGATGTGAAAACCGTGCGCACCACGCGTGGCGACCTGCGCTGCTTCGGCGTGCTCGTCGCCACCGGCGCCAGCCCGCGCAAGCTCGGCTTCGCCGGCGAGGCGGAATACGCCGGCCGCGGCGTGGCCTACTGCGCCACCTGCGACGGCGAGTTCTTCACCGGACGTGAGGTGCTGGTGATTGGCGGTGGTTTCGCCGCGGCCGAGGAGGCCGTGTTCCTGACCAAATACGCCAGCAAGGTCACGATGCTGATCCGCGAGGAGGACTTCACCTGCGATGCCTCCGTCGCGGCCGGTGCCAAATCCAACCCCAAAATCGAAATCCATTACGAGACCGTACTCGACGGTGTGTCCGCCGGATCCGGTGGGCTGCGCGAGGCGACGCTGCGCTCCGTCGCCACCGGCGAGACCCGCACGTGGAAGCCCGCCGACGACGGCACCTTCGGCGTGTTCGTGTTCGCCGGCTACGTGCCCGCCACCGCTTTGGTGCGCGGTCTGGTCGAATTGGACGAGCAGGGCTATGTGGTCACCGACCAGTTCGGCCGGACCTCCGTCGACGGCGTGTACGCCGCGGGCGACCTGAGGCAGAAGCATCTGCGCCAGGTGGTCACGGCCACCGCCGACGGTGCGATCGCCGCGGTGGAGCTCGAACGCCATGCCAAGGAATGCTCCGAGCGCACCGGTCTGGTGCCGCCGCGCCCCACGCAATCCGTCTACGAACAGCAGGAGGCCGCGGCGGCCGCCCAGGCTCCGGCAGGCACCACGCCCTCGCCGGCACCCGTCAAGCGTTCCGCCGACAAGGCCGCGGCCAAGAAGCCCGGCGAGCTGTTCAACGACAACGTCAAGGCGCAGCTGAGCATGGTGTTCGGCAAAATGGCCCGTTCTGTCACGCTGCTGCTCGAACTCGACGACACGCCCCTGTCCCGCGAACTGGAAGGCTTCGTCGGCCAGATGGCCGCCCTGTCCGATGGCAAGATCGCGGTGCGTGTCTCCGACGTGGCCGGCGAGCTCGACGGCGACGGCCGGACCGTGTTCGATGCGTCCGTGCCACTGCCGCCCGCACGCCCCTGCGTGCGTGTGTGCGCCGCCGGAGAGGACGGCGAGCCGAAGCCGACCGGATTGGCCTTCCATGGCGTGCCCAGCGGCCACGAGTTCAACTCCTTCGTGTTGGGCATCTATAACGCCTCCGGCCTGGGCCAGCAGCTCGACGCCGATCTCGACGCCCGCATCGCCGGACTCGACAAGTCCGTCGACGTGACGCTGCTGGTTTCGCTGACCTGCACGATGTGCCCCGACACGGTGCTCGCCGCGCAGCGCATCGCCGCCGGCAACCCGCGGGTCACGGCGGAGGCTTACGACATCTCGCATTTCCCCGAACTCAAGGAGCATTACGGGGTGATGAGTGTGCCGTGCATCGTCATCGACCGCGAAGGCGAGCCGCAGCGCATCGAATTCGGCAAGAAAAGCGTCGCCCAGATGCTTGATCTGATCGGCGCCTGAGAACTCGCGCCACGGGCCGGCATGTGACGGCCCGATACGACGAACGGCGTGGCCGGGAGAGATCCCGGACACGCCGTTCTGATAGATGCGTCTACGCTGCGTCTACGTGCGGCGGGCGCGTGTCACAGACGGTCGGCGGCCTGCCTGACGAAATCGGTCATGCCGTCGATATCGACCACCGTGTCGAAACGCACGTCGGCCGTCTCAAGCCCGCGCAGCGCGGCGGGGGCGGTGGTGCCGGTCGCCTCGGCGAGCACATCCATGCACTCGAAGTCGGTGCCGTCGGCGGCCAGGCCCAGCGACTCATTCACCACGCGCGGGAACTTGTACGGCGAGGCGGTGGCCAACAGCACGCGCGGGGTCAGCGGATCGCGCGGCATCTGCCGCATCACGAAATAGCCGCAGGCGGTGTGCGGGTCGATCACATACTTGTTCTTCTCCCAGCAGTCGGCGATGGATTCGCGCACCTGATCCTCGTCGGCCCAACCGGTGCCGAAGACGCGGCGGATGCGCGCCAGCAGCTCCTCGGGGATCTCATAGCAGCCGTAGTCCTTCAGATCGTTCATCAGCATGGCGATCAGACGCGCGTCCTTCTCGGACAGGTAGTAGAGCATGCGTTCCAGATTCGAGGAGATGAGGATGTCCATCGAGGGGGAGATGGTCTGGAAGAACGGGCGGTTGCGGTTGTACGAGCCGGTGGTCAGGAAGTCGAACAGCACGTTGTTCTTGTCGGAGGCGACCACCAGGTGCTTGACCGGCAGGCCGAGCAGCTTCGCGTAGTAGCCGGCGAGGATGTCGCCGAAGTTGCCGGTCGGCACCACGAACTCCACCTCGTCGCCCACATTGATGACCTGCTGTTCCAGCAGCTGCGCGTACGCGGAGAAGTAATAGACGACCTGCGGCACCAGGCGGCCCACATTGATCGAATTCGCGGAGGAGAGCGCCACATGCGAGTCCTGGGCCAGCGATTCGGCCAGCTCGCGGTCGGCGAAAATGGACTTGACGGCGGACTGCGCGTCATCGAAGTTGCCGCGCACGGCGGCCACCTGCACGTTGCCGCCGAGCTGCGTGGTCATCTGCAGCTCCTGCACCTGGCTCACCTTGCCTTCCGGATAGAAGACGGTGATCGCGGTGCCGGGCGCGTCCGCGAAACCGGCCAGCGCGGCCTTGCCCGTGTCGCCCGAGGTGGCGGTCAGGATCATGATCTTCTCGTCCGCGTCGCCCCCGGCCGGCGTGGTGCGCGCCATGAAGCGGGGGAGGATCTGCAGGGCCACGTCCTTGAATGCGGAGGTCGGGCCGTTGAACAGTTCCATCACGAAATCCTCGCCCAGCGGCTTGACCGGAGTGATGCGCTCGTCCGACCACTGTTCGCCATACGCCTCGGCAATGCAGTCGGCCAGTTCGGCCTCGGTGAAGTCTGGCAGCAGCGCGCCGAGCACGCGGGCGGCGATGTCCTGATAGCCCATGCCGGCCAGATCGTCGATCCGCACCTTGGTCTCGCCCAGCGAGTCGGAGACGAACAGGCCACCGTCGTCGGCGATGCCCTTGCGGATCGCCTGCTTCGAGGTGAGCGAATCGGTGGTGCTGCGGGTGCTGTGGAACGTGGTGGTCACGGTCAAATCCTTCACGCTAACGGTCAACGAAACGTCCCTAAGTCTATCGTCAGGACTGGGCAGGGGAGCGGGGCATCCCTCTATGTGGGCGGGAGGTCCGGCATCCGATCGGATATCCGTTTCGTCCAGCTCCTGCTTCGGCCGGCGCTTCGACCGTTTTTCGAGAAGCGCGCGTCGTATGCGTCGACGCCTTCGTTCCCACGCAAGGCCATGTTGCGTCCATTCCACCAATCGAGGCATGTGTTGCGCCGACGTTTCCTCTTCTGGCATGGTTGCGTTGTATATGGTTTGTAGACTCGCGCGTCACAGCCGACCGCACACAGAAAGGCAGGAGCCCTACATGGCCGAACCCACCCTCGCGCAGACCCCGACCGATATGTTCAATGCGCCCATCGCCGACGCCGATCCCGAAATCGCCGCGATTCTCGACGCCGAACTGCACCGCCAGCAGGACGGTCTGGAGATGATCGCCTCGGAGAATTTCGTGCCGCGCGCCGTATTGCAATGCCAGGGATCCGTGCTCACCAACAAATACGCCGAAGGCTATCCGGGCCGCCGCTACTACGGCGGCTGCGAGCAAGTCGACAGAATCGAGACCATCGCGCGCGAACGCGCCAAAGCCCTGTTCGGCGCCGAATACGCCAACGTGCAGCCGCATTCGGGCGCGCAGGCCAACGCCGCCGTCTACCAGGCGCTCGTCAAACCCGGCGACACCGTGCTCGGACTGGCGCTCGACCACGGCGGCCACCTGACCCACGGTATGAAAATCAACTTCTCCGGCCGCTTCTACCACGCCGAAGCCTACGGAGTGAACCCCGAGACCTTCCGCATCGATCCGGAGATCATCCGCCAGCGCGCGCTCGAAACCCGCCCCGCCATGATCATCGGCGGATGGAGCGCCTACCCGCGCATCGAGGACTTCAAAGCCATGAAGGAGATCGCCGACGAGGTGGGCGCGAAGTTCTGGGTCGACATGGCCCATTTCGCCGGACTGGTCGCCGCCGGGCTGCACCCCAGCCCCGTGCCCTACGCGGACGTGGTCAGCTCCACCGCGCATAAGACCTTCGGCGGCCCGCGCTCCGGCTTCATCCTCGCCAAGGAGGAATACGGCAAGAAGCTCAACTCCGCCGTGTTCCCCGGCCAGCAGGGCGGCCCGCTCATGCATGTGATCGCCGGCAAGGCCGTCAGCTTCAAGGTGGCCGGCACCGACGAGTTCAAGAACCGCATGGCCCGCACCCTCGAAGGCGCGAAGATCCTCGCCGAACGCCTCACCGCCGACGATGTGAAGGCCAACGGCATCAGCGTGCTCACCGGCGGCACCGACGTGCATCTGGTGATGGTGGATCTGCGCAACTCCGAGATGGACGGCCAGCAGGGCGAGAACCTGCTCGCCCAGTGCGGCATCACTATCAACCGCAACACCGTGCCCTTCGATCCCCGCCCGGCCTCGGTCGCCTCCGGCCTGCGCATCGGCACCAGCGCGCTCGCCACCCGCGGCTTCGGAGCGAAGGAATACGAGGAGGTCGCCGACATCATCGGCACCGCGCTCGCCGCCGGCGTCTTGGCTGACGTGGAGGCGCTCAAAGCCCGCGTCGACAAGCTCGCCGAGGACTTCCCGCTGTATCCCGGGCTCGACCAGATCCACTGATCCGCCGTGCTTTCGCGGCGGAGAGCGGACGCTGTCGGCACCGGTTTGGCGGCCGCCGTGATCCGCCGCGTTTTTCGTGGAGGAGATCCCTCGACTTCGCTCCGCTCCGCTCGGGATGACGGGTTGGGAGGATGGATTCCGCTCCGCTCGAGATGACGGCTGGGTGGATGGACTCCGTTGGGCTGACGGGCTGGACTCTCCTCGTCATTCCGAGCGGAGTCGAGGAATCCCAAATCGGTCATGGAAGTCATGCGGTACGGTCTCGTTGCCCGTCATTCCGATTGAGGCGCGAGGATCTCGGGTCATACATGGAAAACGTGGGGTGCGAATCCTTTGGATTGCGGTAGGCTAAGGCACATGGAGAATTTTGGAGTGTTGCACGCCGTTCACTTGAAAGCCATCGCCGCGGCCGAGGCCCAGACTCGACTGGCCGAAGCCACGGCCGAATCGAAGAACGCACTGTTGCTCGCCATCGCCGACGCTTTGGTCGAGCGTGCCGACGAGATCGAATCCGCCAACGCGCAGGATATGGAAGCCTCCCGCCAGGCCGGTATGGACGCGGGCAAGCTCGACCGTCTGCTCTTCGACGCGCCTCGCGTCAAAGCGGCGGCCGAGGGCGTGCGCCATGTGGCCACCCTGCCCGACCCGATCGGGCAGATCGAACGCGGCTACACGCTGCCCAATGGCATCCGCCTGCAGCAGACGCGCGTGCCGATCGGCGTGATTGGCATGATCTACGAGGCCCGGCCGAACGTCACCGTCGACGTGGCCAGCCTGTGCCTGAAATCCGGCAATGCGGCCATCCTGCGCGGAGGCCACGCCGCCGAACGTACGAACGCCGCCACCTTGCGGATTATCGGCGAGGTGCTGACCGAGCGTGGCTTCGACGCGGCCCTGGTGCAGTCCGTCGACGAATACGGCCGCGACGGCGCCGCCGCGATGATGGAATCGCGTGGCTATATCGACGTGTTGGTGCCCCGCGGAGGCAAGGGCCTGATCCAGGCGGTGGTCTCCAAGTCCAAAGTGCCGGTGATCGAAACCGGCGCGGGCAACGTGCATATCTACATGGACGCCACCGGAGACGCGGCCAAAGCCCTGCCGATCATCCTCAACGCGAAAACCCAACGCGTGGGCGTGTGCAACGCCGCCGAAAAACTGCTGGTGCACAGCGAAGTCGCAGCCGAATTCCTTCCCCAAGCCGCGCGCGTTCTGGCCGAAAAAGGCGTGGAACTGCATGCGGACGAACGCGCCTATGCGATCATCGAAGCCGCCGGCATCGAAGGACTGGCGCTGGTTCCCGCAACGGAGGAGGACTGGGACACCGAATATCTGGCGTTGACGATGGGCGTGAAGGTGGTCGACTCGCTGGACGAGGCCATCGACCATATCAACGCGCATTCCACCGGACACACTGAATCGATTATCGCCGAGGACTATTCGGCCATCGAGGCCTTCACCAAGCGCATCGACTCGGCGGTGGTGATGGTCAACGCCTCCACGCGGTTCACCGACGGCGGCGTGTTCGGATTCGGCGCGGAACTGGGCATCTCCACGCAGAAGATGCACGCCCGCGGACCGATGGGACTGACGGAGATGACCACAACGAAATGGGTGGGCTACGGCATGGGGCAGGTGCGCGCATGAGCGGGGATATGACGGATGGCGTCACCATGGAAGGCATGCCGATGCAGGTCGCGGTGGACGATCAGAAACTGGGATTGGGAATCGCCGCCGAACGCCTCAGCATCGTGCGGTACGTGTTCCTCGTGCAGATCGAGGATGGCATCGCCTCCGCGGCGCAACGCGCGTCGTTGGAATACGCCGACGCCGTGCTGATCGGCTGGCCCGAGGCGGATTCCACGGAGGTGGTGGAGCTCAGCGCCGACCAGCTCGACACCGTGCGCGAGCAGATGACCGCGATGGAGGAGTACATCCGTCGTTTCTCGGCGATGGAAAGCAAAGGCGACATCGACGGCATGACCGACACCCTGATCCGCGTCACCGAACGCGTGGCCGAGGTGCGCCGCCTCTACCAGCCCGGCTTCCCACTGCCCACCTTCGCGGAGATCCGCCGCGTCGTGCAGGACGAATGGGATGAGGACATGGACAAGATCGACCCGGACCAACGGGAGGTCACCGCCGAGGAGATCAGCCAGGAGGCCCGGGAGCAGTCCACGGAGGAGCGGCCGTGAGCGCGCCGGCCGAATCCTCTCGCCGCATGTCGGACCTATCCGCGGACGGGGACGGTGCCGTGGTGGTCGCCCCCGGCATCGGACGTCGCTCCGCGCGCGGCAACTGGCACGCTCGTCCGCGCATCGGCATTATGGGCGGCACCTTCGACCCGATCCACAACGGCCATTTGGTCGCGGCCTCCGAAGTCTCCTGGGTGTACGACCTCGACGAGGTGATCTTCGTGCCGACGGGCCGGCCGGTGTTCAAACTCGACAAAAACGTCACCAACGCCGAGGACCGGTATCTGATGACCGTGATCGCCACGGCCTCCAATCCGAAGTTCACGGTCAGCCGCGTGGATATCGACCGCCCAGGCGTGACCTACACCATCGACACGCTGCGCGACATCCGCGCCCAGCATCCCGACGCGGAACTGTTCTTCATCACCGGCGCGGACGCCGTCGCCGAGATCATGCAGTGGAAGGACGCCGGACAGATGTGGGATCTGGCGCATTTCGTCGCCGTCACCCGCCCCGGCTACTCCACGCCCGACGGCGTGCATCTGCCCGAAGGCAAAGTCGACACCCTGGAGATCCCCGCGCTGGCGATCTCGTCGACCGACGTGCGTCTGCGCGCCGAGCACGACGAACCGGTGTGGTATCTCGTGCCCGACGGCGTGGTGCAGTACATCGGCAAACACGGACTCTACCACCGCGTCTGATGCGTTCGGCGCGACTGTCCGGCGCGAATCGTCAGGCCATTCCGGCGAATCAGCTTTCGACGGCCAAACCCATCTCGTATTTCAACGTCATCACGCGTTGCGCCGAACGCGTGACCTTATCGGCGAATTCCGGGTCGGAGGCCGCGCGCCGTTTCAATCCGTCGAGAATCGGCTGCACGTAATCCAGCGCGCCCACGCAGGCCAGATCGCCGCCGGCGGCGACCATCCGCACGCCCAACTCGTCGGGGGAGAAGCCGCTGAGCGCCGTGGCGGACATCGAATCGGAGGTGACCACGCCCTCATAGCCCAGGTCGCCGCGCAGATGCCCGTCGATCAGGGTGGATGAGAACACTGCGGGATTATTCGGATCGATGGCCTGATAGGTGGCCAGCGACATCATCACCATGCCCGGGTCGGATTGTTCGATGGCGGTGTCGAACGCGCCGATCTCCGCACCGTCCAAAGTGGTGGTGACGTCGAGAATGCCGTCCGCGGTGAAATCGGTGTTGCCGTTCACCGACCCCAAACCGGGGTAATGCTTCACCGACGTGGCGATGCCGGCGTCACGCATGCCTTGGATGAAGGCGATGCCGTGCCACGCGTTGCCGTCCGCGTCCAACCCGAAATCACGGTCGAGCATACCGATCGGCTCGTTCACCATACGGTCGATCGTCACCGTGCCCAGCACCGGCGCCAGATCCACGTTGATACCCGCCTGCGCGAGCTGCGCGCCCCACACCGCGGCGGACCGACGCAACTGGTCGACATCCATCATGCCCTGTTCGACGGCCGACGGCATGGCGTCGAACCCGGGCCCGCGCAGATGCTGGACAAGACCGCCCTCCTGATCGGTGGTCATCAGCAGGCGGTTGGATTGCGGAGCGTAGCTTTGCATCGCGTCCGTCGCCGACCGCACGCTGGAGACCCCATCATTCCAGTTGCCGATGATCAGCACCGATCCGACATGCTGGTTCGCGATCAGATCCCACAGAACGGACGGGTCGGATCCCGCATACAGCGGCGCCATCACCAGCTGCCCCACGCGTTCGTCCATGCTCATGGCGGCCACGGCGCGTCTGGCCTTGGCCTCGGAGGAGAGATCCGGAGCGGGGGACGCCTCGCGCGACAGCGGCTCATGCGTGGGCGTGACGACGGCATCGCTATGCGCGATATTCGCGCCGTCATCCGGCTGCTGAAACCGCATCGACACCCGCGGCCATACGATGATGGCGGCGACCACCAAGGCGAGCGCGACGAACGCGGCGATAATGGCGAGCGCGATATGCGAGCCGCCACGCTGGGAATTTCGAGACATGGCCATGATTATTCCACGATGAGCGTATCGAGCGTTCCGCAGACCGCGCGGATATGCCCCGAACGGGAAGATCGTCGTGGACGACCGGGTCGGCTCAGGGCGGAATCGGCATTCCCTACCTGACTGTACGCTGGAAACCATGTCATTCTTTGATGCTTTTGGTTTTATGTTCGACCCCGACGACGACCCGCGACGCCGCGGAACCGGCCGCACCTCAACGAACGGACAGGGTGACGATCCGATCATCCTCAACGTCGAAACCGACGGCGACGAGCCCAACCGCACGGGCGGAACCCGTGGCCCGCATGACCCGCGCTCGCCGCGAATCGCCAACCGGCCGAGCAGGGGCGGCTCCTCGCGCGGCACCAAGATCCTCATCGGTGTGGTGCTCGCGCTGGCGGTGATCATCGGACTGTTCTTCGCGCTGTCCCGCTTCATCACCGATCTGATGTGGTACGGCCAGCTCGGCTTCCAGTCGGTGGTCTGGACGCAGCTCGGCGTCAAAGTCGGCCTGTGGATCGCCTACGCGGCGCTGATGGCCCTGACCGGCTTCGTCTCCGCCGCCCTCGCCATCCGCGCCCGCCCGGATTCGGCCGACGGTTCGACCATCCGCGTGAACGGCGACGTGATCGAAGTCGGCAAAGGCGTGAGCTCGAAAACCGCCCGCCGTGTGGCCGTCGTGATCGCCGCCGTGGTCGGTGTGATGTTCGGAGCGCAGTTCAACGCCAACTGGAGCGAGATCCTGCTCATGTTCAACGCGCAGAGCTTCGGCACCACCGACCCGCAGTTCGGCCTCGACAACGGCTTCTACGTGTTCATACTGCCCGGCCTGCGTCTCGTGATGACCGCCGTGTCCATGCTGCTGCTTGTGGGACTGGTGTTCTCCGTCGTGACGCATGTGATGATGGGCGGCATCCGCCTGACCATGCCCACCCACGGCCGCGGCATTCTCAACGTCACCAAGCGCGCCCGCCGACAGACCGCCATCTGGCTGATGCTCAACATGTTCGCGCTCGCCGCGCAGATGGTGCTGGGCGTGTTCGGCCACCTCACCTCGCAGGGCAGCCGCATCACCGGCGCCGAATACACCACAGTCAACGCCACCATCCCCGTCACCTTCGTGATGGCCGCCCTGGTCGCCATCCTCGGCGTGGTGCTCGGCGTGTGGCTGATGCGCTCGCACGCGCTCGAAGGCAACGCCCCGGTGGGCGTGCGCGCCGCCGCGGCGCTCAAGGCCTGGCGCACGCCGGTCGTGGCCATCGCCGCCGTCCTCGTCGTGGGACTCGTGCTCACCGTGGTGTGGCCGACGGTGCTGCAGCGTTTCAAAGTCAACCCGAACGCGCAGGAGATGGAATCCACCTACATCCAGCGCAACATCGACGCCACACGCGCCGCCTACGGACTCGACGACGTCACGGTCGAACAGTACGAGGCCACCACCGAAGGCGAGTCCGGCGCCCTGAGCGAGGAGGCGGAGTCCACCGCGCAGATCCGCCTGCTCGACCCGCAGGTCGTCTCGCCGACCTTCAAACAGTTGCAGCAGTCGAAGCAGTACTACACCTTCGCCGACACGCTCGCCGTCGACAAATACGAGATCGACGGCGTGAGCCAGGACACGGTGATCGCCGCCCGCGAGCTCAACCTCGAGGGCAACGACAACCGCAACTGGGTCAACGACCACACCGTGTACACGCACGGCTACGGCATCGTGGCCGCCTACGGCAACAAGGTGACCGCGGACGGCCAACCGGAGTTCTTCGAATACGGCATCCCCACCCAGGGCGCGCTCACCGAATCCGAACAGTACGAGCCGCGCATCTACTTCTCGCCCAACATCACGGAATACTCGATCGTCGGCGCGCCGGAAGGCACCGAATCCTGGGAGTTCGACTATCCGACCGGCTCCGAGGGCGCGTTGACCACCTTCGACGGCGACGGAGGCCCCTCGGTGGGCAACCTGTTCTCACGCGTGCTCTACGCGATCCGCTTCGGCTCCGACCAGATCCTCTTCTCCGACCGTGTGACCAGCGAATCGCAGATCCTCTACGACCGCTCGCCTCGCGAGCGCGTCGCCAAAGTCGCCCCGTACCTGACGCTTGACGGCCGCGTGTACCCGGCCGTGGTGGACGGCCGCGTCAAGTGGATCGTCGACGGCTACACCACCTCCGACGCCTATCCGTATTCGCAGATGACCGATCTGGGCGAGGCCACCGAGGACTCCACCACCGTCACCTCCGACACGGTGCAGGGACTGGGCAGCCAGAACGCCAACTACATCCGCAACTCGGTCAAGGCCACAGTCGACGCCTACGACGGCTCCGTGGACCTGTACGTGTGGGATGAGAGCGATCCGGTGATCAAGGCGTGGCAGCAGATCTTCCCCGGCCAATACCACTCGCTTTCCGAGATCTCCGGCGATCTGATGAGCCATCTGCGCTATCCGGAAAGCCTGTTCAAGGTGCAGCGCGAACTGCTCGCCAAGTACCATGTGACCTCCGCCAGCCAGTACTACTCCGGCGAGGACTTCTGGCAGACGCCGGTCGACCCCACCGAATCCGAGGACCAGCAGGCGCAGGACATTCTGCAGCCGCCGTACTATCTGACCCTGCAGACCGGAGGCAACTCCGAACCCGTGTTCTCGCTGACCTCCACCTATATCCCAGCCGGCACCTCGACGCGTGAGATCCTCACCGGATTCCTTTCGGTCGACTCCGACGCGGGCGACGAGGCCGGAGTGATAGGGGAGAACTACGGCACCCTGCGATTGCAGGAGCTGCCCAAGGACTCCAACGTGCCCGGCCCGGGTCAGGCGCAGAACAACTTCAACGCGAACGCCGACGTCTCCAAAGAGCTCAACCTGCTGCAATCCGGCTCCACGCAGGTGGTGCGCGGCAATCTGCTCACCCTGCCGCTCGGCGGCGGACTGGTGTACGTGCAGCCCGTGTACGTCAAGTCGTCGGGCGCGACCAGCTTCCCGCTGCTCAAGAAGACGCTGGTCGCCTTCGGCGATCAGGTCGGATTCGCGGACACCTTGGACGAGGCGTTGAACCAGGTGTTCGGCGGCGACTCCGGTGCCTCCGCGGGCGATGCGGAGAACGCGGCCGATGATTCCGCATCGTCCGACGGCACGTCGTCCGACTCCGGCGTCGATACCGACACCGGGGGCGATGGCACCGTCGACGGCACCGGAGGATCCACCGACGACGCCACGGATGGATCGACCACCGATGGCGACACCGGATCGACCGGTGGCGGCACCGAGCTGCAGCAGGCGCTTGAGGAGGCCGCCCAAGCCATGAAGGACGCCGACGCCGCCATGAAGAACGGTGATTGGAGCGCCTACGGCGAAGCCCAGAAACAGCTCGAGGAGGCCATCAACAAGGCGCTTGAACTCGGCGAATAATCCGTCATCCTGAGCGGAGCGAAGCGGAGTCGAAGGATCTCTTCGGCTCCGCTTCGCTATACTCGTCCAATGTCAGCAAGGGAGGAACCATGAGCTACGTCATCCGCGAGGCGGACCGCGCGTCCGACGCCGATATCCAGGCCATCACCGACATCTACAACGAGGCCGTGCTCGCGCGTTCGGCATCGGCCGACATCGAGCCGCGCACGCCGGAACAGCGCCGCGCATGGGTGGAGGCGCATAATCCGCGCGCCCTGTACCCTGTGGTGGTGATCGAGGACGAGGCGACCGGACGCATCGCCGGATTCGGTTCGCTGTCGCGCTTCCACGAACGCGCCGGTTACGACGGCGTCGTGGAACTGAGCTATTACATCGGCACCGAATGGCAGCGCCAAGGACTGGGCACGCGGATGGTCTCCTGGCTGCTCGACGCCGCGCGCGAACGCGGGCACCGCATGGCCGCCACGCTGATCTTCGGCGACAACGCCGGCTCCAACGCGCTGATGGAGCGCTTCGGCTTCACCCGCTTCGGACTATTGCCCGGAGCGGTCCGCCTGCCCGGCTCCACCCACGACATCGCCTACTGGTATCTCGACCTGTGAGCGCGGCCTTACCGATCCGATGAGTCGCCCAATCCGAGGTGACGGGTAGAATCTTTCCGGCAAGAAAACAAGTGGAGGAACGAAACGATGGCATCGGAATTCTGGCTGATCGCGGGATTGGGCAACCCCGGCAAGAAATATGAGGATACCCGCCACAACATGGGCTTTATGACGGCCGACCTGCTGGCCGAACGTTGGAGCGTACATTTCGCCGACCACAAGGGGCTCGCCATGCTCGGCAAAAGCGTGATGAACCTTTCGGGCCGCAATGTGAAATTCTTCCTCGCCAAGCCGCTGACCTACATGAACGATTCCGGCAACGCCGTCTCGTCGATCGCCGCCTACTACCAGATCGAGCCGGACCATATCATCGTCATCCACGACGATATGGATCTGGACTTCGGCCGCATCAAAGTCAAGTCGGGCGGCTCCGCCGGCGGGCACAACGGCATCAAATCCATCGACCGTTCGCTCGGCACGCCCAAGTACGCGCGCGTGCGCATGGGCGTGGGCCACGCGCGCCGCGGCGGCAACGCGCACGACAACACCATCAACTGGGTGCTCGGCGGCTTCGGCCCCGACCAGCGCAAGCAATTGCCGGAATTCATCGCCGACGGCGCGGACGCCGCCGAAGACATCATCTTCCAGGGACTTGCCAAAACCCAGGAGAAATACAATGGCCGTTGATCCAGTCAACGGTTCGCTGGTTGGCGTCCTCGCTCGGCTTGCCGACGATCCGGCCTTCCGCGACCTGATCGCCGGCGAGATCGAACCCGCCGAAGGCGCGGCCGATCCCGCGATCACGGTCGGCGCGGTCGATGGCGTGCGTCCCGCCCTGGCCGTGGCCGCCGCGCAGATGCGTCCCGTGGTTCTCGTCGTCGCCTCAGGGCGCGAAGCCGAGGAGATGGTGGACGCGCTGCGCTCCTGGTACGACGGCGACCCGAACGACATCGCGCAGATGGAGGCGTGGGAGACGCTGCCGCACGAACGCCTCTCGCCCCGCTCCGACACGGTGGCCAACCGCATGGCCGTGTTCCGCCGTCTCACCCATCCAAGCGACGTCGACCCCATGTTCGGGCCCATTCGCATCCTCGTGATGCCGGTGCGTTCGCTCATCCAACCGGTGACCGCGCATCTGGGAGATGTGGAGCCGCTCGTGTTCACGGTCGGGCATGACCTGCCGCTCGACGAGGCCGCGAACCGTCTGGTCGAAAACGCGTACACGCGCGTCGAACTCGTGATGGACCGTGGCGAATTCGCCGTACGCGGCGGCATCCTCGACGTCTTCCCCCCGACGGCGGCGCATCCGGTGCGCATCGAGTTCTTCGGCGACGAAATCGACACCATCAAGGAATTCCACTCCTCCGACCAGCGCACCTACGGCGAGGGACTGACCGGTATCTGGGCCACGCCCTGCCGTGAGATGCAGCTCACCGAAGCGGTGCGCGAACGCGCGCGGTCGCTGATCGGCAGCATTCCCAACGCCGAGGACATGCTCGAATCCATCGCCAACGCGATTCCCATCGAAGGCATGGAATCCCTGATGCCCGCGCTGGTGGACGATATGGAACCCGTGATCGGCATGCTGCCCGCGGACGCGCTCGTGATGCTTTCCGATCCGGAGAAGCTGCGCCGCGCCGCCGAAGACCTGGGCAAAACCGCCAACGAATTCCTCGCCGCCAGCTGGCATGTGGCCGCCTCCGGTCATGGCGCTGGCGCGCCCATCAGCTTCGACCAGGCGAACTTCCTCGACTTCGAGGAATGCGTGCGCGCGCTCGACTTCTCCAATCACGACGTGTGGAAACTCACCAATTTCGGTGTGGACGGCACGCTCGCAGGGCATGCGCGGATCGATGCGAAAGCGCCGGAGGAGTTCCGCGGCGACGAACACAGGGCCGCCGTGGGCATCGAAGGTCTGCTCGACGCGGGCTATCAGGTCATCGTCACCGCGGCCGCGCAAGGCACCCTCGCCAGGCTCAAACGCGCCATCAACGAAACCGGCATCACCCGGTTCGAGACGATCCGCTCGCGCGCCATCGACGGCTTCGTGGACGAAGCCGCGCGCATCGCCCTGCTCACCGAGCGCGACCTGACCGGACGCGTCTCCGCCGCGGGGCAGGCCAAAACGCCGAAGCGCCGGCGCAAGGCCATCGACCTGATGGAGCTCAAAGCCGGCGATTATGTGGTGCACGAACAGCATGGAATCGGCCGTTTCGTCGAAATGCGCCAGCGCGCCATCGGCGCGGGCGCGAACAAAACCACACGCGAATACCTCGTCATCGAATACGCGTCCAGCAAGCGCGGCGCCCCGCCGGACAAACTCTTCATCCCCACCGACCAGCTGGACCAGGTGAGCAAATACATCGGCGCGGAGGCCCCCAAGCTCAACAAGCTCGGCGGCTCCGACTGGGCGGCCACCAAAGCCAAGGCGCGCAAACACGTCAAGGAGATCGCCGACGATCTGGTCAAACTGTATTCGGCCCGCCAGCGCACGCCCGGCTTCGCCTTCAGCGCGGACACCCCGTGGCAGAAGGAGCTGGAGGATGCGTTCCCCTATCAGGAGACCGCCGACCAGCTCACCACCATCGACGAGGTGAAATCCGATATGGAGAAGCCCCGCCCGATGGACCGCCTCATCTGCGGCGACGTGGGCTTCGGCAAAACCGAAATCGCCGTGCGCGCCGCCTTCAAGGCCGTGCAGGACGGCAAGCAGGTGGCGGTGCTCGTGCCGACCACCCTGCTCGTGCAGCAGCATTTCGAGACCTTCGCCGAACGCTATGAGGGCTTCCCCGTGAATGTGGCGGCCATGAGCCGCTTCCAGACATCCAAGGAGATCAACGAAACCATCGAAGGGCTGGAATCCGGCGCGGTGGACGTGGTCATCGGCACGCACAAGCTGCTCAACCCGAAGATCAAATTCAAGGATCTCGGGCTCGTCATCATCGACGAGGAGCAGCGTTTCGGCGTGGAGCACAAGGAGACGCTGAAGGCGCTGCGCACCAATGTGGACGTGCTCTCGCTTTCCGCCACGCCGATTCCGCGCACTTTGGAGATGGCCGTCACCGGCATCCGCGAGATGTCGACCCTGGCGACCCCGCCCGAGGACCGTCTGCCCGTGCTCACCTATGTGGGTGCCTACGAGGATGCGCAGGTCACCGCCGCGATCCGGCGCGAGCTGCTGCGCGGCGGCCAGGTGTTCTACGTGCACAACCGTGTCGACTCGATCTCGTCGACCGCCGCGAAGCTGCAGGAGCTCGTGCCCGAGGCGCATATCGGCACCGCGCACGGCAAGATGGGGGAGAAGCAGCTCGACGGCGTCATCCGCGACTTCTGGCGGCGAGACATCGACGTGTTGGTGTGCACCACGATTGTGGAAACCGGTCTTGACATCTCCAACGCGAACACGCTGATCGTCGACCACGCCGACCGTTTCGGCCTGTCGCAGCTGCACCAGCTGCGCGGCCGCGTCGGCCGAGGCCGCGAACGCGCCTACGCGTACTTCCTCTATGATCCGAGCAAGCCGATGACCCAGCAGTCGCACGACCGTCTGTCCACCATCGCGCAGAACACGTCGCTCGGCTCCGGCTTCGACGTGGCCATGAAGGACCTCGAACTGCGCGGCACCGGCAACCTGCTCGGCGACCAGCAGTCCGGCCATATCGAAGGCGTGGGCTTCGACCTGTATGTGCGCATGGTCTCCGAAGCGGTCGAGCAGGTCAAGGAGCCGGAGCGGGGAGAGCCGGTCGCCGTGAGCATCGACCTGCCGATCGAGGCGTCGATTCCGGTGGACTACATCGACTCCGACAAGCTGCGTCTCGAGGCGTACCGCAAGCTGGCCGCCGCGCGCGACGAAAAGGACCTGAACGAGCTGCGCGAGGAGCTCACCGACCGTTACGGCAAACCGCCCGAGGCCTTCGAAACGCTGTTCGATGTGGCGCGGTTGCGCAACAAGGCGCGTGCGTTGGGCATCTCGGAGATCATCGGCCAGAGCGGCAAGGTGCGCGTCTCGAAGATCACACCGCCCGAATCGGTGCAGATGCGCATCACCCGCATCTACAAAACCGTGCAATACCGTCCGCTCACGCAGACGCTGATCATCAACGCCCCGTTCGCGGGCTCGCTGGGCTCCGGCCCGATGAGCTCCGCCGAAGTGGTGCGTTGGGCCGACCAGCTCCTCGACGACCTCGCTTGGAAGCCCGCGCCCCGTAGTTAAGCCTTGTCCACACGGAAGCCGGCGGCGGCGCTGGTCATCTCTCCGGGGATGAATTGGACCCAGGCGGCCTCATCGCCGTCGGCTACCTCGATGGTGACGGACGTGACGGCGACCTCATCGGCGGAACAGGCAACGGCATAGTGTTGTGTGTCGTTTTCGTCGCGGGTGAGTTCCATATCGTACGAGCCGGTGCCGTAGCAGTAGGCCTGAAGCACGTAGGTGCCGGGATCCCACGGTGACAAGTCCGAGATGGCGGTGCTTTGCGGCGGCGTCGGATTGTTCTCGTCGTCCACGCCGGGCGCGCGCCACCATGCGGAGGCGACGACCGGCTCGCCGTTCGTATCGTCCTGCGTCAGCGCCGTCACGCGTTCCAACCGTTTCACGTCCTCATCGGTGACGGGAGACGTGCCGTCCGTGGCCTCGATGATGCCCAAGGTCTGCGCCAACGGCACGTCCAACGTCATCGATCCGTCGGCGTTCGCGGACGATGCGGGGCGTTCGCGGGTCTCATCGTCGACGGGGAACACGCTTTGGGCCGGCGTCATCTGCATGTCGTTCTGCGCGACGAAGAACACGTATTCGTCGCCGATGGTCAGCTCCGGACCGCCCGCGCCTTCGGCGGTGTATCCGTGGATGGTGAATTGTCCGCTGGCGGGCTGCGAGGCGCTGTCGGCACTTCCTCCGACGGCACTTCCCAACACCTCGACGGTGATGTCGGTGTCGTACGTCGTCGATTCCGGCACCGCGCACGACACGACGCGCGCGTAATACATCGCCTCGGTCGCTTCGGACATGGCCTCGATGGAGTTATACGATGGCCAATCATATTGTTGGCTCCGATCCGCTCCGGCGCACGTCTGGCCCAACGTGTCGGTCTCGCTGCACGCCGTCAGGGCCGTGCATGCCAGAAGAACGGCCGTCATTGATGCGACGGCGCGAAGTATACGTGTGTTGTTCATGATTCTTCTCCTTCTCGGGTGTTGAATTCGACGATGAATGAAACCCCACATCCATTGTCCCACAGAACGCCCCCCCCCGCAATGTGCGCATCACAATCGGTCGAATTGTGAGTGCGGGAATCGCGTAACGACATCGCGGACCTGCAACGCGTGCACCGTAATCGGCTGCATGAGAGCTCGTCCTTGGCCTCTTCCGGATTTTCAAGCCGTTGGCGTGCCACGAATGGCGGGAATGTAAGCTATTGGACGGCAAAACCCCGAACAACGCATCCGACGACGGAGGACGGACGATGACGACCCCCATCATCAACATCAACGCGCTCACCCCGGCCGAAACCGAAGAGGCCGTCAAAACCGCAGGTGTGCACAAAACCCGCCTGACCGGGGCGAAAGCCTTCGTCTCCGCGATGTTCGCCGGCTCGTTCATCGGCTTCGGCGCGCTGTTCTACCTCATCGTCACCTCCGACCCGGCCATGAGCTGGGGGCCGAAACGCTTCGTCGGCGGCCTCGCGTTCTGCATGGGACTCGTGCTCGTGCTGTGCTGCGGTGCGGAACTGTTCACCGGCAATTCGCTGATGGCCTCCGATTTGGCGTCGCGGCGCATCTCCTGGCCGGCCATGCTGCGCAACTGGGTGATCGTCTGGTTCGGCAACCTCGCCGGCGGACTGCTGCTGGTCGCGCTGATCACCCTCGCCGGCACGATGGGGCTGAACGACGGGCTTGTGGGGGAGACGGCCGTCGCCACCGCCGTCGCGAAGGTCACGCCCGACTGGGGCACGCTGTTCGTGCGCGGCATCCTGTGCAATATCCTCGTCTGCCTCGCCGTGCGCGTCGGCTTCTCCGCGCGCTCCGTGGGGGACAAGGTGCTCGGCATCCTGCTGCCGATCTCCGGCTTCGTGGCGATGGGCTTCGAACACTGCGTGGCCAACATGTTCTTCCTGCCGATCGGCCTTATCTGCAAACTGCTCGGATTCGGCTCGAACGTGGCCGGCGTGGACGCGCTCACCGTGACCGCCATCCTCTACAACCTCTCCGCCGCGACCTTGGGCAACATCATCGGCGGCACCGTGTTCGTCGCGCTCGGCTACTGGTTCATCAACCGACGCCCCGGCAAGTGAGGCCGCAGGCCGTCAGTCGGTGAACTCCTCCCATGACGGCCAAGGGCGTCCCTGTTCCTCGGCGTCCTTGATGCCGTGGTAGAACCGCACCTTCTGTTGGACGTGTCTGAGCTCTCTGCACATCGCGGCGATGGTTTGCCTGAGTTCGCGCTCGTGGTCCTCGACCAGCTCGATGATATCGTCGACATGGTGCTCAAGATCGTCGTCGTACGTGTAGAACTCCCGGATCTTGGCGATGGGCAGCCCGCTCTCCTTGAAGCACTGGATGCTTTCGATGCGCGCAAGATGCGCATCGGTGTAACGACGCTGCCCGTTGTCGTCGCGCGGCACGTCGGAGAGCAGCCCTTCGCGCTCGTAATAGCGCAATGTGGACGCGGGGATGCCGAACCGCGCGGAGACCTGGGCGATGCTATAGGTCGAAGAGCGCTGCGTGCCGGTCATATCGGAACCTTTCGCCGGGAATTCTGCCCAAGGAACCGTCCGTCTGCGGCTCCATCCGTGACCAGCCTACCGATGCCCCTACCGATGTCCTTGCCGATGGTGAAGCACCGTCGCATCGTCGACTATCGGCGGGTGACGGGATGGGCTTGCGCCGGGAGGCCCGTCTTTCCTGCATCGACGCCTCCGTCCCTCGTCGTTTGATCGCGCATGGAAACCGTGGTCGTATCCTGCCGTGTCGTTCCGGCGTGTCGGCTTTTGCGTTGAACCTTACTTCAAGTGGTTAGGTTGGCAGCGTCAGAGCAACACGAACGAAGGATGACGCAATGAAGTATCGCAATGTGGGCAAATCCGGCCTTAAGGTCAGCGAGGTGGCGTTGGGCAGCTGGGTGACCGACCTGAACGGCACCGCCGCCGCGGATGTCGCCCGACGGACCGTCGATCTCGCTTTCGACAATGGTGTGAATTTCTTCGACTGCGCGGACGCCTACAGCGGCGGCGCGGCCGAACGCTTCTTCGGCGACGTGCTCGCGCGGTTCCCACGTCGCGAGCTGGTCGTCTCGTCCAAGGTCTATTTCCCGACCGGACCGGGCGTCAACGACCGGGGGCTCAGCCGCAAGCATATCTTCGAAAGCTGCGAGCAAAGCCTGAACAACATGAAGCTCGACTATCTCGACCTCTACTACTGCCATCGCTTCGACGAGACCTGCGACCTCGAGGAGACGCTGCGCGCGTTGAGCGACCTCGTCTCCCAAGGCAAGATCCTCTACTACGGCGTATCCGAGGAGTGGGGAGGCGCCCGTCTGCAGGAGGCACAGCGCATCATCGAACGCCTCGGCCTGCATCCGCTCACCGTGGTGCAGCCGCAGTACAATCTCGCCGACCGGTATATCGAACACGAGATCATGGATGTGTGCGTCCGTCTCGGCATCGGCATCACCACGTTCTCCCCGCTGAGCCAGGGACTGCTCACCGGCAAATACCGCAAAGGACGGCCGATTCCCGAAGGCTCCCGCGCCACATGGCAGGCCGACCGTCAGATCAACGACATGCTCACCGACGAGAACCTCGACATGGTCGAGCGGCTGATCGAAGTGGCCGACGGGCTGGGAGTCAATCTGGCCATCATGTCGATGGCGTGGATCCTGCAGCATCCGCAGGTCAGCTGCGTCATCGCCGGCGCCAGCAAACCCAGCCAGCTGGAGAACAACATCAAGGCATCCGGCTTCGTCATTCCCGACGATGCTATGGTCGAAATCGACCGCATCACCGGATTCCAACGCTTCGAGCGTCACGTCGGCTGACCGTCGGAGCTCATCGTGCGGCCCGCTATCCTTTGCGCGAGGGCGGGCCGCGCGATGTGAGAACCGCGGCGTCCGCTCGGCGGTGGCGGACTCGCGATGGTCGCGAAGCCGTGCGAGGCCGGGCCGTCAGCACCGCGGCGGCCCATCTCATGACGCCGACGATGCGTTACACTGCAAGATATGAGTGAACCGACGATCCGCAGGGCCACCGTGGCCGACATCCCCGAACTCGACCGACTGCTGCATCAGGTGTTGGAGGTGCATCATGCGGGCCGTCCGGACCTGTTCAAAGGCGGCGTGACGAAATACACCGCCGCCGAACTCGCAGGTCTCATCGCCTCGGATGAGACCCCGATTTTCGTGGCCGTCGCCGGAAATCCACCCACGGACGAGGCGGCGGATTCCCCTGTTGCTGCCGAGCCGACGAACGGCGACGATGCGCGGGCCAAGCGTGCCGGCAGCGGCTCCAACGCGTCCGATCCTACCCTCCCCGCGGGTGCGGAACCCATACTCGGCTACGCGTTCTGCCAGTTCCAGCGTCACCCGAACGACAACATCCTCACCGACATCACCACCCTGTACGTGGACGACATCTGCGTGGACGAGACGGCGCGCGGCCGGCACGTCGGCAGCGCGCTCTACCACCATGCGCTCGCCTTCGCCAAGGAATCCGGCTGCCACAACCTGACCCTCAACGTGTGGTCCTGCAATCCCGGCGCGCAGGCCTTCTACGAAC
Organism: Bifidobacterium eulemuris; assembly: GCF_014898155.1. Taxonomy (NCBI): domain Bacteria; kingdom Bacillati; phylum Actinomycetota; class Actinomycetes; order Bifidobacteriales; family Bifidobacteriaceae; genus Bifidobacterium; species Bifidobacterium eulemuris. The sequence continues at coordinate 636,472 of NZ_CP062938.1, read as the reverse complement.
GCATGGGGCTCACACCCTACCGCATCGGCATGGAGCAGATCCTCTAGCGGGCCGGCTGACGCCTACAATAGGGCGGTATGGCAGACGGGCGACGAATCGGCGGCGCGGATCACATCGAAATCCGCGGCGCACGCGTGAACAATCTCAAACACGTGGATGTGGACATCCCACTCAACCGATTGGTCGCCGTGGCGGGCGTCTCCGGCTCGGGCAAATCCTCACTCGCTTTGGACGTGCTTTACGCGGAGGGTTCGCGCCGCTATCTCGACGCATTGTCGACCTACACGCGCCGGCGCATGTCGCAGGCGCAACGCCCCCAGATCGACGAGGCGCGCTACCTGCCGCCGGCTCTGGCCCTACGGCAGCGGCCGGGCGTGGGCGGCGTGCGCTCCACCTTCGGCACGATGACCGAACTGCTCAACGTGCTGCGCCTCATGTTCTCCCGACTGGCCCACCATCGTTGCCCCAACGGGCATTACCATGCGCCGACCATCGCCGTGGCCGCCGAAACCCCGTTCTTCTGCGACGAATGCGGCGCACGCATCGACGCGCCGGGAGCGGAGATGCTCGCCTTCAACTCCACCGGCGCATGTCCGCGCTGCCAAGGCACCGGCCTGGTGCGCGATGTGGACGACACGACCTTGGTACCGGACGATTCGCTCACCATCGACGAGGGTGCGGTGCTGCCGTGGAAGATGTTCGGCTGGCGCGTGCAGAACGACATCGCCCGCGAATTCGGCGTACGCACCGACGTGCCGTTCCGCGACCTGACGGACAAGGAACGCGACATCGTGTTCAACGGGCCGGAGGAGAAGAAACATATCGTCGTCACATCGATGAAAGGCGTGCACGAACTCGACTTCACCTTCCGCAACGCGCGCCTGACCGTCACCAAGGAGCTGGAACGCGCATCCGACGAAAAGCGCCTCGCCCGAGTGATGCGCTTCGTCACCGAGCACACCTGCCCCGACTGCGACGGCACACGGCTGAGCGAGGCCGCCCGATGGCCGCTGATCGACGGCATCAACCTCGCCCAAGCCACCGCCATGATCTTGGAGGACGCGCTGGCCTGGGTGCGCGGTGTGCCCGCTGGGCTGCCGGACGAGATGCGGCCGATGGGACAGGCGCTGGCCGACACCTTCGAGGAGATGGGCCAACGACTGGTGCAGCTCGGCCTTGGATACTTGGGATTGGACCGTTCCGGCGAATCCCTCTCCACCGGCGAACGCCAGCGCGCCCAACTCGCCCGCGCCGTGCGCAACGAGACCACAGGCGTGCTCTATGTGCTCGACGAACCCTCCACCGGCCTGCATCCGGCGAATATGGAGGGATTAATCGGCGTGATGCGCGACCTGCTGGGCGACGGCAATTCGGTCGTGTTCGTCGACCACGACGTGAACGTGCTGCGCGCCGCCGATCATTTCATCGAAATGGGACCCGGCGCGGGCGTGGAAGGCGGGCGTGTCATCGCGCAAGGCTCGCCGGCGCAGATTGCCGCCGATCCGAACTCGCGCATCGCGGGATTCCTCGACGGGCGCGAACCTGCTCTCGTGCGCGAGCGGCGAGCGGCATCGGCGGCTGTGGTCGGCTCGGATGAGGAGGCCTCTTTCGGAGAGTCGGCTGTCCGTTCCAAACGTAAGTCCGGCAAGGAAGCGACGGATCATGGCGGCGATACGCGTTGGCTGCGCATGCGCACCGAAGCCATCCACACCGTGCGTCCGTTGGACGTGGCGATTCCGGTCGGGCGTCTCACCGCCGTCACCGGCGTCTCCGGATCGGGCAAAACCACGATGGTGCTCGAATCCTTGGTGCCCGCCTTGCAGGCCGCGGCCGAGGGGCGCGCGCTGCCGAAACATGTGGACGAGATCGACGCGGCCGGCATCGACACGGTGCGCATCGTGGACTCCACACCCATCGGCGTCAACGTGCGCTCCACCCTCGCCACCTACAGCGGCATCATGGATCTGCTGCGCCGCGCGTTCGCCGCCACCGACGAGGCGCGCGCCCGCGGGCTCGCGCTCGCCGACTTCTCCTACAACACCGGCTCGCTGCGCTGCCCGCAATGCGATGGCGCGGGCCGCGTCAACCTGGACGTGCAGTTCCTGCCGGATGTGACGATCGCCTGCCCCGCCTGTGAAGGCACGCGCTACCGCGACGAGGTGAACGGCATACGGCTTGCGGTGGGGGAGCGGTGCATGACGCTGCCGCAGATCCTCGCCATGAGCGTCGACGCGCTGCTGGACGTTTTTGAGGGCCGTGCGCCGCGGGCGGCGGATTCTGCGCAAGCGACCGCCGCAGGCTCACGAAAGAACGCGACCGCGCCCGCCGACAAGACGAACGCGCATGACGCCGCCGGAACAACGCCCGCCGACGCGACGCGCACCGACGCGACGCGCAAACGCATCGCCAAAGCGTTGCGCACCCTGCATGATCTGGGACTCGGCTACCTCACGCTCGGCGAGGACACGCCCTCATTGTCCGGCGGCGAGGCGCAGCGGCTCAAACTCTCCAACGAACTCGGCAAGAAACAGCGCACCTCGCTGTTCGTGCTCGACGAACCCACAGTCGGCCTGCATCCGTTGGACGTGCGCACGCTGATCGGCGTGCTGCAGCGGCTGCTCGACGGCGGCGCCACCATCGTGGTCATCGAACACGACCTCGACCTGATCGCCAACGCCGACCACGTCATCGACATGGGGCCGGGCGGCGGCGAACAAGGCGGCCGCATCGTTGCCACCGGCTCGCCCGAGCGGATCGCCGCCGTCGGCGAATCGCTGACGGGCCGCTATCTGCGGGCGTGCCTTGGCTAGGTGTGCGCGGTGCGAATCGTCCGCACACACCTAAAGGTTGGTCAGTCGGTGAAGAGCGGAATCGTCGAGAACATCTGATGCAACTTGTATTCGTCGAAAGGCAGGTATTCGGCGATGGTCAGGCCGACCACATCGGACTGGGTAGTGATGCAATGCAGGATGTCGCTCAACTGCTCCATGGTCATCTTCCCACCGCCGGAACCATCGCCCACAAGCTCGGGATTGGCGAAATACGTGGAATGGAACAGATGCTCGTCCAACACGTCGATGTCGAGATGCAGCAGAATATGGTCGAAGCGTTCCATGAACGAACGGATTTCGTCGTTCGATACGAATTCTTCGGTCTGCACCGTGTAATCCACGCCCACATCGTCCAGGAATCGCTGCTGGTAATCGTGCAATCCCTGCAAACCGACGTAGAGAACCTCGTCAGGTTGGAATTTGGGGCCGCGCATCAGGTCGGAAAGCGCGGGGTCCCCATAACCCAACAACGAGCCAAGCACCATCGCGTGGGCGTTCGGATAACCGTCCCGCACGGTGGACACGTCCGGGTGTGCGTCGATCCAGATGATGCCCGTATGCTCATACTTGACATGCAGATAGTCGAACGGCGCTTGCGAAACCATGCAGTTGCCGCCGATGGTAATGATCTTGTCCGGATCCGAGACGTCGAGTTTCGCCATCGCGTCCTTGATGCCGGCCAGCACTTCGCCTTTGGCATAGATGCCGTCGTCCACTGGCTTCTCGTCGCCGTCGGGCGGGGCGATGTCGACCTTCACCAGCGGCTGCGAGGCGTTGGGCGGCAGAATATGCGCCATCAGGTTCGCGCCGAAATAATAGGCGTCCAACCCGCCGCTCACATGATCCGGATACAGCAATCTGATTGTGGTCATCTATGGCTCCTTTGCTGTGGTATGCGTGTTGTCGGAGTGAATGGGCCTTCGCCTCGTATGCGGATTCGGCCGCAAATGGACGGCGGATGTTACGCCATATGGATGAAATCCTTCAAGAGTCGAGAATATCAGGATATTTTCAGTCGTTTACATCATGGCTCGAAGAATGGCGCGGTTATATGGATACCAGCTTCACCAAGCCTCGAGCCGCAAGGCTCCTGATAATTGAACCTTCTTCTCTCTCCTTTCTTCTTCTCTAAGCCCGGAATTCGTTCCGGGCTTTTCTTCTTTGCATCCGAGGCCATCCCGTTCCCTTGGTTTGCGTCATCGGCAAGGCTCGTCAAAACGTATGTCGTTGACGGCCATGATGGGTTTCACGGGGTGTCGGATTACGGTTTTGAGATTCTCGGGCTTGCCTTTGCGTGGATCGCCCAGATAGATCTCGTGATGGTGGTATAAAACATCAAAGAATTGTATTGTGCGCCTATTAGGCGTACAATGTGGGTATGACTTCAGTGACAACGGATACGGTGCGCTCGTCGCGCTTGGCTATGAGGATGACTCCCGAACAGCGGTCGACCATCGACAAAGCGGCATTACTCAAGGGGACGACCATCACTCAATGGGCTTTGGACCATTTGATCGATGACGCCCGACGTGATATCGAAGAGGAGACTGCCGTTCGTTTGTCGGCCAAGGCGTTCGATGAATTCAAAGAAGCGTTGGAGAGGCCTATGCCGAAGGCTATGCGGGAGTTGTTGAGGCGAGATCCGGAATGGCTGTGAGGTTCACAGCGCCAAGGCGAATCGAACTGGCGGACGATGTATCCGGTTTTCACTCGGGCAAGCGGTTGTTGGATGAATGGCTGATGAACCATGCATTCAATGCGCTCAACCGCGGTACCGCCGTCACCTACGTGTCGCACGATGAGTGTGGGAACCTGGCTGGCTTTTATTCGCTGTCGGCCAACTCCGTGAATCGGGGTGATGTGCACGGCGGATGGTTGGCGCGTAATACGCCGGAACAGATTCCGGTTATTCTTTTGGGCATGCTTGCCATTGACGAGCGCTACCAAGGGCAGGGGCTGGGTTGGCGTCTGTTGTTGGACGCTGTTGAGCGCGCGATGGCTGCCTCATCGCAGATTGGTGCGCGAGCCTTGATCGTCGATCCGTTGGACGATGATGCCGCCTCATTCTATAAGCATTTTGGATTCTCTCGCTTGCGGGATTCGACGCGTATGTTCGCCAAACTGGCCTAATCCCAGGAAACGTTTTGCAGTGATGAATCTGGCAGTGATTGCAATGACGCGAATTGTTGCTTTGGCGTGTCCTCAAGATTCCAGAAGCATCCTTCGCCATTTGCGTGGATGTTATATAAGGGAAGGCCGATGGGCGCGTTATACGACGGGCTTCACGGGGTGTCGGATTACGGTTTTGAGATTCTCGGGCTTGCCTTTGCGCGGATCGCCCAGATAGATTTCGTGATGGTGGCGTGAGACGCTGAAGTCGAGCGTGTACCCCTGTTCGGTGGCGTAGTCGTCAAGGGCGGCGATGGTGTCGGGCTCGTCGTCGTATGGACCTTTGTGCATGACCTGCGCGACGGTGCCCTCGTCGAAGTCGAACAGGAACGCGCGTGAGATATCCGCATCGGGATGTTTGGCCGCGAACCGCTCACGCGCATGCTCGAACACGTCCGGCGTGACGAATTCGGGCAGTCGAATCATCGAGATCCAGTGAAAATCGGATTTGCGTGAATAGTCGACGCCGGCCAGCATACCGTCTTCGGCGCTGTCGTCGGCCATCCACCACAAGCCTTCCAACGGCGGCACCACGTAGTCGAAATAACCGTCGATCCGGTCATCGGGATTCTTGGACATCTTGCTCATTTTGATGGTGAACGAAATGCCGTACAGCAGCTGTAGCGTGGTCTGGTAATCGCCACCCTCCTCGTTTGGGTCGCCTTTGCCTTCGACCGCCACGAAGCTCATGCGCGGCACCTCGACGATCGCCGGCTTGGTTTTCGGCTGATACAGGCCCTTATATTCCTTCTTGTAATCGAACGGCATGGCTTCTCCTCGCATGGGCTTCCGTGTCGCACGGCATCGTGCATCCAAGCCCATTGTATGGGACTGTGCCGATGACAGCGTGGGCCGTGAAGTGCGCCATTCGCTTCCTTCTGCGCATGTATCGCTGATATCGCTGGTTTGACTCCGTGATAGCCTCAAGATATTCAATCAATGGCGATGGAGTAGGAACGGGATGGCAGTGACGAGTGGAGATGTTCTTGCTGATCTGCGGGGGATGGCGGATGAGAAGTATCGCATGTTCAATGCGAAGCTGATCCCGAATATCGACTTGTCGACGATGCTGGGTGTGCGGATCCCTCAACTTCGCGCGTATGCGAAAGAACTGTTGGCGGCCGACAAAGCCAACGGTTTGTCGGTGGTCGCTGAATTCATGGACGATCTTCCCCATACCGTATTCGAAGAGAACATGCTGCACGCGTTGCTGATCGGCATGACCGCCCGCACGACGGACGAAGCGTTCGATATGTTGGATGGATTTCTGCCGTTCGTGGACAATTGGGCCGTATGCGATGCGATATCGGTGAAGGCGTTCCGTTCCGCGAAGGCCGATGCCGACGTCATCGAAACCAAATTGCGCGAGTGGGCCGCCGACGAGCGCACCTATGTCGTGCGCTACGCTGTGGATACCTTGATGACGGATTTTCTTGATGACCCGCGTTTCCGCCCGGATCAATTGGCGGTGGTGGCGGGTATTCGTTCGACGGAATACTACGTGAATATGGCCCGCGCCTGGTATTGCGCCACGGCCCTGGCCAAGCAGTGGGACGCCGCCATTACCGTGTTCCAGCCCGATGCGCCGCCCGAGTTGCGTTTGGATGATTGGACCCACAACAAAAGCATCCAGAAAGCCCGCGAATCCCGCCGCATCCCATCTGACCGCAAGGAATACCTCGCCGCCCTCAAACGGTGATGAATCGTCATATTGGTAATTATTGACGATTTTCCATGACCCTGGAACGGGCGTGCTTGAATCTGTCCATTCGATAGAGAAAAGTGGAAGACATGACTCCGCAGGAACTTTATGCAGCGCTTTCTCGAGGAGAAGATATCTCCACCGAGTTTAAAAGGTGTGGCTCGCGGCCGGAACGAGACACATTTGAAACGATTTGTTCGTTTGCCAATCGCCAAGGCGGCAGTGTTTTCTTAGGCGTGGATGATAATGGCAGTATTCTTGGCGTCGATGCGGGCCAGATACGTGAAATCGAACGTAATATCGCCAATGTCATCAGCAATCCCAATACATTCAATGCCACGCCATCCGTCGAGTTCGAACGCGTCGAAACGGAACAAGGCATAGTTCTTCGATTGTGGATTCCGATTGGGCCCTCGATCTATCGCTTCAAAGGCGAAGTGTTTGACCGCCGAGGAGATGCGGATGTACGTGTTCGAGATGATTCGCAGATCATGATGATGTACATGCGTAAGCAAAATATGTACTCGGAACGGCGCATTTATCCTTATATTGGCATGGATGATTTGCGATTGGATACGCTTCATCTGGTGAGGGACCTTATTGAGGCGCGGAACAGTGACCATCCGTGGCTGCGTTTGAATGATGAAGAGTTTCTGCGCTCGGCGAAGTTGTATGGCAAGGACCGGTCAACCGGCGCTGAGGGTTTCACGCTTGCTGCGGCGATGTTGTTGGGAACGGATGAATTGATTTCAGATATTTGCCCTGCATACAAAACCGATGCCATTGTTCGTTTGCGCGATACGGACCGTTACGATGACAGACTTATCGTCAAAACAAATCTGGTGGAAGCCTATGACATGCTCATGAAATTCGCCAAGCAGCATCTGCCAGACCCGTTTATTCTTGAAGGTGATGTGACTGTCAGTGCGCGTGACATCATATGTCGAGAACTGGTGTCGAACATGCTGATTCATCGTGAATACGCGAATCCATTCATCGCCAAACTCATCATTGATAAGAACGGCATTCGCACTGAGAACGCAAGCAGGGCTATGTTCGAGGGAGAGGTCACGCTTTCGAATTTCGAACCTACTCCGAAGAACCCGACCATCGCGGATTTCTTCCATCAGATTGGACGTGCGGATGAATTGGGCAGCGGCACGAGGAAGCTCACGAAGTACTCCGCTCTTTACTCCGGCGCCGTTCCGTATCTTCACGAGGGAGATGTGTTCGTCGCGCAACTGCAGGTGCCGTGGAATACTCAGATTGGAGCGGAGTCATACGATTCCGTTGGGAAAGTGCCGGATTCCGTTGGGAGAGTGCCGGATTCCGTTGGGAGAGTGCCGGATTCCGTTGGGAGAGTGCCGGATTCCGTTGGGAAAGTGCCGGATAAATCCTCTCGCCAAAGGCAATTGGTTTTGGATTATCTTGATGCCCATGAGGAAATAACCGTTGCGCAGGCGGAGGTGTTGCTGGGCGTTAAGCAACGTCGTGCGCGTGACATATTGAATGCGATGACCCGGCTGGGTCTTGTGAAACGTGTCGGTAGTGCCCGCAACACTCGGTATATCGCGATGGGGTGACTGTTTTCGGATACGTCCAACAGATTGTGTGCTCGCGTATGAAGGCGAGCTTTGCCTGAGGTCATGATCCTTCCATAGGGAAACTGAATGGATTCCCATATGCGATAGACATTTGATATGGGAGTGGCGGAGTGATGTAATACCTGCATATCAAGCCAAACCATATGCAGAAAGATGAGGATTGCAATGGCTGAAGAGTATTACATCGCACCGTTGAGCGACGCCGTGGAGCGCACGCATGTCGCCTATCCCAACCGTTATGGATACACGCTCGCCGGCGACCTGTACGTCGCCAAGGACGCCGACCGCTCCGCCAAACTGCCGGCGATCATCGTCGGCGCGCCCTACGGCGGCGTCAAGGAGCAGGGGCCTTGCGTCTACGCGAACGAGCTTGCCCAGCGCGGCTTCGTGGTACTCACCTTCGACCCCTGCCATATGGGCGAGTCCTCGGGCGAGCCGCGCCACGTCTCGTCTCCCGATCTGTTCACCGAGAACTTCAGCGCCGGCGTCGACTATCTGGGATTGCAGGACTTCGTGGACCGCGAGCGCATCGGCGTGATCGGCATCTGCGGTTCGGGCGGCTTCGCCCTGTCCGCCGCGCAGATGGACCCGCGCATCAAGGCCGTCGCCACCGCCTCCATGTATGACATGACCGCCGCCGCGCGTTTGGGATTGGACGCGCAGGCCATCGCCGAACGCAAGGAGCAGCTGGCCCGTCAGCGTTGGGTGGACGCCGAAAACGGCTATCCCGAATACAATCCCTACTTCCCCGACCAGCCGCTTGACGAGGTGCCGGCCGAACTGGAGGAGCCCACCGCCGAATGGTTCCGCTTCTACGCGTTGAAGCGCGGCTTCCACCCGCGTGCGCGTGGCGGCTTCACCACCACCAGCGACATGGCGTTCCTCAACTTCCGTCTGCTCGACTTCATCGACGAGATCTCGCCGCGTCCGATCATGTTCATCGTCGGCGACCGCGCCCACTCCCGCTTCTTCAGCGAGAACGCCTTCGCCGCCGCCAAGGAGCCGAAGCGCATGGTCGTGGTCGACGACGCCGAACACATCGACCTGTACGACCGCACCGATCGCATCCCCTTCGACCAGATCGAGGAGTTCTTCTCCACCAATCTCAAGTGACGCATAGCGCCATATCGAAGGCGGGCCGACGGCCGTCCGAGGGACACCTCTCGGGCGGCCGTCGGCCCGCCTTTCGCTTGTTTCGTCTCGGCCCGCCCGTGCCTAGATGGCCAACAGCGCGTTGCCTTTCATCATGCGTTCCATACCTTCGGAGAGCTTCCTGCCGAACGCGCTGAACAGCACGCCCACCGCCAGCACGAGCGCCGCGACCGCGAGCAGTATGCCGAGCTCCTTCCAGTAGTCGTTGTCGTAGATGCCGAACATCGCCGAACGGAACAGGCGGATGGCGTGCGTGATGGGCAGATAGGGATACGCCGCCTGCACCCACTGCGGCATCAGCTCGACGGGCATCGAACCGCTGCTGCCGTTGAGCTGCAGGATCAGCAGCAGCACGCCAAAGAACTTGCCGATATTGCCGAAAATGGCGACCAACGTGTAGGTGATGGCGGAGAACAGGATCGAGGTCGCCGCCCCGCCGAGCAGCAGCAGCGCCGGATGCTCGCATTGGGCCTTGAGGAACCAGATGATGCCCGCGCACGCCATCAGCGTCTGGGCCAGCGAGATCAGCATGAACACGCCGTATCGGCCAAGGAACAGCAGCGGCGAGGGAACCGGCTTGCCATGGCGTCGGCGCTTCAGCTCCTCCATACGTTCCTCGGTGAGCGACATGCGTATCGCGCTGGTCGACAGGAACGCGCCCACCCAGATGGCGAGCACCGCGTAGAACGGGGTCATCGACGAGCCGAAGTTCTCGGACGCGAAGATGGCGTGCCGGTCCAGAGACACCGGCGTCACCAACGCGCTGGCGAGCACGCTGGCATCCGTGCCGATGACCTCGCGCAGCGTGTCGGCGTCTCCGCTGGACAAGGCGTCATCGATGTCCTGGCTGTGCTGTTCGAGCTCGGTGGCCGCGGTGCCGAGCTTGGCTTGGGCCTCGCTGATCGTGGCCTCGATCTCATCGAGTTTCGTGGTCATGTCGCCGGTCGCGCCGGACAGCGAGTCGAGCGCGTCGAGATTCGACGAGGCGGACAGTCCTTTCGCGATGGCGGACGACAGGTCAGCGGACATCGAGTCGATCGCGCTTTTGGCGGTGTCGTCGTATTCGTTTTGCAGCGCGGTGATGCTGTCGGTCGCCTGCTGGAGCAGGGTTTCGACCTCGTCCTTGTTGGCCGACGCGTCTTCTCGCCGCGTCTCGACGCTGTCGGCCGCACTGTTCAGCGAATCGCTCAGCGACTGCTGACGTGCGATGGCGTCGTCGAACCTGCCCAGCAGCGATTGCAATGTCGCGTCGTCCAAGTCGGATAGTCCGGCGAGCGTGTCGCGCATCTGCTGGTAGGCGCTGATCTGTTCGTCGACGGCGCTGGCCTGGTCGCGCAACAGCTGCGCGGCGTCCGCCATGCTCTCATCGATGGTCGCGTAGGCCGTCTCCACGCTGCTTGCGGCCGACTGATAGCCTTCCGCGCTGCCGGCGATGGCGGTCGAGATCGCGGAACTGGCCGATTCCAGCGAATCCTGCAGCGAGGCCGACCCGTCGCCCGCGGTGTTCATGGCGTCCTTCGCCTCGGACAACGCCGTGCCGGTGGATCCAAGAAGATCCTCGGACGACTCGATCAGCGCCTTCGCGGACCGCACGGCATCGGCGTAGGTGCCCAGCGTTTCGCCGCTTTGCCGAAGATCCGCGGCCGTGCTCGACATGCCGTCGCTGATGGAGGCGATGGCGTTGCGTGTGCTGTCTTTGTCGGCGTAGTCGGACAGCGACGAGATCAGGGAGAAAGCGGTGTCGGCGACGGTCGTTTCGAAGGTGTCGTTGATCTGCGTCTGCACGCTGCTCGCCCCCGAATCGGTGATGGTCGGCGCGAGCGGATTCTCCTTCTCGTTGACGTAATAGTTCAGCGCGGCGTGGGTGGCGTCGTCGGAGAACATGGTCATCATGTCCACGCTGAAGCTTTCGGGAATGACGATCGCCGCGTAGTAGTCGCCGGATTTCACGCCTTCGATGGCGTCGTCCGTGCTGACGAACTGCCAGTCGAAATCGTCGTTGCCGCGCAGCGAGGAGATGATGTTGTCTCCGATGGAGATGATCATCGGCGTCAGTTCGCCGTCGTAGCCCTCGTCGTCGCTGGACACCGCCACTTTGAGATTGCCGGTGTTGCCGTACGGATCCCAGCAGGCGATGATGTTGTACCAGCTGTACGCCGAAGGCAGCACGCACAGCGCGATGATGAACAGCACGCTGGCGGTGCGCGAGCACAGGGCGCGCACGTCGGTGGCGATGATGTTCCAGATCGTCCTCATATCACTGTCCTTCCGTCCAGGCGAGGCCCAGTTCGGCCGTCGTCTCCATATCGTTCTCCTCGCGCAGCAGGCGTTCGAACTTGCCGTGGAAATACTCGAGCGCGACGAAGCCGAGCATGATGACCAGCATCCATGCCACCCACAGCGACAGCATGACCACCTTCTCCTCGCTGGTCACCGAGAACACGGCCAGGATCGCCGGCACCACCACGCCCGCCACGATGGCGGCGCGGCGCATCTTGGGATAGCGGTCCATATAGCGCTGGTGCCGTTCGCGCAGCCTGCGCTGGTGCTCCTGCCGCTCGGCGAGCGTGCCGACCAATATGCGGATCGTGCGATGCTCGCCGCGCCCGGCCACGGAGAACTCCTCGCCCACGATGAGTCCCGTGGCGAGCATCTCCCGGTTGAAGTATTCGGTCAGATGGTTCGTCCACGGCCGCAGCGCGACCACCAGCGCCATCACCACCGCGGCTATGGCGGCCATGGGCGCGATCGCCTTCACGTAATTCATGCCGTACATTCCTCCGACGATCTCGCGTATGGCTTTGATGCCGTAGGTGAAAGGCAGCACATGGTAGATCCGCTGGAAGAATTCGGGCATCATCTCGATCGGATACATGCCGGAGGAGCCGGAGATCTGCAGCACCAGCAGCAGCACGCACAGTCCGCGCCCGATATGCGTGAACGCGGCGGTCAGCGCGTAGATGATGCTCACATACGAAACCGATATCAGCGCGCATGTGGCGAACAGCCCCAGCGCGGTGGTGGTCTGCACGCCGATGACGAGGTCGCCGGCGGCGATGATCACCGACTGCAGCAGCGCGACGGTGGCGAAGAACAGCCAGCGTCCCAGGAAGCCCGTGGTGACGGTCATGGAGTCGACGCCTTCGTCGTCGGGTTCCACGCGGAAGATCAGCACGGTGGCGAACGCGCCCACCCACAACGCCAGATTGGTGTACATCGGCGCCACCGACGAGCCGTAGTCCTCCACGGCGTAGAACGTCGTGGTCTCAAGCGTGGCGGGGGAGGCGACGAAGTCGGCGAGCGCGTCGGCGTCCAGGCCGGAAAGCGCTTCGAGCTGGGCGTATACTTCCGAGCTTCGCAGCGCGTGCAGGTCGGTCGAGGCGGCGCTCAGATCGCTTTGGGCGTCGCCCAGCGACTGCGCGGTGGCGGTCAGTGTGGAGGAGACGGACGCCAGTGTGGAATCGAGCTGGTCGAGCGTCGCCTCGCCCTGCTCGCCGACCTGCTGCAGCGAGCCGAGCGCCACGGCGAGTTCGGTGGACATCTGTGCGTAGGAGTCCAGTCCGGCGTACAGTTGGGGGATCGCGGTGGATCCGATCGTCTGGCTGGCGTCGGACGCGGAGTCGATTCCCGATTGAATCGCCGACGTGCCGGTGGATACGGCGCCGCTCACCGCACTGGAGGTGGTGGAAATATCGCCGCTGACGGTCCGCAGCGAGTCGATCGCCTGCTGATAGTCCGCGTTCTGTTGTTCGAGTTTGGTGATGAGCTTGGAGACGGTGTCGTTGCCTGCGGCGGACGACTGTTTGATCGCGGTGAGCAGGGCCGTATAGTCGTCGGACACGTTCTGCGCGCTTTCGATCACCGCGTCCAACTGTCCGCTCGCCTGCTGGAGTCCCGCGTTCGCCTGTCCCGCGGCCAGACCGAGTCCGCCCGCCGCCTGACCCAGCAGCACGCCGCCTTGGGCCGCGGTCGAGGAGAGGGAGGAGAGCGTGGAGCTGGAGGTCGTACGCAGCTGGCCGAGCTGGGTGGTGGACGCCGACAGCTTGCTCTGGCTGGAGTCGATGGCGTCGGTCAGATCGGATAGTGAGGTTTTCGCGTTGGAGACCTGTTCCCGCGCCGAGCCCAGCGAGTCGGACGCCTCGTCCAGTCCGTCGATCGCGGATTGCAGTTTGGCCGTGGCGTCATCCACCTGCGCGAGTCCGTCCTGTTGCGACTGGTCGATCGCGTCGGTGGTCTGGTCGGAGAGGTTGGCGATGAGTTCGGCGACCACGCCGCTGATCTGCGATGCGAACTGCTCGTTGATGGTCTGCTCCAAGGTGGAGGCCACGCTGTCGGTGATGCGTGGCGAGGCCGCGTTGACCTTTTCGTTGACGTAGTACTCGATCTGCGAGGGCTTGGCGTCGGAGGTCAGCAGGCTGGCGATATTGGCGCTGAAGTCCTCGGGGAATACGAGCGCGGCGTAGTATTCGCCGGATTCCACGCCTTCGACGGCGGTGTCGGCGTCGACGAACTGCCAGTCCATATTGTCGTTCGTCTCGAGCGATTCGATGAGCTGGCTGCCCAGATTGAGCTCGCCCATGCCCGAGATCTCGGCGCCGGTGTCCTCGCTGGACACGGCGACCTTGAGATTGCCGGTGTTGCCGTAGGGGTCGTGGTTGACCACGATGCATATCCAGCCGTATGCGCCGCCGACCACGCCCAGCGCCAACGCCAGAACAAGCGTCAGTGGCTGGGTGATCAGCCGGCGCAGATCGCGCTTGTAGATCTGCAGAATCGTATGCATGTCACTTCTTTCCACGATAGGATACATATGTAGCAGGTGTTACAGCTGTAACAGATAATACACTTGACCCGGACATCGTGTACGATGAAGCCGTCCATGAGAAATGAGGAGCTATGGAACATCGCGTCAACAAGCAGTCGGAGAGGACCCGCCGTTGGATCACCCAGGCGTTGTTGAAACTGCTGAGGACCGTGCCGTACGCGTCGATCAGCGTGAGCGACCTGACCCGCGAGGCCGACGTGTCGCGGCAGAGCTTCTATAGGAATTTCGAATCGAAGGACGCCGTCGTCAGCCGCTACCTCTCCATGATCTTCGCCGACTATCGCGCCGCGTTCGTGCGCGAACGCGAAGGGCTCGGCCGTCGCCGCGCCGTCGAATTGGTGTTCGAGACGCTGTACGCGCATAAGGACGACGTGATCGCGTTGGTCGCTTCGGTGCCGAGGGGCACGATGATGCTGGCGTTGCAGGACGCCCTGCTCGACGCGGTCGCGGGGATGGAGTCGTTCCCGAAGGACCTGTCGAAAGCCTCCGACAGCTTCGGCAGCGACATGCTGATGTACCAGCTGGGCGGCGTGTCCGCCGTGGTGTTCAAATGGGTGAGCAACGAGATGCCGTCCAGTCCGCGGGATATGACCGAACGTCTGCTGTCCGTCATGGAATCGGTGGGGGACGGCGACATGGTGTTCGGCCGGCTTGTCGAGGCGATGGGCGGCTCGGCCGGCATGGCGACGCCGGCGGCGTGAGCGCGTGCCGCCGACGAAACCGCGTGTGCGTTACCTGCGCGAGGGGCGGCGTGGGTGCATCAGTCGCGCTCGTATTCGAGGATGTCGCCGGGCTGACAGTCCAAGGCCTCGCAGATCGCGGCAAGCGTGGAGAAGCGGATCGCACTGACCCGGTTGTTTTTGATCTTCGAGAGGTTCACGTTCGTGATGCCCACCTGCTCGGCCAACCAGTTCAACGACCGGCCACGCTCGACCATCATCCGGTCGAGCCGCAGGACGATGCGGCCGGTCGCGTTTCCGGCGTCTGCGGCGTCGCTCGCGATGCCGGGGGATTGCGCGGAGTCGCGAGCGGTCGCCGCTCCGGGTTCACGAGACCCGCTCATAGCAGCCCGTCCACTTCCGTCTGCAACTGGAACCCATAGTCGAACGCATGCGCCAACGTCAGCAGGATGAATCCGACCATCACGCATATCGCATTGGATCCGACGGAGACGCTGGCGCCGCGGTCGGTGACGAGGATGGCGGTCGCGCCAAGGATGAATGTGGCCAGCGGGGCCGCGATCATGAACCATCCCGCGCGCCGGAGCCGTTGTGTGATGGAGGCGATGAACGGCGTGCCTTCCGGGCGGTTTTCGGCCCAACCGCTCAGGTCTCGGCACATGCCCGCGACCTCGCGCAAGGTAAGCGCGAACAGCGTGTAGATGGCGATGGCCGCGGTCAAGGCCAGCGCGAGATTCAACCATTCGATGGATCGCTCGCTTTGGACGGCGTTGAACGTCGTGTCCAGAACGGTCGGGTGGATGGAGAGATGGAAGTCGGAGCCGTCGAATCCGGTCTGAACGGCGTCGCCGTCGGCGGAGACGGTGAAAGGTCCGTCTGGTTTCGCCGCGGCGACGATGAGTATGACGCCGATCGCCGCGGTCGTCGCGGCCGCGATCCACATCAGCATCTGTGCGATGACGGCGATGACCCATGCGATGCGGTTGAACGCACGCAGGCGTGCCGTCGTTCC
The DNA here is from genome assembly GCF_014898155.1 of Bifidobacterium eulemuris. Taxonomy (NCBI): domain Bacteria; kingdom Bacillati; phylum Actinomycetota; class Actinomycetes; order Bifidobacteriales; family Bifidobacteriaceae; genus Bifidobacterium; species Bifidobacterium eulemuris. The sequence continues at coordinate 620,497 of NZ_CP062938.1, read as the reverse complement.
GTCGGGCTTTACGGTTGTGCGCGGTTCGTTGGCCATGATGGCCTCCTCGGTAAGGTGTCCATCGACGATGATGGTGTTATCGTTTGTCGATAAATCCAGTATGCTCGCAAATTTATCGTTTGTCAATAACACTTGTATGCGTCACGATAAAACACGCCTTCGTGTTAGGCGAAGACGGCGCGTGTCGTCGATATTCGGGCGGGTGCGTACAGTAGGGAACCGATGAACAGCAAGAACCCCCGCCAACTGGTCCCCATGTCGGACCTGTTCGACTAAAGCGATTCCGCATGCCGCGCGACGGCCAGACAGGCCCACGTATCCGGCATACCGGTCGGCGCACGCAAGCGCCGACCCGACCCATCGCAATCACATCGAACATAAAGGGCTTCATCTATCACTATGACAACCAACCGAACGGACGGCTCCGTCCAACCCACTCCCAACGGCGGCAAACGGGCCGTCGAAAGCAAACTCGTCGTCGTGGTGGTCGCGCTCGCGATCCTCACGTTCCTCGGCATCCTCTCGGAGACCAGCCTCAACATCGCGTATTCGACGCTGATGACCGAATTCTCCATCTCCGCATCCGTCGTGCAGTGGCTCACCACCGGCTACCTGCTGCTGCTGTCGGTGTCGATCCCCACCTCGCCGTTCCTCGTGCGCACCTTCTCGACCAAAACGCTGTTCGTCACGGCGGTGGCCATTTTCACCGCGGGCACCCTGCTCGGCGCGGTGGCGGCGAGCTTCCCGATGCTGCTCGCCGCCAGACTGGTCATGGCGTTGGGAACCGGCATCTCGCTGCCGCTGCTGACCAACATCATCCTCGAGAAGGCGCCTCTTGAACAACGCGGCATGATGCTCGGCCTCGTCAGCCTCGTCACCTGCGCGGCCCCCGCCATCGGCCCCGTGTACGGCGGCGTGGTGATGGAATACCTCGACTGGCATTGGATCTTCTACGCGATGCTTCCGTTCCTCGTGCTCTCCTTCGCGCTCGGCGTCGCCACCGTGCCCGACATCCGCAAGGGGGAGCAGGGGTACATCTCCGTTCCTTCGCTGCTGGTGGTCGCCCTCGGCCTGTCCGGACTCATCGTGGCGGTGAGCTTCTACAGCGAATGGAACGGCGACTGGCGTTTCTGGGCCACCCTGGCGGTCAGCGTCGTTCTTCTCGCCCTGTTCGCCGTGGCGCAGCTCAAGATGGAGCATCCGCTTATCGAAGTGCGCGTGTTCTCCTATCCGGGCTTCAGCCTCGGCATGCTCATCCTCATCATGAGCTCAGGCGGCGTGCTCGGTCTGAACTTCATGCTGCCGATTCTGCTGCAGCGCGGCTTCGGACAGACCAGTATGCTCGCGGCGCTGATCCTGCTGCCGGGAGCGGTTATCGGCGCCGTCTCCGCGCCGTTGATCGGCAGCGCGCTGAAGAACCACTTCCCACCCAAATTCATCATCTGCGGCTTTCTTGGCGTAAGCGCGATGGACGCGGTGATGATGGCGTTCGGCGGACAGACCGAATGGGTGGTGGCCGTCTCCTACGCCCTGTTCATGGCCGCATCGGGCTTCGTGCTCGTGCCCGACCAGACGCATGCGCTCAACCAGCTGCCCGCCCGCATGAACGCCGACGGTTCGGCCGCGATGAACACCATCCAGCAGCTGGCCGGCGCGATCGGCACGGCGGTCGCCAGCACGTTGATCACCGAGGCCAGCGCGGCCAATATGGCCCAAGGCATGAGCCAGTCCGAAGCGTATCTGCACGCCTTCCCCTCCAGCATGACGGTACTGCTGGGCGTCGGGTTGGCCGGTGTCGTGCTCGCCGCGCTGATGTTCCGTTTCTCCACACATCGCGCCCCGGAACTCGTCGAGGTGACGCCGGCATAGGCGTGTGTCGGTGATATTCCTTTCGGCTCGCGCCATCCGCTGCGCATGTCGCGGATAACGCGAGCCACGGCACGCGTTATGGTTGGAGAACCAAGGCGGATTCCCGAAGACGGGATGTCCAGGATCCAAACGACGAGGAGGCGAGACGCCGATGACCGACGACAAGAACACCGTGAACGCCCAGGAATCCGCACCTGCGGGCGACGGTGCCAACCGGGGCCGACTGCCCGATCCGCGCGAGATCACCACCCGCCATACGATCACGCTCGACGGACGCGAATGGACGTACGACGCGACCCTCGGCACGTTGAACATCGACACGGCGAAGGTCAAACCCGCCGCCAGCATCTTCTACGCGGCGTTCAACGCCGTGGACCCCGAAACCGGCGCGATCGACCCTCGCCGCCCGGTGACGTTCATCTTCAACGGCGGTCCCGGCTCATCCACGACGTTCCTGCTTATGGGCTCCATCGCCCCCAAACGCATCGACGTGCCCGACGCGGCCCCCGTGCCCGCGGCGCCCTATGCGCTCGCGGACAACGCGCACACGCTGCTGCCCGACTCCGACCTCGTGTTCATCGACGCGGCCGGCGCGGGCTTCTCCGCCATCCTCGAGACGGCCAAGCCCGAACTGTGGAGCGTGGACGGCGACGTGGCGGGCTTCAGCGCGTTCATCCGCCAATACCTGAGCAAACACCGTCGTTGGAATTCCCCCAAGTATGTGCTCGGCGAATCCTACGGCACCACGCGCGGCGCGGCGCTCGCCTACCGTCTGCAGCAGGACGGCGTCGCGCTCAACGGTCTGGTGCTCGTCTCCAACATCCTCGACTACGCGTTCACGCTCGACACCTCCGACCAGTTCTACGTCGGATACTTCCCGACCTACGCCGCGGTGGCCCACTACCACGGGCGCGCCGGCGAGGGCGTCGAACTCGCCGACCATCTGCGGCAGGCCCGCGCGTTCGCGAACGGACCTTTGCGTCTCGCCCTGGCCGCCGGCGCCTCGCTGGACGAGGAGGAGAAACGGCGCGTGGCGGAGCGCTACGGCGAATTGACCGGCCTGGACCCGCGCTATGTCGCCGACTCCGATCTGCGTGTGGTCGACATGCGCTTCCGCAAGACGCTGCTGCGCGGCGAGGACCGCATCGTGGGCCGTTATGACGGCCGCGTGGCCGGTTACGACCTCGACCGCATGAACGACGAGGAGACCTTCGTGGTGGACGACGCCTTCCTCGACCCCGCCTATTCCAGCCTCGCCAACGCCTACCTGCGCGACGAGCTCGGCTGGGACGGCGAGGCGGAACGCCGGGGATTCGCCGACTTCGACTGGGACGCCACGGAGCCCGGCAAGGGGTGGGTCTGGTGGCACAAGCAGCCGGCCATGACGAAATCCTCATGGGGGTCGAACATCCCGTTCCCGAACGTCGTGCCCGATCTCGCCGCCGCGATCACGCACCAACACACTTTGAAGGTGCTGGTGGCCAACGGCGTCTACGACCTGTGCACGCCATTCGGGCAGACCGAATACGACATCGACCATCTGGGACTGCCCAAGCCGCTGCGAGGCAACATCGCGTTCGCCTACTATCCGGCCGGACACATGCTGTACAGCGCCGAAGCGAGCCTGGCCAAGTTCACGGCCGACCTGCGCCGCTTCTACGCCGCCGATCCGGCCGACGTGGCCGCCCTCGACGAGCGTCCCACGCCCTCTTCGCCGCTCGGCGGATCCCTTTTCTGACGCCGCCGCGGGCCCTCGTCCGCCCGACGTCCTGCTCCGCACGACGTCCTGCTCCGCCCCCGATATATCCTTGTCCACCGCGGGACTCATCCGCGCGGACGAGGACGTCGGGGCGTGCCATCTGCAAGAATGGTGGGTATGGGACGTTTTATCGCGCAATGGATTACTCTGACGATCGCCGCCGGCGTGATGGTGTGGCTGCTGCCCGGCATGCGGCCGATCGGCGACAACACGTTGTTCGCCGTGGGCGGATTCGCGCTGTTCATGGCGCTGATCAACGCCTCGATCAAACCGATCGTGCATCTGCTGGCGCTGCCGTTCTCCATCCTGAGCCTGGGACTGGTGTCGCTGATCATCAACGTGCTGTTCATGCGGCTCGCCTCGTGGCTGTCGGTGTCGATCTTCGGCTTCGGCATCGCCATCGACGGTTTCTGGTGGGCCGTGCTCGGCTCTCTGGTCATGGCGATCGTCTCCGGCATCGTCGGCGCGATCATCGGCGACTGAGTCCGGCCCGAGCCCTGCGTCATACGGAGCTTTCGGGGATTGCGGTTGTCTCGCGACATATTGCGGCCGCATCGGGTGTGCCATAGGGGCATATCCGGTGCGGCCATTGTATTGTGAGCGCTCACATGCTTTTTCGGGCGTGTTGTTCACAACGTCCATAAAGCGCACTAGGCTAAGGGTTGTCATCAAAACACAACCGTTTTAAGGAGTAGTTGTGGCAGCAATTGAAAGCGTGTACGCGCGTCAGATTCTCGATTCCCGCGGCAACCCGACCGTTGAGGTCTATCTGGAGACCGAAGACGGCGCTCTGGGCAAGGGCCTGGTCCCGTCCGGCGCCTCCACCGGTGAGGCCGAGGCCTGGGAGCGTCGCGATGGCGACAAGGCCGTCTACAAGGGCAAGGGTGTCCTGGACGCCGTCAAGGCCGTCAACGAGGAGATCGCTCCGAAGATCATCGGTATGGACGCCTCCGACCAGCGCGCCCTCGACGATCTGATGATCGAGCTCGACGGCACCCCGAACAAGGGCCGTCTGGGCGCCAACGCCATCCTCGGCGTGTCCCTCGCCGCCATCTATGCCTCGGCCGAATCCGCCGAGATGCCGCTGTACCGTTACCTCGGCGGCACCAACGGCCACATCCTGCCGGTGCCGAACATGAACATCATGAACGGCGGCGCCCATGCCGACTTCGCCACCGACATCCAGGAGTACATGATCTCCCCGTACGGCTTCGAGACCTACTCCGAGGCCCTGCGCGCCGGCGTCGAGGTGTACCACACCCTCAAGTCCGTCCTGAAGAAGGAAGGCCTGGCCACCGGTCTGGGCGACGAGGGCGGCTTCGCTCCGAAGATGAAGTCCAACAAGGACTCTCTGAACTACATCATGGACGCCATCGCGGCCGCCGGCTACGAGCCGGGCAAGCAGATCGGCATCTCCCTCGACGTCGCCTCCTCCGAGTTCTACAACAAGGAGACCGGCAAGTACCACTTTGAGGGCGACGACCGCGACGCCTCCTTCATGCTCGACTTCTACGAGGGCCTCGTCAACGAGTACCCGATCGTCTCCATCGAGGATCCGTTCCAGGAAGAAGGCTGGGACGACTGGGCGGCCATCACCGCTCGCCTCGGCGATCGCCTGCAGTTCGTCGGCGACGACCTGCTCGTGACCAACCCGAAGCGTCTGGCCAAGGGCATCGAGCTGGGTGCCGCGAACTCCCTGCTCGTCAAGCTCAACCAGATCGGCACCGTGACCGAAACCCTCGACGCCATCGAGCTGGCCACCGCCAACGGCTTCACCTCCATGGTCTCCCACCGTTCCGGCGAGACCCCGGACACCACCATCTCCGACCTGGCCGTCGCCAAGAACACCGGCCAGATCAAGACCGGTGCCCCGGCCCGTGGCGAGCGCGTCGCCAAGTACAACCGCCTGCTCGAGATCGAGGAGGAGCTCGGCTCCACCGCGAAGTACGCCGGCTACAGCGCCTTCAAGGCCTGCAAGCAGTACATCGCCAAGTGAGTTGTGCGCATAGCGTAACCGCGTAAGCGAACGAACGGGCGAGGGATCCCTAGACGGATCGCTCGCCCGTTCCGTTATGCGTGCGATACCGGGCCGGGCCGGCCGGTTGGAAGCATGCGCATGACGTGCGGAGCGGACGTTCGGTTCGTCATGTATGACGGGTATTTTATGCGTATGAGCAAATCGACCCGCACGCGCAGCACCGGAGGCAAACCCGCCCGGAACAATCGTGGGGCGGGACCCATCGCCTTCTTCGTCTCCTTGTTCATCGTGGCGTTGGGCACCATCCAGCTGGTATCCACCTTCCACACCTATGCGCTGAATCTCGCCGAACTCAACGGTCTCAAACGCGAGGAGTCCTCGCTGCTGGCGCAGAAGCAGGATCTGGAGGACGATATCGCCCGTTGGGACGACAAGGCCTACGTCACCGCGCAGGCACGCGAGCGATTGGGATTCGTGTTCCCCGGCGAGCAGGCGGTGCGCGTGCTGCATCCCGAGGCGGTGACCGGTGATACGGACGACGAGGACGACACGACGTCGACCTCCACCTCCGCGGAACAGAATAGCCTGCCATGGTACAGCGAGCTCGCCTACTCCTTTGAGCAGGCGGACGAGCCGAAGGACGACGCGTCATCCGGCGGCACGACGACCGATAGCCAGAACGCGACATCCGATACCGAATAGACATCCATCCACACCGAAGGGGAGTACTGTGACCGCATCCGACACCCGCGATCTCAAAACGCTGGCGGCCGCCTTGGCCGACCGCTGCCTGGCCGAGCCGGCGAGCGACGAGGACATCGCCACCGTGGAACGGCAGCTGGGCCGCTATCCGCGCGGTATGGTCTGCGTGGGTGCCCGATGCGTGTGCGGCCGGCCGCTGGCCGTCGTCACCCGACCGTTGCTGCCCGGTGGCATTCCGTTCCCGACCACCTGCTATCTGACGGGTCCTGAAGCCGTCAAAGCCGCCTCGCATGTGGAGGCGGACGGCATCATGCAGGAATATAACGACCTGCTGTCCTCGGATGAGACGATCCGCGCCGCCTACGAACGCGCGCACGAGCTATATCTGGCGTTCCGTCATGAACTGGCCGTCCGTTTGGGGGACGACGAGGATCATATCGAAGGTATTTCGGCGGGCGGCATGCCCGTACGCGTCAAATGTCTGCATGCGCTGATGGCGCAGACCCTGGTGATGGGCCCCGGCGCCAATCCGATCGGCGACTTGCTGCTCGAGCGCGTATCACAGGAGTTTTCGCCGACGATCTGCCGCTGCGCTCCCGAGGAGTAGAGGGCGAGGCGTCAGACGGGCCGACCGGTCGCCATACCGATCGGCCGCGCTCGGCAATCGAGCAAAAGAGAAGCATATATGGGTATCGACGGATGTCGAACGAGATGGGAAAGAAGGCGGCATACTTATGGATTCGGTATTGGTGGCGGGCATCGATTGCGGCACGAATTCCATCCGATTGAAGGTGGCTCGCGTCGACGCGCGGGGCATGCGGGAGGTGGTGCCTCGCGTCCTGAGGGTGATCCGCCTCGGCCAGGACGTCGACAAAACCCATCGCTTCGCGGATGAGGCGTTGGAACGCGCCTATGCGGCGGCGCGCGAGTTCGCCGACATCCTCGCCCAATACGAAATCGACGGACTGCGGTTCGTGGCCACGTCGGCCACACGCGACGCCGAGAACCGCGAGGAATTCGAATCCGCCATGGAATCGATCCTCGGAGTGCGCCCTGAGGTCATCCCCGGTACGGAGGAGGCCGACCTGAGCTTCCTCGGCGCCACCAGCGTGATCGACCGCAGCGCCTTCGAAGCGCCCTATGTGGTGGTCGACCTGGGCGGCGGCTCCACCGAACTGGTACTCGGCGGCGACGGCGTGTCCACACCCAACACGCAGGTGCAGGCGGCGTTCTCAATGGATATCGGCTCCGTGCGCATGACCGAGCGTCATCTGAAAAACGACCCGCCCACCGCCGAACAGATCGCATCGGCCATCGTCGACATCGACGAGCATATCGACGAGGCGTTCCGTACGGTGCCCGCGGGCAAGGCCCGCACCATCATCGGCGTGTCCGGCACGGTCACCACCATGACCGCGCTGGCCATGGGATTGACCGAATACGACCATTCGGCCGTCGATGGGCAGCGCATCGGCTTCGACGAGGCCTTCGCCGTGGACGACAAATTCCTCGGTATGACCCGCGAGGAGCGCGGTCGGTACAAAACCATCCATCCGGGGCGTATCGATGTGGTGGGCGGCGGCGCATTGGTGTGGAACCGCGTGCTGGCACGCATCGGACAGGCCGCCGCCGAGGATCACGGCACGCCGATCGATTCGTTCATCGCCAGCGAACACGGCCTGCTCGACGGCATTGTGCTCGATTACGGGCGTCGTCTGCTCAAAACGCGCTAGAATATCCAAGTCGGCATCAACGCCGACGCCACGCCCCTGTGGCGAAATCGGTAGACGCAGTGGACTTAAAATCCATCGCCTTTGGCTTGCGGGTTCGAGTCCCGCCGGGGGCACCTGAAACAATGGCATCGCTTGTTTGGCGGTGCCATTCGCATGACGGCCTGTGGAAGGTCGGACACCGCCGCGCCATCCGGCGGAAACATGGTCGTTGCAAATCGCCGCTAATGTTCCACGCAGTTGCATGACCGCGATGAATGGAGCATTATGCCCTCGAACTGGATGGATACGGAGAGAACCTCACAGGACGCGATGCCGACGATGTTGGCGCAGGCGGCGATCGTCGCCGCCACGCTGTGCGTGGGCGAGATCGCCTGCTCTCCGCTGTATTTCAATCTGCTGGCGCAATCCGTGGCTTTGGTGCCGTGGGCGCTGATGGCCTGCTTCATCGCGGTCGCGTTCTCCTACATCATCGGATTCGCGTTGCTGTGGTGCTCGGAAGCCTTCACCAACCGCATGCGCGACACCCTCCAGCCCTTCGCCTACGCGGCGGTCGGACTGATCGGCTATGGCGTATGGGGATTATTCGTCTTCACCTCGTCTCTCAACTCCGTGCTCGAGCCTCTCGCGCAGCCCCTGCTGAGCAATGGGCAGGTCGTCGCCGTCACGGTGAACAGCGGCGCGCTGGGTGCGGTGGCGTTCTTCCTGGCGCGCATGCTGGGGGAGAAGCTCGCAGTCCGACGCACGCCGGCCATCGCTCTGATCGTGGCCGAAGCGGCGCTCGCCGTGGCCGGACTGGCTGTTATGGTGATCATGTTCAGGCAGCTGTACTGATTCCGTACGCTGCATGGCATGAAAGCGAGGAAGCCATGTTCAGTGTGCTCGATATGTTCACCATCGGAGTGGGACCCAGTTCCTCGCATACCGTGGGGCCGATGCGCGCCGCCCGCGAGTTCTCCGCATCGCTTGACGCGGCCGGACTGTTGGAGCGTGTGGAACACGTTCGGGTCACTTTGTACGGCTCGCTGTCGTTGACCGGCATCGGTCACGGCACCGACCGCGCCGTTATGGCGGGACTGGAGGGCAACGTTCCCGACTCCGTCGACACGGCGTACATGTTGCGCATCCGCGAAACCTCGGCCCTCGACCATACGTTGAACCTTGCGGGGCGCCGTCGCGTTCCCTTCGACTACGACGCGGATATGGTGTTCGAGCAGTGGAAACGCTTGGCCGCCCATCCCAACGGCATGCGTTTCGTCGCCTACGATGGGGCGATGACGCCTCTGTCCGAACAGGTGTGGTATTCCGTCGGCGGCGGATTCGTGCGCCTTGGACATGCGGACGATCCACTGGTCGGCATCCACGACCGATCCACGCACGATGCCGCGCCGGTGGACGATGCGAATGTTCCCGAAAGCGATATGGACGGCGTGCCCTACCCCTTCTCGTCCTGCGACGAGTTGATGGCGCTCTGCCGCGAACATCGGGTCGGCATCGCCGAACTCGTATGGGCCAACGAAACCGCGCAATATACCGAACATGAGGTGCGCGAACGCATCGCACGCATCTGGCAGGTGATGCGCGACTGCGTGCACCACGGCTGTACCTCCGACGAACTGCTGCTGCCGGGCGGGCTCGACGTGCCCCGTCGCGCGCCGAGGATGTACGAACGTCTCTCCTCGAACGCCGACGTGCTCGCGCGCAACCGCCGACGCGCCGACGCCGTGCTGGAATCCTCCGACGCGGCATGGGTGAATCTATTCGCCCTCGCCGTCTCCGAGGAGAACGCCGGGGGAGGGCGTGTGGTCACCGCTCCGACCAACGGCGCGGCCGGCATCATCCCTGCGGTGCTGCACTACTACTGGCATTTCGTCGACAACGCCAATGAACAGGGCGTGGCCGATTTTCTGCTCACCGCGGGTGCCATCGGGTACCTGTTCAAGCGCAACGCCTCGATCTCCGGCGCCGAGGTCGGATGCCAGGGGGAGGTGGGGGTCGCCTGTTCGATGGCTGCGGCCGGTCTGGCGGCGGTGATGGGAGGAAACCCCGCCCAGGTGGAGAACGCGGCCGAAATCGGCATCGAACACAATCTGGGCCTGACCTGCGACCCGGTGGGCGGACTGGTGCAGATCCCCTGCATCGAACGCAATGCCATGGCGTCGAACACGGCGATCAACGCCGTGCGCATGGCCATGCTCGGCGACGGCAGTCACATCGTCACCCTCGACCAGGCGATCCGCACCATGAAGCAGACCGGCGAGGACATGATGGCGAAATACAAGGAGACCTCCAAAGGCGGCCTCGCCGTCAACGTCGTCGAATGCTAGCGACCTACCGTCGGTTCGCCTCCGATGGGGCGTAGCCGTTGCGACGGAATCTTCCATGCCTTTCGTCCTGAGCGAAGGTGGAGGATTTCTGGAACCATTGGTCTCGACGGCATGTGGTGCTAATCTGGTTGGCATTGTGTTTCAAGGAGGTATTGATATGGCAGATACGACCATGCCCGTGGTGAACGCCGAATTCGGCACCGCCCCGGTGATCGAGTTTCCGACCGCCGAAGCCCCCAAGGGTCTCAAGGTTGTGGAGTTGGAGGAAGGCGACGGCCCGATGGTGCGCCGTGGCGACACCGTGACCGTGAACTACCACGGTGTGGTGTGGGGCAAAACCGATCCTTTCGATTCCAGCTTCGACCGCCATCAGCCGGCCAGCTTCGGCATCGGCGTGGGACAGGTCATCAAGGGCTGGGACCAGACCGTGCCCGGCCACAACGTCGGTTCCCGCTTGGTGGTGTCGATTCCGCCGGAATACGGCTACGGCTCGCGTGGTGTGCCGCAGGCCGGCATCGGCGGCGGCGATACGCTGGTGTTCGTCATCGACATCATCTCCACCCGCTGAACAAACACCCAGGCTTAAGGAGGGTTGAATATGGCCGAGGATAAGGTCTACCTGCTGACGCAGGACGCATATGACAAGATGAAGGAAGAACTCACCTGGCGTGAGGGCGAGTATCGCGACGAGATCACCGAACGCATCGCCGCCGCGCGCGCCGAGGGTGATCTGTCCGAAAACGGCGGCTATCATGCCGCGCGTGAGGAGCAGAGCAAGAATGAGGGCCGCATCATCGAGCTGACCGTCAAGCTGCGCGACTCGAAGATCCTGGTGGCGCCGCCCGCCGGCACCGTGGGCAACGGTTCCGTGGTGACGATCGACCTCGCCGGCCGCGAGATGACCTATGTGCTGGGCTCGCGCGACCTGACCGTGGCCACCGACTACGACGTGATCAGCCCCGAATCCCCGATCGGCAAGGCCATCGACGGCGCGAAGGTCGGCGACACGGTGAACTACCAGGCGCCCAACGGCCGTGAGATCTCCGTGACCATCAAGGACGCCAAGCCCCTGCAGTAAGTACTGCGCGGCTGATTGTGAGGCGGTCCGCTGAGACCGATGCCGTACAACGAATAAGGCGGGTGTCCCATTCTTTACGAAAGAGTGGGACACCCGCCTTCGTCATATCCGTCGCCGCGGCAGACCTTCGGATAGGACGTCACCGATTTCGCACAAGGGGCGTCGAACTGCGAAGCCTACGACGTTGGAGGACATTGGGCATCTGGCCCATTGGATGCGGAGTGTTGGAACGGCGTTGCGGGGAATCAGGTCCACAGTGCCACGATGACCATATAGATGGCGACCATGTGGCAGGCGTAGCCGGCGACGGTTCCGCAGTGGAAGATCTCATGGAATCCGAAGACGCGCGGCCACGGGTCCGGCTTGCGCAGCGCGTAGACGATCGCGCCGGCGATGTAGCAGGCGCCTCCGGAGGCGAGCAGGACCACCACGGCGGGACCGGCGGCGGGGGAGATCCAGAACAGGCCCATGAATCCGACGCCGTACACGCCGAAGATGATGTACACCACGGTGTAGAGCCAGCGGGGCGCGTTGATCCAGATCACGTGGATGACGATGGCGATCGCGGTGCACGCCCACATCGAAATGATGATGAAGTCGCGCCAGAACGGTTCGAGCGCGAACGACACCGGCGTGTACGTGCCGGCGATCAGCAGGAAGATGTTCACGTGGTCGATTCGGCGCAGCACATCGGTGACTTTGGGACTCCAGTCGCCCAGATGGTAGGCGGCGGAGTTGGCGAACAGCACCAACGAGCTGGTCATGAACACCGCGCACGCCCATTTGAGTCCGGCGCCCTGCGCCAGACAGATGAGCACGATGCCCGCGGCCAGAGCCAGTGGTGCGGCGACGGCGTGGATCCATCCGCGCATGGCCGGTTTGGGGCGTCCATGCACGTCGAGACGGATTTTGCGGGGCGGATCGATGCCCTCGATGCCTTCGATGCGCGCGGCGCGGGCCTCGCCTTTGGCCAGCGCCAACTTGGCGCGTTCCTCGGCCTTCGACCGTATCGCCTCTGCCTTGTAGGCCGCTTTGGCGCGCACGGCGTCGGCCTTGGCCCGCACCGCGCCCTCGCGCGTGTCGAACACCGCCTGCTGTTTGGCCGCTATCTCGCTGTCGTCGCGCTGTGTCATATCGCCGCCTTCATGATTGACGTTCAGGAACCTTACGTTACCGTAACTTACGTCACCGTAACATATCTGTCTTCCATATGCTACCCCTGCATGCGAATATCCGTCGCACGTCGCGCGCACGTGTAACCCATACGTTGGGACGCAGCGCGAAAAACCGCGTATGCGCGCCCGGTCGTGCGTATGATGGTCGCATGGCAGATTTCACACATATCCTGGCGACCCGACCCGATTTTGAAGACGAGGACCGCGAGTGGCTCCATCAGCTCGTGGCCGACTGGCAGGTGATCGCCGATTTGAGTTTCGCCGATCTGCTGCTGTTGGTGCAGGACGGCGATGGCAGGTACGTGGTGGCCGAACAGTGCCGCCCCTCCACGGTGATGACATTGCGTACGGAGGACGTCGTGGGCAACATCATGCCCGACGACATGACCGCGGAATTGGACGCCGCCATGCGCTCCAGCGTGGTGTTCCGTTCCACCGTGCTGCGTACCGTCGGCAAATCCACGGTATGCAACGTGTACGCGCCGGTCCGCCACAACGGCAAAACCTTGGGCCTGGTGGTGCGCGAGACGAATATGGCCACGCGCGAGTCGAACGGCCGTTACGAGTCGGAAAGCATCATCGCCGGCAAACACCTGTACGAGATGATCCCCCGCGGCCAGTTCCCCTTCTCCGACGCGGTGATGAGCCAACGTCACAACGCGCGCGTGGCGGACGGATTCATCATCCTCTCTGTGGACGGCATCGTGCGCTACGCCGCGCCGAACGCCATCAGCTGTTTCCGCCGCCTGGGCCTGCTCACCACCATGCCGGGGCACTATCTGAGCGAACTCGGCGCCCAGCTGCTGCACGAGAACGATCCCGTTCCCGAATCATTGCCGCTTCTGCTGTCGGGCAAAGCCGCCGTGGACGCCGAACTCAACGCCAACCGTTCCACCGTCTCGATGCGCTCGCTGCCTTTGTATGACGAGAACGGCCGCACCGGCGGCATCGTGCTGTGCCGCGACGTGACCGAGCTGCGTCGCCGCGAGCAGGAATTGCAGACCAAGGACGCGACGATCTCCGAGATCCACCATCGCGTCAAGAACAACCTCCAGTCCGTCTCCGCCCTGCTGCGTCTGCAGGCGCGCAAAACCAAAAGCGATGAGGTCAAGAAGGAACTGCAGGAGGCGCAGCGTCGCGTGCAGACCATCGCGATGGTGCATGAGGGATTGAGCCAGACCGCCGACGAGGTGGTCGACTTCGATAAGGTGATCTCCAACCTGCTCAACATGTCGGTCGGACTGGCCACGATGCGCGATCAGCACATCAGCGTGAACTTCATGGGCAAATTCGGCATGATGCCCGCCCAGGACGCCACCCCGTTGTCGCTGGTGCTCACCGAGCTCATCACCAACTCCATGGAGCACGGCTTCGTCGGGCGCAAGGAGGGCACCATCACGGTATCCGTCGGCCGTTCGGGCAGCAACCTCAACGTGGTGGTCGAAGACGACGGCACCGGACTGGACTCCGAGGAACATGACGGCATGGCGCGTTCCTCCGGATCCGGCCTGGGCACGCAGATCATCAACACCTTCGTGACCAACGACTTCGGCGGCACCGTGCATTGGGAGCCCCGCCGCGAGGGAGGTACGCGCGTGGTGCTCGATATGAAGCTGCGCGCGGCGCAGCCCCACGCATGACGCGTCGCCGCGCTCAACGGCATGGATAGAGTAAACCCCTTCCGCCATCCATGGGCGGAAGGGGTTTACTCTGTAAACGTTTCGGTTCTTGAAAGTCCGGCGGTCAGATCTGCATCTGCATGGCCTGGGATCGGCGGGCGCGCATGGCGCGACGCTTCAGCGCGCGACGCTCGTCCTCGCTCAAACCACCCCACACGCCATAATCCTGGTTGGTGTCCAGCGCGCACTTGAGGCAGGCGTCGATCACCTTGCAGGTGCGGCACACGGCCTTGGCCTCTTCGATCTGCTGGTAGGCGGCACCCGTGTTGCCCACGGGGAAGAACAGCTCCGGATCCTTATCGCGGCATGCGGCCTTCGCTCGCCAATCAAATGCACTGCTCATATCGTTCCTCTCGACGCTGTTCGCATACACTCATATTGTCCTGTATTAGGTAATCATGAACCGGACGGTTTTTCAAGAGGTTTCGCAAGAAAAGAAGCGATGTTTTTTCTCAACGGTCCGCGAACGCGCATTGCACGATGGCCGCCGAGCCGCCCGAGATCAGCGCCGCGCGGCCCGGGGTTGCGATATCGTCCGCGTCGAACGAGGCCAGGAGTTTGGATGGGATCCCGCTGACCAGATCGGCCGTGCGTTCCCCGCACGGGAATACGATTCTGGTGCCGCAATGCTCCGGAACGCGCACATGCCGCGCGGATCGGACCGCGAACACGACCGTCACGTCCGGATCGGCCAACGCCGTATGGAAGGCTTCCCTCTGCGGATCCGTCGAAAACGGATCGAACAGTTGGTCCGCATCGTCGACCAGCCACACCGAATGCGGGGCGGGCGGCGGAGGTGGGATGTCCTTTCCGTGCGGTCCTGGCGTCGTGGTGCGGTATCCGAAGCGCGACAGGGACGTGACCCGCACCGCGCAATGCCGCGTTTCGACAAGCTTGTGTTCCAGCAGCCGCAGCAGAGCGCTTTTGCCTCGCCCATCAGGCCCGATGACGCCGATATTGCCGTGGTCGACGCGCAATCGCGCGGTGTGCAGCCGCACGCCATCATCGGACAAGCCGAAAGGCACCTCGACGATCCCTTCGTCCGCGTCCCGAAACGTGGCGGCGATCTGCGATGCGCGCAATCGCGCGGGCAGCGGAGCGGTGAACAACGGCGGCGGGGGAGGTATCTGCATCATCATCGCCGCCAAGCGGATCGCCTCGCAGCAACGGTCGATGCTGGCGGGGGCCGCGCAGCGCAACGCCGTCACCGTATCCGCGTCGTTGCAGAAGGCGGCGCCGGGCAGCGAAGGAGGGATGCGCGCGGCGCGGGAATCGGCGAGCAGCTCGTGCGACTGCATATCGTCGCGCACCCGCAGACACAGATTCAGTGAGATGTTCGCCTTCATATCCGCGCTGATCTGTCCCAGCGGATTCTGCGTGCAGGCGATGAGATGCATGCCCAGGGAACGGCCCAGCGATGCGACGCGTACCAGCCGTCCCACATAATCGGGCAGTTGGTCCTTAAGCGCGTGGAATTCGTCGACGACGATCACCAGCCGGGCCGGCGGTTCCGCCATCGCGTCGAGATCGGCGACATGATGGTCCGCGGCCAAACGTTCGCGTCGCCGCAGTTCGGCCTCCAGCGCCTCGAGCGCGCGCACGGCGTGCTTGAGATCGAGATCGCATACGACGCCCACGGTGTGGGGCAGTCCCTCAAGCGGGCGAAAGGCCGAGCCACCTTTGAAATCCAACAGCACGAAGTTGAGACGACGGGGATCGTTGGCCGCGGCCAACGCTAGGCACCAGCTTTGCAGCAGTACGGATTTGCCTGATCCGGTGGTTCCAGCCACCAACGCGTGCGGTCCTTGGCCGCGTAGATCGATGCGGAAGACTCCGTATGCGCCGACGCCGACGCATACGCGCATGGTGGGTGGATTCAGCCATGCGCGAACGACGTCACGCCACGGCAGATGTCCCCACTGCAGCAGACGTTCCAAAGAGGCGGTGCCGAGGGCATGCATGACGGCACCGACCTCGCCGCCCGCGTCCGCAGGGACGCCTGCGTTCGTGCCGTCGATGACGGTGCCGTGCGTCGGCCGCCGCGTGTCATCCCCGATACGATGTGCGGCGGCATCCTTCGCGTCGTCGCCGACGGACGCCCACGTGGAAAGCATGGAGGCCGCGCAGGCGATGATGCCGGGTGCCACCATGGTGGCGAACAGCCATTGGCGTTGCGCGAGCATCGCCGCAAGCATGACGGTCTGCGCCAGCAAGGGCGCGCCCAAAGCCACGAAAGCCAGCAGCCGCCGATGCCGGACGATGCGCCTTGCGCCGTGCCGGCGTGCGACACGGCGGGCATGGGGGCGAGATGATCCGGACATGGTTCCAGCGTGGATGATAAAGAACCGGGAACGCAAGCGGAACGGGGTGATGTGGTCCGAGCCTGCAGTTATCCACCATCGCGGGCGGCGGGAGACAAACCGATGGATCAGCTTTGGCTTTCCGCAAGTGTGCCGACGGTTCCCGCGGCATGGGTGCCATCGGCGAGTTGGGAGAACAGCTCCAGATTTTTTGCGTCGTCGAGCAGCACGGAGGATCCGACCCCGTCGACGTAGTAGTCGGGATCCGTCCAATACACGCTGCCGGACACCCCCTCGTCGCCGGTGGCGCCCTTGAAGGCCAATGCCATCATCAGCAGGCTGTAGGGGTTGGTGTCCTCATCCACGGTGATCGAATCCAGACCGGCCTGCGCCACGGACATCACCGTGCCGATATTCGTCAGCGTCTGTCCGCTGGACGCCTTGGACACGATGGCCGAGATCACCTGGCGTTGCCGGGCGTTGCGGCCGAAGTCCCCGGTGGCGTCCGCGTAACGCATGCGGGAGAACGCCAACGCGGTGGTGCCGTCCGCGGTGTGGCATCCGGCCTGCCATTCCAAACCGGAATACGGGTCGCTGACGTCGTCGTCATAGCACAGTTCGATCCCGCCCAGCGCGTCCACCACCTGGGTGAGGCCGCCGAACTGGATTTGGGCCACATGGTCGATTTTCTGCCCGGTGATCTGCTCGATTTCGCTCACAAGCGCCTGCGACCCGAAGATCTCGGCGACGGCGTTGATCTTCATATAAGTGTCCTCAACGACGACCAACGAGTCGCGCGGAATGGAGATCAACGAGCTGGCGCCGCTTTTCGGCTTGGTGAGCACAAGAATCGTGTCGGTGCGCGAGCCCTGCACATCCGATTCGTCACCGGTGGTGCCGTCTCGTTCGTCGGAGCCGAGGATCAGCCATGTCGAAGCGGGCGTGTCGGCGGTGTCGGTGAGCCAGCTGGTTTTGTTCAGCCGTCCGTCAACCCAATTCCATGCGCCGAACACCGTCAGCGCCATGATGGCGACCAATACCAGCAATACGGTGCCGGCGATGAGCAGCGCTTTGGGTCCTCGCTTGCGAGGCATGGACACGGCCTTGGCGGCGGTCGCCGTGGCCGGGACGCCCGCCCCATACCGCACCGGCTTCGCCGCGGGCTGCACATAGGCCGACGAGGCGCGCGAAGTGCGTGAGGCGCGTGAAGTGCGTGCCGCGCGCGGGGTGATCGACTCCGGTGCCGCCGCTGCGGAAGGTTGCTGCTTGGACGACGCGGCATCCGGCGGCGTGGCGGCGCGGGACGTGCGGGGGGTCGAACCGCCACGCCGCGCACGTGAGGCGGCCGGCGGAATGCTATGGGGCGTTTCCGCGCCGCGCGAGACCCGCGGAGTGAAGCTGGGTGGCGGGGTGGCGGATTCCCCGGTGCCGCCGGTCGCTCCGGTGTCACCGGGGGCGGTGGCACGTGGACGTCGGGACGCCGAAGGGACGAAGCTCGGCGGAATGTTCCGCGGATCGGCTCCGCCTGCGTCCTGTGTCATCATGCCTCCATATGTCCGTCTGTCTGCCCCACTTTTACACGGCTGCGCCCGCGTGTCGGCCGCGCTCGGTTATTCCTGCGCAGTAACGGCACATACCGTCACGTTCAGGTAACGATCGGCGATTCCTATGTACTCGCCGGTGTTCGGATCGGTGATGGATCCGTTCTCGGGATTGACGATGCCGCCGGTGTCGGGGTCGATCAGCGTGCCGTCGTCCAACGTGATCAGACCGGTGTCCGGATCGACCTGTTGCGTGGTGTCGTCGGTGCCTTCGGTATCGGTGGAGGTATCCGTGCCGTCGGAGGTGTCGCCGGAGTCTCCCGTCGCGTCGTCGGTGGCGGACGTGTCGTCGGTGGTGTCGTCCGCGATGGTGATCGGCTTGCCCTCACGCATCTTCGCCCACAGCGTGTCCGCGTCGGAGGTCCACACGCGGCGGTTGGTGTCCAGCGCCCACTCCTGGACCGGCACGGTCTGCGCGTACAGATGCGTCATATCGAAGTCGGCCAGGCTCATGGCCAGACCGGCGAGCGTGGTGGTGTTGGCCAGACCTCGGCTGATGTTCAGCGACTGGAGGGCGGATTTCGCCAACTGGTAGAGCTGGCTGGTCTGCGTGAACAGATTCTTGGACATGGCTTCGCTCAACAGCTGTTTGATGAGGTACTGCTGTCTGGTGGTGCGCATGATGTCGGTGCCGTCGGTGCCGGTGCCGTGGCGCATGCGCGCGTACTGGGTGGCCGTGTTGCCGTCGAGATGATGCAGGCCCTGGGTCAGCGACAGTCCGGTGTAGGCGTCCTCGGTGTCCACGGGGATGCAGATGTCCACGCCGCCAAGCGCGTCGATCATGGAGCTCAGGCCTTGGAAGTCCACGACGATGAAGTTCTGGATGTCCAGACCGGTCAGCGAGTTGATCGCGCTCACCGTGCAGCTGGCGGCCGAGGCGAGGTCGCCGCCGACGGAATAGGCGTTGGGGAAGATCGAGTTGAACATCACGTCGTACTGCGCGGGGATGGTGCCGTTGGAGGTTTCGCAGCTGGGCACGTCCACGATGGAGTCGCGCGGGATGGAGACGAGATTGATCCATGAGCGGTCGGCGGCCACCTGCACCACCATCGTGGTGTCGGCATTGTGCAGATTCGCGGTGTCCTCGTCGGAGCCTCCGATGGCGGCGTTGCCCTCGCCCTCGCGCGTGTCCTGTCCGAGCACCACGAATTCGATGCTTTGGCCGGCGTTCGGATCGATGATCTGCGAGCTCGCGCTGTCGCCGTCCTGGGGAAGCATGTCGACGGCTCGGTTCTGGATCGTGCCATCGAGATCAAGCAGCGTGGCCGCGGTGGCGGTTCCCGCGCAGCAGAGCAGCGCGACGATGACGCAGGCGATGGCGGTGCGCACGCGATGGCTGACCCGGTACCCCGTGCTGTGCCGAGGACGGGTGGCGTCCAGATGGTGCAGATTGGGAATCCCGGCGTCGTCGTTGCTATACGGTGTCACGCTGTTGCCTTCCTTGTGAGGAGATGTTCGCCGGCCGAGCCGACGCCCTGTGAACCATTGAATTGTAAGGCATCCACATGAGAACGGCATTCGGAACGAGGCAAACGGCACAGATATTCGCGAAACATTCGCGTGCCCCTATATACCACAGCATCCCCGAAAGGGGTGTATCGACACAGGGTGAGAATTTGACAAATGCGAAGTCACATGTGTGTAATTTAAGCGACGAAAACACGCTCGAGGCAAGGAGGATCGCATGTGGGGTGTGATCGAGGAGCCGGGCGACGAGCCGTTGAACGACCTGTGGGGGTTGTTCGCGCCTGAGGGGGATGTGTTTTGGCAGCACAAAGCCTTGTGCTCGCAAACCGATCCGGAGGCGTTCTTTCCCGAAAAGGGTGGATCGACGCGCGACGCGAAACGCGTATGCGCCAAATGCGAGGTGCGCGAGCAGTGCCTGCAGTGGGCCATCGACCATGATGAGCGCTTCGGCATCTGGGGTGGGATGAGCGAGCGCGAACGCCGCCGTTACAAAAGGGAACGTAAGGAGCGGGCGTAGCGTTCGCCCGGGTGCGTACACTTAGGGGTTATGAATCCGACAGGCAACAGCGATATTCAACAGGCACTGGCCGACGCCATGGCGAGTCGTCCGTATACGCACCGTCAGGACGTCGACGCGTCGGTGGCGGCGGTTATCACGGTGGAGGAGGACACGCGTTTCCTCACCTCCACACTGTGCGCGCTGCTGACCCAGACCATATTGCCCGGCGTGATCGTCGTCGCGGATACGACCGGCGCGACCGCACAGCCGATCCAGGCGAGTTTCGAAGTCATTCCCTCTCCCGCTGGTCCCGCATTGGAGATTCCGGAAAGCAAACACGTGACGATTCGCGTCGTGCGGGCCAAGGGCGCCCGTTCGTTCGCGGACGCCGTGGCCAAGGCGCTGCAGCACGCGCGTCTGGATTCCTCGATCAAGGCGTTGTGGCTGTTGCATGACGATTCGCGTCCCGCCGACGACCAGTGCTTGGAGAATCTGCTGGAGGCGTGGCACAATGCGCCGGGCGCCAGCGTGCTGGGCGCCAAACAGCTTGACTGGGAGGCCGAACGCCTGCATGACGTGGGCTCCTACGTCGGCCGCCATACTGTGGAGAGCCTGGTGGTCGAAGGAGAGCCCGATCAGGAGCAGTACGACGGCCGGCAGGATGTGTTCGCCGTCTCGCTCGCCGGCGCGCTGGTGTCGATGGAACAGTACCGCGCCCTGGAAGGCGTCAATCCGTGGTTCACCACATTCGGCGAATCCCGCGACTTCTGCCGCAGGGTGTGCCTCAGCGGCGGCCGCGTGGTGGTGGTGCCGCAGGCGCGCATCGCGCACCGTCGCGCGCGCTATGAGGGCGTGCGTTCACGCGACGGCGAGCCGCTGGCCGCCGAGCGCGGCACGAACGCCGCGCTGTCGGTGAGACGCGCCGCCCAACGCTATCGGTACACGGACGTCCCCAAGGCGAACTGGATATGGATGTGGCTGTGGAGCGTGCTGCGCGGGCTGGGACTGGCTGTGGCCTGCCTGTTCGGCAAGAAGCCTTGGGAGGCCTGGTGCGAGCTGTGTCTGCCGTGGCTGGCGCTGACGTCGATTCCGGGAGCGCGGCGCGCCCGTCGCATGGTGGCCAGACAGACCAAGGTGTCGATGTCGAATCTGCGCATGCTTACCATCGATAAGGAACAGCGCAAACTGTGGCATGACCGCAAACAGGCGTTCGAGGACCAAAGCCGTGTTGTGCTGCTCAGTCCGTTGGCTAAGGCGCATCTGCGTGCGCGCGCCGTCAGACGGTGGACGCTGGCCCTGGCGATGGCCGCGTTATGTCTGCTGGCGGTGGCCGTGATGCATTGGGATGTGCTGCGCGCGGCCTTCGCCGATGGCTCGCTGTATTCGTCGTCGCTGCTGTCCACCGACGCCACCTTCGGCCAGCTGGTGTCCGCGGCGACCACTCCTTGGGTGTTCGGCGCCGGCGCGGGCATTCCGGCACCTCCGACGCCGTGGCTGCTGGTGCTGATGGTCGCCTCCATATTCACCGTTGGACATGTGGGCGCCGCGCTGACGATGATCTTCTTCCTCGCCGCCCCGTTGAGCGCGCTGTCGTTCTGGGCACTGGCCGGCGTGTTCACCCGCTCGGACGTGGTGCGCGTGCTGGGAGGCCTGATGTGGTTCTCGCTGGGCTTGAGCATGGGGCTGTACGCCGAGGCCAATCTCGCCATGCTCACCGTGATGGTGTTCCTGCCCGCGGCGTTCGCGTTCGTGTTTCGAGCGGTCGGCATGTACCACACCGAGGATATGGTCAAACCGCGTCCCTCCGTGCAGGCGGCGGCGATATCGGCATTGTGCTTCATGCCGGTGGTGGCCGCCGAACCGCAGCTGCTGTTGCCGTTGATCCTCTCCTTCCTGGCGTTTTTCGTTTTCGTGCCCGCCCGTCGCGTGCGTCTGCTGCTGATTCCCGTTCCCTCGGCCTTCGTGGTGGCCCCGACTTTGCTGAACGCGATCCGCTACGCCGATGAGGGCGCGTGGCGGCAGATATTCGGCGACATCATGGAACCGTCCGTGGCAAGGAACGGTTCGCCCGCCGCGTTGTCGTTGGCGGATGTCGCGCAGCGCGCGTTGGGCTGGAACATCGCATCGTGGGCGCCTCTTGATGTGATGCTCACCGTGGTGGCCGCGGTGGTCGCCCTGCTGGCGGTGGCGGCGCTGGTTCTGCCGTTCGCGTTGCGCGCCTCGCGTCTGATGTGGGTGGTGACCGTGACCGGAGCGGCGTTGTGTCTGGTGTCGACGCGTGTGACCATTCAAGTCGACGCGGACGGCTCCGTGGCCGGATCCGCCTTGCCGGGAATGGCGTTGGCCGCCTTGGGCTTGTTCTCCTGCGTGTGTTTGGTCGCGGGCGGCGCGGTGAAGCGTTTCTTCGCATTGCATACGCGCGACGCGCAGGTCGAGCTCTCACGCGCGTCGCGTGGCTCCGCGGTGGCCATTCGCGTGGGCCGCGCCGTCCTGTCGGTGGTGTTGGCCGCCTGCGTGTCCGTGCAATGCGCGTTCGCCGTCGGGCATCTCGACGATGCCACCGTCGGCTTCTCCACCACGTCGCTGCCCATGGTCGCGGTGGACTATCTGGACAGCGGATCCGACCATCGTGTGCTGGCGTTGCGCGCCCAGGACGCGAACTCCATCGACTATACGGTGATGCGCACGGGCCGGGGCGATCTGATCGACAGCTCTCCGGCGCAGCGCGTGCGTGAGATCTCCGGAGCGAGCGACCAGGCCAGTCAGACGTTGGCGCAGGCGTGCGCCAGCCTGTTGGCCGACATCGACGCCGACGCCATCGAGCAGATCAGCGGATTGGGCATCGGAGGCATCTTCGTCGTGGCGTCGGACGAGGACGGTCGCGACGCCTACGACCAGCTCGTTTCGCATCTGACCGCATCCGAAGGCACCCAATCGCTGGTGAGCTCCGAAACCGGCACCTACTATCGCCTGACGTTGAACGACAGCGCCTTGCAGAACATCGACACGTCCTGGCAGACGCGCACCCAATCCAGTCCATGGCGACTCGCGTGGCTGATCTGCCTTGGCGTGGTGGTCGCGCTGTACTGTCTGGTGGCTTTGCCCCGAAGCCGTCGCATCCGTCTGGAGGAGGAAGCATGAGAAAAGCGGCACGTATCGGCTTCGGCCTGCTGACCATGCTGGTGATCCTCGCCATATCCGCGGTATTGGTGTTCCTGCCCGGTCCGTCCTCGTGGGTGGACGACACGAGCTCCGAGAGCGGCACCGCCGTATCCCACACCGTCAGTCCTACGCAGCTCTCCACGTACTGTCCGTCCCCGATGGGGCTGTCCGATACGGAAACCTACGGCGACAGCGCCTATCAGGCCTCCGTGGGCAACCAGTCCTCAACCGCCCGATACGCGGCGTTCGGTTCGGTATACCGCTCCACGATCTCCGCCTTCGGCGCCGACGATGGCGAAGAGGACTCCCTATCGTTGGAGAGCACCGGTCTGAACGATGCCGATGCTGTTCTGGTGGACGGTGAGGAACTCGCGCAGAATTCGGCGAGCCGACTGATGGACACGCGTCTGCTGTCATCCGGGCAAGGCGTGGGTGTGGCCGGCGCGGTGGCCTCACAAGCCACCGACGGCGACCTGAAAGGCGTCTCCGCCGCCAGCTGCATCGCAACCGACCTGACCCACTCCTTCCTGCTGGCGGGCACCGAAACCGGCACCACCCAGCAACTGATCGTCGCCAATCCCTCATCGAAGGCGACCACCGTGGATATCCAGGCGTGGGGAAGCGACGCGAGCGGAGCGCTGACCCTGGCCACCTCATCCACGTTGGCCGTGCCCGCGTACGGCGAAAGCACCATGGATATCGCCGCCGCCGCAAGCGGACAGGATGGTCTGTACATGACCGTCTCCAGCGCCCAGACGCCGGTGGCGGCGGTGGTGCGCACGGTGTCGATGGACGGTCTGGACTCCAAGGGCTCCGATTTCGCGATGCCGTTGGGCGAGGCGAGCACCGCCTCGGTGGTGCCGTCGATCGCCCAAGGGGATGAGACCACCGCGTATCTGTTCTCCACCGAAGACACCGACGCGGTGCTGTCGTGGGTGGGTGAGGACGGTTTGGATCAGGCCGAAGAGGTGACGTTGGAGGCGCGGCGTGTCACGGTCATCGATTTGGGCCAGGCGCCGCAAGGCGCGTTGGCGTTGGCCGTCGACGCCGAAACCGAGGTGAATCTCGCCGTCGCCACCGCGCGTTCGGGCGCGGACAACCAGGCCGATTTCGCATTGACCAACGCCGCCCATCCCGTGGAAAGCTCCGCCGTGGTGATTCCCGACGGCATGTCCGCTCGCGTGACGTTGGCGAATGCCTCCGACGCCGCGCATACGGTGACATTGCACGTCTACGATACGTCCGGTTCGCACCTGGGCGACCATGACATCGAAGTGGGGGCGAACGCCGCGGTCTCGCTCACCGGCGACGATCTGTCCGGCGACGACGGCACGGCGGCCGTGCTGGTGTTGGATGACGAATCACATGAGATCGGCTGGGGCGTGCTCCTGACGAACTCAGCCGTGGATGAGGCGGATATGGCCGGACTGGCCACGCTGGAGGCCACCTCGCTGATGCCTCAGCACACGCAGGTGTGGGCACGATCCCAGAACGGCATCGTCCACTGATTCCGTTCGACGGGCGGAATCAGGCCGTCGAACAGGCACCCCGAGACTCACATCCCCCAGTCGGGATCGATCTCCTCGGGCCTGCGTCCGTAGAGCTGCGCCAGACGCCCCACCAACTCGTCGCGAATCGCCCATTGCAGTTCCATACGCGAAAACGCGTGCGTCTGCAACGGCAGACGGTAGAGCACGATGCGTGCGGGAATGCCATGCGAGGCGGGGAAGCATTGCGAGGTGGGGCGCGTTTCGATCTCCCACGGCGCGGGATCGGAGGGCGGCACATCCTCCACGGCGAACTGCACGGGACGCACCAGCTGCGGCCAAGCGCCGTTCAGCCGGCGGATCTGCGCCGCCACCATATCGTCGAACATACCCGACCTCGTGCGATAACGGGGCAGACGGGTGCCGAACATCGGGGTGCGGGTGCCCCGTCCATGGCGGTTGCGATACACACGTGCGTTCCAAGGCGGCTCAAACATGCCTTCCACCATAGGACAAGGCGGCGGCATTGCGTTACGATACTGTCATTGGCCGTTGCGTGCGACTAGGGAGGAGCGACGTATGGTGGTGGTTGTCCCATCGTGGAGAGACTGCGATCTGGATGCCGTCTGCGCCCGCGCGAAGGTATTCGGATTCGATCTGGACAACACGCTGGCCAAATCCAAACAGCCGATGACGCCGCCGATGGCGCGGCGTTTCTCGACGCTCACCCGTCTGACCCCCATCGCGTTGATCTCCGGCGGCAGTTATGCCGTGGTCCGCCATCAGGTGCTGGACGCGCTGGACGCAACCGCCAGGAAGACGGATCTGCATGTGATGCCCACCAGCGGCACCCGCTACTACCGCTGGAACGGCGAGGAGTGGACGTTGGTGTACGACCATGACCTGGGTGAGGAGGACCGTGCCGCCATCATCTCCAGTCTGGAACGCCGCGCCCGCGAGCAGGGGGCGTGGGAACGGCAGGTGTGGGGGGAGCGCATCGAGGACCGCGGCAGCCAGATCACGTTTTCGGCGTTGGGCCAGTGGGCGCCTGTGGAGGCCAAACGCGCCTGGGATCCCGACGACACGCGCAAACGCCGTCTGGCGCAGGCCGTGCAGGCGGATCTGCCCCATATGCTGGTGCGTACGGGAGGTATGACCAGCGTGGATGTGAGCGAGCCCGGCACGGACAAATCCTATGCGATCGCCTCGTTGGCCGACAGTCTCGGCATCGAGCCCGCGCAGGTCGCGTTCATCGGCGACCGTATGGATCCGGGCGGCAACGATTATCCGACGGCTCTGGCCGGGGCGATGGCGCTGCGCGTGCGCGATCCGGAGGACACGCTGGCGTTGTGCGACGAGCTGATCAGACGGCTCGGTGGCTGATGGGCGGCCTGCCGGACGTGATGCGGGAATCGGTGGCGGCGGTGCGCGATCTGCTGTTGCCGCGCGGCTGCGCCGGCTGCGACTTGCCCGACGCGGTGCTATGCGAGGACTGTCGCGCCGTATTCCAAGGATATGAGCCACGGGATTTGCCGGGTTGCGCGATGGGTGGCGCCGCGGCCTGCGCGCCGTATCGCGGTGTGGCACGCCATGCGATTCTCGGGTGGAAGGACCATGGCGACGAGGAGCTCGACGGCCCTTTTGGCGAACTGTTGGCCGATTTGGCCCAACGTTGCGGCCTGATGTCGTGGTGCCGCGAATCCTGTGCGAATGGTCCGGTATGGGTGGTGCCGTTGCCATCCTCGGCCGCTTCGATGCGGGCAAGGGGCCGATGGCATACCGTGCCTTTGGCCAAGGCCGTGGCGGCCCGTATGGGGGAGCGGGGGATCGAGGCGAGGATGCTGCCGGCCTTGCGCAGCACCGCCACAGGAGGACGTTCCGTGGAACAGGGGAGCGCCGCCGACCGGGGCCGGCGCATCGGCGGCCATATCGTGCTTGACGACGCCTACGACATCCGTGGGCATACGGTGGTGCTGGTGGACGACATCATCACCACCGGCGCCACCATGCGGCAGTGCACCGCGGTGGCGGCGGACGCCGGCGCGCGGGTGGCGACCCTGCTGGCGTTGGCGCAGACGCCGTCCGCGGCTACTCGCTGATGTGGTATTTCGGCAGCGTGACTTCGAAATCCGCGCCGCGCGCGTCGTCCACCACCTTGACGGTGCCGCCGTGCAGTTGGGCGGCCCAACGGGCGATGGACAGGCCGAGACCGGTGCCGCCCGATTCGGTGCCGGGGCCGGTTTTGCCTTTGACGAAACGGCGGAAGATATCCGAACGGTCGGAGACGGGGATCTGCGAGCCGAAATTGACGACGTTCACCACCACGGTGCCGTGCGTCTCGTCCTCACGTGCCTCGACGAGCACCGTGGTGCCGTCCGCGGAATGCTTCAGCGCGTTGGCGATGATATTGGTGAACAGCTGGCGCAGGCGATCCTGATCGCCCTCCATCACGATGTCGCCGTCCACGCGCATATGGATGTCATGGGCATGCCCCGCGTCGGCGATCTCCAACGGCTCCACCGTCTCGTCGAGGAATTCGCCCACATTGAAGCGTTCGATATTCAGACTGGCCGCGCCCGCCTCCATGCGGCTCAGATCGAGCAGGAAGGCGATGAGATCGGACAGCCGTCGGGTCTGGTTGAGGATGCTTTCCATATTGGCCGGCGTCGGCTCCACCACGCCGTCGGCCATATTCTCGACCATCGCCTGCAGGGCCGAGACGGGGGTGCGCAGTTCGTGGCTCACATTGGCCACCATATCGCGGCGCATCTGGTCGGCGTGCTCCAGTTCCTCGGCCATCTCGTTGAAGGAACGGGCCAACTGGCCGACCTCGTCGTGCCGTGTCGAATCGAGGTCGACTCGCACGGAATAGTCGCCTTCTGCCATGGCCTCGGCGGCATCGCGCATCTGCCGCAGGGGAGCGGTGAGGCCGCGGGAGAAGTAGTAGGTGAACGACAGGGCGACCACCAGCGTCAGCGGCATGGCGATCCATCCGCTCCAGCCGAATTTCAGCAGGAACCAGCACATCGCGAAGGCGATGGCCGTGGCGGTGACGATGATGGTGGCGAGCTCGAGTTTGAGCGAGGAGAACAGCCCGAGCGGGCGCACGGGCTTCATCCGTGCGCCCGCTCGAGGAACGTGCGTATGGGGTCGTCTGGCCATGGAACGTCAGTCGGCCACCGGCGGTTCGAAAGCGTATCCCACGCCATGCACGGTGCGGATCGTGTCGGCGCCGAGCTTATGGCGCAGCGCCTTGACATGCGAGTCGACCGTGCGGGTGCCGGAGGCGTCGACCCAGTCCCAGACCTCCTCCAACAGCTTCTCGCGGGTGAGCACCGACTTCGGCTTGCGGGCGAGCGTGGCCAGCAGATCGAATTCGGTGGGCGTCAGATGCACCTGCTCGCCGTCCACAGTCACGATGCGCTGCGCGGGATCGATCACCAACGAACCAAAATCGAGCAGCTTCTCGTTTTCGGAGTTCTTGGCGATCACCTTCGCACGCTCGACACGTCGCAACAGCGCCTTGCATCGGGCGATCAGCTCGCGCATGGAGAACGGCTTGGTCATATAGTCGTCCGCTCCCGCGCCCAGACCGATGACCTTGTCCGCCTCGTCGTCACGCGCGGTGAGGATGAGCACGGGAACGGGCCGGTCCGCGACGATGCGCTTGGTGGCCTCCAACCCATCCATCACCGGCAGCATGATATCCATGATGACCAGGTCAGGGCGGAGCTGGGAGGCCGCCTGCACGGCGCTGGCGCCATCACCGGCGACGCGGGCCGTCCAGCCCTCGGCGGTGATGCGCTGCGCGATGGCCGTGGCGAGCGTGGGCTCGTCCTCGACCACCAGCACCGTGCGTGGGGTCGCGTTCTGATGCGCTGTTGTGTTGAGCATATTCATGTCGCCTTTCAGTCTACTGGCTTCAAGAATACCGTTCCCAACGCCGGAATGGTGAGACGTGCCGATGCGGGTCGCGCGTGGTACTCGCCTGCGGTGGCCTCGAATGTGCCGTTATGGATGTCGGATCCGCCGTATTTCAGGTCATCCGTGGTGAACGCCTCCGTCCAACGTCCGCCGTGGGGCAGGGGAACCTGATAGTTCTGCCATGCCTCGCCGGAGAAGTTGGTGACCACGACGACCTCCTCGCCCTGACTGCCCAGGCGCAGGAAGCTCAGCGTGTTGTGGTCGGCGTCGTCGCTGGTGAGCCACTGGAATCCGTCCGAGGTGAAATCCTGGCTCCACAGCGCCGGCGTGTCCTTATAGAAGGCGTTGAGGTCGGCGACCATCTCCTGGATGCCCTGATGCTCGCGCCAGTTGAGGCAATCCCAGTCGATGGACGTGTTGTGGTTCCACTCGCCGTATTGGGCGAACTCGTTGCCCATGAAGGTGAGCTTCTTGCCCGGATGCGCCCACTGGTAGGAGAACAGCGCGCGCACGCCGGCGTAGCGCTGCCAGTCGTTGCCCGGCATCTTGCCGAACAGCGCGCCCTTGCCGTACACGACCTCGTCGTGGCTGATCGGCAGCACATAGTGCTCGGAGTAGGCGTACACCATCGAGAAGGTGATCTCGTTGTGGTGCCACTTGCGGTTGATCGGCTCCTCGTGCAGATAGGCGAGGGTGTCGTGCATCCAGCCCATATTCCACTTGAGGCCGAATCCGATGCCTCCCGCGTTCGTCGGCGCGGTGATGCCCGGGTAGGCGGTGGACTCCTCGGCGATCATCATCACGCCGGGGTTGTTCTTGTAGGCCGTGGCGTTCGCCTCCTTGAGGAAGTCGATCGCCTCGAGGTTCTCACGTCCGCCGTAGATGTTCGGATGCCACTGGCCGTCCTCGCGGCTGTAGTCGAGGTAAAGCATCGAGCTCACCGCGTCCACGCGCAGCGCGTCCACATGGTATTCGCCCAGCCAGAAGCAGGCGTTGGCCACCAGGAAGTTGCGCACCTCACGGCGGCCGAAGTTGAAGATGTAGGTGCCCCAGTCGGGATGCTCGCCGCGGGTCGGGTCCGGATCCTCATACAGCGGCGTGCCGTCGAAGCGGCCCAGCGCGAAGGCGTCCTTCGGGAAATGCGCGGGCACCCAGTCCATGATCACGCCGATACCCGCCTCGTGCAGCTTGTCGACGAGGTACTTGAAGTCGTCGGGCGATCCCAGACGCGAGTCGACCGCGTAGTAGCCGGTCACCTGGTATCCCCACGAACCGGAGAACGGATGCTCCGCCAGCGGCATGAACTCCACGTGGGTGAAGCCCATTTTCTCGATGTACGGCACCAGCTTGTCGGCCAGCTCACGGTAGTTGGACACATCGGTGCGCCAGCTGTTGGCGTGCATCTCGTAGATCGAGACGGGGCCGTTGTGCGGGTCGGTGGTGCGGCGGCGCTCCATCCACGCGTCGTCTCCCCATTCGTGCGTCGACTCGGCCACGACGGAGCCGGTCGCCGGCGGGATCTCGTGGCTGCGCTCCATCGGGTCGGCCTTCTGGATCCACTCGTAGTTGGCGTTGAGGATCTCGTACTTGTAGACCTCGCCCGCGCCGACGCCGGGGATGAAGATCTCCCACACGCCGGAGGATCCGAGCGCGCGCATGGCGTGGCGGCGGCCGTCCCACGAGTTGAAGTTGCCGATCACGCGCACGGCGTGGGCGTTCGGCGCCCACACGCTGAACGACGTGCCGACGACGGGCTCGCCGGGCGTGCCGTCCGCGCCGCCCATCGGATCGTCATAGCGGATGACGCGCGCGCCCAACGCCTCCCAGAGCCGCTCGTGGCGGCCCTCGCCGAAGAGGTAGGTGTCCATCTCGCCAAGCGTGGGCAGGTAGCGGTACGGATCGTCCTGGGTGAGGACGGTGCCGTCCTCGTAGGAGACGCGCACGCGATAGTCGGGCACGCCGAATCCGTATTCGTTGGCGACGGAGGGCACGACGGCCATGAACACGCCGTTGTATTCATGGTTGGCCTCGTATTCTCCGTCCTGGGTCACGATGGTGACGGTTTTCGCCAGGGGGCGCAGCACGCGCACCGTGGTCTGGTTCGCATGCCTGCCCTCGGCGAGGTGGCCGCCGAGAATCGCGTGGGGGTTGTAGTACTCGGCGTTGCTGACCGCATCCAGATTGCTCTGGTTGACTGGCACTGCAACGGTATCTTCATTGATCTTCGTGTTTTTTGCCATGCCCCAAAGTCTACGTGGGCGTGGGCGGAACACGCGACATTGGCGCGTCGCAACCCCTCGTGTTTTCGGATTTTTTTCGGGTATAAAGGAGAGGTCCACACCGTCTGGCATGATTGTTCGAGTTTTGTGTGTTCTGCAAACCGGAGGATTCATGGGTTACAAGGTCGGCGATATGGTCGTCTATCCGCGTCATGGCGCGGCAAGGATCGAGGACATCACCGAGCGGACGGTTAAGGGCGTGACCCGCGAGTATCTGCAGCTGTCGGTCCTTTCGTCCGACGGTCTGGTCATCAACGTTCCCGTCGACAACGCCAAGAAGGTGGGTGTGCGCGACATCGTCTCCGCCTCTGAGGTGGCCAAGGTGTTCGAGATCCTGCGCACCCCGATCATCGAGAAGGAGATGAACTGGTCTCGTCGCTACAAGCTGAATGTTGAGAAGATCGCCACCGGCGACGTCAACAAAATCGCCGAAGTGGTGCGCGACCTCGCCCAGCGCGATGTCGACGAGCATGGTCTGTCCGCCGGAGAGAAGCGTATGCTGACCAAGGCCCGCGCGATCCTCACCTCTGAGATCGCGCTTTCGGAGGAGCTCGAGGAGCCGCAGGCGCAGCGTCTGCTTGATGTGAATCTCGGCTACACGCCCGCCGAGCCCGGTGACGACAAGCACCACACCAAGGAGCCCGAGGAGGCCGCCGCCGACACGCTGGCCCGCGTCGAGGCCGAAAAGAAATCCAAGAAGAAGTGACGTTCCAACCGCACGCAGGCCATGCCTCGTGCGGTTTTCCATATCATCCCGCCACTCTGGACGGCGAACCCACCCTCTTTCGTCATTCTGAATGATGGTGAGGTCATCTTCTCCGTCATCCTTATGAGGCGGACCCACCCTCCTCCGTCATCCTGAGCGAGGCGGAGCCGAGTCGAAGGATCTCACATGCGCATAGGCCAAGGATTCGACGCCCACCGATTCGCCGAGCCGGGCACTGGGCGCGAGCTATGGCTGGCCGGCCTGCTCTGGGAGGGCGAAGGCATCGAAGGGGAGTCCGACGGCGACGTCGCCGCCCATGCGTTGATCGATGCGCTGCTTTCCGCGGCCGGCCTGGGGGATATCGGCTCCTTGTTCGGCGTGGGATCGGCCTCGCGAGGCGTCGGCATGCATGGCGTTCCCATGTTGCGAGAAACCGTCGCCCATCTGCGTGAGTCGGGATTTGTCCCCGTCAGTGTCTCCGTGGTGGTCGTCGGCAACCGTCCGAAAGTGGGGGCGCGGCGGGCCGAGGCCGAAGCCGCGCTTTCCGAGGCCATCGGATGCGCGGTGTCCCTCACCGCCACCACCACCGACCATATGGGCTTCACCGGCTCGGGCGAAGGCATCGCCGCCATCGCCAACGCTTTGGTGACGTCGCCGGACGAAGACAATCTGCGTTAGCGGTAGTGGATTTGAGGCTTCGCGAACATCGATCTGCGTTACCGGTAGTGCCCTATCGGCCTTACCGCGTCTAACAAGCCTGGTATTCCGCGGCTCATATATGCCGTTGCCTCGTGACGGCACTACCGCTAACGCAGATCGACTTTCGCAAGACCGTAAAACCACTACCGGTAACGCAGTTACCTGACGGCGAATGATTGTGCGGCTTTGATGACCGCCCAAATCAGCGTGGAGAGCGTCACGATGATGAAGCTCGGGGGAGCGGGGAACATCGCGGAAAGCACCAGGCCTCCCCAGATGGAGGCCAGACAGATCACGCTGGCGCCGATCATGGCGCCCAGCGGCGAGGACGCGACCATATTCGCGCTGGCCGCCGGCGTGATCACCAGCGCGAAGATCAGCAGCGTGCCCACGGCCGGCACGGCGATGGTGATCACGCCGGCCATAATCGCCATGAACGCCACATTCATCAGGCCGATCGGCACGCCTTTGGCCTGCGCCACCTGCTCGTCCAGCGAACTGAACAGCAGCGGTCGGTAGATCACCGCCAGTACCAGTACCAGCACCACGTCGAAGATGGCGAATCCGATGATCTGCTCGGTGGTGATGGTCAGAATCGATCCGAACAGAATCGACTGCATCTGCGAGGACGCCGAGCTCGACAGTCTCGCGAAGAACAGGCCCAAGCCGGTGGCGAAGGCGAGCACGGTGCCGGTGGCGATCTCACGTTCGGAGACGCGTCGGCCAAGCGCGCCGATCACCAGCGCGCCACCCAAGGCGAATGCGCCGAGCCCCAGCGACACCGGCAGTCCAAGCAACACCGCGCCGGTGGCACCGGGAAGACCGATATGTGCCAGCGCGTGCGCCGCGAAGGTGGAACGGCGGGCGATGGTGAAATACCCCATCACGCCGGCCGCCACGGCGATGGCTAAGCCGGCCAGGAACGCGTTGGTCATGAACGGGGCACTCAGCGTGTCCATCCAGTCGGGGTCGAATGAGAAATCGATGGCGCTCATGCCTGCTTCCCTCCTGCCTGGGAATCCGTGAGGTTTTCGGTCGTCGAAGAGCCGGGCGATCCGTCCGCGTCGGCGTGCGTGTGGTCGTGCAGCCCGACCAGTTCGTGCGCCTCATGCATGTCGGCGGAGAGAGTCGCGCCGCCCTCCGGCGACGGGGTGACGAACATATCGCCCTGCGGGGTGGTGACCACCTGCACCTGCGTGCCGTAGAGATGCGTGAGCAGATCGGAGTCGAGCACCTCGTTCATCGCGGCGTAGTGGGGGTGTCCGTCGAGCAGATAGACAGCGCCGGTGAGGATCGGCAGCAGCATATTGAGGTCATGCGCCACCACTTGGATCGTCATGCCGAGTTCGCGGTTGAGTTTGGCGAGCACCTGCACGGTGGCCTGCTGCGAAGCGAGATCGAGATTGGCGAGCGGCTCGTCGAGCATCAGCAGCTCCGGGTCGCATACCAGGGCCTGCGCGATGGCGACGCGCTGGCGCAATCCTCCCGAGAGCTGGGAGAGCCGCAGCCGCGCCTTGTCGGACAGACCGACGAAATCCAAGGCCTCCATGGCTTTGGCGCGTTGGGCTTTGGTCACCGGATGGATGCCGAAGCGGGTGCCGGTGAGTCCCAGCAGCACGGATTGGATCGCGGTGAGGTTCGAATCGACGTCGGAGGTGTAGCTTTGCGGCACGTAGCCGATGCGATGGTTCATCTCGCCGGCCGGTTTTCCCAGCACGGTGAGGGAGCCGGCCGCGAGCGGCAGCAAGCCGAGCTCGGCACGCATCATCGTGGTTTTGCCCGCGCCGTTCGTGCCGACGATGGCCGTGACGGAGCCGGAGGGAATGGAGAAGGTGCCGTGTTGCCAGATCGTGGTGCCGCCGCGTCGTATGGCGGCGTCATGGAACACGATGCAGTCGCTGGAGGTGTGGGTCATGGAGCGATTATCGCAAATGATGTTGACAATCGTTCTCAATAGTGGTGTCGTTCGTCCGACACAGCTATGGGCGAGGTGTGAGACGACGGAAAGATGGGCGATTTCCCTTCGAAACTACTCGCGTCTAGAGGAATCACTTGCCCGGGTCGGTCTGTCCCTCGGTTGACGAGGCATCGCCGGAATCACCGTCGTCACCGGCGTCTGCATCGTCACCGGACGAGCCAGCCGTGCCGCAAACGGATGACGAATCGCCGGAGCCGTCGGACTCGGCGCCGTCGGAAACGCCATCCTGCGTGCCGGCGTCAGTGGTGCCATCGGCGTCGGCGACGCATTCCAGCAGTCCTTCATACTCGGGATCCACCGCCGAGGCGATCTGCTTGACCAGCGAAAAGATCCAATCGGTCAGCGTTTCGGCGTCCTCGGGCATCTGCTCGCTGATGTCGACCACCGGCACTTCGGAACGGCCCGCCGTGCCGGTGAGCATATTCGTCGCATCCGAGGCCGACTGCGTGTTGTTGATCAGCAGATCGATGCCGCGGCTTTCGATCAGCTCCTGAAAATCCTGCAGATCGGCCGCGGCCACCTCGCCCTCGGCCGCCGCGGCCTGCGCGTAGCCCTCGGGCGTCAGATCCTCGAATCCCAGATCCGACATGAGATAGTAGGCCACCGCTTCGGTGGCGGCATATGTGGGTTTCGCTGATCCGCTCGTATAGCTGGACATCCAATCCGACATCCAGTCGTCGAGCTCCTGTTCCTGAGCCTTGAACTCTTTGAGCCGGGCCGCGAACTCATCCTTCTGCTCGGGGCGCTGTTTGGAGAACTCATTGGCCAGTTCCTCGGCCATGGCGATGCGCGCGTCCCTCGAGAACCACAGATGGGGATTGTCTCCCTCCATGGCCCCCACCATCTGCGCCGCCGAAACCAACGTCGTGCTCTTGCCGAGGTTCTTCGCGGCCCACGAGTCGTAGCCGGCGCCGTTGGCCACCACCACATCCGCCGTGGACAGCGACGTCATATCAGCGGTCTGCGGCTCGAAATCATGCGCGTCCACCGCGGTTGACGAGAGGATCGAGGTGACCTGCACGTCGTCGCCGCCGATCTGCGCGGCCAGTGCGCCCCACTGGTTGACGGACGCCACCACCTGAATCGGAGCGTTGGGCGTGGGCACCTCGGAGGCGTTGCGGTCGCCCGACGACGGGTCGGCGGCCGTCGTGCCGCACGCCGCGCCGCCCGCCAGCATAGCGGTGGCCGCGACCACGGCCATCACGCGGGTGAATCCGTTCCTGAACGCTTTCGTCATCATGATGCCTTCTTATCCATGGGAAACATCGTTGACTCCACTTAACGATAGCCTATCGAGCGGAAGGAAGCGTCCGCATCGAAAGGAATGAGCATGTCCATCACACTTGACGGCAAGGCGGTGTCCGCGACCATCAAAGCCGATCTGGCCGCGCGCGTCGAACGGCTGAAAGCCCGCGGCGTCGAACCTGGGCTGGGCACGCTGCTGGTGGGCGAGGATCCCGGCTCGGTCAAATACGTGGCCGGCAAGCACGCCGACTGCGCCGAAGTGGGCATCCGTTCGATCAAACGCGAACTGCCCGCCGACGCGAGTTTCGACGACATCGCCGCCGCCGTGCGCGAACTCAACGAGGATCCCGCCTGCACCGGCTTCATCGTGCAGCTGCCGTTGCCCAAAGGCATCGACGAGAACGCGATCATCGACCTCATCGACCCGGCCAAGGACGCCGACGGCATGCATCCCTACAATCTCGGCGAACTCGTGCTGCATGTGCGGGGCGGCGTCGCCACACCGCTGCCCTGCACGCCGCGCGGAGTCATCGAACTGCTCGCCGCCTACGACATCGACCTCAACGGCAAAGAGGTGTGCGTGCTCGGCCGCGGCATCACCATCGGCCGCACCATCGGACTGATGCTCACCCGCAACGCCGTCAACGCCACCGTCACCCTGTGCCACACCGGCACCCGAGACGTGCGCGGGCACATGCGCCGCGCCGACGTGATCGTCGCCGCCATGGGCAACGCGGGCTTCGTCAAACCCGAAGACATCAAGGACGGTGCGATCCTGATGGATGTGGGCGTCTCGCGCGTCTTCGACGAGGAAGCCGGACGTTACCGCATCAAGGGCGACATCGACAAAGCCTGCTATGCCAAGGCGGCGGCCTATTCGCCCAATCCTGGCGGCGTCGGGCCTATGACGCGTGCGATGCTGCTGGCGAACGTCGTAGAAATGGCGGAACGTCAGTAAGACGGTGGGTCCGTGGACTACGGCTGGTATACGTCGCTCGACACACTCAAGGCCGTTCGGCCAAGCCTACGGTCGAGCAACG
This sequence comes from Bifidobacterium eulemuris, assembly GCF_014898155.1. Lineage (NCBI taxonomy): Bacteria > Bacillati > Actinomycetota > Actinomycetes > Bifidobacteriales > Bifidobacteriaceae > Bifidobacterium > Bifidobacterium eulemuris. Next base: position 583,813 of record NZ_CP062938.1, on the reverse strand, counting down.
CATACCAGCCTCCGTCCACTCCTTTGCGTCTCTACCTGCATTCCGCTGGAGGGAGGGCCAAGTCTTTACGGTCGAGAAAAGGATATCCGCCCCTCCCACTTCTTTCGCGTCTCTACCTGCGTTCCGTTGGAGGGAAGGTGCGTGCGACACGCCCGAAATTTTTGAGGGTTTTTGGGCAGTGATGGCTGTATCGTTGATATTTGCGTGTCCGCTAGGGCGCGCTCATGATAACTGAACATCGATTAGTATCCATCCAACTATTAGAAACCATATATTTACATGGCAGAGAACAACACTGAAGTCACCAAGGTCGCGATCAACGATATCGGCACCGAAGAGGACTTCATCAAGGCAGTCGATTCCACCATCAAGAACTTCGATGATGGTGATCTGGTTGAGGGCACGGTCGTCAAGATCGATCACGACGAGGTCCTCCTGGACATCGGCTACAAGACCGAGGGTGTGATCCCCTCCCGTGAGCTTTCCATCAAGAAGGACGTCGATCCTGACGAGGTCGTCGAGGTCGGCGACACCATCGAGGCCCTTGTCGTCACCAAGGAAGACAAGGAAGGCCGTCTGATCCTGTCGAAGAAGCGCGCCCAGTACGAGCGCGCCTGGGGCGACATCGAGAAGATCAAGGAAGCCGACGGCATCGTCGAAGGCACCGTCATCGAAGCCGTCAAGGGCGGCCTCATCGTGGACATCGGTCTGCGTGGCTTCCTGCCGGCGTCCCTGGTCGAGATGCGTCGCGTCCGCGACCTCTCCCCGTACATCGGCCAGAAGATCAAGGCCAAGATCCTCGAACTCGACAAGAACCGCAACAACGTGGTCCTGTCCCGTCGCCAGTACCTCGAGGAGACCCAGTCCGAAGTGCGCGAGACCTTCCTCTCGCAGCTCAAGAAGGGCCAGATCCGCGAAGGCGTCGTGTCCTCCATCGTCAACTTCGGTGCGTTCGTGGACCTCGGCGGCGTCGACGGTCTCATCCACGTCTCCGAGCTGTCCTGGAAGCACATCGACCACCCGTCCGAGGTCGTCAAGGTCGGCGACAAGGTCACCGTCGAGGTGCTGGACGTCGATCTCGATCGCGAGCGCATCTCCCTGTCCCTCAAGGCGACCCAGGAGGATCCGTGGCAGCGCTTCGCCCGCACCCACGTTCCCGGCCAGATCGTCAAGGGCAAGGTCACCAAGATCGTGCAGTTCGGCGTGTTCATCTCCGTCGAGGACGGCATCGAGGGCCTGGTGCACATCTCCGAGCTCGCCAACCGTCACGTCGAGAACCCGGAGACCGTGGTCAAGCCGGGCGAGGCCGTGTTCGTCAAGGTGATCGACGTCGATCTCGATCGTCGCCGCATCTCCCTGTCCCTCAAGCAGGCCAACGACTCCGTCGACCCGTCCTCCGAGGACTTCGATCCGGCTCTGTACGGCATGCCGGCCGAGTACGACGAGCAGGGCAACTACAAGTACCCCGAAGGCTTCGACCCGGAGACCAACGAGTGGATCGCCGGTTACGAGAAGCAGCGCGAGGAGTGGGAAGCCCAGTACGCCGCCGCCCACGATCTGTGGGAGGAGCACAAGGAGTTTGTGGCCAAGGAGCTGGAGAACGCTGCCGAATCCGCAGCCGCCGACGGCCAGGGCCCGAAGGAAGAGAAGGTCGAGGAAGTGTCCAACTACTCCTCCGAGACCTCTTCCACCGGCACGCTTGCCGACTCCGACCAGCTGGCCGCCCTGCGCGATCAGCTCCTCGGCGAGAACAAGTGAGCCCAAGGCGCGTTCAACGCGTCTGATGGCATGAATCGCTGAAGAAACCCGGCCCGTAAGGGTCGGGTTTCTTGTATGTTGGGAAGCTATGACGGTACGGGTCGGATTGACGGGCGGCATAGCCGCCGGCAAAAGCACGGTGGCCGCAAGACTGCGCCAGTTGGGGGCATTCATCATCGATGATGACGCGTTGGCTCGCAAGGTGGTGGAGCCGGGCAGTGTGGGACTGGCCCGCATCGCGCGCGAATTCGGACCTGAATCCATCGCCCCGGACGGCACGTTGGATCGCGCGTGGATGGCCGACCATGTGTTCGGCGCGCACGCCGAACCGGGCGCGAGGGAGCGGTTGGATGCGATCGAGCATCCGCTGATCTACGCCGAATCACAGCGATTGGAACGCGAGGCCATCGGCGCGCATGAATCCAAAGGCGGCGTGGGCCGGCTGGTGATCGTGCACGACGTGCCGTTGCTGGCCGAGGTGATCGGCGCCATGCCGTTCGATTTCGACCATATCGTCACGGTGGAGGCGCCCGAGGACTTACGGATCGCACGCATGATGGGGGAGCGCGGCATGACTCGCGAACAGGCGGAGGCTCGCATCCGCCACCAGTCGAGCCGGGCTGAGCGCGAGGCCATCGCCGACGTGGTGATTGACTCCACCCAGTCGCTGGAACGGATGCTCGAACAGGTTGACGGTCTGTACGCGCGATGGTACGTACAGACTACAGCTTGATGATGCGATCGGCGATATGCGCGTCCTCCTGATTATGGGTCGTGTATATCACAATCGCGCCGTCATCGGCGAACGCGCGCAGATGATGCATGACCATGGCACGGTTGTCCACGTCAAGCGATGAGGTCGGCTCGTCGGCGAGAATAATGCGTGGGGATCGGATGAGCAGCCGTGCGATGGCTATCCGTTGCTGTTCGCCTCCGCTGAGCGTGTAGACGAGCCGGTCGCCATACCCCTCCATATGCACGTTGCGCAGGGCTTTGCGGATACGCTGGGATCGACCGCCTGCCGCAATGCCTATACTGCGTAGCGCCAGCGTCAGATTCCTTTTGACGGTCCATTGTTCCACCAAGGCGTAGTTCTGAAACATGAACCCCATGGTGTGGCGGTGCATGAGACGCGCCGTTCTTGGAGAGGCGCCGGTGAGGGATTGGCCTCCATAGGTGATCGTTCCGGAGCTTGGAGGCTCCAGCAATCCCAGAATATTGAGCAATGTGGTTTTGCCGCAGCCGCTTTCGCCGGTGAGGGCGGTCAGTTCTCCCGGCTGGAACCGGAGGTTCAGATTCGACCATAGCGTTCGTCCGCCCATGCTTTTGCCAAGGTTATGGGTGTCCAACGATGGGACGACATTGTGATCGGTTGCCGTGGCGTCAAGAGTTGTTGGTGAGGTCATTGGATGCTCCTTTGTGAGTCGGAATGGGACGGATTCTGTGTTGGTTTACGGATGCTTGATGCTGTCCGCGCGAAGCCGTGAATCGTAGGCGACGGTCGTGGCCAACAAGGCGAGGGCGAACATCACGGTGATGGATAACGAAAGCATGATGCTGGTGCCGACAAACGGCGATATCAGACATGCCGGCGCACACAGCGCCACAGCCAACGTCATCGCCGGTCCGAATCGCAGACATATTGACGCCCCGTGTATGTATTCCACGAACATGGATTGCCGTCGAAGCGTGCATAAGGTCAAAGCCACCATGATTCCGCTTCCGATCGCGCAGATGAAGGATATGACGGCGGTTGTGGCGAAAAACGCGATTTCCTGAAGGTTTCTGGCCAGGCGAGTTTGAATTTCGTCGCTTCGGTTCACCACCGAAGCCACCAAAGGCCGTGCTCCACTGTCGTCAAGATCGGTGATGATCTGCTGGCGTGTGACATTGTCGAATATCATCGCGCCGGTGGAGACCATGGCCGAGGTCGCATCTCCGCTCAGCAGCGAGGCGCTCATAATAATGACCGGCGCGTGCGGATAATCGGCATCCGCGTTGAAGGGTGTCGGAACTCCGTCTCGCGAGCGAACATCGACCACAACGTCTCGTGCGTCCAGCGGTGGCAGAGCCGTGCCCTCGCGCATCGCTTGGCTCTGCTGTAATGCGTACGTGGTGAGCACATTGTCGGTCAGCGTGCCGGTGTCCCATTGGCCGTCGCTGGGCAAGAGAACGGTGATTGAACCGCCTGATGATGCCGACGTCATGAGATGTTGTTGGACGGCCGTCTGGGGATCCATGATGATGCACGCGGACTCTCCTGAGGCATCCACCCATGTGCATGTCTCATCCAATGAGGAGAACCGTATGCGTTCCGCGTCGGTGGATTGTTTGATGAAACCATTCCAGTTGGGCATGTAGGTCGTTCGTGTCTGATCGCTGACGTACCACAATTGCAATTGGAGGCCGCGCGATGAGGATTGCGACTGCTTCAAGGATTTGGCTGAAGCCTGAGCCTGCTCCAATTTGGAGAGGGACGTCCCAGCACTGGCGTTGACGAGACAGAGCAGCGTGACGGCTCCGATGCAGCTGACGGCCATAAGGAACCTCATGGGGCGACGACCTTTCAGCAAGGCAAGGGCGTGAGGAACCATGATACGTACCATGGCGATGGCCAGTGAGGTCAGTATCAGGCAAACACCGGCGGATATCGCCATAATGGACAACAGCATCCGACCGGCAAAACCGAAGGGAGAGGCGGAAGGCCAGAATATCAAGCCGAGAACGGCCCAAGCGAACCAGCCGGTGAGCGAGCATCCGAAGAAAAACGCCGCATGTCTGAGCGACTGGCGTATGACGATATTCGGCTGATTCATACCATGAAGCGATTGGATCGCGCACATCCGTGAGGAGACGGAAGCCGATAACGCCGCCGAAACGAAGACGACAATGAAACCCACGAAGACGATGGACGCGAGTGAATTGGAGAAGAAACGGCTGACCAGCACAGGAAAATCGACGCCATCGCATATGGCGAGCTCGAAGCCTGCGGCGCGCACGTCATTGACCATGGCCTCGGCATCGTTCTTGCCGCCGTATACCAGCCAACGGCCAAGAGGGTCGGTCATGTCGTCTCCCTGCCTCACACGTGTGCGGATGGAGAAGCCGTAATCGGGGTATGGCTGGTCGGCGGCGAAATCCGCACCATCATCCGTTGAACCGAATACGGAGATCACGCGCTCGTTGCCGCCATGCCCGCTGGGCTCGAATGTGTAACGGGCGATCATGGTGCGATGGGAGGCGGCGATATTCAGCAACTGCGACAACGTTCCGTTGTGAGTGTTCGAGATGATGATGTCCTGCTGAGGCCCTGACGGATAGGTCTCCTCGCAATTCTGCGCGTAGAGCCCGCCGGTGACGACAATAAGTGCCAGAGCCAATATGCTCGCGATTTTGTAGGTCCAATGCATCGGATGATGCCTCCTCTGCTTATCGGCGCGTCGTGCGTCGTGATACCGATGGCGAACACCACGATAGGGTTTGGTTTTTTGATCGGGAACTTGGTGTGACGGAAAACGTCATGGTAGTGTGACAGCCGTCGACAGGTCGTGGGAATGGGGGAGTCGCATGGCGGGGAATCAGACCATGGGTTCGGTCGGGATCGCGGTGGTGGATAATGATCGCTGTTCTGCGGATATGATGACGTTGCTCATAGGCAGGCAGGTGCCTGGATCCAAGGTGTTGTGGAACACGGATAACCCGAGTCTGGCGTTGGAAAGGTGTCTGTTCGATTCGAACAAGCCGGATGTTCTTGTCTGCGATCTTATGATGGACGGGTTGAATGGATTGCAACTGTCGGAACGTCTTCGGCGTCGCGACTCGTCGATGGGAATCATCATCGTCACCTCATATGATGCGAAGATGTATCGCGACGACGTCGTGCGTTGTGGGGCTCAGGCAATGGTGTCCAAAAGGGATTTCGCCTCAACGATCGGCTCTGCGGTCAAAGCGGTGGCCGATGGAGGGGTATATCCCGCGGATTGGGGATTTCATACCGCTACCGATGCCTGCCGGTTGATGCGTGTCGATGTGAATGCCGGCGGTCAGGCGTCGTTCTCCGATCGGGAACTGGCCGTTTTACGTCTCTACGGGCATCATGCGTCCACCGTCCAGATAGCCCGGCGTCTGGGAGTTAATGTCGAGACGGTATACAGCCATGTGAAACGCGCCATGCGCAAGGTCGGCGTGACGAGACGAAGCGAACTTCTTGAATACTGCGACCGGTACCATCTCCTGTGATCGCAGGTGTTCGTGTGGAAGGACCATCAATGGAGGCTGAATCCGGCATAGTGTGGAAGGCCGCGGCGATCGCATGCTCCTTGCTGGTGTTTGTTGACGCGGCTTTGGAATCGTTCGCCGATTCGGTTGGAGGTATGCGGACGCTGCCTATAGCGCTTGTTTTCGCCGTCATGCTGCTGGTTTGCGCGGCGAAGCCGATTGGTGGAAGCATAGCTTTAGGGATTGTCTGGTGCGTCGTCTTTCCGATGCCGGTGAATCTCTCCATGGGGCTTAGCCTGCTCATCGTATTGCCGTTGGTCACGCTCTCCTATCACCGTGCATGGTGGGGGATGACGCTGGCGGCGGCGGTGACGGTGTCTCGTATCGCACAGTTGACATGGCAAAGCGGAGTGACGGGACGTTCCTTGTCGTCGGATCTTGCGCGTTCGTTGCCTTGGATCATCATGCCGAGCGTCGCATGCGTGGGGATCGGCGTCGCGCTGAAATGGCTGCATCGCGAACGGCAGTGGGCTGCGGACGATCGCCGTCGTTTGGAATCATTGGAACTAGCGGCCCGTCTGCATGATTCGACGACCAATGACCTGTCCTATCTGATCATGTGCATTGACAAACTTCTGGCCGAGCGACATACGGATATGGGGATTTCTGACTTATCGCTGATGCGTGAGGTCGCGCAACGGGCCTTAGACCAGACGCATGAGGTCATTGCGGTGCTTGCGGACGATGACGTCTCTCGTTTGGATTCGGATCGGCTTAAGACGGAGCCCACCAAGGAACGGACCTCATGCGATGCCTTCGCATGGATGAACGACGAACTCGACCGGCGTCGAAAAGAATTGTCCGCACTGGGGTTTCACGGTGAAACCATCATGGTGGATTCACCTGTTGACCTGAATCGTGTGGATGAGGCGACGATGCGATTGCTGCATACGCTGTTGCGGGAGATCTTCGCGAATATCTCGAAACATGCGGATCCCGAACGGGGGTATGTGGTCGCGGTGTCCGCGAACGGCGATTACGCGCATGTGTCCGTCGCCGATGCTCCGGCGGCGGATCGATGCCCGTCCTCGGAGCCAACGGCTTTGGGCATGGGATTCGGTTTGCCCCACTTGCGTCAGCTCATCGAGGAACAAGGCGGAACGGTGCGTATCCGCGATGAGGAAGGGTATTGGAGCCTCTCGGCGAAAATCCCGTTATCTCATACCGTGCCGTAGGATGGGACAGGAGGTCACGACTATGGGATTCAATATCGAGCGCACGAACAAGCCGGTCGTCGTCAAATCGCCGTACCGTCCGTCCGGCGATCAGCCGGCCGCCATCGAGGAGCTCGCCGAGCGTCTGGAGAACGGCGAGAACGACGTGGTGCTGATGGGCGCCACCGGCACCGGCAAAACCGCCACCACCGCATGGCTGATCGAAAAACTCCAGCGCCCGACCCTGATCATCGAGCCGAACAAGACGTTGGCCGCGCAGCTGTGCGCCGAATTCCGCGAGCTCATGCCCGACAACGCCGTGAGCTACTTCGTGAGCTACTACGACTATTACCAGCCCGAAGCGTATATTCCGCAGACCGACACCTATATCGAAAAAGACTCCAATATCAACGACGACGTGGAGCGTCTGCGCCACGCCGCCACCGCGAATCTGCTCACCCGGCGCGACTGCGTGGTCGTGGCCACCGTCTCCTGCATCTACGGCCTCGGCACGCCCGAGGAATACGCCGGACGCATGCTGTTCTTGCGCGAGGGCCAGCAGATCGACCGCGACCAGCTGCTGCGGCAATTCGTCGCCATGCAGTACAAGCGCAACGACATCGCCTTCACCCGCGGCACCTTCCGCGTACGCGGCGATACCGTCGAGATCATCCCCGTCTACGAGGAGCTCGCCGTGCGCATCGAATTCTTCGGCGACGAGATCGACCGCATCTCCACCCTGCATCCGCTCACCGGCGACGAGATCGCGCATGTGGACGAGGTGCATATCTTCCCCGCCTCGCATTACGTGGCCGGTCCCGCCCGCATGGAGCGCGCGCTCGGCACCATCCGCGAGGAGCTCGACGAGCGTGTGGCCGAGCTGAAGAAACAGGGCAAGGAGTTGGAGGCGCAGCGTCTGAGCATGCGCACCACCTACGATCTGGAGATGCTCACCCAAGTGGGCGTGTGCTCCGGCGTGGAGAACTATTCGCGGCATTTCGACGGACGTGAGCCGGGCACGCCGCCACACACGCTGCTCGACTTCTTCCCCGACGATTTTCTGCTTGTCATCGACGAATCGCATGTGACGGTGCCGCAGATCGGCGCGATGTACGAAGGCGACGCCTCACGAAAGAGGACCCTGGTCGAGCATGGATTCCGCCTGCCCTCCGCGATGGACAACCGGCCTTTGAAATGGCCCGAATTCCTCGAGCGCGTCGGCCAGACCGTGTACCTGTCGGCCACGCCGGGCGACTATGAGATGGGATTGAGCGACGGCGTGGTCGAACAGATCATCCGCCCCACCGGTCTGGTCGATCCCAAAATCGACGTGCGTCCGGTGGAGGGGCAGATCGACGACCTGCTGGCCGAGATCAAGGAGCGCGTGGCGCGGAACGAACGCGCGCTGGTGACGACGCTGACCAAGAAGATGGCCGAGGATCTGACCGACTATCTGCTCGAACGTGGCATCAAGGTCGAATACCTGCATTCCGACGTGGACACCCTGCGGCGCGTGGAGCTGCTGCGCGAGCTGCGCGAGGGCGTGATCGACGTGATCGTCGGCATCAACCTGCTGCGCGAGGGCCTCGACCTGCCCGAAGTGTCGCTGGTGGCGATCCTCGACGCGGACAAGGAGGGATTCCTGCGCTCCTACCGTTCCCTCATCCAGACGATCGGCCGCGCGGCCCGCAACGTGGACGGCACGGTGATCATGTACGCCGACGATGTGACCGACGCCATGCGCAAAGCCATCGACGAGACGAACCGCCGCCGCGACAAGCAGATCGCCTACAACACGGAGCACGGCATCGACCCCAAGCCGCTGATCAAGAAGATCAGCGACGTCAACGACATGCTCGCCAAAGAGGATGTGGACACCCAGACCCTGCTGGAGGGCGGCTACCGCAACGCGGGCAAGACCGGCAACACGCATCTGGGCGTGCCCACGCTCGACAAGGACGAGGCCGGCAAACGCCACGAGGAGATTCTCAAGGCGGGGCTCCCCGCGCAGGATCTCGCCAACCTCATCCGCCAGCTCAGCGAGCAGATGCACACGGCGGCCGAACAATTGCAGTTCGAGCTCGCCGCGCGCCTACGCGACGAGATCCGCGATCTGAAGAAGGAGCTGCGCCAGCTCACCGAAGCCCAGAAGTAGCCGCGATTTGCCGCGCGCCGACTTTCTGCGCGGATTCTGCGGTGAGGCCGATGCCGACGATGCCCGTACTCGACGGCATATGACCGCGGTTTCCCGTCCGTCACATGCTTTCCTTACACTGGTGTCTCATGGCTGAAACCCCTCTTGCATTTGAAATCGTCACCTTCGTGGTGCTCGCGCTGTTCTTCATCGTCGATCTGTTCGTGATCGGCCGCAGGCCGCATGTGCCCTCCACCAAGGAATGCGTGCAGCATATCGCCTTCTTCGTGGTGATGGCCCTGATCTTCGGCGGCTGCATCTGGTTCTTCGCCGGTTCCAAGCCGGCCATCGAGTTCTATTCCGGCTGGCTGACCGAATACAGTCTGTCCATCGACAACCTGTTCGTGTTCGTCATCATCATGTCGAATTTCGCGGTGCCCAAGCATCTGCAGAAGTACGTGCTCAGCGTCGGCATCACCATCGCGCTGGTGTTCCGCGGCATCTTCATCCTGATCGGCGCCGCGCTGATCTCCCGGTTCACCTGGGTGTTCTTCCTGTTCGGTGCGTTCCTCATCTACACGGCCATCAGCCTGGTCACCGGCAAGGACGAGGATGAGGAATACCACGAGAACGGCGTGATCCGCACCCTGCGCAAGGTGATCAAGATCTCGGACGAATACGACGGCGAGAAGCTGCGCACCACCAAGAACGGCGTGCGCTACTGGACCCCGATGCTGATCGTGTTCCTCACCATCGGCACCACCGACGTGATGTTCGCCTTCGATTCGATCCCCGCCATCTTCGGCCTGACCAAGGATCCCTTCCTCGTATTCACCTCGAACGTGTTCGCCCTGCTGGGTCTGCAGCAGCTGTACTTCCTGCTCGGCGCGCTGCTCGACAAGCTCGTCTATCTGCCCGTCGGCCTGTCGATCGTGCTGGGCTTCATCGGCGTCAAGCTCATTATGGAGGCGCTGCACGGCAACACCCTGCCGTTCATCAACGGCGGCGAAGGCGTCCACTGGGTGCCCGAGGTGCCGACGTGGCTGTCGCTGGGCGTGATCGTCGTCGCCATCGGCGGCGCGGCCCTGGCCAGCGTGGTCAAGATGAAGTCGCTCGAATCGGCGCCCAAGGCCTGAGCGCATACCCCGCCAGACGGCCTCAATATCGCCGTTCCATGCGATTGTGAGCGCTCACAACACACCCGGTCGAAAGCGTTGTCTCGCCGTGGGACAACGGGTAGACTGGGGACTTGGCAAGTGGGGCGGCACCGCCCCGGAACCAATTCAAGAATAGGCAGGCATGCATGCGTAAAGCCAAGATTGTAGATACCATCGGTCCCGCTACCGAATCCCTCGAGAACCTCACCAAGCTCGTCGAAGCCGGTATGGACGTCGCTCGTCTGAACCGCTCCCACGGCACCCCCGAGGACCACCTCCGCGTCTACAACAACATCCGCGAGGCCTCCAAGTCCACCGGCCGCAACGTGGCCGCCCTGGTCGACCTGCAGGGCCCGAAGATCCGCTGCGGATGGTTCAAGAAGAACGCCGAGGGCGAGGACAAGATCCATCTGACCGAAGGCCAGGAGTTCATCATCACCACCGACGACGTCGAGGGCGATGAGACCATCACCTCCACCACCTTCAAGGGACTGCCGGGCGACTGCCATCCGGGCGACCCGATCCTCATCGACGACGGCAAGGTCCGTCTCGAGGTCACCAAGGTCGAGGGCAACAACGTGCACACCAAGGTCATCGTGGCCGGCCCCGTCTCCTCCCACAAGGGCATCAACCTGCCCGGCGTCGCCGTCTCCCTGCCGGCGCTGACCGAGAAGGACGAGGAGGACCTGCGCTGGGCCATCCAGACCGGCGCCGACATCATCGCCATGTCCTTCGTGCGTTTCGCCACCGACATCGACCGCGCCCACGAGATCATGGACGAGGAAGGCCGCCGCATCCCGATCGTCGCCAAGATCGAGAAGCCGCAGGCCCTCGAGAACCTCGAAGAGATCGTCAAGGCCTTCGACGGCATCATGGTCGCCCGTGGCGATATGGCCGTCGAGTGCCCGCTCGAAGAGGTGCCGCTGGCCACCAAGCGCTGCATCGAGCTGGCCCGTCAGTATGCCAAGCCCGTGATCGTCGCCACCGAGGTGCTCGGCTCCATGGTCAACTCCCCGGTGCCGACCCGCGCCGAGGCCTCCGACTGCGCCAACGCCGTGCTTGACGGCGCCGACGCCACCATGACCTCCAACGAGACCGCCGTCGGCAAGTACCCGGCTGTGACCGTCGACACGATGGGCCGCATCTCCGGCTACGCCACCGAGCACGGCTTCGACCGCATCCCGGAGCTCAAGAACCTCGACATGTCGTCCACCGGCGCCGTGTCCTCCGCCGCCGTCGACCTGGCCGACAAGCTCAACGCCAAGGCCATCGTCGCCTACACCCAGACCGGCTCCACCGTGCACCGCGTCTCCCGCGAGCGTCCGGCCACCCCGATCTACGGCCTGACCAACAAGGAGCACACCTACCACTGGCTGGCTCTGAGCTGGGGCACCGAGGCGTTCCTGGTCGAGGAGGACTACCACGACAAGTCCCGCAAGGAGCTCATGATCTTCACCGACAAGATCCTGCGCGCCGCCGGCAAGGTGTCCGATGGCGACAAGATCGTCGTGCTGAGCTCCGCCCAGGGCGACCACAAGCCGGGCAGCACCGACTCCATCTACGTGCACACCGTCGGCGCCTGCGACTGATTGCGAACGCCGTCTGACGTGATACATCCCTAATCGTGTGGCCCCGTCCGATTCGTCGGACGGGGCCACACGCGTATCCGGCGAATGCCGGTACCGGCCAGCCGTCGTGGATTTCGCACTTCGACGGATGATGTGCGAAATCCACGACGTTTCGGAAAAGAAAAACGTCGCCGATTTCGCACACGGTTCGTTGAACTGCGAAATCGACGACGTCCAAGTCGTGCCCCCGGTGGGGAATAGCCAAAGCATGGAAAAAGAAGAGGTGTTGGTACCTCTTCCCGGTATTACGCCCGTTATGGTCGCTGCGATTGCAGGCATTCTTTTGTGTGCCTCATCTGCAAGCGAAGATGCACAGATAAGTGCATCATTCCAAAATTAATCTGCCTTCAACGCACAACAACGTGCGTTTTACAAGGAGGCATAGCTATGGCAGCTCTCAACCAAACACAGTCGCGACGCAGCAAATTTGGCACCATCATTGCCAGATACGACAAGCAAGGCGATCTGATCGGATGGCAGGCGCGCTACACCAGTCCGATTGATAGCCGAAAAGTCCAGAGACAGTTCAAACCAGAGCTTCGCGCCGAGGCACAGCGATGGCTAGACCAGGAACACTGGTTGGTCACCATGCATCGCAAAGGCATCGAGACCTGGGTACATCCGACGGAAAGAGAACAAATAGAGAAGCGCCGACGAATCAAGTTCGGCGATTACGTTGAGATATGGTTCCAAAACTATCGCCTTTCCAATGGGCAGCCGATAGCGGGAAGCACGCGCAGAAACATCCGCGCCGACATCGGGCACTTTCTTCCAGTCTTTCAGGACAAACTGCTTAAAGACATCACGCCGGCGGATATCAAGAAATGGCTTGACTCACCGCACCCGGAGGGGCCCTGGGCATTCCACCGCTCATGCCAGAGACTGAAATCAATTTTCCGATCCGCGACGATGGAGCAGCTGGACGGGACCGCGCCCCTGAGAGAGGATAATCCCTTCATCTTTCCCGTGCCTCCTGCACCGGAATCAAGCAGAGAAGGCATCCCACCTGTCACTCCGCAGGAGTTGCAGGCGCTCTACGACGCCATGCCGGACTATACGCAGCTATCCGTGCTTCTGGCCGCTCTTGTGGGAGGCCTGCGATGGGGCGAGGTCTGCGCTTTGCGAGTCAAAGACATCGATCTCGTCAATCGCAAACTAAATGTTCGACATTCCGTTAACAGAGGGCCTGACGATCTCGGATCGATGCGGCTATCCCCGGCCAAAACAAAATCCAGCGTCAGGACAGTGCCTATCCCCGATAGCCTGGTTTGGGTCATCGAACGGCATCTAAAGACCTTTTGCAATCTCGATAATCCGGATTCCCAGGTGTTCGTGCCGAAGCGGACAAGAGTTCTCGGGCCGAACACTCTACGGAAGCAATTCGATAAAGCGAAAGAGGTTGCCGGCAGGCCGGACATCACTCCGCATACGCTTCGCGCCTCGCATGCCACGATGCTGATGCTCAAAGGGGCGACCTTGCGGGAGGTGATGGAGCAGCTGGGGCATACCAGCGAAAGAGTCGCGATTAAGCATTATCAGCGCCTGGTGGCCGAGCATCGTGATGAGATGGTTAATCTGCTCGCGGCCGATTATATGCGGCCCGCGCAGAATGCCGAGGGCAATCCCTATGAGGATCTGATAAAGAGCACCGAAATCGAAATGCGGAGGCTCCAGACGTTCCTGGTCAAGGTGCGCCATGAAATGAGCATCAGCGCCTGATTTCATAATGCATGATTTCACGCATTATGGATTGCATGAAAGATACGAACAGATTGAAAAATGTACCAAAACGTGACAAAATAGAGGTATGAAGATGGAAAATGCTGTATTAGATGTCGCTAAGAAAAATAACGGTATCGTGACAGTAAAAGATATTAAGGCTTTAGGCTATTCCGAATCGGCCTTACGGCAGTTCGCGCGTCGCAATGATGACATCATTGGCAAACAGGGCGGCGGCGTATACATGGTTTATGATGCCGACGGCGTCGATCCTCGGGATGCGTCGTATGCAGCCGCGCTGGCGATGACGGGAGACGAGTCATATTTGTCCGGATCATCGGTACTTGATTTCTATAATCTTGCGAATGCCAATCCGCGATGGACGACAGTGCGCACGCCGCACCATATATCGCGCAAATTACCGGGATGGCTACGCGTCATCCATGATCGTAGACAGTCGAGGAATGTGGATGTCATTCGAGGAATCAGATTGCAGAACCTTTCTGATGCGTTTTTGGAAGCAAAAGACACGCGTCTGGATTACCGTTTAGAGGCCGTCGATGAAGCGGAACAGCGTAATCTGCTGTCACCGATACAGGCAGACATGTTACGAGACGTGCTTAAGAAAGGTGTGATCGTATGAACCAGGAAAAGAAACTGCCAAGTTCCGGAGGCATCACGGCCAAACTCAACCATCATGCGAATAAGACGGGGATTCCTTTTGCACGACTTCAAAAGATGATCGCCGTCATTATCGTCTCGCAGCTCGTGCCCGAAGGAACCGTCATCAAGGGAGGCAATGCGTTAGGCCTGCGTTTCCCCCTGGAGGATTCTCGAATGTCGAAGGATCTCGATCTGGTCTTCGGTGACAGCTACTTGGAATGGGAGACCGAATTTCGTGCTCGATTGGCAAAAGGAACCAATGGCTTTGACGGTTCCCTGGAAGACCGGGGCAAAGGAGAAACGCAAAAAAACGAGCGTGATCCAGGTCGTCCCAACGTGATCTATAAGAACATCAAACTTCGTTATCTAGGGAAGTCGTTCTCTACTCTTCCGTTGGACATCACCCCTGCTCAAGGCTACGAACGGTCATCATCGTCCTACCGTATCTCCGACGACTCCGTAGCTTTGATGAAGTACCTGGGATTCGAAGAACCGGCAGGAGCCAGGCTATTGGATGTTGAAGCACAATTGGCACAGAAGACCGCAGCGTTGTACTCATCCAAAGATCCTCGGCCGAGCGATCTTACCGACATGGTTCGCTTATTCCCCGTCCTAGACGGCGAGGGAAATCTTGAACTATACCGATCCCTGCTGGCGTTCGAAATGGAAATACGCGAAATCAAACAACCGTATGACATCCCCAATAAGTCCACGCTACAGCAGCTCTTCCGCAATCAGGAAGGGGGCGATGACGAAACCTTCACTCATATCACGGAACGAGCGGAAAAAGAGATATGCGAGGCAAGTCGGAGGACTCCATGGAAACCAGAAGTCAGTCAGAAGAAAACCATACTGGCACAGATAAAATCTCGTGCTCAAAACAGAATCGATGAGCAATCACACACGTCAGACCAAGTACGGAAGAACCGTAACCGAGGAATCTGATTGACATTTCCGCCGGCCCTCAGGTCATGCGCTTCGCGCATGGCCTCTTCTTTTGCCGCTCGCAAGCTCGCGCGGGACGGGCCGAAGCACAAGGGCACTGTCTCGGGCACCACCAGCATGCCACGTCTCCGCTACGGTTCCTCGCCGTGTCTCACGCCGCTCCCGCTCTCCATTCCGATGGCATGAATGATGCCATCTCCATTCCGATCGCAGCGTCGCGATCCACGCCTTCGTCGCCTTCGCTACGACATGGCAGGCGGGTGGTGTCCGAAAAACCGAGACAAGAAAGGAAATCTCATGGACACCAGAAGAACCAGCCCCGATATCGACACCCTCACCATCGAATACCGCAGAGAATGCCGTGAAAACGGCATCAGGAAAACCGACCGCGAATGGATGCACCCAGTCCTCACGCAATGGGCGAGAACACTGGAAACCGGCCATCCGCTCGATGACCACACATCGACCCTGACCGTCATGCTCATGGCCCATTCCCTCCCATTCCGGGACGCGATAATCCTCTCATCCCTCAAACGATTCACCCCGACGCAACTGCTCGACATCGCCACCCGCCAACACAGAAAACAAACGGTGGCGCTCATCACCAAAACACTCGAAGAGGCTTTCGAATCCGCGGACTACCGACTGGACACACCCCGTGTGGAACGAGCAAGCTCCCAACTCTCACGCTTCGCCGCCGACTACGCCGGAGAACAATGGTCCGCGCAACCGATAGCCTCACGAGCCTACCTGTCATGGATACAAGGACACACGCAAGCGGCCTCGGCTGGAGCCTTGGCCGCCCTCAGCGTAGACCCCGAATGCGCCCTAGCGAGCATCGTGTTCTTCGCCGTCGAAGGCAACATCCGACCGATGTACCTCTAACCACCAACCGCCGGCCCTCCCACGGAGGGCCGGCCCCACAACCATCAAGGAGCAACAATGAGCAAGCACTATTTCGATGACTTCCGCACGCAGACCATCGAGAAGATGGCCGGAGCGATGGAGGATATGACCTACGCCTACCAGCAAACCAGAGTGCCGAAAAAACACTACAAAGACTGTCTGAGCAAACCAATCGAAGAAATGATGGAAGCCAGCGTGGAAGTCAATCTAATACAGCCATACATCAACATGATTAAAACGATGCTCGACGAAAACCCGAAGAGCTTCTACAAAGCTCTGCTATGCGTGGACGCGAAAATCAGCATGAGTTCCGTGCGCACAAGCGAGTGGGAGGCCTTGGAAATCATGTGGCATGAAAAACAAAACGATTCGACAAGGAAAACCATCCTACCGAAAACCGAACTCGACCGCTTTCATGACCTCGTGGAACACAGCTACGACGAACTGCCGCCGCTGTGACGACCACCTTCCGTCACCGTCGCGCCCATAGGGCGCGGCGGACGAAACCACCACACGGACCGTGTCCGGCGCGGCGACGGAGGCCGCGCCGAACACGGAGCAAAGCACTTTTGCAAACGGTGCCGGGTATGGCGAATCCGCCGCGCGCGAACAAGTTCGGCGCGTCGGATCTGCGTCGTCGGGGCAGAAAATTATGCCCCTCCTCCTGGCATGCGCAAGCTGAAAACACTTGCGCATGTCGCCATACCCGGCACCGACGGAAACCACACCACGACCGTTAATCGGCATCGGAATAATTCAGCCGCCGCATCTGACGCTCATACGCGCGCCGCTCCAACACGAGATCCAGTTCCATCAAGCCACGATTGGCGAGACCACCGACGAACAAAGCGGCGACGGCCACCCAAAACGTCTCATCGAGCCGCCAGTCAGGCGTCGAGGCGAACCAGACATTGTACGCGTAGACCGCCACGACGATGAGCGCGATCGTCGCGATGACGATGCACAAAGTCGCGACCAATCGGACCACGGCGCGAATCGGATGGGTCACCGCGAACACAAGCGCGTTGACACCGGACACGGCCAAACCGATCAGCCAAAACACCAGGCTTATGCCAAGCAGCATCAATCCAATAATAGGCATCGCTATCACGCCTCCAATCGGAATCCGTCACACCATCACACGGTGATTATCCCGCATAGCCAGGAACAAAACCAGACTCTCCAGACACGGAATAATCAGACTGGCCGTGATCCTGACTCTCCACCTGGTCCGCCGGCGGCTGAGGCTCATCGGAGGCTTCATTCTTCCGTTTTCCCGTCGGAGGCCACACGATATTCATCTCACGTTTATCGATCTTCAACGTGTCCTGCAAATACCTCCGCGTCGAACCGCTCGTTGCGATGAAGTCATCAGCGGCGACACGAAACTGCTCGATCGCCCAACGCAGATCATCCAGCTTCACACCGACCGCGCGCAACGAATCACGCTTGGCGCGCAACGCCTCAATCTCGGCATCCACAGACTCATCGGCAAGCTCACGCATCGCCCTGTTACGTTCACTCGGCTTCGCCATTTTCCAATCCTTTCATTCGAATATCGGTAAATCCACCATATGTCCGATGACTCTTTAGATTGGGCGGACAATGTGCGCGAATATAGAATGAACCTAGTCAACGATGATTACCACATGAGGAGATCTACGTTATGGAAAAAGAAATCGACTCCGATGCAGCGTTCTATGCAGAATTGTCCGATAACCCCGACACCTCACTGTATATCTATCGTGTGGAAGAAGTGGAGGACATTCTGCCTCAACTGGACCAAGGAGCCTTGCGGGGACTTTTGGCAGGTGGACTGTCCGTGACGCACCGAATCAATGGAGTGCGGGACATGGGCGTCACCTATGTCCCATATGTGAAGCAACCGTACGGCGGGTACTTCCGACTTAAAGAGATGGATGTTGAGTCTTTCGAGGACGGAAAGGATCTGACTGACATCAAAGCCGAAAACAGAAGTCCCGCGTTGGTTGGAATTACGGTGGACTACCTCACACGCTACATGCAAGGAACATCGAAAGAGCAAGCCTTTTCAATACCGATAATTGGTGGAGAGAAGGCAAGGAAAAGTGCTGAAAAACTGGGCCTCAAGCCGGAGACCGTCGGAGGAATAGCGGCGCGTGAATCCGAAAAAATACCCGACTATCTGGATCAAATCACGGGATTGGATGACACCTCAATAAAGGCGGCGATGAATCTGGCATCGTTCGACTGCATATACAGAAGAGGCATTGGCGCTTATTTCCCCTTGGACCATCTGCCTGAGATGGACAGTATTACAATCGGGAATATTCGAACTATGATCGAACGCAGCCAACGATTCATGAATCGATACGGGTCAGCGTTCACAGGAATGAACACATTTCACGGCGGATACACAGAAGTCATTGCCTTCGGCGACTGCGATACCGTGATGCAAAACGGCTTATGGGATTTCAAATGCAGCAAAGGGTCTCCCACGGCAAAGCATCGTTTGCAGCTGCTGATGTATTGGCAGTTGGGATTACATTCCAAACATCTCGAATACAAAAACATCGAACTATTAGGAGTGTGGAATCCACGGCTGGGCAAAGCGTGGACATATCCAATCAGCAAGCTCAAGGAGGAAGACATTCTCGATCTACAAAACAGGGTGCTTGTCTTCCAACTACCGCTAAAAACAGATAAAGATGGCAACTCCTTAAACAGGTTCGCACGTGCTCGCGTATGGCGGCATCTAATTCAGCAATGGGAAATGACACATCCGAAAACCCCGTTGTTGGACGGGCCACTGGATCCGTTTATCTTCTAAAACATTGATTCCGAGCCTTTAATTGTCCGCCCAAAAATCCGTCAGTTGGGCGTGAGGATGGATACGGAATGTACTCCATCACTGAAAGGAACGGAACCAATGAGGCTCGTCATCGCGGAGAAAAAATCAGTCGCCGTGGCAATCGCGCAGGCACTGGAAAGCAGCCCAATACCATCCGACGGATATATACAAGCCGGAGATGTCATCGTGTCATGGGCGCAGGGGCATCTCGTGGAACTCGCCACCCCTGACCAATACGACGGTATGCCGTGGGCGGCGGAACGATGGAGCATGGAACAGTTGCCCATCGACCCGCAGCAATGGCTTTGGCAGGTCAGCACCGACAAAGGCGCAAGCCGCAGATACCGAGACCTGGCCGACCTCATCCGACGCCCTGACATCACCGAAATCGTCAACGCCTGCGATCCCGACCGCGAAGGCGAAGCGATATTCCGACGCATCATCGACCGCGCGCAGACCGCCAAACCATCATCAAGGCTATGGGTCGCGAGCCTGGAAGAACAAGCCATCCGCGACGCATGGAACAACATGCTCCCCAGCAGCCAATACAACGGTCTGGCGGCAGCAGCCGATGCCAGGGCGAAGGCCGACTGGCTTGTGGGCATGAACGCCACACGCGCCAACACCATCGCCTACCACCGGCGTCTATCGGTGGGCCGCGTGCAGACGCCGACACTGGCGATGGTGGTGGAACGGGACCGCGCCATCGCCGAGCACAAGCCGACCCCGTTCTGGCGAATCGCCATCGACATGGGCGGATGGAAGCTGCGAAGCAAAGACAAAATCAACATCCGCAGCGAGGCCGAAAGCCTGCTCGCGGAAGCGCAAGGGCGATCGGTCAACATGCTGTCAGTGGAACGCAAACGAGTGAAGACCCACGCACCCACCCTCTATGATCTGACCGGCCTGCAAAAGGATATGTCGCGCTTGCACGGGCTGACGGCGGCGCAGACGCTGGAGGCGTTGGAACGTCTGTATCTCGCCAAGCTGACCACCTATCCACGCACCGACTCATGCCACATCACGCACGACGACCTCGCCGAACTGGAGGCCCTGACGCGCTCTGAATCGTTGGATGAACTGATGCCGGTGACGGTCGCCGAAGCCGTCCGGGAATACCGGAACACAGACAGGCTCAATCCCTCGGCATGCGTCGCGGACGACAAGGTCTCGGGCCACACCGCGATCCTACCGACCAAGCGTCTCACACAGGCAAGCCTGGCATCGATGGGCGAGCATGAACGACTGGTTGCATGCCGTATCGTGCAACGCATGTGGGCGGCCTGCTCGCCGGAATACACACACGACACCACCAGCGTCACGGCATGCTTCGACCACATCACCGAGCACCTGCTGACCGCATCGAGCGATATGCCGGTGGATCCGGGATGGCGTCTCATCGACGGACCGCAAACCGACGAACAAGCCGCCCCCTCCATCCCATCATCCCTGATGGAAGGGCAGAGCATACCGGTGGGCGCGCACGCGATCTCATTGGAGGAAGGCGTCAGCGCGCCGCCGAAACCCTACACCGAAGCTACGTTGCTGGCGGCGATGGAGCACGCCAGCCGCTTCGTCGCAGATAAGGACATGAAGGCCGCGCTCGATGATGACGCATCGCATTCCGGCGGCATCGGCACGCCTGCGACAAGGGCTGAAATCATCGAAAAACTCGTGCGAAACCAGTACCTCCAGCGCAAAGGCAAGCAGCTTGTATCGACGGATGAGGGACGCCTGCTCATCGATGTGGTTTCGCCGGAACTCAAAAGCGTCGAACTCACCGCCAGCATGGAAGCGCAGCTCTCCGACATCGAGCACGGCCGCATACAATCAGCGGTTTTCCTTGATGGAATTCGCGCCATGTGCGCGAGGATACCGCACGACGTGCAAGCCTCGATGCGCACCGAATCCATCAGCACGGGACCACGCCGCGCGAGCCTCGGCGCATGCCCTCGATGCGGAGAAGACGTGATTAAAACCGGCAGTGTCTGGCAATGCTCCAGCAACAAAAGCGAGAAGACCGAAAGCGGACAATGGCAGCAGGCCGGCGGATGCGGATTCAAAATCTACTCCACACTCAGCGGCAAGAAACTTACCGATTCCGTCATCGGCAAACTCCTCGCGGGAAAAGCGGTGAAGCTGTCAGGATTCGTCAGCAAACGAACCGGCAAAGCCTTCGCCGCGACGCTCGTCATCGATGAGGAACGCGGCGTACGCATGCAGTTCGACTGATCTCCGCGACGCGTGGAACAACATTTCGGCCGGCCTTCGCCGGCCTTTCTCATATCCAAAACCGTGAAAATGTCCGCCCAAAAACAGCATTGCACGCACGCAAAATCATAACGGGCCATCACACGGACATGCAGGAGGGTCATGACGAAAACCACACCGAACCCATACCCTAATCGCTGCTCGAATCAACGAAAAAACCGTGGATTTCAAACCCCTCCCAGAGGGGAGGTTTTGTCGTAGCGAGCATAGCAGGTGTACGTACACCTGCGCGACCTGACGGACCTGACGGGTCGCCCGGCACGGCCTCGCGGCCATGAGCGGGACACCCGCACCCGATACAAACGAAAGGACATACAGATGGCATCTTGGAAAGGAAACAGAAGCCGTCCTCATCGCAGGTCGGTGACATTCACCGACGAAGAGCTTCGCTGGCTTGAGGACTCACGAAAAATCGAGAACCAACAACGTGCGGCGACGGGACTGCCGACGGTCGGCTGGATGCAGTTCGCCCGACAAAGACTCATAACATCGCGACGCCTATGGATCGCAGCACCACCCGGTGCCAAGGATTTATCCAGCCAGATCTCACGCATCGGCAACAACATCAATCAGATAGCACACAAGGTCAACCTCAAGAACCAAGCGGACAGCGCAGACCTACGCGAATTGCAGGCGGAGCTTGAGGAAATCAAGGGATGCCTCAAGCGTATGGAACGCGACATGCGTATCGGGAATGAGGAGTTGTCGTGGCGTACGTAAAAGTCAAACAAATCAAAACCACGCTGCAAAAAACGATGGCATACATCACCAATCCCGCCAAGACGGAAAACTACCGCCTAGTGAGCACGACGACAGGGGAGCGCGTAAAAAATCCCGACGCGATGGCGCAAGCGTTTCTGATGGCGCTTGACCGTGCCAAAGGCGGAGCCAAAAGGGAGAACGCGGTGTTGGCACATCACATCATCCAAAGTTTTGATCCAAACGATCCCATCACCGCCGACGAAGCGCACAGCCTCGGCGTCCGATTCATCGAGGAGCTGAGCGGCGGCGCGCACGACTACGTGATCGCGACGCATGTGGACAAAGACCACTTGCACAACCACATCCTGCTATGTCCGAACAACAACATCACGCACAAAAACATCAGAGTCCAAAAAGGCTCCCTCAAGCAATGGCGGGAAATCAGCGACAAGCTATGCGCGGAAATCGGGTTGAACGTCATTCCCGCGACCACAAAGGAACGCGCCGAGCCAAGCATGGAGGAAGTGCAGCTAACCGCCAGAGGCGAAAGCTTTAAAGACGCATTGTGCGTGATGATCGACCGTGCATGCGCAACAGCTGGAACGTTCGATGAATTCAAACGAGAACTCGCCGTGAAAGGCATCGAGGTGAACGTTCGCGGCAGCCACCTCACTTACATACTCGCGGACTCGAACCGTCGCATCCGAGACATCCGGTTAGGCATCGGATACAACGAGCTGGGCGTTATGGGCAAAATCGGCAGGGACACATTCAACGTGATTGGCTTCGACCAAAGCATGATCGCCAAACGCGGTGACGGCAAAGTGCGGGTCTGGTTGCCGGGATCGCACCGCAAACTGCTGCTGACCATCCCCATCGACCGCATCGTGCGAGACGGACGCACCTGGCGCGCGTATCTCCCCGAAGACACACGCCAAGTGATTACCGACCCCGAAGGCGGATACAAGCGGACGGTGGAATGCGACGACCTCTACAAGTGGTTCGCGCGCCCCAGTTTCCGCATCGAGGACTACGCGCGGCGGCGTCTCGACCCGTCCGACCTCAGAGGCTTGGGAAGACGCGCCATCGCCCAAGCCATCGCATGCGACCAAATCGAATCCAGCCTGGACGAACTGCGTGCGATCAGCCGCACCTTGCGTGCCGGAGACACACGACAGCAGGCATATGACAAACTCTCCGCGCAAGTCGAATCAGACGGCATCCAGATGCGCGCGCTGATCGCCGCGATCGCGGAAGCGCGGGACCACGGCGACGACACGACACAGCTCGAACTCCAGCTCGTGCAGATCGAGACCCATAGCGCCGAAACCGCGCGCAACGCGATCGCGCTGCGACGCCTCATGCGACGCAGCGACAACGAGCAGCAGCGGAAACAACAGGAAATGTCCGCCCAAAAACACCGGCATCGAGGACGAAGCTAAAAGTAGCGGACAAAAGTCCGCCGAACCGACAGAAAGGAGCATACATGCCGGTGGAAGACCAAGCACAGGAATACGTCATCCGCATCGCGGAAAACGGCACAAAAGCCGTCATGGAACTCGGCAAATGGGGCACGTCAACGCTGTTCCGTTCGCTGGGCCTTTGCGCGAAGACCGCCAAAGACAAAATCGAGGAGCTACGCCGCAGCGGAGGCTTCGCCTTCCTCCGTGACCTGCAACGCGACAGCGGCACACTCAAGGTCGTGGAGATCGAAGCGGACGAATCCCGCAACATCGTCAAGCAGCTCAAGAAAAGCGGCGTCGCGTTCCACATCGAACGCGACCGCGAGACAGGCAAGACGTATCTGCACTTCGCGGCCAAAGACGCCGACGAGGTAAAGCACGCGGTCGATAAAGTGGTCGCCCTGCTCAACCAAAACGCGGAAGAGATCGAACGGTCCACGCCCCTAGGAATTTTTGAGGACACTCCGACGGGTCCCCAGTACACCATCCCCAACGGGCAGGTGCCGTTCAATCCGGACAGTCCGGACAACGGAACGTTCGACTTCGAGACCGTGGAATGGGATCGCGACGCCACAATCGTCTCATCCAACCTCACGGAACTCGGATGCCCATTCAAACAGGAGCAGATCAGCGAAACCACCCAACGATTCACGTATCCCAGGGAATGCTCCAACGCCGTGGCGGAAATGCTCAACGACTTCAACGAATACGTGCCGGGACTTGATTGGAGCCGCATCAACATGCATCCGACGCAGGAACACGACACCGCAAGCCGTGACATGCCCGCGCCCGAACAGGCAGAGGAAAAGCCACGGCATGTGAAAACCAAATCGGAGACCATCAAGGCCATCAAACAGCGCGCGAGGGAGCGCGTCGAAGGCCAGAAGACCTCCGTGCCCAAGAAAACCCACGCCAAAACACGATAAGGAGAAACCATCATGGAACAGACACCCAACATCACGGCGGCCCAACTCTCCGAAGCCGGACTGGCCGACGTGCCCACGACGACGCTGGCCTTCGACACCGTGACGGGAGACACGGTGACCGTCATCATCGGACAAGTGCCGGGCGAGGACCGGTGGCGTCTCTACTCAAGCGTCAACGCGGGCGCGCTCGTCGCGATGGGCGCGGTCACGCCGGTCGAGAACGGCTACCACGCCAGCATCATGCGATCCAACACATTGACCGACCTCGCGACGGTGACAAGCATGAACTTCGCCGTGCAAACCATCGTCAAACAGACATGGAGCGACGCCAATTGGGACGCGCAGACGGCGGAAAAAGTCAACTCGCTCCAACTCTCCCAGGACACCTCGAAGAAACCCAAACGGGAGATCTGGCCCCGCGTCAATTTCCCCAACAGCTTCGTGCATCCGTTCACCCGCACCGCGAGGGACGGACGCGAATGGGAGATGATGCGCGTGAGCATCCCGAAGGGCACGTTCGTCAACGGCATCGACATGGGCGGATGGCAAATCGACCGTTTCATGGGCCGATCATCCAAGGAAGACAAACTCAACGGTAGGCCCGTGACCGTGAGCTTCAAGCCGGGCGAAGCCGTCACCCTATGGCGCGGCGCTGGCGAACAACGCGAGACGCTGACCATCGACGACCCCTGGACCCTATGCCGCGCCGTCAAAGCTCAGCGGGACGAATACATCGCGCACGCCAAGCAAAACAACCAGCAGAAAACGGAGCCGACACCGGAAACGACGCACGAAGCACCGCAGCAGGAGCAGCCAACATCCTCCACGCCTGAACAACAATCATCGGAGCCGGCATTGCAGGCATCTGCCACTGCCATCGATACGCAAGACGATCCCTGGAGCATTGACCCGCTGGATTGGGAATTGAATTCCGACCGAGGCGAATATAGAGGCGACGGTATTCCCAGAACATTCGGTGGGCAACCATACGATCCGCTGGACGGCTATCCCCAGCCGACGACGCAACAGCAGCAGTCGCCGGCGGAGACCGAACCGCACAAGGACAAAGCAAGCGTGCTCGACGGCATCAAGCAACGCGCGGACGCGCGGGTCGAAGGACAATCCGCCACACGCGACAATCCCTCGAAAACCCACACCAAAACACGATAAGGAGAAACCATCATGGAAACGCAGACAAGCCTCGCGGCCGATGAGGCACGAACGTATGCGGACAACGTGGGCGCGATGCTCGCGACGGGCATCGTGTCCGCCACGACCGCGATCAGCGCGACATACTACGCCGCCCGCACCACCGCACCAACCGAAACTGAAATCGAAGCGGCCGCGAAAATCTACGCGGAAGCGGAATACGGCTCTGACCTGGACGACCTACCGGTCGGAAGCAGAAAAACCTGTCTCACAACGGCCAAGAGGATGCTCGAAGCGGCGAACAAGGCGGTGAAGTGACATGGGTGGAAAACACTCGCTGACCGACCTGAAGCGTCGGGCCGCGCGCGTGTCCAAGCATATAGGCGGCGAACTGCTCGTATCCAGAATCGAGACCGGTGAATACCAGATTGCGCTCTCTCCCAAAAACACCTCATCGACGCTCATATGCACGACAAACCGCGACCAAGAGGACATCTGGAAATTTCTAGGGGCTTTCGAGCTGGGCGCGGTTTTCGGCGCTGCACACAGTCCAAACGCCATCGATGAAAGGAAGGAGGTGCCGGCGTGACAGCAAGTCCGATCGAGACCGGTGTGTGGGTCAAGGGCACTCTCAGCAGGGACATCAGAACCGTGACCTACGAGGACGGCAACGAAGTCGCCTACATGTCACTGATCGTCGCGCAGCAGGCCGAAGGCAGCCTCGCCGTCAAAGCCGAAGCGCGCGGCATGGTCAAGGGCTACCTCATGGCGGCGCAAGTGCGTCAAGGCGACAAGCTCGTGCTGTTCGGAGTGCTGCGCAGCAACAAGCACGGCGACTACGTGGCCGTGCGCATCGCCTGCGCCCACACATCCCTCGACGGAGCCGCCTGATGATCCGACTCACCGATCTGCAAGGCATGACGATTCTGGCCGCAGCCGACGGACGCCAGGCGCAGCTGGTCCGCGCAGCCGACTGCCTCGACTCCACAGTGGTGGATCCGGCGACGCCGGCCGGCCGAATCATCTCAGCGATGTGCGGAGGCACGGGCATGATGGCGGCCACGCAAGGAGACCTCACCTGGCTGCTGCCAATCCGCATGCTCGACACCACACGCGACCCGATCCGCGTGATCGGAGAGGACCGGCTGCTGCCGGACAAGGCGGAAGCCATGCCAATCGAACCACCGGCACCCCAATATCCTCCTCAAGCGGAAGAGGAGGAACGGACAGCGGCGGCAACGCAGGCGGCTGAAACCGGCAGACGAATGGCATCGAAACGCCAGGTGCTCGAACT
Organism: Bifidobacterium eulemuris; assembly: GCF_014898155.1. Classification (NCBI taxonomy): domain Bacteria; kingdom Bacillati; phylum Actinomycetota; class Actinomycetes; order Bifidobacteriales; family Bifidobacteriaceae; genus Bifidobacterium; species Bifidobacterium eulemuris. The sequence continues at coordinate 556,836 of NZ_CP062938.1, read as the reverse complement.
CATCCGCCAGCGCGCGGAAAACCGTGTGGCACGACAGGAAGACGCCCAGCAATCCGGCGAGGAGACCGCACGCGCGGCGGTGCGGGACCGCCGGACAAGGGACGCCATGATGATGGAAAGGAACCACTGATGACCAGGGAACGAATACGGGCCGCATTATGCGCGATCGTCGCGGCGATGCTGCTCTTCTGGCTGGGAGACAAGATCTCCTGGCAGATCCGCACCGACCTCACCGCAGGCATGCAATGGGGAGACCTCGCTGACCGATTCTGGCTCGACCTCATGAATCCCCTGCATCTCAGTCTCGACCGCACCGACATGCTATGGGGGCTAGGCATGGTGGGCGTCGGCTGCTTCGCCTGGATGTACCACATCACCTCGAAGCTCAACACGCGCGCCGGCGAGGAACACGGATCGGCCCGTTGGGGCAACAGAGCCGACATCATGCCGTTCGAGGCAGAGATGGCCGACGCCAACCTGCACTTCACCCAAACCGAGAGGATCGCGCTCGACACGCGCAAAACAATGCGCAACCTCAACGTGCTGCTGCTCGGATCATCCGGATCCGGCAAAACCCGCTACTACGTCAAGCCGAACATCCTATGCGCCGACATGAACTTCTCATGCACGGACCCCAAAGGCGAACTCAAACGCGACACCGAGGAAGGGATGCGCGCGCGTGGATACGAGGTCAGCACGCTCGATCTGATCCATTTGGACCAGTCCGACGGCTTCAATCCGATGCGCTACCTCGATCCGGGTGAACCGGAACCGGCGATACTCCGCCTGGTTGACAACATCGTCACGAACACCACCGGAAATCAGAAAAACTCCGACGACTTTTGGGAAAAAGCCGAAAAAGCCCTGCTCACCGCGCTCATCGATTGGGTCTACTGGACCGAAGAAGGCGAAAGCGACGGGCCTAACGGGCGCAGGATCGACAACCGCAGCCTGAACAAAGTCACCGATATGGTCAGCCTCATGAACGCCAGCGAACAGGACGAGGATAAGGAATTCATCGTTGACGCCTACTTCGCCGAAGCCGCCATCGAGGTCGAAAACGCCGCGCTGAACCCCGACGACTACGACGCCGAAACGAGGCGCATGCTTGACGGACTCCGCTTCGCATGCACCCAGTACAGGACCTTTCTGCAGGGCGCGGGGGAGACCAAGAAAAGCATCATCATCTCGCTCGGCGTGCGCCTGGCACCCATGCAGGTCAGCAACGTGCGCCGCATCCTGGAAACGGACGGCTTCGACCTTGACCGGCTCGATGAAGGCAAGCGCATCATCTATCTGGAACTGTCCGACACGGATTCCACGTTCAGCTTCCTCGCCGCCATGTTCTACCAATCGCTCTTCGAGACGCTGGTGCGCAAAGCGGACATCAACGGGGGAGTGCTGAAACGCGAGGTCCATCTTATGCTGGACGAGTTCGCCAACATCGGCAAAATCCCCAACTTCGTCCGGCTCATCGCCACCATCCGATCCAGACGCATCAGCACGAGCATCATCCTGCAGAACGACAGCCAAGGCAAAGCCCTGTACAAAGACGACTGGGAGACCATCAAGGGAAACTGCGACTCGCAGCTCTTCCTCGGAGGCAACGAACAATCCACCACAGAATACATTTCGAAACGTCTCGGCAACGAGACGATCGACGTGATCGAGACCAGCGAAAGCCGTGGCAGCTCGGGCAGCTGGACCAAAAGCGTCAGAAAAAACGAACGCGCGCTGCTCAACCCCGACGAACTCGGCCGAATCCCCACCGACATGTGCGTGTACATGCTGCGAGGAGTCCCGCCGTTCTACTCGCGCAAACTCCATCCGGATCCAAACCGTCTCGCAGGAAAACACTGAGCTAAGGCCCGCTCATGGCGGGCCTTACTCATAGGTGGTCGGGGAACAGTTCTGGATCCGAAGGCGCGGGCACCTCCCATCCGCTGCTACCACCACCGCTGCTACCACCGCTGTTGGAGCCGCCTGTGGACGCTCCACTGCCGCTGCCACCACCACTATTTCCGCCGCCTGTATAGGCGGGTGTGTAGCTGGGAGTGTAGGACTGTTGCGCTTGCGCGGCGTCCGCCGCTTCGGCGGCCTCTTCCTCGGCTTTTCGCCGGTCCTCCTCGCTCTTCTTGGCGATGGAGGCGTTCACCGCCTCCACGGCCTTTCCCAAGCTGTCCTCGGCGTCCTTGAGGTCCGTTGCATCGCTTGCATCGGCAAGCGTGGCGTCAGCGGCGTCGATCGCGTCCGACAGATCGTCTCTGACCGACCCATCGGCCACTTTACCGTCGCTATCGGCAAGCAATTGGCGTGCGGACGCCAACGCGGCGGACAAAGCGGATTCGGCCGACTCCAGTTCCTTCGCCTGCTGTGAGGCGAGCACAGAGTCGGCGGCCTTACGGATCCGCTTCGCCGCCGTCTCGGTCGATTTGGTGGCGGACGCCGCGCGACTGGCCGTATCGGTCAGGTCTGACACGGTATCGGCGTCGCACTGCCACACCGTCTTTTCCGGTTGGGTGTCCATCGCCTCGGCCAAAGCGTCCACCGTATCCGGGTCGGCCACCATGTCGGCGGTAATCGCGGCCGCGTCCTTCGCGTCGGAAACCGCCTGCTCCCAATCCTCACGAGCGGTTTCGGCATCCGCGACAGCAGAAGCGCAATCCTCGACGGCGACGCCGATCGCGTGGCGACGATACAGCGCCGCTCCTCCCACGGCCATCGACGCGACGGCGATGAGGCAAACCAGGACAATCGCCATAAGACGAACCGGCATCCTATGCGCAGCGGTGGAAACGGCTATGTCGGGAACTTCGGAGACGTTCTGCAGCTCTTCGATCGGATCCGTCGGCAGTCCATCAGAAATCGAATCTTCGGACGGTTCGATGGGCTGATCTCCGTCATCGGCGATCAACGGTTCGTGCCGGCGTCGCGGCAGCAGCCGCCGCTGCTGCTGTTCGGGAGGTTCGGGCGGAGGTCCGGCGGCGAACGGATCCTCCTGGGCCTTCAACGCCCATGCCGTCAGTTCGGGCCATGCCGACGGGTGGTCGGCGATCTGGCCCAGATATTCCCAATTGTCGGATTCGGCCGAGAACGCGGCCAGTTCGGTCGAATCGAGTTTCGGATTCAACCTCACTGCTCCGCCTCCGCACCGGACGGAGACGACACGGCACCATCCAATTCAACGACGCCCTTCGAACGCCATTCGCCATCCTCGCACACGAACGACACAGACCATGCCTCGGAACCATTCTTGACCACACACGTCGCATCCAGGCCGTCATGGCCGGAAGCGAGATAGCCTTGCGCGTCGGCCGACGCCGATCCCACCGCATCGACGGCCAAGATCGAGCACACTTCATCCAACGGCATCACCGACAACGACTCACCCGCACTTGCGGCGCTCCCATCAGATTGCCATGTGCGGGTTTCCGACAGCCAGGCGGACACGACCAACACCGCAGCCACGAACACGATCGCGAACGCCAGAATGACGCGATCTCGCAAACCCAGACTCCTCATATCCGCTCCTTCGCTCCTTAATGGATGAAATCGATGCCCGACAGCGCCGCGTCAAGCTGCGTCTTGGTGAACGTGCGCACGGAGACCACGCCCAGGCCGACGGCGTTCGACTCGCTGATTTCGATGGAACCGTCCGAGTTCACCTTCTCCACCACGGCCACATGCCCGTAATAGCCGTCAGCGCCGAGTATTCCAGCCTGGAACACGATCACATCACCGACCTTGGCGGTCTTGTCCACGCTCATGCCGGCCGCTTTCGCCTGGTCGCGCCAATCCTTCGCGTTGCCCCAACCGGGGATAGGATTGCCGATCTGGGCGCGCCGCGACGCCACCCACCAAGTGCATTGACCCCACGGATACCGGGTGTCGCTGACGGTGCCGGTGGCCTCCATATCTGCCAGCAGATCGGTCTTCATCCGCAGCGCGGGGGAGAGCGTGCCGACGCTCATGCCGGCGGAACAACCGGAGGTGGAGAGCCGCCATCGCGTCGTCATTCCGTCGGGCTGCGACTGGTATACCGCGATCTCGTCACCGGTCTGGTCGCCGCTCTGAGCGCCGGTGATGCCGCCGGTCTCGTCATGCCGAGCGCCGATCCACTCGCCATCGCCAGCGTAGAACTCCACATGGCCGGACGATGAGACGATATCGCCTGCCTCCAGATCGGCCACGGAACCATCCCAATCGGCAGCCGTGAAACCGGCGGCCTGCAAGGGATCCCGCATCGAAGCCGTCGAGAACGGCAATAACGTATCTCCGACCTCAAACCCAGCCGCCCGCAACGCCGTCCACACGAACGAGGAGCAATCGTAATCCGGTCCGGTGCGATGGGTCTGCGAATAGCCATGCGTGTCATCCTCGGCGGTCTCGCGCGCCCAAGCCAGATAGGATTCCACCCGCGCGTCATCACAACCGGTCTCGGTGGAACCGGCGGCCGGAATGAACAGACTCACCAACACCACGACCACGATCGCGACCCCACCGCCGATCAAAAGCATCGGCAGCGACGCCATAGCCGTGGTGCCCGCGACAATCGCAGCCTTGACCTGGGTGACGGCAGCGGCCGTATACCGCGCCGCAGCGGCGGCGGTCCGCGCCACGGCGCGGCCGCCATTGGCGGCCGACTTTCCGGCCGTGCGACCGGCCGTGCGACCGGCCGTGCGACCGGCCGTGCGACCGCCGCGCCGGACCGTACCATGCCCGCCCATATGCGCGGCGGCGCGCCCGCCAGTCGGCCGGACACGCGTGGACGATGCCGAACCGGTTCCTTTGAACCTGATCCGGCTCGAAGCCTTCTCGCCCGAAGACGAAGATGCGGGGGCGTCGCCGGCCTTGGCCGGCGTGGCCTTCCCCGTCTTGGTCTTTCGTCGGGTCACGGCGGGTTTCGCGTGTTTTTGGGCGAAATCCGCCGCCGCGGCATCCACCTGGTCGGCGTCGGAAACACCCTGACGGGCATCCTCGGCGCGCGACATGGACACCAGCCCTTTGCCTCCGCTCAGGGCCTTGTGTCCGACGAAGCCCAAGCCACGCCCCGCCACAAGGGACACGCGCCGCGCCCTGCCTGCGAAATTCGCAATACGTGTCTTCGTGTGGAATTCCTTCGCGGTGGCGTGGGAGTGGTATTCGGACAACGGTCTCGCTTTGCGCATTCTTATTCCTCGCCGAACTTGGTGGAGAACAGGCGATACAGCCTGCTGGACGTGTCGATACGCCCGTCGAACGGGATGTATGATTCAGCGGACTTGAGCATGCCCTGGCCGGGCTGGACGCCGGTGAAGAACTCGCGCTGCTCATCGGACAGCTTCAGCAGCTCGCACAAGGCGGCCGCGTCGGTCGCGGTCTGGTTCATCAATAGCAGGAACGAACTGTTGGACAGCATCAGCCGCGCCTCGTCGTTCAGCAGCAACTCCTCGATGTTCTGCGTGATGCCGGTGACGCCCAATCCCCATTTGCGACCGCGTTTGTACAGGCGCAGGAAGTAGTCGGCCGCGAACGGATTCGAGAACAGCATGTGGAACTCGTCAACCCACAGCCATGTCCTTCGTCCCTGGGCGCGGTTGCGCACCACACGATTCCAGACTTGATCCAACACGACCATCATGCCGAACGTCTTCAACTCCGCGCCCAGGCCGGACACGTCGTAGACGACCATGCGATTGCGCACATCGACATCCGTGGGATGCGCGAAGGCGTTGAGGCTTCCGGCGGTGTAGATCTCCAACGCTTGGGCCGCCTCGTGCGCGCGTTCCTCGTCCAGGGACTCCAGCATGTCGCGCAGGTCGGCCAGGGTCGGCATCAGGAGGCGTTTGCCGTCGCGCAGGTCACGGTACAGCGTCATCAGGCATCGGTCGATCAGCGCGCGGGCCACCTTGTCCATCCCCTCATCGCCGCCGATCAGCGCGCCGATCATGTTCAACGCGGCCGCGCACTTGGAACGGATCGGGTCACCCTCGGAATCGTCCAGCAGTTCGATGTCCAAAGCGTTGATATGGGACGGGCTTGACTCGCCTATTTCGATGCGCTCACCGCCAAGCTGCATGCACAACGGAGTGAACTCGTGTTCGGGATCGATGACGACCAGATCATCGTCGGGACGGGTCAGAAAGATCTGCGTGATCTCGTTCTTCGCCGCCTGGCTCTTGCCGCTACCGGCCGTGCCAAGGATGAAGCCGTTGGCGTTCATGTTTTGTGCGCGATCATAGACGACCGCATTGCCGCTCCGCGCGTTCGTGCCGGCCATCACGCCACCCGCCTGGAACAGCTCCTGCGTGGTGAACGGCAATAGGATGGCCGCGCCGCTCGTCGTCAGGGTCCGCCGCATCGGCAGCGGGTTGACCCCGAGCGGCAGCACCGCGTTGAGAGCGTCGCCCTGCATGTAGGTGAGCGTGTCCGCGACGCACGATTGCGCGTCGATCACGGCGATCACATCACGCACCAGACGATCCAACCGCTCCTCGGTCTCGGCGCACACATCGATCACGACCAAAGAGGACACCAGACGCTCGCCCTGATGTTTGAGATCGTCGCGCATCTCGGCCGCCTCATCCATCGACTCGGACAAATCATGAGGCAGATAATCGTCCGGCTGATGCCTTTTCCTATTCTTCGACCGCTCGTCGGCCGCCTGCATCTCCATCTCCGCGATCTTGCGGTTCACCAGCTTCAACCCCTCGGCCTTGCCCTCGGGAGTCAGATGCACCGACACGGTGATATCCGCCTTGATATCGGTCAGATCCGCGATCAGCTGGTCGGACAGATAATCGGGAAAATCGCTCACATACAACACCTGATGCAGCATCGACACATCGCCGTCATCAATGGTCAGACGACGCTTGTCCCGCATATCCACCGCCCACGGACACGCGTAATCCTTCGTGCTCGCATGCCGCCGTGCGGCGAAATCATCCTCATCAAACGTGAAGCGGGTGCCCCGGCGCAGCAGCGAATGCAGCACGCGCAGCCGTTCCCGACGGTTCAGCTTCACAGCCTCGCAGCCATACAGGCTGCGCAGTTGCGATTGAACGGACAACGCCTGACGATTCAGCAAATTAATGGCCCGCTCGTGATCGGAATTGGACAGGCTGAACGTCAGGTATTTGTCCGTCACCGTGCTCTTTGACGAACCGGACAGCTGACGGCGCACGTTGCGGTTGAAATCCTCACGCAAATCATCATGCCCGTCACCGGCCGGAGCCATCGTGATCTGGGCGCTCACCCGCTCGGGATCGAGCGTGCGGGTCATGATCGTCTCCTCGACGCTCACCCCGTTGCCCACGGAATTAAGGATCTGACCCCAACGGTCCACGATATCCAACTGCTGATCCTGCGTCGCGATTGCGTAATTGATATCGCCAAGACGCAGCGACACACTCCAGACATCACCGCCGAGATACATCTGACCGCCCGGCAGGAGCGCGTCATAGGCCACAAGCTCCTTGACGGACCTGGGCGCGCCCTGACGGGATGCTTCTTTCTCTGACTTTTCCTTCTTACGCATGTCGCCTCCTTGATTGTGATTGGTGCTCATTAACTGATGGTTTGGCCGATGAGTGATGGCTGGCCGGACCGTCGCGAAACAGCAGATTCGACCCGAACTTGTGCCGCAGCACATAGACGGCGTATTTTTCAGGCATCAGACCTTTCGGCCTCCACCAGCCCCACGCCGCAAGAGGCGCGCACACCACGAACAACAAGGCCGCGCCCAAATTCGTCTGATGCAGGAGCCAGAAGAACACGAACGTCTCCCCGCCACCAACAACGAGCATCAACGCGCCGGCCAGCATCTGCCTCCAGCTCATGCCCCACTGGACCTTCGCCTCGACCCCGTGGATCTCCTTATAGACCCTCATCTGCAAAGCCATAAAACCTCCTCACTCGCCGGCCACCGCGCGGCTCACACGCTGGGAAAGCTGGATAACGAAGAACAACAGCACCGAAGCCATCAACAGTTGGGCGAAATGCCCGGTCACCCAACCGACCATGTCTCCCTCCGCAGCGGACAAACCAACAGCGTCCGCAACGATCGCCTGATAGATCGCCAGACAGATCAACAACGTGACCGCATTAATGCAGGTCCGCGCATACGCCTTGAAATAACCAATCGCGATTGGTTTGGTGTCGTCATGGATCAGCAATGCGAACGGCAGCGACTGGAAGGCCGTCAGCGCGTAGATCTCGATGAAGCGCACGTACATGACCACGGTCGCGATCACACTCGCCAACTGCGACAACAGGAACGGAATAAGCAGCAGAATCAGCAACGCCGCCTGGCCCATGACACCCGCATCCGATATCTGGTCACGCATCTGATCGCCAAGCTCATTGCCGGTCGCGGTGGTGTCGGCGCTCATCTGGTCCGAAACGCCGGTGACAAGCCAGCTGGAAATCGAATTGAAGGCCCGGAGGAACAGATCGGCGTTTTGAGCGGCCAAAAGCACCAATGCCACCTTGAACAACGTTCCGGCCACGATCTTCACTCCAAGTTCGCGATCGGACTCGATACGGGTCGAGTTACGAGAAAGCTCCAGAGTGAACATGATTGCGAGGATCACGCTCGTCAACGGCTTGACCACCACCGAATGCACGCTCAAAGCCAACTGATACAGCGTCGGATTCCATGAGTCCGGCGACGCGGTGAGCAGATTGGTCACGTTCGATCCCAGCCCACCGCCGCCGATCATGTTCAGCATGTTGACGCACCAGTCCTCAAGCACAATGATGCCCTACTAGCTAAGAGCGATGCTGGAGAACAAAGTGCCAGCGGCCAGAATCAGGCCGCCGCCGACAATCTGCCACATGCCGGATTTCATGTCGGGACCATTCTGGTCCTTGAGCGCGCCGCCGAACGACACCACGCCCCACACAAGCCACAGACCACCGCCGATCTGCACGAACCGCACGAACAATTCGAGCACCTGGTTAAGGAAATCCATCCCAACTCCTTGCATATCATCAGGGTCACGCCCGATGCGCGAACCTCATACAACAATGTTCAGGCCAAACCCGCGCGGTTTTGGGCGGACAATTACAAAACAGTCCCTCACAGCTATAAGGCCGTGAGGGACTTGTCATTTATCCGTCAAACCGTCGGATCAGCCCGCGTGACGCGCGGAGTGCGCGCGCTGGCGGCGGACCAGGATCAGGCTGACGCCCGCGCCCGCGATGGCGACGGCGGCGACGATCATGCCGCCGATGGCGACGCCGGTCGAAGCCAGGGGCTTGTCTCGGTAGCCGGACCAGTCGTCGGTGTTGGACGTGACCTGGGTGTCGGCGCACAGCTGCCTGCCGTCGATCTCGACCCTTTCGCCGGTGACGGTGAAGCCGGGATCGACCTCGTCGCCGAACGGGTCGGACGTGTCGGCCGCACATTCGACCAGCGGGGTGCCGGTGACGATCGCGCGGTCGGTGTGATTCGACCCCTCCGAGACGCCCTTGAGCGTGCCCCTGACATCGACGCTCTCACCCGGCTTGAGCACCAGATCATCCCAGCCGTCCGGGTAGACCAAGGAGTCCATATCGATCTGGGCGTCGCCCACGATCGTGGAATCACTCAAATCAAGGTCACTGGCCTTGAACCACGCGCCGTCGCCCGTGTCCGGATCGACACCGCTCGTGTTTGTGATGGTGAAGGTGATCTCCGTGGAGTCGCCGTCCATCTTGAGGGCCTGGTCGGTGGAGTCGCGGTCGCCGGTCTCGATGCCGCTGGCCGTGTCCCACTTCTCGATCGACAGGCTCGGGGTCATGTCGGGCGTGCGGGTCCACACGGTGTTGGACTCGCGCGGCTGGCCGTTGAGCGTTTCGGTCCACACGTTCTCGACCTTGTCCACGACGTTGAGGCGCTTGCACTGGATGTACAGGGTCCAGCCGGCCTCGTGCTCGTTGTCGGCGCTCACCAGATCCAGGTAGGCCTGGGTCGCGTTGACGGTCACCAGGCCGTTGTCGTCGGTCTCGACGGTGAACAGCGCGCCGCCGAACTTCGAGGAGTCGAAGTTGCTTCCGGCGATGCGTTCGCCCGCCTGGGCGATCACCTCACCGTCACGGTAGAGGTCGCGGCTGGCGTAGATGGCCCATTGGCCGGTGTACTCGTCGTTGGCGGTGTCGAGCTGGTCCGTGCCGCCCCAGTCCGTGATGACCGGGTAGGCGCGATCCGTGGGCAGAATCGAGCTGTCGAGCTTGTACAAAAACAGACGATCCTTGTAGACCGAGTGGCCGTTCACGCTGTCGCCGCCCACGCTCACGGTCACGTCCTTGGAGGGGTTGATCTCCTTCAGCGGATTGGTGACGGTGTTCGTCTCGACGCGCGTGTCGTTGGCGATCTGCGTGGCGGTGTTGGAGACCACGTAGCCGTCGGTGACCTTGATGACCGTCATCGGCAGGACCACGGTGTAGGTGTGGCCCAGCAGCGACTGGTCGATCGCGGGATCCGCGAGCGGGTCATAGTCCGCGTCGGTCAACTCGCTGTAGGCCTTGAGGTCCGTGGGCTGGGGGTCGCCCGGCACGGTCTCGCCCGTCGCGTCGATGTACGTGTCCACGAGCTTTGCGAAGGCATAGACCACGCCGTCCTGCACCTGGATGTTGAAATCGGCGGTGTGGTCCACACCGGACTCGTCCAGCACCTCGATGCCGGTCTCGTCCAGGCTCAGATACTCCTCGTCCCAGTCATCGACCATGCCCAAGCGCCACACCTTGTATGCGGCGTTGGAAAGGTCGGTGGCGTCGATGCTGACGCGGTAGTAGACCTTGTCGCCCAGGAGCGCGGTCTTGCCGTCGATGCTGATCGTCGGATCCTTCTGGGTGTCCTGCTTCTTCGGCGTGATGACCGGCGGGTTGTTCGTCACCTCGTTGGACTCGGTGACGCCGTTGTTGACCGTCAAAGCCGCCTTGTTGTCGATGGTCTTGTCGGTCGGGGCGTCGTCGTGCACCTTGGCCTCGAAGCGCAGCAGGAGGCGCGGATTCGAGCCGGCCTGCCAGTTCGCGGCCACCCAATCCTTGCTGAAGGTCACCACGAAGCTGTGAGCATCGTCATCCCACGAGACGGTGTAGCCGGTCTTCTTCGGAATCACCGAGCCGGTGTTGAGGTCCGTGATCTCAAGCGTCTGCTTGTTCGCGGTGGTGTACTCCGAATACGTGTCCGAGAGCTTCAACACAGTCACCTCGTAGGCCTGGTCGGCCGGGATCTGGGGATCGACCCTCACCGTGTACTCCACGGTCTGGCCGGGGAACACGACCTGCTCGTCGATGTCGGACTGGTCGCCGCCCTGGGAGGACTCGGCGATGACCTGCTTGTGGATCGGGGGCACGGTCACGCAGATCTTCGGGCTGTTGGTGTCCACGGTGGAGCCGCCCACGGTCTGGGAGCCGACATTGTCGAGATCCGCGCCGCTCGGGTCAACGCAGGTATTCAGCTCGTCACCCTGCTCCTTGCCGTAGCTTTCGAGCAGTTCGGTGGTGTCGAACTGCACGTCGAAGGTCACCAGCACGGTGATCTGCTTCGCAACCGCGAGATCCTTCTGTTCGGCCTCGTAGTCGTCGTGCGCGTTGACGGTCACCTTGGTACCATCCGTCGTGATGTCGAAGCGGTCGGTGACATCCGTGCCGGTCTTGTTGATGCCGTCGATGCTGGAGGTCTCCGAGGTGGAGGCGTCCTGCTCATAGACACGGATGTTGTCGGCGTCCAGATCGAGGATCGAATCGACGGCCGAATAGTCGTCCGAGAAGCTGATCTCGGGGACACGGCCCAAGCCGGTCGGCAGCGTGCCGTTGATGACCGCCGCCACTCGGTCGCCCAAGCGGAAGTAGTCGTTATCGGCACCAACCATGTCGCTCTTCGTCGGATCGGTCACCGTCACCCAGTCGCCGTCGGAGTCGAGCTTGACCCACGCCTTGTCCGGGTTCGGCGTCCACACGAACACGGGAGGTTCGTTGGTCTCGATGGTTTCGTTGTTCCAGGTCTCGGAGGCGACGTTCGTGAGCTGGATCTTCTTGCCCGCCGTCGCGCCGGCCTTGATGACGCCCTCAAGATAGAACTTCACCTCGGATTCCGAGGTCTTGAACATCGTCGCGGCGATGTAGGAGGCCTTCGCCGTGGCGGTAGCGGTCCTCGCGCCCTGATCGATCACGATGTCGAACTGATCGGTCACGTCCTCGCCGTCCACGAACACCTTGCCGGACTGCCAATCGATCCACTCGGTCGAACCCGTCAGATCATCCGTGATGGAATAGGAAGCGAGAGGATTGAGCAGGTGCGCGGGCAACGTGCCGTTGACCACGACCGCGATCTTGTCACCCACAAGGAACGTCTTCGTATCGACGCCCTCCTGGTTGGTGTGGTCTGGGTCGGCGGCCTCAAGCGCGCCTTCCTCGTCCAGAACCCACACCTTGTCGGGCTGAGGGGTGACCTTGCCCACCTCGTCGCTGTTGCCGGTCTGGCAATCGGCCAGCGAACCCATGCCATTGTCACCCGTCCAGCACGCGATCGAACCATCGGAGATGGTGTAGTCCGAACCGGTCGGCTTCGCGCTCTGAGGAATATTCAACGTGTAGACGCCGGAATGCGGGTTGGTGACGTGGGCCTTGACCACACGCTTGCCCTCCTGGCTGTCATCGATGCTGATGTCGGCGGCGACCACATTGCCGGAGGCGTCGGTCACGGTGACCTTGCTCAGATCATCCGCATCGATGCCGCCGATCACCACGTCCTTGGTCTCGATGGTGTCGTAAATCCAGAACTGCGACGAAGCAGAGGAATGCGCGCTGATGTGCGCGGTGTACAACGAGCCGGACACAATCGAATCATTATCGTCGGTCACGGTCTCGCCCGCAGCGTTCGTCAGAGTCTTGGTCGGCGGCTCGTTCGACGCGCTCCAGGACTCCTTTGCGTCCTGCTCGCCCGCATGGCTCGCAGCGGCGGCCATGTTGCCCTGCTTCGGCACATCGACATCGAACCAGAACGATCCCGCCGGCCACGATTCCCACGACGAATCCACATCACGATAACCGAAAGACACTTGGGTACTGCCGGTGTTCGACGCGGTGAAGCTCTTCGACGCGGTGCGTGTGGACCCGTCGACGCCACGCCAATGCAGCGTCGCGGTGCCGCTCACGTTCTCCACGGTGTTGGCCCCGCCGTTGGAAAGGCTGATCGTGTCCGACACATCACCGGTGTCACCGGCCTTAGTCGTCGTCCCCGACGCCTGCGTCGAAATGCTCAAATCATAGGACGGATCCGCAGGCTCGTACTGATTCAGGGCAATGACGACAAGGGAACCAGTTGATGCGCCGTTGACAAAGTCAGGTGCATATTGGTCTGCAATGATATCAACGCTCATGCCTGGCTGATCGGTAAAGATGTCACTCGTGCTGTACGATTTCCCATTGTTGTAGTAGGGGCCGCCCTGCACGGTCTGATTCCAAGCGTCCATCCAGATGCTATGAGATGCGCCAGCCACATATCCGAACTGGCGAGATGACGTGCCAATCGCTCCGACTGCCACGACACGACAGTTCGCTGTTTCTCCTGGATGGGCTTCATTGAAACGGGCGACACAATTAGAGTTCGCTTCGTTCAGGGCTTCGTTGATCCAAGCGTCGGCACTGCCTTCGATGCGAGTCCAGTCCATTTCGAGGGCTTTGCGCACACTGTTGGTGTCCGTAGCTGATCCGAATCCGCCGTCGTTATTGTCTTGATATCGCCATGACAGGAAAAAACCGCCACCGCCGGTCGGGATTCCTCCGCCTGCGTTGCCGCCGCCTCCTGATGCATAGGCTGTCGCGGTGCCTGCTGCCAGTCCGCCAGCCAGGACCGCAATGGATGCGATCGTAGCGCACGCCTTACGGCACTTGTTCAAAAAAGTCATATCAACCTTTTTCGCTAATTCCAGCCTCCTCGCTTCATCTGTACAGGACTGGCCGGAATCGAGATGAAACCGGCCGTCCCATACATGGTATGAGCGAAAAGGCGCGAGTCGTTTTTTCCCCGAAGGCGTCCCACGGGCGACCCGCAATATCCAGTCTCAGTGATAGGTCAGCTGTTTTTGGGCGGACATGTGCAAAAAATAATGCTCACGTCAAGGTGACATGAGCATTATTCGTTGAGTCAGCCGGCCACGTCAGGAGAGACGGTGCCGGTGCCTTGCCAGCCGGGAACTCTGGTGCTGGAACCACCACCGAAAGAACTTCCTGATGATGATCCGCTGCTCGAACTGGAACTGGATCCTCCGCTGGAGCCGGTACCGGTGTATCCGTAAGTGCCGGTACCGCCTGAATACGAATACGAGGGCGTGTAGGACTGTTGCGCTTGAGCGGCGGCCGCTGCTTCGGCGGCGGCTTGGGCGTCGGCCTCGCTCTTTGCCGTGACGGAATCGTTCACCGTCTGCATCGCGGCCTCCAGCTTCGCGCGCGACTCGTCGTATATGGTCGGATCGTCGCCGTCGATGGCGGATGCCTCGTCGATGGCCGTGGTCAACGATTCGCGGGTCGCATTGTCGGCCACGTTGCCGTCACTCGACGTGAGCAGCGCCCGCGCCTCATTGATTTTTGAATTGAGCGCGTCCTTCGCGGTCTGGAGCGTCTTCGTATCTCGTGAATCGGTGACGGACTTTATGACGGCGGTCAGACTCTTGGTATGCGTCCGATACCAGGTCGTCGCCTCGTCCATATCGTCGGTTGCGGCGGTCAGACCCGCCGTGTCTTCGGCCTCGCATTCCGCGTGGTCGGGAGCCTGTTCGTCCATCGCTTCGGTCAGTGCGTCCAGCGTGTCCGGGTCAGCCACCATGTCAGTGGTGATCGCGGCCGCGTCCGCCGCGTCGCCTTCCAGCAAAGCGGCATATGACTGTTTCGCCTCGCTCACGGTTTCGCTCGCGGTCGCACACGCGGTTTTGGCCGCGTCCAATCGTGCGTTCGACCACGCCAGCCATCCGATCGCGCCGCCGACGGCGAGGACGATGACCGCCACAATCACAGCGAACGCGATCATCCTTTTGCGCTTCCGCTTCGAGTGTTCCGATTTGTCCGCGTCAGCGTTGGCCAACGCCTCGGCCTCGGCTGTGACCTCATCAACCTGATCGTGCGCGATGAGGCCGGCGGTCATATCCTCAACCGTCGATTCGGGCCTATCGTTCGTGCTCTTGTTCGTGTTCTCCGACATGATTCACTCCTTATATATATGCACCTTATCCATATGGACGGAGATGCGGGCTTCGACTTCCTGATTTCTTGAAATAATGACCGCTGGATTTCAAGCATTCATTAATGACTGCCTGCGTCCTCTATGCGTGGATCTCATACCTGCTCCTTTCCGCTTCCGTTTCGGCCAAACCGATACTGGTCATATCGGCATCCTCGCGTCCCGCGCGCACCCCGTCATGGCTGACCGTCAACGCCGGGCACTGCATGGTTTTGAGATCATGGCCGGCCATATAGTCCGAGATGGCGTTGCGGTGGGAAAGCATGAGATCGCTGCCCACGGATTCCATATCTCGGCCGAGCGCGGCGAAACGGGCTTCGATGCGCTGGCAGAAACCGAGGTAGAAGCCGTTGCGGAACGGGGCTTCGGCGCAGCGCTCCCGAGCGTAACGTGCGGGAGACGCCCCCATGCGTTCCATAAGCGCCAAATGGGATGGAGACAGCTCCTTCTCGATGTTCGCCGCGATGCGCGCGCGTTCCCGGCTGAGCGCGATACGCCAATGCGCCGCACGGCGCAGCTCCATGCTCTGCCAGAGCAGCACGGACTTCTCGATGTTCCCGGGCGTCCCGACGAACGTGACGCTCGTGATCACATCGCGATGATTACGCGACGTGTAGGCCGAACAGAACGCATCGCATTGGTTCGCCTCCGCGATGATCTTCGCCAAAGCGGCCTTGTACCGATTGACCGGACTCGCATCGACCGGCACGCACTTCTCGCTGATCCGCTCCACCGGCTCACCGACATGCCGCAGACGCCACGACTCGATGGCATGCTCCTGCATCAGCTTCTGAGCGCGCTCGTAGGCCACTTCGGCCTCGCTGTCACTGCTGGCGGGATCCTCCGCCAAAGCAAGCAAACGACGCACGCGCTCCAGCATCCGCTCGAAACGATCATCACTCATGATCGCCTCCCAACCACTGTTCGAGGGCATCCACCAGGCATTCCTCCATACTCCTGCCTCGTGAGACGGCTTCGGTCTTAAACCGCATCTTGAGGTCGGACGGGACCCTGAGACTCAACATGACCTTGTCTCCATGCGACTGCTGGCCGGAGCCTCCGAAGGCGGCCCCGATGGACGCGCGGTCACGTCGCAAAGGCGAGTAATTGCCCTTCATCGCAACTCCTTATCAATCTCGGTGAGCAGGTCGCGGTACTCGTAGAGCTTGTCGCCGGGATTCGAGCCGAGTCCCTTCTTGATCTCCTGGCGGAAACGGATGACGGTCTCGAAACGGGGCGAGTCCGATTCCTCCAACGCGTCCATCGTGTCCCGGAAGGCGCGGGTGTTGCATTGCGCGCGCACGACCAGCACGGATGCCGGAGTGTTCTTCAACACCTCATCCAATGTCGCCCACGCCTGCTGCAAGTCCATCGGACTGTCCGATGTCGGCACGATCACGAAATCGACTGACCTCACCGCAGCCTCCAGCAACTTGCCCTGGGGAGGGCAATCGATGATGGACCACCGGCCGTCATCGACCGACGCCGAAGCGAGACGACGCATGGTGCTCAGATTCGCGGGCAGCACCTGATACGGCAGCGGGTCGCCCGCGTCGGCCGCTGCGTCCGCCCACAGACTCGCCGACGATTGCGGATCCGCGTCCCACACCTCGACAAGACCGCCCCGATGGGCGATCGTGGAAGCCAGATAAATCGCGGTCGTGGTCTTCGCCACACCGCCCTTCGCGTTCGCGATAGCGATTCTCATGTTCTCCTGCTTTCTTGAAAGTCTGAATGTCTGCATTCCTGCTTGCTTGATTGCCTGCTGTCAGTCGAACAGCGCGGATTGTCCGACGCCGGGGGAGACCCTGGGAAGCGTCTTGATCCGTGGCCGCGATGTTCTACGCCGCCGATTGGTCCGCTGCTCGTTCTCCTGACGGCGCGCCTGATCTTCGGCATGAGGATGCGAGGCGAGCCATCGCATCAGCAGCACGTATCGTTGCTTGGCCGGCAGGTCATTATCCTGCAAGGGCACGCCGGCCTTCTCGGCCAGATGCGCGATACGCTTGCGCGTCGTCCAGGACAATCCGCCCTTGAGTGTGGACCTTTCCCGCTGCACGATTGCCGAAGCCAGGCACTCGATGCGGACCGGGCACTCGCGGCAGACCATAGCGCCGAAGCGCATGGCCTCGCGCCGGGCCTGCTGATCCGCCTCGTCGTCCAATCCCCAAACCAAATCGGCCCAATTCGCCGGGAAGCCCTCGCATTCCGGCCGCCGGTTCCGACCACCCAACAGCGGAGCCGTCCGCACGAACCGCATGGTGTCATCAATCGTCTCGCTCATGACATCACCCCCACTCGTTCGCGCGCGCCGGCGAACATATGCCCACCGTTCAGCTTGCGTTGGCGGGCGAGTTCCGTCATGTCCCGCTCGTGTCGTTCGCGCTCCTCACGCAGCAGGTCGGCGAGACGGGCCACGATCGCCGCGTCGTCGTCGCCCGCGTCCAGCCATGCGAGGACCTGATCAGCGTGGGCGTGGCGTCGGGTCGAGTCAGGGTCGGCATCGACGGCGCGACCGCAGTCAAGCAGCCGGCGCACATGCACGCAGCCGGTGGCGTGGAGGTGCTGGGCGTCCGGCTCCTCGGCGGGCCTGACCGATGTGTGGCGTGCGACGGCGCGCTGCTCGATGGCACGGTCGTCCTCAAGCTCGTCCCACAATCGAGCCAATTGACGGCCGGTGCGGATCCGCCTGGCCCACCAATCACGGCCGATGGCCCATTCCAATGTGGCGACGATCAGGCCGAAAGCATCCAGCGGAGCGTGCAGGGCTTGCAAGCGACGGTGCAGGGCGAGGACGGCCTTGCGGTCGCGGCCGGTCGGCTCGGGCGTGGTCAGTCCCGCGTCGGCGCGGATACCGCGCAGCTTGCGCAGCAGGTCGTCGGCGACGACACCGGACTCGGCAAGACCACTGGTTGCGTCCGGTCCGTCCTCGATTTCGGCGAGGTATTCCTGCCATCCATCGTCATCATCACCGTCGGTCTCCCCGTCGGGGAGATGCCACGTAGTGGCAGAGGGGAGAGGTTTACTTGGAGGGTTAGCCTGTTGGGTTTCTTCCTTTATATACAGCACTGTACGTGGTGCAGAGCTGGCACTGTACGTGGTACAGGACTGGGTCTGTACCTCATGCAGTGCTGGAGTATGGGTGTCCTCCTCTTCTTTTTCCAGCACTGTACGTGGTGTAGAGCTGGGGAATGGCTTATTTTCGCGGTTCTCCGACTTTGCGTCGGGATCAAGCTCCCTGGCTTCGTCGTTATCGGGCAGTCGAGCAGCATCCGGGTCAGGCTGGACACTCATTGTGGTGGAATCGTACTCGCTGGCATGGGTGTTTTCGATCCATGCCAGGGTGGTCGGATCGGAGCCAACATTAAGGTCCCACACGACCTGACAGTACTGGGGCAGTCGGTCGCGTCCGCCTTTGCCGATGCGCGCGTATCGTTGGTCGCCTTTGCGGATGAATCCACGCTCCTGGAGGAGGCGTAGGCTTTTCCGCACGCTCGACTCGGAAAACTCAGTCACCTTCGCGATCGTGTCAATCTTGGGAAACGCGCCGGTCCCGTCGTCAGAGGCGCGGTCGGCCAGATAGATGAGTACGGCCTTGGCGGCCGCGTTGCCCACATGGCACTTGTACGCCCAGCTCAACGCAATATTGCTCATGATCGCCTCCTCTTGGCGGCAATCATGACGGAGGCACGCAACCGGTCCCGTTCGAGTGGCACACGAGGCAAAGGCATGCCAATCATTGTGGACACGTACAGATCCTGCGAGCCGTCCGACGGACTACGCAATATCAACAGTCGGTCGGCCCTCTTCAACGTCAGCGGTTTCACTTCGCCACCTCCGCTAGCTGCTTCTGCAAATCATCGACGCAATGCTCAAGCCGGTTCACACGGCTAAGATGCGCCTCGAACACATGCATCGGCACGAAACCATCATCGGAATGAGCCGGCAGCGGCTCGCCATCGTCCAGACGCATGTCGCAATCGGATTCGAGATCGGCGCTATCGCCGGCGCGAACCGATGTCATGATGTCGGGGTCCTGACGCCATCGGGCGATGCAGCGTTCGATGCGCTTGTAGCCGATAATCGAAGGATCCAAACCGGCATCACGGAAAATGGCGGTGGGATGATCGCCGAGGATATAACGACGCATGCAGTCAAGCTGGAAAGCGCGAGAATACCTGATTTTGGTGGCGGTCACCGATTCCACAGCCGACAGCCTCCGCAGGTACCGCAGCTGCCGCGCATCGAATTCTTTCCTGCTCATTGACGGTCCTCCTCGTCTTCATGACGAAAAACAGCGCGGTCGATTTCATCGCCCCTCTTCGCTGATTGACATAAGGCGAGATTGAAAAGCTGGCCGATGACGATGATCGTGACCCCTGTTAAAATCCAAACCATCTCACGCCTCCACCGGATGCGACGACACCACGCGGGGTTCGCGATGCGTCATGGCCTCGAACTCCTCATCCGAGGGCAGCAACAGCACCTGGACGAAAGCCAGGACGGTAGCGGCAGCCAGCCACCAGAACGATTCGGACAGACAGATCGTAAGACACACGATCAAAGCGGGAACCGTGAACGCGACGCACTTCGTTTTCATCGCCGACCTCCGTTCGCTGGATGCGAGAACATGCAGGCCGCCCGATCGGGGAACGCATCGCGACCATGGCGAGAAAAAACAATTGTCCGCCCAAAACGGAAAACAGTGCTTTTAAAATGGAAAACAGCAGATAGCGCAGGACAAGCGCATGGGCGGTTGGTAAAGTCGAACATGTGTGATGACACTCCTTCGCAATGCAGAGCCGTAAAGGTCATCGAATCTGGCAGGATGGGAGACCTCAAGGCTCGGATTGTTATTACACAGCCGGTTCCGGTGCTCCAACACCGGGCCGGCATTCTTATTAATAGGTAAACAGAGGAATTCGTTAGTGGTTGGTCAGGCACCTCTCAATCTCGTTATGTGAGGCCGAAGCCAACACCCGTTCAACATCATCGGCATCGACCTCCTGGATGAAGTCGTATGTCAAACCCAGTTCCTTACGCAGCAGCACGTAATCGCGGTTCTGCCACTCGACGCGACGATTGACCTTGTCGCAGACAGTGGAAGTCGCCTGACCAAGCAACGCAGCCAGCTCACGATAGGAGGTGCCTGTTGTAAGACACCACCTCTTCATGGGGGACAGGGGCGATTTACTTTGCGTTTGTAAAGTCATACCTGACAGAATAGCATTCGATTTGACCGAACGCAAATTGAATGAGTACTATTGCATCATTCTTCTTGACAAACGGAATGAGGCGCGATGAGTACTCCATATGAACTGCTGCTGCAAACAGACGAAAACGATGACTCATATTTGGATCTGGTCATTGCTTACAACGCTTCCTTGTTTCTAGGTGGGAAGCCTAAAAGCTCACTAGGGGAGCCGTTAAAACTGACTCGTCAGTCCATACAGGGCAAGATGTCTGGGGTAATTCCGTGGCGGGCAATCGATATACAACGACTAGCCAATTACTTTGGCACTACTCCAGCTGCGATGGTGGATGACGGCACGTTTAAGAGGATGAGGGAACTTAGAAGTCATGAAGATGCATCTTTGGTTGCATCCAGCACGGTGAGGTTTCTTGTCGAGCCGACTGATCCGCAGGATGATGGACGACGGAAGCGTGGAATCAAAAACGTCCGGCCACGATGCTTCGTGATGCCGGACGATTGGGTGGTGCCCCCGGTGGGACTCGAACCCACACTGCGCAGATTTTGAGGCTGCTTCCTCTACCAATTGGGATACAGGGGCGTATCACACACGAATGGAAAGCATACACCATATCGCCGGATGACAAAACCGGCAGCGTCGTCACGCGCGTCGCGAATCGCCCCGCGAAAACCGCGCGGGTCCCGCCTTGCGCGAATTACAATGGGACGCAGGTATGTGAGCCAGAAGGAGGCAACATGAGTAACGATACCTATCGCAGATTCGATCCGTGGCGTCCGTCGCCGGTTAAGGAGATCTCGCGCAAGCAGATCATCGAGACCCATTATTTCGACGTGGACCATGTCACCTACGAATCCAACCAGATAGGCTCCTTCGAACGGTATTTCATCCGCGAGAACAACGGCGAGACCGTGGCCGTGGTCGCGCTTACGGAGGATGGGATGATTCCGCTGGTGGAACAATACCGTCTTGCGAACCATCGCTGGACGTTGGAGATCCCCGCCGGACACGCCAACATGCCGAGCGAACGGCCGATGGAGGTCGCCGCGCGCAAGCTGGCGGAGGAGGCAGGATACGAGGCCGGCAGGCTCACGCAGTTCGCCCGCTTCATGAACACGCCCGGCTATTCCACGCAGCATACGTCGGTGTTTTTCGCCACCGACCTCAAGCCTGCCCCGCGCGCGGAGATCGGACCGGAAACCCCCCGCTCGGATGTGCGTCTGCTCAGCATCGACGACGCCTATCAGATGGTGATCAACGGCACCATCGCCGACGCCAAGTCCGTGGTAGCGATCATGCGGCTGAAGCTGGGGATCATCGACCATCTGGACGACTAGCTCCGTTCGCTCGCGACACAGAGACGGCGAGTACAGCACAGTTGGTATCATCATGCAAGTACTGATTTGGAAAGGGTAAGGTATGACCGCAGGGAAGAAGTCTGACGACGCGAATATGGCACTGGACGAGGTGTTGACCAGCGAGGAGCTTCAGGAGGCCGCTCGTCAGGAGAACGAGCCTGTCGTCGCAACCGGCAGCGGCGCTCATACCGTGGTGGTGGCCGAGGATGAGGCCGTGAACCGTATGGATTTGGTCGCCATGCTCGAGGACAACGGCTACGAGGTCGTCGGCCAGGCCGCCAACGGTGAGGAGGCCGTCGAACTGACGCGCAAATTCCGCCCGGATGTGGTGTGCATGGATGTGAAGATGCCCCGTATGGACGGTATCGCCGCCGCAGGCGTGATCTGCGACGAGAACATCGCCCCCGTGGTGATGCTGACCGCGTTCTCCCAGACCGATCTGGTGAAGAAGGCCACCGGCGCCGGCGCCATGGCCTACGTGACCAAGCCGTATGAGGAATCCAAGCTGCTTCCCGCCATGGAGGTCGCCATCGGCCGCTTCGCCGAGATCAACGACCTGCTCGACAACGTCGAGCGCGGGGAACGCCAGCTCAAGGAGGCCGAGCAGCAGCTGCGCGAGGTCGAGGAGAAACTGAAGAAGGCCGAGGACACGCTGGAGGAGCGCAAGCTCGTCGACCGTGCCAAGGGCCTGCTGATGGACAAGGCCGACTTCTCCGAGCAGGGCGCTTTCCGTTGGATTCAGAAGACCTCCATGGACCAGCGCATCCCGAAGAAGCGTCTCGCCCAGGCCATCATCGCCAAGTACGGCGATCCCAAGCCGGCAGACGAGGATGAGCGCTGATTTGACGATCCCCGACGGCGAATACCGGGGCACGCTGCTTGTCGTAGACGGTCATTCCCTGGCATTCCGCGCCTTCTACGGTCTGCCTGCGGAGAACTTCACCACCGACGCGGGCCAGCCGACCAATGCGGTATGGGGTTTCGCGACCATGCTCTCCCAGGTGGTCGAGGCCGAAAAGCCCGACCATCTGGCCGTCGCCTTCGATGTGAAGGGCGGCACGTTCCGCAACGACATGCTGCCCCAATACAAAGGCACGCGCGAGGCCGCTCCCGAGGAACTGCTCAGCCAGCTGCCGCTGATCCAACGCATGCTCACCGCGTTGGGCGTCACCTATATCGAACGTCCCGGCTATGAGGGCGATGACGTGATCGGCACGCTCGCCACGATGGGTGAGCGATCCGGATACCGCACGCTGGTGCTCTCCGGCGACCGCGACGCCTTCCAGCTGGTCGACGAGCATATCACCGTGCTGTATCCCGGCCATCATTTCAAAGACCTCAAGCGCATGACGCCCGAGGCCGTGATGGAGAAATACAAGGTGACGCCGCAGCAGTATCCCGATCTGGCGGCGCTACGCGGCGAAACCGCCGACAACATCCCCGGAGTGCCGGGTGTGGGCGACGGGTTCGCGGCCAAATGGATCAACCAATACGGCTCCCTGGACGAGATCGTCGCGCACGCCGACGAGATCGGCGGCAAGAAGGGCGAGGCCCTGCGCGGCCACCTCGATCAGGTGCTGCTCAACCGCAAGGTGAACGCGCTGGTACGCGACATCGATCTGGGGCTGACCATCGACGACCTGTCTTTCGGTTCCGTCGATGCCGCGCAGGTGGAATCGCTGTTCAAAGAGATGCAGTTCGGCATCCGCACCAAAAACAAGGTGCTGAGAACCTTCAATGGTGGAATCTCCTCGTCATCCGTTTCCGCCGCGCCCGCGGCCGAATCCGACGATGGCCCGAAGCTGCCGCAAGGCACGCGCGTGTCCACGACCGCCGAATTCGACGCATGGGCGAGCGCCCGCGGCATCGACGCGACGGCTCCGGTCGACCCCGACGCCGCAGAATCCGTGGATATCGACCGTCTGGGAGTCCCCGACCTGTCCGCCCGTTGCGACGGCGCGTTGGAGGATTCGTGGACGCTGCATGTCGAAGGCACGGCGAAGCCCGGTGACGTCACGGCTGAAACACTGCTGCTGATGCGCGGCGACCAGGCCGCGATCATCGATTTGCCCTGCGATGGCGAGCTGCGCGTCCATATCCAGCACCTGCTCGACGCGACGCACGCCCGCACAGTGGTGCACGGCTTCAAAGAGCAGCTGCATCTGCTGCATGCGGCGGGACTGACTCTTGACGACCCGCTGTTGGACACCAAACTCGCCGGATATCTCATCGTTCCCGACTTCCACGCCGACACGCTGGAACATGCCGCCGCGCGCTTCCTCGACTTCACCGTGGAGCAGCACGAGGAGGCCACCCAAGGCGAGTTGGATTTCGGCGATGATCCAAGCACGGACGAGTCGCATTCCGACGATCGTCTGCTCACCCATCTCGCGCTGGTACGCGACCTGGCGGCCACCTTGGCTCCTCGTTTGGACGAGCGCGAGCAGTACGGGCTGATGGAGGCGTTGGAGATTCCCGTCTCTCGTGTGCTGCAGCGTATGGAGGAACTCGGCGCCACCGTCGATACCGCCCGCCTGACCGGCATGCACGAGCAGTTCTCGGCCGAAGCGAATCAGGCGCAGGAGATCGCGTGGGACTGCGCCGGCACACGGGTGAATCTGCAAAGCCCCAAACAGCTGGCGAAGGTGCTGTACGAGGATTTGGACTTGAAGCCCACCAAACGCACCAAATCCGGCTCGTACACGACCAACGCGGCCGTACTGCAGGAACTGTACGTCAAATCCGCAAGCGAAGGCGACGAACGGGCCAGCGGATTCCTCGGCGCGCTGCTGCGGCATCGCGAAACCAACAAGCTCAAGCAGATCGTCGCCACGCTGATCGACGCGACGAACCGCAAGGACGGACGTATCCACACCACTTTCGAACAGACCGTGGCCGCGACGGGCCGGTTGAGCTCCGTGGATCCGAATCTGCAGAACATCCCCAACCGCAACGCCGCAGGCCGTGAAATCCGTTCCGCCTTCGTACCCGGCGAAGGCTACGAATCGCTGATGAGCTGCGACTATTCGCAGGTCGAGCTGCGCATCATGGCGCATCTTTCCGGCGACGAGGCGCTGATCGAGGCGTTCAGATCCGGCGCGGACTTCCACAAGTACGTGGCCAGCCTCGTCTACGCGGTGCCGATGGAATCGATCACCGCCGACCAGCGCAGCCACGTGAAGGCGATGAGTTACGGTCTGGCCTACGGTCTGAGCACCTACGGCCTCTCCCAGCAGCTGCACATCCGCCCCAGCGAGGCGGACGTGCTGAAGGAGAAGTATTTCGCGACCTTCGGCAAAGTGCACGACTATCTGGAATCCCTAGTGGAGACCGCGCGCGACAAAGGCTATACGGAGACGATGTTCGGCCGCAGGCGCTATTTCCCCGCGCTGACCGCCCTGAACCGCAACGCTCGCGAGGCCGCCGAGCGCGCCGCCCTGAACGCGCCCATCCAAGGCTCCGCCGCGGACATCATGAAAATCGCCATGATCCGCGCCGACCACGCCTTGCATGAGCACAACCTCGCCAGCCGCGTCATCCTGCAGATCCACGACGAACTTGTGGTGGAGATCGCCCCCGGGGAAAGCGAACAGGTCTCCCGCCTGATCAGCGACGCGATGGAACATGCGGTGGAACTGTCGGTGCCATTGGACGTTTCGACGGGCGTCGGCGCCGACTGGCAGCTCGCCGCGCACTGACGATCGTCGCCTATGGCGGGCGGACCTAAGGATGGGCCCGCCCGCCACAGGCGACATACGCACACTCGAGAAGGAGGACATATGCCGAATCTCAAGCAAGTCGTCGATGTGCTGGAAACGCTCTACCCATTGCGTTACGCCGAGGAATGGGACGAGCCCGGCCTGATTGTGGGCGATCTGACGCGCGAGGTGCGTCGCGTCGCGTTCGCCGCCGACCCCACTTGGGCCATCGTCGAGCAGGCCGTCGACTGGCGGGCCGACCTGCTGATCACCCACCATCCGCTGTTCTTCCGTTCGGTGCATGAGGTGTCAGGACTGGGATTCCGCGGCGAGATCGTACGTACGCTGAACACCAACGGCTGCGCGCTGTGGGTGGGGCACACCAACGCCGATGCCGCCCATCGCGGCGTGGGACAGGCCGCCGCCGACCTGTTCGGTCTGGTCGATCAGCGTCCGTTGACGCCCATCGACGATCCGGCGGCCGAACATCCGGTCGGGTTGGGGCGCATCGGCCGCCTGCCTGAACCGACGACGCTGCATGATTTCGCGCAACGGGTGTTCGACGCGCTGCCCATGCGTACCGCCTACGGCATCCAAATCTGCGGCGATGACGATGCGCCCGTGAACACCGTGGCCGTGCTGCCCGGCTCCGGCGACTCGCTGTTCGACGAGGTGCGCGCTTCGGGCGTGGACGTGTACGTGACCAGCGACCTTCGTCACCATCCGGTCACCGACGCCATCGAACAGGCGCGCTACGAGGCCCGCATGCGCGGGAGGGGCGTCGCCTTGGGGCGGGGTGACGAGGGCGTGCGTCCGATGTTCATCAACACCCCGCATGCGGCCATCGAATCGATGTGGTTCCATTACGCGATCGAAGACGTGCCCGCGGCCGTCGCACAGGCGACGGGGGAGCGAATCGAAACCAACTGGCTGCGGGACAACACCGACCCGTGGACCCGCGTCATCACTACGGACGGCGGCGCGCTGGGCTAGAGACCGGGAAAAGGAGGAATCATGACGACAGCGACGAACGACGACCCCAACCGTGCGGAACGGACGGCCGGCGGGGGAGTGCTCGACGGCATCGACATGACGATTCCCGCGGTGGTGGAATCCAGCGAAACTGTCTACCGCGGCGCCGTGTTCCGCATCGACGATATGACCATCGCATTGACCGACCGGCGCGGCGAACGTCATACGATCCGCCGTCAGGTGATGCGGCACGCGCCCTGCGTGGTCCTGCTGGTGCATGACCTCGCCACCGACCGCTATCTGCTCGAACGCGAATACCGCGCGGGCAGCGACCTGTTCGCCTACGGACTGCCCGCGGGACTGATGGACGGCGACGAGGATCCGATGGCCGCGGCGATGCGCGAACTCGCAGAAGAGACCGGCGTGGTACCGGACGAGCGCGAACTGCGCGTCGACCGCGTGGGCGCGTTCTACTCGTCCGAAGGCATGGCCGACGAACTGGCCCACATCATGGTGCTCCATCTGGGCGCATGGCGTCAGGAGGAACGGCATTTCGACGGCGACGAATACGTGGAATCGTCCTGGGTGAGCTGGCAGGAGCTGCTCGTCACACGCGTCACCTCATCCAATGGTATGATCGCCATCCAACACGAAGCCCTACGACGGCTGCGCGACGCTTCATACGACACCCGCAACATTCCCGAACGGCCGCGCTCGGCCGAGGAAGGTGCGATACTGGAATAATGCAAATCAGACCCGGCTCCATGTATCCGCTCGGCGCCAGCTACGACGGCGCCGGAGTGAACTTCGCCCTGTTCTCCCAGGTCGCGCAGAAAGTCGAACTCTGTCTGTTCGACGAGCACGACAACGAGACCCGCATCGAGATGACCGAGCAGAACTCGTACGTCTGGCACAACTATCTTCCCGGCATCCAGCCGGGCCAGCGCTACGGCTACCGCGTCTACGGACCCTACGATCCCGCCCACGGACACCGGTGCAACCCGAACAAACTGCTGCTCGACCCCTATGCGAAGGCCATCGAAGGCAATATCGACGGCCATGAAAGCCTGTTCTCCTACGACTTCTCCAATCCGGACAACGACGCTCTGATGAACACCATGGACTCCACCGCGCATACGATGAAGTCCGTGGTCGTCAACCCCTACTTCGATTGGGGCAACGACCAGCATCCCGGCATCCCCTACCACGATTCCGTGATCTACGAGGCGCATGTGCGAGGCCTGACCAACCTCAACCGCGACGTGCCGCCGGACATCCGCGGCACCTACGCCGGCCTCGCCTACCCGTCCGTCATCGAATACTTCAAACGACTGGGCGTCACCACCATCGAACTCATGCCCATCCACCAGTTCGTCAACGACTCCTTCCTGCAGGAGAAGGGCCTGAGCAACTACTGGGGATACAACACCATCGGATTCTTCGCCCCGCACAACACCTACTCCAGCTCCGGGCAGCGCGGCGAGCAGGTCAACGAGTTCAAATCCATGGTCAAGGCCTACCATCGCGCCGGCATGGAGGTCATCCTCGACGTGGTGTACAACCACACCGCCGAAGGCAACCATATGGGGCCCACGTTGAGCTTCCGCGGCATCGACAACTCGGCCTACTACCGTCTCGTCGAAGGCGACCAGCGCCACTACTTCGACACGACCGGCACCGGCAACTCGCTGCTCATGCGCTCGCCGCATGCCCTGCAGCTCATCACCGACTCCCTGCGCTACTGGGTGACGGAAATGCATGTGGACGGCTTCCGCTTCGATCTGGCCGCCACGCTCGCCCGCCAGTTCCAGGAGGTCGACAAGCTCTCCGCCTTCTTCGACATCGTCGAGCAGGATCCGGTTTTAAGCCGCGTCAAACTCATCGCCGAACCGTGGGATCTGGGATCCGGCGGCTATCAGGTGGGCGGATTCCCCTCCAGCTGGTCGGAGTGGAACGGACGCTACCGCGACACCGTGCGCGACTTCTGGCGCTCGCAGCCCTCCACCCTGCCCGAGTTCGCCAGCCGTCTGATGGGCAGCTCCGACCTGTACCAGATGAACGGACGCCGCCCGGTCGCGTCGGTGAACTTCATCACCGCGCACGACGGCTTCACCATGAACGATCTGGTGAGCTACAACGACAAGCACAATATGGCCAACGGCGAAGGCAACCGCGACGGCGAAAGCAACAACCGCTCGTGGAACTGCGGCGTCGAAGGCCCCACCAGCATCCACGACGTGAACGAGCTGCGCGCCCGCCAGATGCGCAACATGTTCTCCACCCTGCTGTTCAGTCAGGGCATTCCCATGATCTGCGGCGGCGACGAGGTGGCCCGCACCCAGCAGGGCAACAACAACGCCTACTGCCAGGACAATGAGATCTCGTGGACCGACTGGAACGTCACGGAAGACAAGAAGGACCTCTTCGACTTCGTCTCGAAACTGATCCATCTGCGCCTCGACCATCCCGTGTTGCACCGCCGGCGCTTCTTCACCGGACGCGAACCGGGCGACGACTCGAACATGATTCCGCAGGTCGAATGGTTCGACCACACTGGCTCCATCATGGATTTGGCCGATTGGCAGAACACGCATGCGCTGTCGATGATGATCTACCTCAACGGTTCGGACATCCCCGAAACCGACTGGTACGGCAATCGGATGGTCGACAACGACTTCATCCTCATCTTCAACGCGCACTACGAACCGATCCAGTTCACCCTGCCGGATGAACGCTACGGGCGCAAATGGAAGCTGATCGTCGACACCCACAATCCCAAGGGGCCGGAACTCAACTACGAGGCCGGGTTCGCGATCACCGCGCAGTCGCGCACCTTCCTGATGCTCATGGGCAGCAAAAAGCCCGAGCAAAAGCAGGACTACTGATTCTGCCGTTGTGATACAAGAAGCCTCGAACCGAGCGATGCTTTGGTCCGGGGCTTTGTCCGTTTTGTGCTATGCGGGTCTCCAGCGAGCCAATCGTTTCAAATCGCGCTGGCCCTCATTGGAGAAGGCAACGGTTATCATTCGCTGCTCCCGAGAATCTTGGCACGGAAATTGGTCCAATCATCTTCAGAGGACAGTACGGTGTCTCCGGGCTGAGGGGTTGTGGCCTTATAGCTGGGAGCGGGAGCATACGAGTTCACCCACTCAGCCATCATGTCCGCAACCGTGACGTTGCGCATATCCGCCACTTTCTCCAACATGGAGAGGGCATCATCTCGTACGACGACGGGTTTGGGAGAAAACATTACATCAGTCATAAGCTCACCACCTCCAGCGATTATGACCCATTCTACTTATGGTGATTTGCTATAGGCGTAGGTGGATGCTTGTTCTTGACTGCAATCGTGTCTGAATCGTGTCTGGGAGGAGTGCGCGCGGAAAATGAAGAAGCCCTAATCCTATACGGGAGTAGCGTTTTCGGTCGGGCTGACAGGATTTGAACCTGCGACATCCTGCTCCCAAAGCAGGCGCGCTACCAAACTGCGCCACAGCCCGTTCGTGCCGCACCACGTACAGCACAAGGAACCATTGTAGCGGATGTTTGGACGAGGACACGGGTACAATGGACGACCGTCACCACCCGCATACGGAAGGAGGGGAAGTATGGGCCGTCATCAGCGCGTCGAAACCGCGGGCCTCATCTCCTTTCTGATCTGCGCGGTGGCCTCCTATGCGGCGATGAACATCTACCTCTCCTATGCGCCGGCCATCTGGCAGGTCACGCAACGCCGGTTCATGGTGTGCTCGGGCATCGTCGCGGCTTGCGGCGTCGTCTCCTTCTGCATCGGATACGCGCGCCAATCGCATTCCTGGAGTCTGAAGAACGGCTGGTTCACGCCGATCCGCCGGGTGTTCGAGATCCTCGCGCTGTCCGTGGTATACGCGGCGACAATTTTCCTCTCGTCCTTCGCGCTGATCAACGCGGTGAACGAGATGATGGGAGTCGCGATGTTCGCCGGCTATCTGCCCGCCGCATGCGCGGGATTCTCCGGCGTGGTCGGCTATATGACCTTCGTGCAGGCGGAGCTGATGAATGCGAAAACCATCGCCTCGCTGCTGCCGTTTTTCGTGATCTCCGGCGTATGCACGGCCGGACTGACCACCGACGATCCGGAATGGTACTACTGGAATTTCTCCCGGCTGGGGGACAGCACCACTTTCGCCGCGCGCATGTTCAACTCCACATTGATGCTCGCCGGCACCTGCGTGATCATCGTCAGCTACTTCGCCGTTTCCGAACTCATCACCACCGAACGTCTGCAACGTATGTGGCATCAGCGCCACAACCGCGACGCGGACGGCAAACCTGTTTGGGAGATCAAGCATTTCCGCGTGCGCATAGCCATCCTATCGGTGCTGCTCACGCTCTCCGGCCTGGCATTCATCGGCATCGGCGCGTTCCGATACACGCCATACAAAACGATTCACAACTTCTTCGCCAAAGGACTGCCCGTACTGATGCTGGTGCTGTTCCTCCTGCTGCCATGGTTGGCGCCGCGCCTGTCGAAGGCGATGGCCGTGGTCTCCGACCTGAGTTTGCTGGTCTGCGCGGGATTGTGGGCCAACATGATTATGGGACATGACACGCTCACCAATGTCGAAGCGGTGGCGGGCATGCTGTTCCTCGGCTGGTTCATCGTGTTCTCGCGGCAGATCGCCGCCATCGAGGCCGACCGTGTCCAAGCCCAGCTGCTGCATGCGCAGGCGTTGGAGGGTGGACTCAACGAACCTGACGATATCGACTCGGTCGAATCACGCATCGCCGCCGATCTGTGACGGTTCGCAATCCATATGCTGCGACATCCCGGAGGTTTCCGGGGGATGTGCGTTATAGTGAATGACGGCGTGTTTTCAAGGGAAACACTGTAGGAATGTGCGTACGCGAGTGCCGAGCCAGGGAGGGTGATGTGCGATACGGCAAGCAGGATGAGCTGATCAGCGAAGCGGATATCGAGGAGTTGTTCGCCGATCCCGTCACGCCTGCGTCTTTTGACCGACTCGTCGCGCCACGGCCTCTACCGAAGAGGACATGGAACTGGCCGATTATCGCCGTGCTCGCGGCCATAGTGGTAATCGCGGTAGTAGTGGTCGTCGCGGTGGCACGGCCGTTCAGCTCGGTACGGGCGACGCACTACGCGCAGGCGTCGCAACAGACGTCCGCGATGAGCGAAAGCTATATGGAGACCTCAACCGCGTTCACCGACGCGTATTCGTTCCTCTACAGCAACGAGATCGATCCCTCCGCGGTCGACGCCACGGAACTGGTTTCAACGGTGAGCACCTTCGACGAGCAGGTGGACGACTTCTCCGACCTTCGCGCGATGAACGATCAGGAGGTGGCCAGCTCCTACGCCAACTTCCAACGCCAAGCCAAGCAGTACGTCAAACTGATGAACGCGCTCGCCGATTCCGCCGGCACACTGGCGCAATCCTCCGCGGTATGCGTGGCGACTCCCTCGGTCACCGAATGGGACTCGGATTACTATGAACAGTATGAGACCTATATCGCGGACTGCCGGTCGAACGTGGAGACTTTGACCCAATCCGAAGCGTCGGTTCTGCAGGAATATGCGTCCACCACCGTGCAGACGCTGGACCAGATGACCGAAATCATCAATCAGATGAGAACGATCGGCGATTTCTCCACGGCGACCAGCGCGGAATATCAGGAACTCGCCGAGTTGGCGGATCAACTGGCCGATCTCGATGCCGGGTATGGAGCGTTGAACGATTTCCAGGTCGATCTGCAACAGGCCGTGGAGAATGCGAATCCCATGGAAATGCTGCAGGAACTGAGCACCCTGCTGGGCGACAAGTATCAGGAACAGAGCGAGTGACGACGGGATCCCCCGCCTGACGACGAGGAGCATAGCGAGATGACGAACAGCGAGACCTCCCACCTCTCCAATGCCGATCTGTGGCCGGCACCGCATGCCACGCGACCTTTGCGTGCCACGGTCACCATTCCGGGCAGCAAATCCCTATCGAACCGCTATCTCATTCTGGCAGCGTTGGGAACGCGTCCGGTGACGCTGCGCGGGCTGCTGCGTTCACGCGACACCGATCTGATGATCGCCGCTTTGGAAGCGCTGGGTGTGCGCTGCGAGGTCGACGCCGACGATCCGACCACCGTGCGTGTGATCCCGCCCGATACGGGACGTTTCCACGGAGACATCGACGTGTTCTGCGGACTGGCCGGTACGGTGATGCGCTTCGTACCCGGACTGGCGCTGTTCGCGGATGGTCCGGTGCGTTTCGACGGCGACGAGCAGGCATATGCGCGTCCCATGCAGCCGGTGTTGGATGGTTTGGAACAGTTGGGCGCACAGGTGACCTACCACGGCGAGCATGGCCGTCTGCCGTTCACCATCACCCCGAGTGGCGTGTCCACGGAGGCTGAAACAGCGGACGCGCGGTCGGCCCGGACCGTGTCCATTGACTCGTCCGGCTCCTCGCAATTCATCTCCGGACTGTTGTTGGTCGGTTCGCGTGTGCCGGGCGGTTTGGAGCTGCATCATACGGGGGAGAAGACCCCGAGCCTGCCGCATATCCGTATGACGGTGTCCGATCTGGCCGCCTCCGGCGTGGACGTGTCCGCCGACGAGGCCACGCGCGTCTGGAAGGTCGCTCCCGGAACCGTGCAACTGCCGGATACGGTGGTGGTGGAGCCCGATCTGTCGAATGCGGCGCCGTTCCTTGGTGCGGCGCTGATCGCCGGAGGCACGGTACGCGTGCCGAACTGGCCTGAGGAGACCACCCAGCCAGGTGGTCTGCTACCGGGGTATCTCGAGCGCATGGGCGCTCAGGTGTCGTTCCCCGCGGAAGATGGCGTGCGGTATTGCGAAGTGACCTCCACCGGTACGATCCATGGTCTGGGAGATTTCGATCTGACCGCGGCGGGGGAGATCGCGCCCTCTTTGGCTGCGATTCTCGTGTTCGCCGACGCTCCGACACGCATGCTCGGCATCGCACATCTGCGCGGTCATGAGACCAACCGTTTGGAGGCTCTGGTCAACGAGATCACCCGCGTGGGCGGCACCGCGCGCGAGCTGGAGCAAGGATTGGAGATCACACCGGTCTCGCCCGACGAGATGCATGCGGCGGTTATGGAAACCTACGCCGATCATCGTATGGCCACCTTCGCCGCGATGTTGGGCCTGCGTATTCCAGGCATCGAGGTGAAAAACGTGGCCACCACACGCAAAACCCTGCCCGATTTCGTAGGCATGTGGACCACACTGCTGGGCTGAAAACCACTGCCGATCTCAAGGAAATGAGTTTGGTGTGTCGGACTGTCGGTCCTTGCTCAGGTAAAACGATTGATTCTTGAATTTGGTGTGCGAAATCGCCTTGACTGGGCGAAACCGACACACCAAACTCGTTTTTCACCCGATAGAGGGTATAAAAACAATACAGGGAGGCCTCCCGCACTCGTGAGAGTGGGGGAGGCCTCCCTGTTGCTAACGATCAACGTGCGTCAGCACCTGACCGATCAGGCGGTCTTGTTGCCGTAGGTGTCCTCGCCGGCTTCCGCGATGGCGGCGGACTTACGGGCGATGGCCAGCTCCTCGTTGGTCGGAATCACGGCGATGACGACGGAGGAGTCCGGAGTGGAGATGATGCGCGGCTCCTTGGAACGGGTCGCGTTCTTCTCCAGATCCAGCTTCACACCGAACGGGGCGAGCTTCTCGCACACGCGGGCGCGCACGATGTCGTCGTTCTCGCCGACGCCGGCGGTGAAGGTGATCACGTCCACGCCGCCCATCTGGGCGGTGTAGTTGCCGATGTAGCCGACGATGCGGTGCACGTAGACGTCGAGGGCCAGCTTGGCGTCCTCGTTGCCCTCTTCGATCTCGCGATGCACTTCGCGCAGATCGCCGTAGCCGGTCATGCCCATCATGCCGGAGCGCTTGTTGAACAGGGCGTCGAGCTCGTCCACGTTCATGTGGGCGTTGCGGATCAGGTGGAACACCACGGCCGGATCGATGTCGCCGGTGCGGCCGCCCATCATCAGGCCCTCGAGCGGGGTCAGACCCATGGAGGTCTCGACCGGCTTGCCGGAGATCTCGGCGGAGGCGGAGGCACCGTTACCGATGTGCAGCACGATCTGCTTGAGGCCCTCGGCCGGCTTGCCGACGATGTCGGGCACCACGGAGGAGATGAACTCGTGGGAGGTGCCGTGGGCGCCGTAGCGGCGGATGTGGTAACGGTCGGCGATCTCCTTGTTCAGCGCGTAGGTGCTGGCGGCCTTGGGCAGCTGGAAGAAGAAGGAGGAATCGAACACGAAGACCTGCGGAACCTCGGGCAGGAGGGCGCGCATGACCTCGGCGCCCTTGGCTTCGGGGCCGTTGTGCAGCGGGGCCAGCACGGCCAGATCCTTGACCTGGTTGATGGTCTTGTCAGTCACGAGGGCCGGATCCGGGAAGATGGAACCGCCCTGCACCACACGGTGGCCGACGGCGACGATGCCGGCCTCACCCAGGCTCGGGCCATACTCGTCGAAGAAGCCGAGCACGCGCTTGAGACCCTGCTCGTGATCGTGGATCGGCTCCTCGAGCTCGTGCTTCTCGCCGTTGTACTCGTGCTTGTAGTGGCCGTCGACCGGTTCGCCGATCTTCTCGACGAGGCCGGAAGCGAGACCTTCGCCGGTCTCGAGGTCAACCAGCTGGTACTTGATCGAGCTGGAGCCGGAATTGATGACAAGGACGGTTTTCGCCATTGTGGGCATCCTCCAAATTGTGATGTGTGATTTCCGCTGGAACACGGATTACCATGTCCCAGACTACTCTCTGCTTACTACATTTCTTTCTTTTTCATACGTTTCGAGTGAGTGGCGGAGCGTGTCTTTCGCCCGACCGTAAAGACTTGGCCAAGATGCTTTCGCATCTTCGTCGCAGCGCAGCTGCTCCCTTCACCTACCGACAGTCCACCGGACTGCCGGCTTACGGCTCAGCCCAGAGCGTGTCGGGCGAAAGACACGCTCCGCCACCCACGGTCAACGTATTACTGCGCTTCGATGGCGGTCAGGGCGACGGTGTTGATGATGTCCTGGACGAGGGCGCCGCGCGACAGATCGTTCACCGGGCGATTGAGGCCCTGCAGCACCGGTCCGACGGCGACGGCACCGGAGGAGCGCTGCACGGCCTTGTATCCGATGTTGCCCGCGCACAGGTCGGGGAACACGAACACGTTCACGTGACCGGCCACGTCGTTGCCTTTGGCTTTGGAGGCGGCGACGGTGGGGGACCAGGCGGCGTCGAACTGGATGGAACCGACGACGGCGAGTTCGGGCGCCTTCTGCTTGACGATGGCGGTGGCCTCCTCGACGATGTCCACATCCGGACCCTTGCCGGAGCCGAGCGTGGAGTAGGAGAGCATGCCGACCTTCGGCTCGATGCCGAACGCGGCGGCCGTCTCGGCGGACTGGATGGCGATGTCGGCCAGCTGCTCGGCATTCGGGTTGAGGTTGATCGCGCAGTCGGCGAACACGGCCACATGGTCCTTGAAGCACATGAGGAACGCGCCGGAGACGAGCGACTGGCCGGGCTTGGTCTTGATGACCTGCAGGGCGGGACGCACGGTGTTGGCGGTGGAATTGATCGAGCCGGAGACCAGACCGTCGGCCTTTCCGAGCACCACCAGCATGGTGCCGAAATAGCTGGCGTCGGTCAGGGTTTTGCGGGCCTGCTCCTCGGTCATGCCTTTCTTGGCGCGCAGCTCGCACAGCTTGGCGACCATCGGCTGCAGCACCTCCTCGTCGTCCATGGCCTGGAAGACGGCCTTGTCGAGGCTGTTCAGCCCAAGTTCGGCGCCGCGGGCGAGGATGGCGTCCTTGTCACCCACGATGATCAGATTCACGATATCGCGTTCGAGCAGATAATCGGCGGCCTTGATGATGCGGTCCTCTTCGCCTTCGGGCAGCACGATGGTCTTCTTGTCGGCCTTGGCCTTGCCCAGCAGGCTGTACTGGAAGGCGTACGGGGTGAGGGGCGCGTCGAAATCGGCGTCGAGGGCGGAGAGCACCTCGGCGGCGGGCGCGTTCTCGGCGAACGCGGCGGAGGCCTTTTCGGCCGCGCCTTCCTCATCGAAATCGACCTTCGGCATCACCCACACCGGCACATCGCCGGCGAGGGCTTCCTTGAGCGGTGCGACCTGATCGGACTCGGCACCGGTGATGAACAGGCCGAGCACCTTGGTGCCGGCCTTCTCGACAGTGGCGACGCAGGCGTCGACGGTGGCCTTGACCTGCTCGGGCGTGCGGTTGATGGTGCACACGGCGAGGAACACGGGGGACTTGAGATCGGCGGCCACATCGGCGTTGAACGCGAACAGATCGGGATCGTTGATGGGGGACTTGTCGGTGCCGACGATCACCATCGCCTCGGCATCGGATTCGGCCACGGCGGTCTCGTACGCGGCGACGATGTCGGCACGGGAGCCGTCCTTGTCGGCGCGGGCGCGTTTCGGGCACACGCCGACGGCCTGCTCACGGGACTGCCCCGCAGTGGCGGCGGCGAGCAGCGTGTCGGTGAAGGTCTCCTTCTTGCACACGGCCGGGCGGAATACGCCGGTCTTCTTGGCCGAAGCCAGGGCGTTGACGACGCCGAGCGCGACGACGTTGCGGCCGTTGGCGGCTTCGGGGCTGATGATGGTGACGCTGGTAAGACTCACGTTTTGTCTCCTCTGTTGCGAACTTCTGTGTGACCGCTTTGCTCACACCACTTGTCATTGTAGACCGCGCGTGTTCGCGCGCGCTGGGTGTCGCCATGAGTTGCGGTGTGTGCTGCGTCACAGTTCATAGAAAAAGGCCTTCCGGAAATATTTCCGGAAGGCCTTTTTCTATCGCTTAACCGAAGTCAGCTGGAGCGGATCACTCGTTGTCGCCGGCGGTGGCGGCGGTGGCGGTGACGGCACCCTGCTTGTCGGTCTTCACGTCGGAGTACACCCAATCGGTGTAATCCGGGTGATCGTAGCCCTTCTCGACCGCGAACTCGAAGGCTTCCTGACGGAAGGCCTCAAGCTCGTCGATCTTGGCGGCGTACTTCTCGACGTCGATCATGCGCAGAGCCTCGGCGACCAGTTCGTAACGATCGATGTTGTTCACGCGAACCATGTCGTACGGCGTGGTGGTGGAGCCCTGCTCCTCGTAGCCGTGGACATTGAAGTTGTCGTGGTTCGGACGATCGTAGATCAGGCCGCGCACGTCGCGGGCGTAGGAGTGGTACGCGAACAGGACCGGCTTGTCGGCGGTGAAGATCTCGGCGAACTCCTCGTCGGACAGGGCCTCGTCGTTCTCCTTGGCGGACTGCAGCTTGATGAGGTCCACCACGTTGACGACCTTGAACTTGACGCCCAGCTCGTTGAGCTTGTCGGCGGCGGCCATGATCTCCTGAGCGGGGACATCGCCGGCGGAGGCGAGCACGATCTCGGCTTCGTCGTTGGAGGCGGCGGTGGAGGCCCACTTCCACTCGGCGGCACCCTTGGCGAGCTCCTCACGGGCCTCGTCCAGGGTCAGCCAGGTGGCGGCCGGCTGCTTGCCGGCGATGATCGCGTTGATCATGTTGGTGGACTTGTAGCACTTCTCGGCGACGGCCAGTAGCATGTTGGAATCCACCGGGAAGTAGATGCCGATGACGTGGTCGTTGTTGAAGCACTTGTTCAGCAGCACGGAGGTCACGCCCGGATCCTGGTGCGAGAAGCCGTTGTGATCCTGACGCCACACGTGCGAGGAGACCAGCAGGTTCATCGAGGAGATCGGCTTGCGCCACGGGATCTCACGGACGGTGGCCTCGAGCCACTTGGCGTGCTGGTTGAGCATGGAGTCGATCACGTGCACGAAGGACTCGTAGGAGCTCCAGATGCCGTGACGTCCGGTGAGCAGGTAGGCCTCGAGGAAGCCTTCCATCTGATGCTCGGACAGCTGCTCGGTGACCTGGCCGGTGACGGCCATGTGCTCGTCGACCAGCTCGGAGAGGTAGCCGGCGTCCCACTGCTTGTTGGTCACCTCATAGGCGGCCTGCAGACGGTTGGAAGCGGTCTCGTCCGGTCCGAAGATGCGGAAGTCGTCCGGGTTGTTCTTGATGATGTCGCGGGTGTAGGTGCCCAGGCGACGGGTGGCCTCGAGCTGGCCCCAGCCGTGGCCGAACTCCTTGACTTCCTTGACCTCGTAGGCGTCGAGCTCGGGCAGGACCAGATCCTTGCGGATCACGCCGCCGTTGGCGTTCGGGTTGGCACCGATACGCAGCTCGCCCTCCGGCATGAAGGCGGTCACATCGGCCTTCACGGTGCCGTTGGCGTCGAACAGCTCTTCCGGCTTGTAGGACTCGAGCCAGTTCTTGAGGACCTCGAAGTGGGCCTCGGTGTCGCGGGCGGAGGCCAGCGGCACCTGGTGCGAACGCCAGGAGCCCTCGGTCTTCTTGCCGTCGATGTACTTCGGGCAGGTCCAGCCCTTCGGGGTGCGGAAGATGATCATCGGGTAGAACGGACGATGCATGTCGTCGGTCTGGGCCGCGGCCTTGATGTCGCAGATCTCGTCGAAGACGGTCTCGAACAGCTCGGCGAAGCGACGGTGGATCGACATGTGGTCCTCATCGTCGAAGCCGGCGACGAACTCGTAGGGCTCGTAACCCATGCCGTGGAAGAACTCGTGGAGCTCCTCGTCGGAGATGCGGGCCAGCAGGGTCGGGTTGGCGATCTTGTAGCCGTTGAGGTGCAGGATCGGCAGCACGATACCGTCGGTGCGCGGGTTCACGAGCTTGTTGGACTGCCAGCCGGTGGCCAGCGGGCCGGTCTCGGCCTCGCCGTCGCCGACGATGGCGGGCACGAAGAGGGACGGGTTGTTCATCACGGCGCCGTAGGCGTGAGACAGGGCGTAGCCCAGCTCGCCACCCTCGTGGATGGAGCCCGGGGTCTCCGGAGCGTAGTGGGAGGGGATGCCGCCCGGGTAGGAGAACTGGCGGAAGAACTTCTGCAGGCCAGCCTCATCCTTGGTGATCTTCGGGAAGGTCTCCGTGTAGGTGCCGTCGAGGTAGGACTGCGACGTACCCGCCGGGCCGCCGTGGCCCGGGCCCATGATGATCACGGTGTTCTGGCCGTGGTCGGCGATGAGGCGGTTGATGTGGCCGATGAGGAAGTTCAGACCCGGGGTGGTGCCCCAGTGGCCGACGAGACGGTGCTTGACGTCTTCGCGGGTGAAGGGCTCCTTCATCAGCGGGTTGCTGCGAAGGTAGATCTGGCCGATGGACAGATAGTTAGAGGCGCGCCAGTACTTGTCAACGCCTTCCAGGGCTTCCTCGGAAACCGGGGTGTCCAGCTTCTTCCAGGGGGTGCCAATAACAGGATTCGTCATGTGTACTCCTGTACTCCTGCACTGTGTAGTGCTGTTGGTTATTATGGTTCGGTTGCGAGCCCCTAGAAACCGTGTGGTTTCGCGGATTCTCACTCCCAATCGCTCATAATCCTACGGGGACAACACGACTTTTGGCAGTTTTTTTGCGTGTGTGTTCGAAAATGTTGCGCTTTCTGCGCATTTTGTGCGATTCGAGCGGATGATTGTCCATATTGGTTTTTGCCCTGAAGAGTGGAGAAATGGCTCTATGACAACGAAAATCAGCTGTCGAACGCGTTTGTTCACGTTCGTTTCGAGATGTGAAGATTCGGCGTGTTGTGGTGCGGCTCGTATGGATATTGTTCGTTTTGCGAACACGCGCGTCGCCTTTTATCGCCTTGTCGTGTTGGCCGACGATAATCGTTGGGTTACACCTTAAGAACCATCCCGATGAACGTTAGGGGAATACCAATGGCAAACGGTCCTGTGCTCGTCGTCGACTTCGGCGCCCAGTACGCCCAGCTCATCGCCCGCCGCGTGCGCGAGGCGAACGTCTACTCCGAGCTGGTGCCACACTCCATGCCCGTCGACGAGATGCTGGCCAAGGATCCGAAGGCGATCATCCTGTCCGGCGGCCCGGCCTCCGTGTTCGAGCCCGGCGCGCCGACCATCGACAGGAAGGTGTTCGACGCCGGCGTTCCCGTGCTCGGCATCTGCTACGGCTTCCAGGTCATGGCCCACGAGCTCGGCGGCGACGTCGACAAGGCCGCCCTCGGCGAATACGGCAAGACCCCGACCGCCATCGACAAGGCCGACGGTCTGCTCGCCGGATCCCCGGCCGACCAGAACACGTGGATGAGCCACGGCGTGGCCGTCAAGCAGGCCCCTGAAGGCTTCGAGGTGCTCGCCCACACCGAAGGCGCGCCCGTCGCCGCCATGCAGGACCCCGCCCGCAAGCTCTACGGCGTGCAGTGGCATCCGGAGGTCAAGCACACCCCGCTCGGCCAGAAGCTCATTGAGACCTTCCTGCACGAATGCGCCGGATTGGGCGACGATTGGGACGCCTCCAGCATCATCGAGGACCAGGTCGCCAAGATCCGCGCCCAGGTCGGCGACGCCCAGGTCATCTGCGGCCTGAGCGGTGGCGTCGACTCCGCCGTGGCCGCCGCCCTCGTGCACAAGGCCATCGGCGACCAGCTCACCTGCGTGTTCGTGGACCACGGCCTGCTGCGCAAAGGCGAGGTCGAACAGGTCAAGCACGACTTCGTCGAGGCCACCGGCATCAAGCTCATCGCCGTCGACGCGGCCGACGACTTCCTCGAGGCGTTGAAGGGCGTCTCCGAGCCCGAGCGCAAGCGCAAGATCATCGGCGAGAAGTTCATCCGCACCTTCGAGAAGGCGCAGCGTCAGGTCATCGCCGAGGCGGGGGAGAGCGGCAAAGAGGTCAAGTTCCTCGTGCAGGGCACCCTCTACCCGGATGTCGTCGAATCCGGCGGTGGCGACGGCGCGGCCAACATCAAAAGCCACCACAACGTCGGCGGCCTGCCCGACGATCTCAAGTTCGAACTCGTCGAGCCTCTGCGCACCCTCTTCAAGGACGAGGTGCGCGCCATCGGCACCGAACTCGGCCTGCCCGACGAGATGGTCTGGCGCCAGCCGTTCCCCGGCCCGGGCCTGGGCATCCGCATCATCGGCGAGGTCACCAAGGAGCGCCTCGACCTGCTGCGCGAGGCCGACGCCATCGCCCGCGAGGAGCTTTCCAAGGCCGGTCTCGACCGCGACATCTGGCAGTGCCCGGTCGTGCTGCTGGCGGACGTCCACTCCGTCGGCGTGCAGGGCGACGAGCGCACCTACGGCTCGCCGATCGTGCTGCGCCCCGTCAGCTCCGAGGACGCGATGACCGCCGACTGGTCGCGTCTGCCCTACGATGTGCTCGCCGCGATCTCCACGCGCATCACCAACGAATGCCGCCAGATCAACCGCGTCGTGCTGGACTGCACCTCCAAGCCCCCGGCAACCATCGAGTGGGAATGACGAAATCATCAGTTATCGGCATATA
Source organism: Bifidobacterium eulemuris (assembly GCF_014898155.1). Classification (NCBI taxonomy): domain Bacteria; kingdom Bacillati; phylum Actinomycetota; class Actinomycetes; order Bifidobacteriales; family Bifidobacteriaceae; genus Bifidobacterium; species Bifidobacterium eulemuris. The sequence goes on along the minus strand of NZ_CP062938.1, from coordinate 515,005 downwards.
AATTGATGGTAGTGAAAAATATACCCCAATAAACGTAATATTTGATATACTGGCTTCAATTGGAAGATTGGAGCCAGTATGCGTTTATTCAAACGTGAGGACTACCTTCGAAAGATTCGCGGGTTCTACCACGACGACGGGATGATCAAAGTCATCACAGGGGTTCGCCGCTGTGGCAAGTCGTGTCTTATGCAGTGCATCGTCCAGGAGCTCAAAGACGGAGGTATATCCGACGACCGCATCATTCACCTTGATCTTGACCGGTACGGGTTCCGATCCGTTAGGACTCCGGACCAGCTCGAGGCTCTTATCGAACCCGCCCTTGAGATTCCGGGAATGAAATACCTCTTCATCGACGAGGTTCAAAACATCGACGGCTTCGAGGAGGTCATAAACGAGTTTCGCAACGAGGGTGACTTCTCGATTTTTATAACCGGCTCCAACTCGTACCTGCTCTCGGGCGAGCTTTCGACCAAGTTGACGGGACGCTACGTCGAGTTCGAGATGCAGACGCTGAGCTTCAAAGAATACTGCGACATGAAGCGGTTCCTCGGCCTATCCGTCGATGCGAACCTCACGGCAGAGCTTGACCGCTACATCGTGGAAGGCGGCTTCCCCAAGGCGCTCGACTATCCCGATATGGCGGATAAGCGCACGTACGCGCAATCGGTCATCAGGGAGATCTTCGACAAGGACGTCCGTGGTCGCGTGAAGGTTAAGAACGTATCGGTGTTCAACCAGGTACGGGACTACGTGATCAACAACTTCGGCGCGACGACCTCGCTCACGAACATCCTCGATGACCTCAACAAGAAGCAGGGCGTGAAAATCAAGCGCGAGACGCTTCATAGGTATCTGCAGATACTCGAGGACGCCAAGATCATCAGCAGGTGCACACGATTCGATATGAAGTCGCGTAAGTCGCTGCAGGGTGAGCAGAAGTACTACCTCGCCGACCTGAGCTTCTACTTCGCCCTGAACACCGACAACCGCATCAACTATGGTCCGGTGCTGGAGAACGTCGTCTACAACTACGCGCGCAGCCGCGGCTACGAGGTAAGCGTGGGACGCATCGGAAACCTAGAGTGCGACTTTATCCTGCGGGACAGCGAGATGGGGTATGCGTACGTCCAAGTGGCGATGACTATCATGAACGACCGTGCGACCGAGGATCGCGAATACCGTCCTCTAGAGAACATCAAGGACAACTACCCCAAGTTCGTCATCACGCGCAACGACCCCATTCAGAGGCGCAGCGGCATCGTGCACGAGAACATTACGGAACTGATCGGAGGGGGACGAGGGTTCTCGCCGGGCGAATGAGTGGACTTTTAGGAGGAAGGGCAACCATGACGGAGTCGATTCCCGTCATTAAGCGGAAATGAACTCCGCCTGAAAAATGTGGAGAAATACAAAAATACGTCCTTATTAATGTGATTTATTCCTATAATAAGGACGTGTTTTCATATTGAGAGGAGTGCGGTATGGAGCGATCCCTTATGCAGGAGCTTGTCGGTTGGAAGGACAGTCCGCGCCGGAAACCCCTTATCCTGAATGGCGCGCGTCAGGTGGGCAAGACGTGGCTGCTCAAGCGCTTCGGATCGGAGTGTTTCGAGAACGTCGCCTACGTGAGTCTCGATAACGACGCGCTTGCCCGAAGCTATTTCGATCCCGATTTCGACGTGCGTCGCATCATCTCGTCGCTTTCACTCCAGCTTAATGTCGACATTCTGCCGAATAAGACGCTTATCGTCCTCGATGAGATCCAGTCGTGCCCCAAAGCCATAACGTCGCTCAAGTACTTCTGCGAGGATGCGCCGGAATATGCCGTGGCGGCCGCTGGGTCACTTTTGGGCATTTCCGCGAACGAGGGTACCGGTTTTCCTGTGGGTAAGGTGGATACGTTCGATCTTGGCCCCATGACGCTTCTCGAATTCATGGAAGCGACGGGGGAGGGGCGTTTCGTTGACCTCGTGCGCTCGGGGGACACCATCCTCATGAACCCCTTCAAGGACCGAATCTCCGAGATTCTCAAACGCTACTATGTCGTCGGTGGAATGCCCGGCGTGGTCTCGGTGTTCGCGGAAAACGGTGACTACCGTGAAGTGCGTATTCTGCAGAGCCAGATCCTTGCCGATTATGAACGTGACTTCGCGAAGCACGTCCCTGCGAGGCTCCTACCGCGTATGATGCTCGTCTGGGAGTCAATCCCGCGTCACCTTTCTCAAGAGAACAAGAAGTTCGTCTTCGGACAAGTGCGCAAAGGGGCCCGCGCGAGCGACTTCGAGGAGGTGCTTGTCTGGCTCGCCCAAGCGGGGCTCATCACCAAGGCTCCTCGTGTCGACAAGCCGGGGCTCCCGCTTTCCGCGTATACCGACAGCAAGGCGTTTAAGGTGTTTCTTGTCGATGTGGGACTTCTGGGAGCGATGAGTGGTCTTGCGCCCGAGACGGTGCTCGAAGGTGATCGGGTCTACACGGAGTTCAAAGGCGCCTTGACGGAGCAGTACGTGTGCCAGCAGCTCGTGGCGTTGGGCCTCAGAGTGTTTTACTGGTCGGCAGAAAACTCGAGCGGTGAGATTGACTTCCTGACTCAGTCCGATGGTGCCGTGTATCCCATCGAGGTCAAGGCCGAGGAAAACCTCCATTCCAAGAGCCTTCGCGCTTTTGCCAAAAAGTATGAGGATATGCGATGCCGCAGGTTTAGCCTCGCTGGTTTCCGTGACGAGGGATGGATGAGGAACGTTCCGCTGTGGACGATCGGATGTGTGGACAACTGGCTGTAGTGGGGTTGTCTTAATTGGAACAAACGCGCGGTCGGGAACGGGAATCAAGTCGGGAGAAAACGCCGCTGGTATTTCATATACGTTTCATATTGCCGGGATAGCCTGCGTGCAGTGTGTGCGGATATCAGGTTGAGATATGCCGCAGAAGGACGCGTATAAGGAGTGCGGCAATGGTGAAACGAGCGTGGCTGTATATAACGAGGAAGAGGATCAAGACGTTGGTTCTGCTTCTGGTGCTGTTCGTGATGGGAACGTCGCTGATCAGCGCGTTGGCCATTCAAAAGGCGGCGGCGGTTTCGGAGGAGCAGATGCTGGAACGGATCGGCTCGGGCTTCACGATTTCCAACAATCTGCAATACAACTTGGGCACAAGCCGGGGCGAGGGCACCGTGCCGGCGCAGGCGATTGACGCGATCTGCGAGGTGGAGGGCGTCACGAAGTGCCTGAAGCGGATGAACGGCATCGCCGACATGGAGAACGCGAAGCTGGTCCCGCTTTCCGGAGCGACGGGCTGGTCGGAGTCACAGGAATACGAACGGGTGCTGGCCTTCACCGGGGAAAACGATTCCTCCCTGGACAAGAATTTCACGGGAGGCGTTCTCAAGCTGGAACAGGGGCGGCATCTGCGCGAAGGGGACCGCAATAAGATGCTGGTGCACGAAACCTTCGCCAAACAAAACGGGTTGAATATCGGCGACGTGCTGACCTTGTCGCCCAGCGCATATGATCAGGAGAACGACAACCAGTCCGGACAGTCGGTGGACGTGGAGATCGTCGGACTGTTCTCGGGAACCAATCCGATAGCGCCGACCATGCGGGAGGAGATGTGCGAGAACACCGTGTTCAGCGATCTCGATACCGTCAAACAGCTGTATGCGTATGAGGAGGGCGAGGAGATCTATCAGGACGCGACCTTCTATACATCGAGCGTTTCCGCCACACCGGAGATCATGAACAAGGCGAAAAAGCTGGACGTGGATTGGAAGTCCTATGAACTGACGCAAAACGGAAGCGATTATGTGGCTCTCGGCGAGTCCGTCGAGACGCTGGGCAGGATGATCCGCCTGATGCTGGGCGGGAGCATCATCGTCGGAATCGTCGTGCTGTCCTTCTTCCTTGTCATGTGGGTGCAGGGGCGGAAGAAGGAGATGGGGATCCTGATCTCCATAGGCATCTCGAAGGGGAAGATCGCAGGACAGCTGTTGTGCGAGACGTTGCTCATCGGAGTGGTGGGATTGGGACTGTCCTACTTCGGCGGGCAGGCGATCGCAAAGTCGATCGGAGCGTTTTTCCTGGAACGGGTATCCCAGGAAAGTGTGGCCAATTTGAATAACGGACTTGGCGGTATGCTGGGAGCGGATCTGGAATCGGCCGCCACGGCGCAGACGATAGACCATCTTGACGTTATGATCGGAAACGAGGAGGTTGTCGCTCTCTTCGCGATCGGTCTGGTCGTGATTATGGTGGCGGTCGCCGTCTCCGTCATACCGATCCTAAGAAAGCAGCCGAAAGAGATTCTGACGCAGATGAGTTGAGAGAGGTGCAGCGCGGAATGAGAATATTGGTCGTGGAAGACGAGGCGCCGATTAGAGAGGGAATCAGCGAATTTCTGCAAAGCCAGGACTATGAGGTGGCGGAAGCCTCGGACGGCATGGAAGGACTGGAGGTTTTTCGCAAATTCCAGCCGGATCTCGTGATCCTCGACATCATGATGCCGAGAATGGGCGGGCTCGCCATGCTGAAGGAGATTCGAAAAACAAGCCGCTTGCCGGTGCTGGTCCTGACGGCGATGAGTGATGAGAAAACCCAGGTGGTGAGTTTCGACGCTTTGGCGGATGACTTTATCAGCAAGCCGTTTTCCCTGCTTATTTTGAAGAAACGAGTGGAGGCGCTGCTTCGCAGAAGCGGCAAATCCGAATCCGTGTGGACATGCGGAGAGGCGAAAGTCGATTTCGACGGATTCCAAGCCTGGTATCAGGGTGAGGAGGCGGATCTGAAGCCGAAGGAGATCCGCCTGCTGAAATATCTGGTGGAGCATAAAGGGCAGGTGCTGAGCAGACAACAGATGTTGGATCAGCTGTGGGACGTGGAGGAGGCGCCGTTCGACAGAGTGATCGATGTCTATATCAAAAATTTGAGGAAAAAACTGCATCTGGAATGCATTACGACAGTGAAGGGAGTCGGATATAAAATCCAGTGAGAAAAAGTACAAGGATCTGTTTCGAAAAACATTTCTTTGGGTTCTGCTTCTGTTCGGATGCATCATCGCGGTGGTGCATCTGGCTTTTTACGTCCTGTTTCCGGTCTTTTACACGCAGCAGATACGGACGGGACTGGACCGCGATGTGGCGGTCATAGGGGAGATGCTGCGGACAAGCGACCGGGAGTCGGGCGAGGAATTCCTCCGGACCTATGCGAAGAGGAACCAGCTGGGCGTGCTTGCGGAATTCGATGGTGAGACGGTGTCCTTTCAGGAGGGGACAATCGCCGTTCTGGATTTTCTGGACTCCGGAGAAGAGCTGTCCGTGCAGGGGAGCGGAGAGGTCGAGACGATCCTGACCGCGCATGGGGAAGAAGAGCTGACGGACGGAACAGCCGTGCGGTTCCAGGTTATGGAAAGCACCGCGCCGGTGAAGGAGGCGGGGCGGATCACGCGTCTTGTGCTTCCTGTGACGGTTCTGCTGTCGCTGGCGATATCGTTCGCGTTCTCATGGCTGTATTCCAGAAAGGTGACCCGACCGGTGCTGGCCATGATGGAGGAAACAAGGGAGATGAAGGTGAATTTCCTCCGCAGCGCATCCCACGATTTGAAGACGCCGCTGGCGGCGCAACGGATTCTTCTGGAAAACATGCTTTTGGGCGTGGGGAAATATCAGGATCGGGATAAGTACTTGGAAGAGGCGATCAAGCAGGTGGATCAGCTTACCGACATGGTGAAGGAGATCCTTGATACCTCCAGAATGTCGGAGATTTATCAGGAGACGAGCCGCGTTTCCATTACGGGCAAGCTCCATTCCATGGTGAAGGAGCAGGAAATGCGGATCCAGCGGAAAGGGCTTGAGGTGGAACTTAAGCTTCCGGAACGCTATGACGTCACCATGAATGAGACGCTCGCCGACTGTATACTTGGAAATCTCATCGACAATGCGGTGAAATACTGCGACGATGGCGGACGCGTGGAGATCGCGTTGGAGGAGAATGTCCTGCGGATCCGCAATTCCTGCGTGCCGCTTCAGGAGGAGGAGCTGGAACAGATCTTTGAGGCCTTTTACCGACCGGAATATTCGAGGCATACGCATGCGGAGGGGAACGGTCTCGGACTCTATGTGGTGAGGGAAGGATTGAGGCTCTCGGAGATCCCCTATACCTTCCAAGCGGAAGAGGACGGCATGTGTTTTCAGATGAATTTAAAAACGGTTCGGAATTTCATATAGGTTTCATATACGCAAGTTAGCGTTCATATCGGAATACAGCAAGGAGACAAGTGTATGACGGTATGGAGGCAAGCCTGGTGCTATGTTGCCAGGAAACGGGAGAAAACCGTAGTCGTGGCGGCGATACTGGTCACGATCATGGTTTTGCTCAGCGCGGTTCTGACCATGCGGCATGAGGAGTCCAGCAGTCGGCTGGAAGCCGGGCAAGGTGTGCAGCGCTTTTCGACTCAAGTGGACATGACGCAAGTCGAGACGGTCAAGGCCGTGGAAGAGGCGAGCAGTACGATGCAGTCCCTCCTCCAGATCATGGTGTTGGTTCTGGTCGTCATGAGCGTCGTCGTCGTGTCGTGTCTGTTGTTTTTCCGAATTCGAGAGAGAAAGTATGAGATCGGCATTCTCATTTCGATAGGAAGAGGAAAAGGCCGAATCGTGGCGCAGCTTGCGGTGGAAATGCTCTATCTGATGGGGATGGCGCTTCTCCCGGCATTGATCGTGAGCGTGGGCCTGTTGAAACTGTTGGGCTATGGAATTCACCCGATATGTTTTCTGGAAGCGATCGGCATTTGGCTCGGGACGGTGTTGGTGTCCCTCGTCGTGTCCGCTCTGGGAATCATGACCAAAAACGCGAAAACGATCTTGACGCAAATCGATTAGGAGGATGGCAACATGTTGCAGTTACGGCAAGTGGGATACAGCTACCACAACGAAGGTGGGAAACAGGTTCTGAACAATGTGACGCAGACCTTTGAGCCGGGGAAATTCTATGCGATCGTCGGAAAGTCCGGCGCGGGAAAGTCGACGCTTCTGTCGCTTCTTGCGGGACTTGATGAACCGACCACCGGAAAGGTGCTGTTCCGCGGAGAGGACATCGCGCAGGGCGGATTCGAGCGGCATCGCAGAGAGCACGTGTCCTTGGTTTTCCAAAGCTACAATCTGATCGATTATCTGACGGCGTTGGAGAACGTGCGTCTGGTGCAGCCCAAAGCCGGAGTCGAGGTTCTGGAAAAGCTGGGAATCAGCGCGGAAGAGGCCAAGCGGAACGTGATGCAATTATCCGGCGGCCAGCAGCAGCGAGTGGCCATCGCGCGGGCGATGGCGGCCGATACGCCGGTGATCCTGGGGGACGAGCCGACCGGAAATCTGGACGAGCAGATGGCGGCGGAGATCATCTCCATCCTTCAGAAGCGCGCGCACGAGGAGAACAAATGCGTGATCGTCGTCACGCATAGCAGTCAGGTCGTCAAAGGCGCGGATGTGGTGCTGGAGCTTGCGAAGAAAACGCTGGTTCCCCGTTCCTGATTTGCCCCAGACACCGCGGCGGGAGATCCTACAATGCCTCATTGTTCGGAGGCGTGGGATGCCATTCCATCATTTGGTGGGATAGCATGGGACGGTGCCGTTTCGTACGGCTGATTCGTGACCGTCGTCAAGGCAAGGAGTGGTGATGCAGCGCCCGATTATGACCTCCCGTTCGTTCCTGCGCATGCCGTGCGCCGAGGCCGGTCCCGGCGATGAGTCCGTGGCGCGGGATCTGGTGGATACGCTGGAGGCCAACCGGTCGCGCTGCGTCGGCATGGCGGCGAATATGATCGGAGTGGACAAGCGGATCATCGCGTTCGTGGATGAGGAGATGGACGGGCGCATCAGCGTGATGTTCAATCCGGTGATTACCGCCTGCGACGGCGCGTTCGACACCGAGGAAGGCTGCCTGTCTCTGGACGGCGAACGCCGCACACTACGCTACCACCGCATCGAAGTCGACTATCAGGACCGTCGCCTGCGTGCGCGCCACGCCACCTTCACCGGTTGGACCGCGCAGATCATCCAACACGAGGTCGACCACTGCAACGGCATCGTCATCTGAATCCGCGGGGCGGCGAAGCGGGCCGTCAGCCGGCCAATGAGCGCAGAAGGAATTTGATCTCGGCGAAGAACTCGCGCACCATGTTGTTGACCAGCATGTCGGGAGGGGAACCGGCCGGCAATCCCTGCGCCTGCGGCAGTCCTTGGGCGTGCGCGATCTGCAGCGCGCGGAACATATGGAAATTATTGGTGACCAGCCCCACGGAGGCATCCGCCGGGCCTGGAGCCCCGTCAGCCGACGCTTCATCTATCAGTTTGAGGCTGTATCGGATGTTCTCCTCGGTGGTGGTGGATTCGCTCTCCTCAAGGATGCGCTCGCCGCTGATGCCGTGTTCCTCGAGATATTCCGCCATGCCCTGCGCTTCGGGGAACGGTTCGTTGGCGCCCTGCCCGCCGGAGACGACGCATATGGCCTGAGGATTGTCGTTCAGATAGTCGATCGCCGTGTCCAGTCGGTACCTGAGCACGCGGCTGGGTCCGCTTTCGCGCACCTGTGCACCCAATACGATCACATAGTCGAGTCCGTCAGCGGCGGTGGTATTCATCGCGGCGATGATGCGCGCCTCCACCACGCCGAAGCACAATGCGCCCACAACCAGCACCGCGACGATCGCATTGCGCGCGAGCTTCGGCATCATCGCCCACCAATGGAACGGAAAACTGAACCCCAACAACGCGAAGAACACGGCGAACGCCAGCCAGGCCATCCAGAAGCCGGTGCCGGAATTCGTGCCGAGCACGGCCATGGCGTAGACGACACACGCCAGCGCCAACACCATACACCCAATGAATACGATACGGCTGACGATCTCCCCCATAACGATCAGACCTCCTTGCGTTCCGAGCCCAAGCCTAGCACCGGCAGGCGCAGAACATACTATTGGCCCATGGCGATGGAACCTATCGCGTCAAATGCCTTATCGGGGAGCGTCTTCTTCATAAAAGACAACAGGCTCGCGCCGGCCACCTTGTATCTTGTTTTCGGCCTATCGCTGGTCACCGCCTTCACTATTGCCTCTACCACCACTTCGGGAGTGGGGGCGTTCTCGTAGCTTCGGATAAAACTGTCTTTGAATTTCAGCGCTTGTTCCTGATATGCCTCACCGTGTTTCAATGCGTTGAAGTGCCTCATCGCTACGTCCATGAATTCCGTCTTGACGGAGCCCGGCTCGATTAAGGAGACGTGGATGCCGAACCGTTCCACTTCGCATCGCAAAGCATCACTAAGGGCTTCCACCGCATGTTTGGATGCGGAATACCAGCCGCCCATGGGGAACGTCGAAAAACCCGCTCCTGAGGATAGGTTGACGATGTTGCCGCCGTTTTCCCTCATATGGGGCAATACGGCTTTCGTGACCATGGCGAGGCCGAACACGTTCACGTCGAACTGTTTGCGGGCTTCCTCCAATGGCACGTCTTCCATCGCCCCATATCCGCCGTATCCGGCGCTGTTCACGAGCGCGTCGATACGTCCGCTTTGCCTCATGATCGTTCTTATCCCCGCATTGACTTCGGCTGGGTTGGTGATATCCATGGGAAGGGGGATCGCGCCTTCTTGTTCCAGATCTTTCAGACGGTCCAGCCGTCTTGAGCTTGCGTATACCACGTAGTTTCTGTCAAGGAGCGCTTTTGCCGCGCCTTTGCCAAATCCGGAGCTGGCTCCGGTGACCAAAACGACTTTTTGCGACATCGATGATTCCTTTCGTTGATTGTCTGATGGCGATTGGGGTCTCGTTCCCATATGACTCGCGTGCCGTCCTGTTGAGACCGCCGGAATGTTTTAACTGAGCTTGTCGTACCAATCGTCGTCCACGGCTTCAAGCCATTCGGTCGAAGCGTTCGTGCCGTCCGGGCAGAAGGCGATATGGCTCATCCAACTGTCCTTTGCGGCACCGTGCCAGTGCTTCGTGTTTGCGGGGACGAAAAAGGCCGTGCCGGGCGAAAGCTCCACGGCGTCTTCGCCTTCCAGTTGCACCCATCCGCGACCGTCGGTGCAGAGGAGAATCTGTCCGCCTCCTTCGTCCGCCTTGTGCACATGCCAGTTGTTGCGGCATCCGGGCTCGAATGTGACATTGGCCACGAATTGCGTGTCTTTCGGATTCGTGAGCGGATTCACATAGGACGTTCCGGTGAAATACTTCGACAGCATGTCGTTGGCTTGGCCGAGGCCGAAGACGCCTCCGTGTGATTCGGGGGAGTCGCCGCCCGCTGGGTCGTTGCCATAGATCTTCAGGGCTTCGGCGAAGGTGCCCCATGCGTTCGGCCAACCTGCGTAGAAGGCGAGTTGGGTGAGCATTGCCGCCATCTCTCGTCTGGTGACGCCGTTTTTCCTTGCGGTTTCGAGGTGGCCGCCGAGTGCGGGACCCACCATGCCTTTTCCGACAAGGGTTGAGATGGTGATGATCGAGCGTGTCTTCTGGGAAAGGGTGTCGTCGCTCCACACTTCCCCGAAGAGCACGTCGTCGTTCAACGTCGCGAATTGGGGTGCGAAATCCCCTCGGATCTCATGTCCTGCCGTCTGCCTGATTTTTGCCATGGCCGTTCCTTCCGGGCGTCTGGGTTTGTTTATGCGGGTTGAGTAGCCGACGTGGTGTCGGTTATTTCAATCTAGCAAATAACCGACATGACGTCAAATAATAACCGACGCTGTGTCGACAAATATGGTATGATGGTCGCCGAAGGAGACGCACGATGACTTTTCAAAGAGCCCGAACCAAGGAGCAGACCGACAGTAGGCGAGAGGAGATACTCAATGCCTGTGCGAAGCTTTGCGGCAGTATGGAATTCGATGAGATAACCCTCAAGGCGATATCGGCGGAGACCTCCGTTTCACGTACGACGCTTTATGGGTATTACAAGACAAAAGACGAGATTCTACTTGATCTGTTGAAACGTGAATATCTGCTCTGGAACCAGCGGCTCGAAGAGGCGTTCGCGAGTGACGAGTGCATGGGGGCCGAAGGGTTCAGCCGCACCATAGCGGCGTCCCTCGTCGATAGGGAACTCTTTATGCGGCTTCTGTCCGTCCAGACCACAACCATTGAGCGAAATTGCTCGGTCGAACAGCTCGCCAAATTCAATACGGAAGTGCAAGTGGCAATGGAGACGCTGGCCAAAGGAATCGACAAAGCGTTCGAAGCGGCCGACGAAAAGGCGAAGGAGCGGTTCCTTGTGGAACTCCTCGTCTATCTTCTGGGCCTTTACCCCTACACCCATCCCACCCAAAAACAGTTGGAGGCGGCGAGACTGTCCGGCTTGGCCCATCCTCGTTCGGATATCAATACGCTATGTCTTGAGGGTGTCGCTCATTTATGTGCGACCGTGTCATGACCTGTCTTGGGTGGGCGCGACTGTGGCGAGATGATATGCGGTGATTGTCGGTGGGTGGCCTCAGAGGACATTCGCTGGACTGGGTCGCCGTCGTCGGATATTTCGCAGATCGGCTTCAAACCGTACCGGATGCTCTCATCGACGAACTTGGATGTGCAGCCGCTGCAGGAACGGGCCGGTTTGCGCAGCGGTGGAAAGAACGCCGGTATATGTACTCAAAAACGGTGGTTTGCGGTGATCGCAACGCCGTGCGATATGCCCGGTGGTGTAGGCTCTGGCAAGGTTTGAGTGGGATAGAGAATAAGGACTACGGACGTGACAAGCCAGAGGTTCGTCGGATTGGATGGCATCAAAGGATTTGCCCTGATCGCCATCGTACTGTATCACTGCAAGCAAAGCGTGCTGCCCGGTGGATTCTACGGCGTGGACGTGTTCTTCGCCGTATCCGGATTCCTTACGGCGTTGGGACTGGTGCGCGCCCTCAATCGGGGGAAGGGACTCGACCTCGCCAAATATCTGCACCGCCGCGCCACACGCATCTACCCGGCTTTGCTGTTCATGCTGCCCGCCGTCGTCACCCTCGCCTGGCTCGTCGACCGCGATCTGCTCGTCGGCATCCGCGACCAGCTCATCACCGCGGCTTTAGGCTGCTACAACTGGTACGCCATCGCCAACGGACAAAGCTACTTCGAACAGATGAGCCCGCAGATCATGCGCCACCTATGGTATGTGGGCGTGCTCATGCAGTTCATGCTCGTACTGCCCCTGATCGTCGGCGTGATGTGGAAGATCCGCCGCACGCGGCTGTCCTTGCTGATCCCCCTCGGATTTGCCGCGGCCAGCGCGACGGCCATGTGGCTGCTCTACACTCCCGGCGGCGATCCCACACGCGTGTACTTCGGCACCGACACCCACGCCTGCGGACTGATGCTCGGCGTCGCGCTCGCATGGATCATCGCGTACGACGGCGAACCTTCCGCGCCGGACGGCGAACCCTCCGAGTCGGACGGCGAGCCCCGTCCCGGCCTTGGCACACGAATATGGCGCGCGCTCGCCCCCGCGCTGGCGTTCCTCAGTCTGATCGCGCTGATCGCGCTCGCAGTCACCGGCGACCAGAACGAATTCGCCTTCCGCGGCGGCATCATCATCGCCAGCCTGCTCGCGGTGCTGCTGATCGCCGGCACCATATCCGCGGACTCGTGGATGCAGGATCTTATGGTGTTCAAGCCATTGGCCGCATGCGGGCGTTACTCGTACGGCATCTACCTGTGGCATTGGCCGATGTGGCTGCTCAGCCTCGCCATCATCCCCCGACTCATCCCCACTCCCGGACCTTGGGTATGGGCCGTCGCCGCGATTCTCACCGCCGTGGCCGTGGCCGCGTCATGGAAGCTGGTCGAGCAGCCGGCCGGCGCATATGGCGCGGCGTTCGTGCTATGGCCGGGCAAAGGTTCCACGAGCCGGCAGATCGCCCGCGCAGTCATCGTGGCGCTGCTGCTGGTGGGATCGATCGCGGGATGCGTGCAAGGCGTCAAGGACGCGCCCGCCAAAACCTCGATCGAGATCCAGCTCGAACAGCAGGCGGCGGAACTCGAACGCATGCGGGAGCTGAACGGCACCATGGTAAGAACGGCCGTGCCCCAGCCGCGCAAACCCAAGCACACCATGCCATCCGGCGGTGAGATCACCGCCATAGGCGACTCCGTCATGCTCGCCAGCAGCAACGGATTGAACGCCGTATTCCCTGGCATACAGGTCGATGCCGCAGTCTCCCGCGGCATGGGCGGTGGAATCGATCTGGCACGCAAACAGCTCGACCAAGGCTCGATGCGTCAATGGGTGGTGCTGGGAATCGGCACGAACGGCTCCGCCGATGCCGGCCAGCTCGACCAGATCAGTGGGATCCTCGGCCCCGACCGTGTGATGGTGCTGGTGAACGCGCACGGCGACCGCTCGTGGATCCCGCCGAACAACCAACTGTTCGCCGACTACGCCGCCTCGCATTCCGACTCCGTGGTGCTCGTCGATTGGAACGCCGCAGCCGAGCGGCATCGTGATGATCTGGCCGCGGACGGCATCCATCCCAGCATGACCAACGATTACTACGCGCAGGCCGTGCGTCGGGCCATCGAGCAATGGATCGCCGCCGGCCACTGACGGATGATGCGGGAGGGGTCATCATGTCCGGTCCGCGCCTGCGCTCGGCATGGCGGGAGCGGGATATCCGGTCCGACACGGGGACGCGCCGACGAAACAGGATGATGACGGGAAGCGACGCGGGAGTCGGGCTTTCCCGTCTCGCGCCGTGGTTAGACTGGGGGCTGCACTTCAACGAGACCGCACGTTGGGAGACATGGTGAGCGCAATCCTCGAAGGAAAGCCCGATAAGAACCTGATTCTCGTCACTGGACGAATCCACCCGAAGCTGGCCCAAGACGTCGCCGAACAACTCGGCATCGATGTGTTGGAGACCACCGCCTACGATTTCGCGAACGGCGAGATGTATGTGCGATACACCGAATCGGTGCGCGGCGCCGACGTGTTCGTGCTGCAAAGCCACTACCAGCCGATCAACAAGGCCATTATGGAGCAGCTCATCATGATCGATGCGCTCAAGCGTGCCTCGGCCCGCTCCATCACCGCCGTGTGCCCGTTGGTCGGCTATTCCCGCCAGGACAAGAAGCATCGCGGACGCGAGCCCATCTCCTGCCGTCTGGTGTTCGACCTGCTGAAAACCGCAGGCGCCGACCGCATCATGTCCGTGGACCTGCACGCCTCGCAGTCGCAGGGCTTCTTCGACGGCCCGGTCGACCATCTCATCGCCATGCCGGTGCTGGTCGACTATATGCGCGACCGTTTCCAAGGCCAGCTCGACAACGTCGCCGTCGTCTCCCCGGATGCCGGCCGCATCCGCGTGGCCGAACAGTGGGCGCAGCGTCTTAACGGCGGCCCCCTCGCCTTCGTGCACAAGACGCGCGACATCACCCGCCCCAACCAGGCCGTGGCCAACCGTGTGGTCGGCGATGTGGAGGGCAAGGACTGCGTGCTCGTCGACGATCTCATCGACACCGCCGGCACCATCGCCGGCGCGTGCAATGTGCTCAAGGACGCCGGCGCCAAGTCGGTGACTGTGGTCGCCACGCACGGCGTGCTGTCCGGCCCGGCCGTCGACCGTCTGAAGGCGTGCGGCGCGCGCGAGGTGGTGCTCACCGACACCGTGCCGATTCCCGAAGAGAAGCGTTGGGACGGACTCACCGTGCTCTCCATCGCCCCGCTGCTGGCCGCCGCCATCCGCGCCGTGTTCGACGACGGTTCCGTGGCGGAGCTGTTCGACACGTACCCCGAGCATCACGGACAGGGTTTCCTGTTCGCCTGACGTCTTGGAATGACTGGCTTTGGGTGCCGTCCGCGACATGGCGGCGACACCACTGCCGCCATCCGGTCAAGAGGTATGGCATAATGAACACTTGGCGGGATTGCCTCCCGCCGATTCCCCCATGGTGTAATGGCAGCACACGGGTCTTTGGAACCCTTTGTCTTGGTTCGAGTCCAGGTGGGGGAGCGAGCCTGACGGCCGACCGCATGCGATGCAAACGGTCGGCCGTCACTTGTTTATCCCGCGGAAGATCTCCACGGTTGTGATGTTTAGAACTGGAGCAGGCCCCATGGCACTATCCGCCGCAATCATCCTCGCCGCCGGTGAGGGCACCCGCATGCGTTCGTCCAAGCCGAAGGTGCTGCACACCTTCTGCGGTAAGACCTTCCTCAACCGCGTGATGACCGCCGTGCGGGCGCAGAATCCGGAGACCCTCGCCGTGGTGGTGCATTTCCAGGCCGAACGCGTGGCCGAAGCCGCGCGTTCCTATGATGCGGACGTGACCATCGTTAACCAGGACGACGTGCCCGGCACCGGCCGCGCGGTGCAGTGCGCCATGGCCCAGCTGGGGCGGACGCGCGAACTCGACGGCCCCGTGCTCGTCGCCGCCTCCGACATGCCCCTGCTCGACGCCGCCACCCTCGAGCGGCTGCTGGCCTACCATATCGACAGCGGCAACGGTGCCACCGTGCTCACCACCATCCTCGACGATCCGACCGGATACGGCCGCATCATCCGCGACCGCGACGGCAACGTGCTGCGCATCGTCGAGCAGAAGGACGCCAACAGCAGCGAACTGGCCGTGCACGAGGTGAACACGTCCGTGTACGTGTTCGACGCCAAGGTGTTGGTCGAAGCCATCGCGGGACTGAAATCCAACAACGCGCAGGGCGAGTTCTATCTCACCGACGCGTTGGAGACCGCCAAGGCCGCCGGCGCCGTCGGCGCGTTCGCCGCGCCCGACCCCTTAAGCGTGGAAGGCGTGAACGACCGTGTGCAGCTGGCCGCGCTCACCAAGGCGCACAACCGCCGTATCTGCGAGCGGTGGATGCGCGAAGGCGTGACCATTCTCGATCCGGACAGCACTTGGATCGAGGATGACGTGCGTATCGCACGCGACGCCACCATTCTGCCGGGCTGCTTCCTGCAGGGCGAGACGGTGGTCGGCGAGGACGCGCTGATCGGCCCCGACACCACGTTGATCGACGCCGTGGTGGATGCCGAAGCCGTGGTCGAGCGTTCCCGCGTGCAGGAATCGCATATCGGCCGCGCCGCGAACATCGGCCCGTGGACCTATCTGCGCGCCGGCAACGAGTTCGGCGAGGGATCCAAGGCCGGCGCGTTCGTCGAAATGAAGAAGGCGCATATCGGCAACGGCACCAAAGTGCCGCATCTGAGCTATGTGGGCGACGCCGAAGTGGGCGACGGCACCAACATCGGCGGCGGCACCATCACCGCGAACTACGACGGCGTGCATAAGAACCGCACGCGCATCGGCGCCGGCGCCCATGTCGGCGCGGGCAACCTGTTCGTCGCGCCCGTCGAGGTGGGGGACAATGTGACCACCGGCGCCGGTTCCGTGGTGCGTCATGACGTGCCGGACGACGCCATGGTGTATTCCGAGAACACGCAACATATCGTGGAGGGCTGGAAGCCCGCCTGGGAGAGGAAGTGAACATGCCCGCAGTGCAGGAATCCATCGACGAGATCCGCATCGCCGCCGAAGCGGCCGACCGGCTGAAGGCCACCGACATCGTGGCCTTCGACGTGACCGAGCCGCTGGCCATCACCGACATCATGATGATCGCAGGCGCCTCCAACGAACGCCAGGTGCTGGCCGTGGCCGAAGAGGTGGAGAAGGATCTGTACCTCAAATGCGGCAAGCGCCAGCCGCGTTCGCGCGAAGGTCTGACCGAGGGCCAGTGGGTGCTGCTCGACTACGGCGACTTCGTGATCCATATCATGCATGACGAATCGCGCGAGTTCTACAATCTGGAACGCCTCTGGCGCGATTGCCCGCAGATCGAACTCGAGCTGGAGCATCCGGAAAGCTCGCTCGAAGCGGGCGACGAGACGGACGCCTGATCCGTTCCCAAGAACCGACCCTCGCGACCTCAAGGAGCTGATCGACCGATGCCGCAGCATGTCCGTTCCATCACGCTGGTGCGTCACGGACGCACCGCGTACAACGCCGAACGCCGCCTGCAGGGGCAGATCGACATCCCCCTCGACGAAGTGGGCCGGTGGCAGGCCGGGCAGACCGCCGCGGCGCTGAAGGAGCTCTACGTCAACCGCAGGCCGGATGTGACGAACCATCTGGTCGTCTGCTCCGATCTGGGTCGCGCGGTCGACACAGCGCGAGCCTTCGCCGACCTCATCGGCGTCGAAACGCATCCCGACGCGCGCGTGCGCGAACGCAACTTCGGCGAATGGGAAGGGATGAGCGGCGAGGAGCTGGCCGAACGCTATCCGGAGGATTTCCGCCTGTGGCAGGAGCACCGCGACGGCGAACTCAAACATGGCGCCGAACCGAAAATCGAGGTCGGGCGCCGGGGCGTCGACGCGCTGCTCGACTGGTCCGCGCGCGGCGGCGGCGACACCGACCTGTACGTGTTCTCACATGGGGCATGGATCTCCGAAACCCTGCAGACGCTGATGGGATTGGACGTCACCTATCCGGATTTCGCCAGCATCCTGTCGATGCGCAACGCCCATTGGAGCCGCCTGATTCCTTTGGACTTCGCGGACGGCGGCGTGCGCTGGCGGCTCGCCGACTACAACCATGGCCCCCAGGCCGCGCGCACCGATCAGTGGGAGCATCCTGCGCTCTGACGGATGGGGAGCATGCGCCAAACGGCCTGAAACGCGCGCGGACGTAGAGGTTTTGCGCACACAAGGTAAAAACATGGTGACGTTCACCGTCGGCGCAGCGCGTTTCTAGCGTTTGCCGGTACGGTTTCGTGGTGTGATGAAATTTCTTAAGGGTATCTCATTCGCGCAGCTCGCCGCCGGCGCGCTCGCCGCGGTGACCTCGTTCCTCCTGTCGAGCAAAATCGGCATCGCAGGATCGGTGATCGGTGTGGCCGTCGGTTCGGTGGTGTCCGCGATCTCGTCGCAGGTCTACCAGAACGTGCTCAAAGCGTCAGGGGAGAAACTGCAATCGGCGTTGCCCATTCCGGATGACGGGAATGGGGACTCCGACGATGGTTCTGGCGAATCCGCGGCGTCCGATACGCGGGATGGGAATGAGTCCGTCGAAAGATCCGCTGAGGAATCCGCCGAGACGACGGTGGTCGCGCCTGCGGAAGATGCGACGGCGCAGTCGTCCGAGACACATACGCAGCGGGCCGTCGAGCTTGAAGACGTTGAGGATGCGCAGACGTTGGCGAGCACCATGGCGCTGGCCGATGCGACGGCGGATTTGTTGGATGAGGCGATGACACTCGACTCCGCCTCCGGTGGACGATCCGTTTCCGGACGGGCCGGTGTCAATACGAACATGCAGACGCATGATAACAAGAGCCTTAAGGATTCCGATCTCATCTCCAGTCGGCATGCCAAGCGCAACGCCCTGATCGTGGCCATCGTGAGCGCATTGGTGGCTGTGGGACTGACCGCCGCGGTGATCCTGCTGATCACCCGAGGCGAAGGCACCGACACTGTGGTGCGTGATCTAGTGCAGCATCCGAGCGTGCAGCAGACGCCGCAGACCACGCAGGAACCCTCCCAAGAGCCGGAAGACAGCTCCGGAACGACCGATTCGTCCACCGATAAGAAGAACTCCTCCTCGACGGATGACACGACAAGCGACGCCGGCGAATCGGAAGGATCGGAGGCAGCGAGCGGCACCAGCGGTTCCGGCGAGACTGACGACGCCAACGGCACCAGCGGTTCGACCAGTGGGTCCACCGGCGACTCATCCACCGGATCCGGATCGAGCTCCACGGATTCCAGCGGTTCCGGAAGCTCCTCCGGAACCGATTCGGGAACGACTTCCGGCAGTGGCGGGTCAACAGGAACCGGAACGGGCGGCTCGACCAGCTCGGGAACCGGAACGGAAAGCGGAACAGGCAGCGGATCCTCCTCCTCAGGCACGTCCAGTGGATCCAACGGTTCCGGCTCGTCGACGGGCGGATCATCCTCGAACGCGAACGGATCGAACCAGTGAAGTCCTCGCCGCCAGTCGCCGTGAACGGCGGTTTGGCGCGGCTGATGCCTTGGATGTGGCGGATGTGTCCCGTGTCGTCAAATCACATCGATGATATTTGGCGACACGCCGGTCTTGCCGAGTGAGCAAGTCCGTCGTAAACTATCCAAGGTTCAAAACGAACGACAACTGAATACGGGGCTATGGCGCAGCTGGTAGCGCATCTCCATGGCATGGAGAGGGTCAGGGGTTCGAATCCCCTTAGCTCCACTTCGAGGTGTTTCTTACGGAATATCTCACCACTGGCTTCGTCGGGCGGCATGTTCTGCTCGCGAAGTCCAGATAATTGCAAACGGGGCTATGGCGCAGCTGGTAGCGCATCTCCATGGCATGGAGAGGGTCAGGGGTTCGAATCCCCTTAGCTCCACAGATTGAGAGGCTTGGAAAACGTTGGATTCCAAGCCTCTTCTCATATTCACGCCGCCTCCGACAAGGTCTGCGCGACCCCGGTTTGACCACTCATCATGTCATTCGTCTGTTTCCGGGTTTGCGAAGTCGTGGTCGTCTCCGTCTCCCATCAGCTCGAGGTGGGCGGAGGCTAGAAATAGAACACATCCTCGAATTTTTGGTCGAGCGCGACGCATAGGACAAGCGCGAGCTTGGCGGTGGGGGTATATTGGCCGGTTTCGATCGAGCTGATCGTATTGCGGGAGACTCCGACAAGTTCCGCCAGCGCGGCCTGGGAAAGGCCTCGCTCGGCGCGAAGTCGCTTGAGGTTGTTGTGCAGGACGAGTTCGTCCTCTCCACTCGGTCTCATCAGGCCGCCAGATGAACCATGAACAGCACGAGGAAGACGGCGGAAAGCAGCAATCCTCCCACCGTGCGCACCAGCCACGTGCGCTGCCGGCCACGCCCTTGGTATAGCGCCAGACTCCTGCCTGAGATCATGGCCAAGGACAGCGCGAAGAACGGGGCGAGCACGCCGAGAAGATCCAGGTAACTGTGATCCCCCGTCCAATACCAGACGATGGCGAACAGTATGACCGCGAGGATTTCGATGGCCGCGAACAACGCCTCGTAATAGTTGGAACGGTTCGCGATATGAAGCTCCCCCTCGTCCGATGCCTCATGCCGGCTGCGTGCGAGGATTTCCGCGCGGTCGAGCTTGGCGGCGGATGTGGTATCGAAGCCGTGACGCCCAGTCATAATGCCCTCCCTTGGGTATGACAAGTATATTTGGCAATATCAGTATGCGGCTTGCATAGTGTACTTGTCAATACTGTTGACGTTTCCATGAAAAGATCTCCGGACATGCGGTTCGGCAAACGCGGATCGCCGCCGTGAGCTGGAGGCGTAAACGGCATGGGACGTGCGGTAGTGTGGGGTCGTATATGAACGACGGAACGACGACGGATGGGGATCGCCATGACGGAGGAAAGAAACACGGTCGAGGGACGCGGGACGGTTGACGCGCTGATCATCGGATCGGGACCAGCCGGGTATACGGCGGCCATCTATCTGGGACGTGCCGGATTCGCGCCGCTGGTGGTCGCCGGCGCGCTGACGCCGGGTGGCCAGCTGGTCAACACCACCGAGGTCGAGAACTATCCAGGCTTCCCGGACGGGGTGATGGGGCCGGAACTGATGGAGTCCATGCGTCTGCAGGCTGAACGGTTCGGCGCGGAGTTCGTCTATGACGACGTGGTTTCGGTGGATTTCGGCGACTCGCTCAAAACCGTCACGTTGGCATCGGGCCGGACGATCCGCGCGCGTGCCGTGATCGTGACGACCGGCTCGCAGGTGCGTAAGCTGGGCGTGCCCGGCGAAGAGGAGTATTCCGGCCGAGGCGTCTCCTATTGCGCGACCTGCGACGGCTTCTTCTTCAAAGACAAGCCGATCGTGGTGGTCGGCGGCGGCGATTCCGCGATGGAGGAGGCCGACTTCCTCTCGCGCTTCGGCTCATCGGTGACCCTGATCCACCGGCGTGACGAGTTCCGTGCATCGAAGATCATGCTCGACCGCGTGCGCGACAATCCGAAGATCACCATACTCGCCAACACCGTGGTCACCGCGGTGCGGGGAAGCGGCGTCGCGCCGGCCGGCGTACCGAGCGTCTCCGCACCCTCGCTCGAATTGCGGACGGGACTGAATGCGGCATCATCGGGTCGGAGCATCGGTCTGGCCTCGAACGCGAACGCGGGCGGCCCTGCAATCGGTCTCGGTCTCTCCTTGTCGAAACCGGCCGACTCGGTGGCTTCGATCGACATCCGCGACACGGTGAGCGGGCGGACCGGCACGATGCCGGTCAACGGCCTGTTCGTGGCCATCGGACACACGCCAGCCACCGGATTCCTCACAGGACAGGTCGCCATGGACGATGACGGCTATGTGCTGGTCGAAGGCGCGGGCACCCGCACCTCGACGCCGGGAGTGTTCGCCGCGGGCGACTGCGTGGACCGCGTCTACCGACAGGCCATCAGCGCCGCCGGCATGGGATGCCGTGCCGCCCTCGACGCGCAGGCCTACCTCACCGCATAGGATTGTTCGTCGGCGATAAAGGATGCGGTGGCGATCCAGGCACGAACCCCATGCGCCCAAGCTTGATACGATGTGACGAATGATGAAATGAGGGATATGGCGCAGCATGTCGGTATGAGTGGGGGAGTTCCGCGCACGCGCCGCTGGCCTGTGGCGGTGTCCGTTATGGCCGTGGTCGTGGTGATCGTCGTGGTGGCGGGAACGCTGGTGTGGCGGCATTTCGGCGGCGTGCCGCCGGTGGACGGCATGGTCGCCGCGCCGCAGAGCGAGACGGACTCCCGATATCCCAAACTCACGTCGGGCGTCGACTACGACGGCGACGGCATCGATGACTACACCGACATCCGCCAAGGCGCGCAGGCCGATTCGGCCGCCAAACCCACCTACGATTCCGGCTACTACGACGGCGGCTATCCTCCGGACGACCGCGGCGCGTGCACCGACGTGGTATGGCGCGCGTTCGCCAACGCGGGCTACGACCTCAAAGCCATGGTCGACGCCGATATCGCGGCCGACCCCACGGCCTACGCCGAGGTGGTTTCCACGCCGGATCCCAATATCGATTTCCGACGCGCCGGCGTGCTCAACGTGTTCTTCGGCAAATACGCGCAAAACCTGACCACGGACACCACGGACCATGCGCAATGGCAGCAGGGCGACATCGTCGTGTTCCAAACGGTCAAACACATCGGCGTCATCTCCGACAAGCGCGACCGGTCCGGCACCGCGTTCGTCAACCACAACATGGGTCAGGAACAGCGCGAGAACGACTATCTCGCGTTCACGACGCATATGGCCGTCACAGGACATTACCGGTGGGATACGAGCCAGGTACCCCAATCCGTGCTGCGGGCATGGCGGGAATGAAGAACCGCGGACGGTGGAAGGGCGAATCCGGGTGGACGGAGGGTGGTGAGGTTCGTCACACTCGCCGTGAAACCCGCGCGATCCTTGGGGATGTTCGCTAGTCTGGAGGGACGAGCTTTGAAAGGAGCCTGTTATGGCAACACTCACCGCTGAGATGAAAACCTTCATCGAGAATAATCTGGGCTGGGTCGCCACCGTCTCCAAGGACGGCGAGGTCGATCTGGGGCCGAAGATGAGCATGTACGTGCTCGACGACAACCACATCGCCTACCACGAGCGCACCGCCGGCCAGATGTACCGCAACCTGTTGGACGGCTCCCAGCTGGTCATCGCCGTCGCGAATCTTGAGACGAAGACGGGCTACCGCTTCCGCGGCGACGTCGCGCTGCACGTCGACGACGACATCTACGACGCCCAGGTCAAGGTGGCCGAGGAGAACGGCACCAAGAAGCCGGCCGTCATCCCCGTGCTGGAGGTCACCGAGATCCAGGACCTCACCGCCGGCGCCAACGCCGGAAAAACCATCGTCAAGGACTGATTAGACGGTTCCGTTCCATTCGATGGCGACCCGTGGGCGGCAAGCCCGCGGGTCGTTTCGTTTCCGTGGGCGGGTGGAGCGTGGAGAGTGCTCCGCTTTTGTGGATGGCGGTGGATAGCGCGCAGTTGTCCACCGCCATCCACAGGTTTTTCAGGGCGCTTGCACGCGGCGGAACGACTATGCGATGCTGTCTGCGATCGGGCGAAGACGCCCGGTTCCCGGCCCTGCGCCGGGAAAGTCAAGGAAAGGCAGGCGGTGAACATGGACGAGACGAACGAGATGGAGGACAACCCGTGGGTGAGGCGCTTCCTCGATGATGTGGACACCCAACGCGTGTCCGAGGAACAGGTGCCGCGTGTGGAGAAACTGCTCCGGCTGATCGCCGACGAGGGCATGCGCCGCGGATACGCCGTATTGCGTCCGGATGACGCCGAGATGATGGACAAGCATCAGGAGGATCTGGCCTGGGCGCATATCGCGATACGCAAGGAGGACGTGACATATTTCATGCAGATCAGCGAATCCTCCCAGCCCGGCATGCCCGCGCGGGAGCCGTTCTCACGCAAACCCGGGCAGACGGGCGAATGCCCGGCATGGATGGACGCGCGTAACTATGAATTCGCCGGCACAGGCGTACTGACGCTGGCGATACGCAGCGAAGTCTCCCAATGGCATCAGCGCACATGCAAGGATTCCGACCGCACCCACATCGAGGATCGGCTCGGCAAAGTGTTCGACTCCTTGGATCTCGGCAGCAAGCGCCGAGAGCAGGAACGCCGGTATCAGGAGGACCGCGAACGGCGTAAGCGGGAGATGCATGCGGCGTACCGGCTGGAAAAACTCATCGAAACGTTGAAGCAGCGCTCCGGCGACTATCAGGAATGGCTGCAGCAGGGAGAATATCTGAACATGCTCGAACGTGCGGTCCTTCGGCAGGATGGCGGCATCTCGACGCCCTTCCAAAAGGACCTCGATACGCTGCGCGAGCATCTGCGCGCCTCCAACCCATGGAACGACACGGACAATCTCCGCTTCGAGATTCCCGAACCCTCGGACTACGAGCTGGAACTGTTCGAACGCCATCACGACGGCGCTCGCCACCCATACGGATTCGATTCGTTCGTCACGAACAACGCGGCCTCATCATATAGGGATGACGCTTGGTCGTATCCGTCGAACGGCGCGGACCGATACGAGTGCGGCGGCACCATGTCGGCGCAGCGGCGCGCTGAGCGCGGATACTCGCCGGTGCCGGTCACGGTGAACCATATCGAGCCGGAATACGACGAGGTTCCCTTCTGACGCCTCCGATGTCTTCGACGGTCAGACGAGTTTATGGGTGCGGATGACGCGATGGACGCCGGCGGAGTCGGTGGTGGCGAACAGATAGTCGTCGCCGCCGTCGTTGAGCTTGAGTTTGGCGCGCAACTGCGGGGCGTTGAGCGGAAAATTGCGCACGGCGATATTCGCGTGCGTGAGTCCGCCGAGCGTCCGCTTGAGTTCGCGCTTGTTCATGGTGCAGATATCGTCGATGACGAACGCGCGGCCGGGGAATCCGGCCTGCGGTTCGGCCGCGACGAAAAGGTGGCTGTTCGGCGCGATCTGGCATACGGCGAACAGCGCCGACAGCTGCGCGAAACAGCCCGCCTTCATAATCGAGGCGTTCGGCTCGTACAGATACCGCCACGAAGCGGGATCTGCGGGGTCGGGAAGTTCGCGGTCGCGCGATGCGGAGCGTCGCCGGGCGGCGGCACCCTCGCCATCCGACATGTCGGATATGGGCGATATGGGTTCGAACACCTCGTCGTCGTTGACGCAGACCATGCGTGGGGTGGCGTGGCGTTCGCGCGACAGCACAAGCAGCAGCTCCTTGCATTCGTTGGCCGTGGAGACGATATGCGTTTCGGCCACGAGACCCGCGAAATCCTCAACGGTTTTATGCCAGTCCAGCATGGGGGAGAGCTTGACCATCACATGCGGCGCTTTGCCGAGCAGAGCGTCGCACAGGCCGAGCACATCCGGCGCGCAATCCTGGATGGCGTAGGTGCGCGCGCCATGCGCGTCGCGCCGCGCGGGATCGAGGAAGATGAGGTCGACCGGCTCCATCCCGCGCAGGAAATCCTCGGCGTCGCCGTTGACGACGCGCACATGGTCCAAACCGAGCGCGGCCATATTATGTTCGGCCAACGCGCACAGATTCGCCTGACGTTCGACGTATACGGCATCGTCGAATTCGCGCGCCAGATACGAGCAGTCCACGCCGAACCCGCCGGTCAGATCCGCCATGGATGTTCGACGCGACCCGTCGGAGGCGACGAGCCGACGCGCGACCCGCCGCTTGTATTCGGCCGTGGCCTGCGACGAGCACTGCTCCATCGACAGATGCGGCGGATACAACACCCCATCGCATGCCGCCCATGCGGGAAGTTTGGCGCGCGCGGTCTGCCATCCGGCGATCTGGTCGAGCGCGAACGGCAGATCCAACCCCTCGCCGCGTTTGGCGCGCAACGCCAGATCGCGCACGTTCTCGGTGCGGTGCCGGCGGATGAACGCCAGCGTCTCGTCGGAAATATTCACCCCATCATTGTATGGGACGCCATACGCGGCGGAT
This sequence comes from Bifidobacterium eulemuris, assembly GCF_014898155.1. Taxonomy (NCBI): domain Bacteria; kingdom Bacillati; phylum Actinomycetota; class Actinomycetes; order Bifidobacteriales; family Bifidobacteriaceae; genus Bifidobacterium; species Bifidobacterium eulemuris. The sequence goes on along the minus strand of NZ_CP062938.1, from coordinate 489,518 downwards.
GGGCCGACCGCGCGAAGGGCATGTGCGTGGGTCGGAGGCCGGAGGGAAACGTCCATCGGCGACGTGATATTCCGTTCGCGTTACAGTGGAGGGCATGGGCACCATACTTGATTACGCGCGCGTGGAATTCCGCAGCTTCGCCGAACTGCCGTTCAGCGCGGTCGACTCGCTGATATTGTCCGAACTCGCCTACATCCGCATGCCTCGGGTGGTGCCGGTGTTCGCCGCGCACGCCGGCGGATCTGCGCCATCCGGCGACATCGCCGGACGGGACGCCACCCCGTCGGATCGCGGGGAGCGGGGCACGTCCGAGCGGGGGACGGGCATCATGCCGGGTGTTCCTATCACGGCGTTGCTGCGCGCCGAGGACTATCCGGACATGTTCGTGACCGGATCCAAAGACGTGAACGACTACCGCCGCCAGCTGCTGGTCGCGGTGGCGGAAAGCCCGCGATGGCGGAACCTGCGCGTGGGCGGCTATAGCGAACGCACGGACACGGACAGCGAGACCCAGTTCGCGGCCATGACCTTCGACCTGTCCGATTGCGCGGGATTGCGCGCCGAGGACGATCCCATGCTGTACGTCGCCTTCCGCGGCACCGACGGCACGCTGGTCGGATGGAAGGAGGATTTCAATATGGCCGTGCGCTGCCCGGTGCCCTCGCAGATCGCGGCCGCCGACTATCTCGCCGCGCTCGCCGCCGGGTCAGGCGAGGGCGCGCGATCGCGTCTCATGGTCGGAGGCCACTCCAAAGGCGGCAATCTGGCCGTCTACTCCGCGCTGATGCTGGCGCGGGATAACGAGACCGCCTTCGGCCGCATCGAACGCGTGTTCACCCATGACGGTCCGGGACTGCCCGCGGAACTCATGCAAGGAGAGACCTTCGCCGCCGTGAGACGGCTGATCGACAGCACCGTGCCCGAATCCTCGGTGATCGGCATGCTGCTCGAAACCACGGACGACTACACGGTGGTCGCCGCCGACGCCGTGGGTATCATGCAGCATATGGGACGCAACTGGCGGGTCGCGGACGACGGCGGATTCGACACCGTGCCCGAACTCAACGCGAGCGCGCGCTTCCTCGACCAGACCATCGACATCTGGTTGGACCGTTTTAGCAAGGAGCAGCGCGAACGCGCCATCGACCAGATCTACGGCATCTTCGCCGCCGCGGGCTACGAGACCTTCGCGGAACTCGCCGCGCACTGGAGCGAGGCTCTGCCGAAGATCGCCAAAGCCGCCAGACGCACCGACCCGTCCACGCGCGCCCTGCTCGCCGACGTCGTCAAGGCGTTCCCCGCCACCGCGGTGCGTTCGCTGGGCGAACGGGTCGGCGACGGCGCGAAAACGCAGCAATCCGACGCGGCGCAGGTGAACGGAGACTGAATTCCTCCGCGGGCGCGGGCAAAGTCGGCACGCAGGGGCTATTCTTAAGGATGGCTTATGTGACGAGAAGACGCGGCCGCGGTGGAACGGCCGCCGGGCGTGCGTCGCGCATAAGGGCGATAGCGAAGAGAAGACGAGACGGTACGCGTATCGGAAGGCGGTGAGAGACGATGTTGAGGATGTTCAGCACCATGAACGGTCAGGTGGAGCAGATCGAGAAACCGGAGAATGGTGCGTGGTTGTGTTTAAGCGACCCCACCGACGTGGAGCTCGCCACCGTCGCCTCCCAGACCGGTATCGACCTGGCCGACCTGCGCGCCCCCCTGGATGACGAGGAACGCTCGCGCGTCGACGTGGAGGACGACTACACGATGATCATCGTGGACATCCCCACCGTCGAGGAACGCAACGGACGCGACTGGTACGAGACCATCCCGTTGTCGATCATCATCACGCAGAAGCTCATCATCACCGTCTGCATGCAGGACACCCCGGTGCTGCACCCCTTCATGGAAGGCACGATCCGCGGCTTCAACACGTATATGCGCTCGCGGTTCATCCTGCAGATTCTCTACCGCAACGCGACCATGTACCTGCGCTACCTGCGCATCATCGACCGCGAAAGCGACAAGCTGGAACTGAAGCTGCGCCATTCCATGCAGAACCGCGAGATCCTCATGCTGCTCGAACTGAGCAAAACCTTGGTCTACTTCACCACCTCGCTCAAATCGAACGAGATCGTGATGGAGAAGCTGACCACGCTTTCGCGCATCAAGCAGTATCCGGAGGACGAGGATCTGCTCGAGGACGTCATCACCGAAAACAAGCAGGCCATCGAGATGGCGAACATCTACAGCGGCGTTCTCGCGAACATGACCGACGCGTTCGCCTCCGTGGTGTCGAACAACCTGAACAACGTGATGCGCATCTTCACCATCATCTCGATCACCCTGTCGATTCCGACGCTGATCTTCTCGATGTACGGCATGAACTTCGACGGCAATATGCTCGGCATGCCCTTCACCGACAAGCCGTGGGGATTCGCGCTCGTCATCGTGCTGTCCATGGCGATATCGGCCGTAGTGACGTGGTTCCTCACCCGTTCGCGCCTGTTCAAGTGACCGGTCGAAGCCGGGCCGTCCCACACGCCGGTCCGCGGGGTCGCCATGTGTCCAGTTGCGCGGCTAGTTTGCTGAGTTATGAGTGAGAACGCAACCGACGAACCGATGTACCGCTACAACGCGCGTCTGGCGCAGGACATCGAGACCAAATGGCAGAAGATCTGGGATGACGAGGGCACCTTCTGGGCCGCGAACGTGAACGGCGACCTGAAGGACGGCAAGGGCCGCAACGCCGAGGGACGCCCCTCGTATTTCGCGATGGACATGTTCCCGTACCCCTCCGGCAAGGGCCTGCACGTCGGCCATCCGCTGGGCTATCTGGCCTCCGACGTGGTGAGCCGCTACCACCGCATGAAGGGCGAGAACGTGCTGCACGCCATGGGCTACGACGCCTTCGGCCTACCCGCCGAACAGTACGCCGTGCAGACCGGCCAGCATCCGCGCGTGACCACCGAGGCGAACATCGCCAACATGAGCCGCCAGCTGCACCGCATGGGCCTGAGCTTCGACAACCGTCGCAGCTTCGCCACCATCGACCCGGGCTATGTGCGTTGGACGCAGTGGATCTTCTCGCGCATCTACGACTCCTGGTACGACGAGACCGCCGACAACCGCGACGGCGGCAAGGGCGCGGCGCGCCCGATCGCCGAACTCGTCGAACAGTTCGAGAACGGCTCCCGCCCGATCCCCGGTTTCGAAGGCAAGAGTTGGGGCGAACTGAGCCAGGCCGAACAGGCCGACGTGCTCAACGACTTCCGCATCGCCTACATCTCCAAGTCGCCGGTCAACTGGTGTCCGGGCCTGGGCACCGTGCTCGCCAACGAGGAGGTCACCGCCGAAGGCAAGTCCGAACGCGGCAACTTCCCCGTGTTCCAGCGCGAGCTGCGCCAGTGGTCCATGCGCATCACCGCCTACGGCCACCGTCTGATCGCCGGCCTCGACGGCATCGACTGGCCGGAGAAGGTCAAGCTCATGCAGCGCAACTGGATCGGCGAATCCCACGGCGCCTCCGTGCACTTCGACGTGGACACCCCGGCCGGCGTCAAGGATATGGAGATCTACACCACCCGTCCCGACACCCTGTTCGGCACCACCTTCGCCGTCGTCTCCCCGGAGCATCGTCTGCTGGCCGACGTGCCCGCCGAGTGGCCGGCCGAAACTCCCGAAATGTGGAAGGGCGGCTATGCCACGCCGCTCGAGGCCGTCGCCGCCTACCGCAAGGCCGCCGAGGCGAAAACCGCGAAGGACCGCGTGGACGCGGCCGGCGAGAAAACCGGCCTGTTCACCGGCCTGTACGCCGTCAACCCCATCACCGGCGCCAAGCTGCCGCTGTTCACCGCCGACTACGTGCTGATGGACTACGGCACCGGCGCGATCATGGCCGTGCCGGGCGGCGACCAGCGAGACTACGATTTCGCCGTCAAATTCGGCCTGCCGGTGATCTACACCGTCCAGCCGCTGCCCGAATCCGGCGATGATCTGGCCGACTACGAAGGCAAGGCCCCGTTCGTGAGCCACGACGGCATCGTGATCAACTCCGCCGTCGAAGCCACCAAGGCCAACGGCGAGCCGCTGAGCATCAACGGACTGCGCGTCGACGACGCCATCGACAAGGTGAACGCGTGGCTGGAGTCCGCGGGCGTCGGCAAGGGAACCGTGTCCTACCGCCTGCGCGACTGGCTGTTCTCCCGCCAGCGCTACTGGGGCGAGCCCTTCCCGATCGTCTACGGCGAGGACGGCACCCCGCACCTGCTGCCCGACGACCAGCTGCCCATCAATCTGCCGGACGTGCCGGACTATTCACCGCGCACCTTCGACCCGATGGACGCCGAATCCAACCCCGAGGCGCCGCTGAGCCGCAACGAGGATTGGGTGAAGGTCGAACTCGACCTGGGCGACGGCGTGAAGACCTACTACCGCGACACCAACACCATGCCGAACTGGGCCGGCTCCTGCTGGTACTACATGCGCTACATCGACCCGACCGACGCCGAACATATGGTGGAGGGCGCGGAATACGACTACTGGATGGGGCCGAACCACAACCGGTATTCGGGCGTCGAAGGCGGCGTGGACCTGTACATCGGCGGCGTCGAGCACGCCGTGCTCCACCTGCTGTACTCGCGCTTCTGGCACAAGGTGCTCTATGATCTGGGCTATGTGAACTCGTCCGAGCCGTTCCACAAGCTGTTCAACCAGGGCATGATCCAGGCCTACGCCTACACCGACGACCGCGGACAGTACGTGCCCGCCGCCGAAGTGGTGGAGGGGCCGGCCGACGAGAACGGCGAGCCGACGTTCACCTGGAACGGCGAGCATGCGAACCGCGAGTTCGGCAAGATGGGCAAGAGCCTGAAGAACATCATCACGCCGGACGACATGTACGACAACTACGGCGCCGACACCTTCCGTCTGTACGAGATGAGCATGGGGCCGCTCGACGAGTCCCGCCCGTGGAACACGCGCAACGTGGTCGGCGGCATGCGCTTCCTGCAGCGCCTGTGGCGCAACGTGGTCGACGAGACCACCGGCGAGGTGCGTGTGAGCGAAGACGAGCCGGACATGAAGACGCTCAAGCTGCTCAACAACACGATCGCCGACGTGACCGTGGAGATGGAGGCCATGCGTCCGAACACGGCCATCGCCAAGCTCATCGTGCTCAACAACCATCTGACTTCGCTGGACGCCGTGCCGCGCGCCGCCGTCGAGCCGCTGATCCTCATGCTCGCGCCGATTGCGCCGCATATCTGCGAGGAGATGTGGAACAAGCTCGGCCACGGCGAATCCCTGTCCGCCGAACCGTGGCCCGTCGCCGACGAACGGTACGTGGGCCAGGACACCGTCACCGCGGTGGTGCAGATCAAGGGCAAGGTGCGCGCCAAGCTCGAGGTCGCGCCCGACATCGACCCGGCCGAGCTGGAACGGCTCGCGCTCGAGGCCGTCGCCGACCGTCTGGGCGGCAAGGCCCCGCGCAAGGTGATCGTCAAGGCGCCGAAGATCGTTTCGATCGTGCCCGCCGAATAAGCGCGATTTCCTCCGTTGACCGGCGTGCCCCTATGACCTTTCCGAGGTCATAGGGGCACGCCGGTCATGATTTCGTTTGTCTTATCGCACGGCTCGGTCAAGCGAGAGCGAAGCGATCTCATCCGGTGCCACCCGCCGTTCGATCATGCCGTTGCCCATGAGCAGGGCGTCGTCCACGATGCCGCCAAGCTCATCGTTATGATGCGACGCGATGATGATGGTATGCCCCTGCTCGCGCTGATGATTCACTTCCTCCATGAACCGTTCCACGGAACGCCAGTCGAGGCCGTTGGTCGGCTCATCCAACAGCACCAGTCGCTGATGCTCCATGAACGCCTGCACGATGGCGAGCTTCTGCCGCATGCCCAGGGAATACGATCTGACCTTGTCGTCGCGATGATCCCAAAGGCCGAACGCCCGCATCAGCCGTTCAACCTCCGTCGCATCGAACGCATGGTTGATATCCGCCAGATACCGCAGGTTGTCCATTGCGCTCCGTGACGGGGTGAATCCCGGCGTCTCGATGATGATGCCGATGTTTTCAGGCAGCTTGCGATTAAAGGTCACGGGTGTTCCATTGATGGTTATGGAGCCGCCGGTTGGTTTGATGAAGCCGCAGAGGGTTCTAAGCAGCATGGTTTTGCCCGAACCATTCGGCCCGAGAATGCCGTATACCTTGCCGCGTTCGAATTGTGCGCTTACGGCGTTGAGCACTGTTTTGCGCCGAATGGTTTTCGATACGTTGTCGACGTTCACATACATGAGAGATCTCCTTATAGGTGTGATGTGAGTAATTCCGTATGCTGATAAGCGATGGCGATTGCGATGACCAGTGCCGCTATCACCAAGGGGAATAGCAGCACCCAATTGGGTATGGCGAGAGGGTTCGCGTCCATAAGCGCATGCTGTATGGCGGGCAGGATGGCGCACAAGGCCACAATCGCCAAAATCCACAGCCAGCCCTGCTCACGGTGGCCAACCAGTGTGGCGAATATGTCGTTGAGCAGCAGAATGAGCAGCATCAAGGCAGCCCAGATCGCACCCGCCGCCAGAGCAGCGGAAGAGAAGCCGCGCGCGTGGTAGGGGAAGGCCTCGGCAGGCAGCATGGCGAAGAGCATCACGGTGATGACAAGCTGCGCGCCGGCGAATACCACGCAGTAGCCGCCGGTCGTGGTGAGACATTTCGCCAATCTTCCCCAGCTTCGTCCACGGCGTATGAATACGAATGGATTCGGCCTCATAAGATATTCGGCAGGCTGGCCAAGCGAGAGCAGCGTGCCGAACAGCATGAATACGATAAATCCAAGATTGTCTTCCATACCAGTGACGCCGGCGTATTCGGCGATATGCGGCGCGCCCACGAATACTGCGGGATCCGGCGACAGGACGAATCGTGCCATCAGCGCGCAATACAGTATGCCGAGCAGCGTGCGGTAAACGGTTCGTCCTCTGATGGCAAGCGTATGGTGCGGCATATCATCGTCTCGCTATTCCTTGAGATGATCGCGTCGAGCATGTGCGATCGCGTTGGCGGCGATGAGCATCGCGAAGAGGACGAGAAACGGCAGCACTCGTTCCTGTATCAGTTGCGATGCGGTGTGAACGGGAAGCGTAAACAGAAAAAGCCAGTCCAATACACGGGGAGCGGCTGCGCTGAACACCCAATCCGCCAAAGCAAACACAATGATGAATGGAGGCGCGACAAACCCCCATGATATGCCGGCGCTGATGGGTAGAAACGCTGCCAAACCTATCGCTGTCAATTCCATGAACACTTGTGCGATGATCAATGGCAGTGGCGCGAGCGAAGATGAAAGGAAAGCGGACGGGGTCTGTGGCGTTATCGCCCACGCGATGATGGCGGCCAGCGCGGGCAATAGTGAGGTAAGCAGCGCCGCAACCAGCATCCATATCAGGTTGAGCCTCAACTCTGAGCGGGGATCGGTTCGCACTCGCTCGAAACTGGAGAATCGCGTCGAACCAAAGCAGAGCAACAGCAGAAACAGCGGTATGAGATTGTATCCCAGTATGTTGGTGTTCAGCATGACCTGCTGCCAACGGCCCTCGAGATCAGGGCGCGCATAAGACAGCGTATAGGTCGTGATCGCCAGTGCCGTGCAGGCGAGCATGGCCAACTTCGCCAAAGGAACGGCTCTGGCAAGCGGCATGAGAACATTACCATGCTTCACGACGCACCTCCAACGGATAGCACGCCGCTATCAGAATCATCAGCGCAGGTAACGTGACGGTTGCCCCTAGGGGGCTGCACGCTTGATTCGCCGCGCGGACACTCAGAAAATCAATAAAGCTCAAACCGGCCAGAGACGTTCCGTTGGTGGCCATCCACACGGTATACGACAGCACCAGAGGAACGATGACTTCCACATACCGATGCCGTGTCCAGAATGATACGCATATGGACAGGCATGCCAGCAATCCCGAGAGCGCGAATACGTAAAGCAATATGGCCGCCAGCAGCGCGACCTGATTCCGCTCGTAGAATCCGTACACCCACGAGTCGAATGTGATCAACGGGTATGATCCGTCGTTGGTGAAATGCCCGTCCACAAACCGCATATGGGGCTCTCTGACGACCGCGACCAGCAAGCTGAGCATCAATGGTGCGGATCCTCCCAGGCCGCCCAACAGAAAACCGGAAACCAGCGATGAACGCACGATCAGCGGTCTTGGAATACGTGTCTGCAACAGGGATAGCCGATTGTTATGACGTTCATTCGCATAGATGCTGCCGCCTGTCAGAGCCGCCAGAAACGGAAGGAGGAACAGATACAGATGGGTTCCCGAGCCGAAATAGTTGAAGAGAAGCATGTAATTGAGAAAGGTCGGTCCGATATCGGGCAGCCGCCAGACACTGGGGAAAGATGTGACCTGCTGCACGACCAGCAAGGCGATGGAAACGATGAGCACCGCAATCCATCGCACGCTGCGGCAACCATCGCAAAATTGTTCTTTCCACAATCGTGTGATCATGTCCCCTCCTTGGTGAAGCGTCATCGCTACCTGACTTCACTCTAGGGAGCGTTTGCGGGGAAGACCACCGCGGGCATACGCGAAACGTGTACATGATTGCTTCCCATCCGTGCGCGGATCGTTCTACGGTGGAAGCGCCGGCGAACGGTTCCAGACGTAGTATTGGTGGTTGTGGGGTTGAATACGACGGACACATCCGACGGCATCTTGTCCTTGGACGCTGCGATGGTCCGCGGGCGAATCGGAGAGAATGGTGAGTATGGGAAACAAGGCGGGTGATAATCCGCCGCAAGGCCGAAAAGCGCTGATCGTCGTCGCCGCGCTTGCCGCGGCGTTGACTTTATATACCGTCGCTTGGCTGGAGACGTTGAGCGTATTGTCCTCCATCGTCTGCGCTGCGTATATTGTTCTGCTGCTTGTTATTCCTTGGTGGCCTAAGACTGCCAGCGTGGTGTTGCTCATGTCCGATCCGTTGCTGTATTTTTTGTTCACGGATGTTGCGTCGATTTCTTATTTCGGTAATCTGGTGGCTATTGCGGTTCTTGCATATGAAATCACCAACCGTTCGGCTGCCCTCATGCTCGTAGTATGCAGTTGCGTGCAACTCTTGGAGAATCTGCTGCCCAACACCTATGGAATGGATATCCGAACATATCCGTCGTTTGTGATCATGGACATATTGGCCGCTCTTATGGGGTGTTCGCTTCGATGGCATAAACAATATTTCGAGATGCAACGGCGAATGGAGAATCATGCGGCGCAGGTCGAACGCATGCGCAATAACGAACGGATTGCGCGAAACATCCATGATTCGGTGACGGGAGACCTGTCGTTTATCGTGCGTAAGGCACATCAACGGTCGGAGAACGACGATTGGAGACAAGTGGGGGACGCGGCGTTGACGGCGTTGTCTTCGGTGCACCAAATCATCGACAAGCTGGACGAAGGATCCTCCGCGCCGTCCATCGATTCAGATTGGGAATCCTTCGTTACCAGGCTTACCGACGCGTTGCGCGTTCATGATCGTCGCATGTGTCAGATTGGCCTTCAAGGGGTCAGCAATGTTCATGTCGTACGGCATCCCGCCGTGTTGGACAGTGTGCGGCAGAACGCCACCGTCGATTGTCTCAACGAGGTGTTCTCCAATATCATGCGACATTCGCAGCCGGAAGGCGGCTATCAGGTCTCGGTGGAACTGGGGCGTGAGGGCGCGGCGATAATGGCGGTCAACGATTGCCCAGACACAGGCACGGCGATGGACCTTCCCGGTGGCACCGGGTTGGAACGCTGGCGGCGCATGATATGCGAGGAGTATCATGGCTCGATGGATGTTGGGGAAACCGATGGACAATGGCGGTTGCATGTGTTCATTCCGGGGAAAACGGCTTCGATGATCGCAGAAGGGGGCGAATGATATGAATGACCGGAATGCTTGGGCAGGTGATTCGGTTGAAGGCCGCGACGGCCGGTTCCGTCGGTATCCGGTCAGTTATCGTATCGCCCTGTTGGACAATGACAGGCGAGCGTTGCTTTCCCTGCAGGAACTGGTCGAACAGCATCTGGCGCCATCGCAGGTGATATGGACGGTCGAGCGAGGCGAGGACGCCATCGGACGATGCTGCGACGCTCGGCAGACGCCGGATCTGCTGGTTGTGGATATGTCATTGGAAGGACTGCAGGGGAGCAGCGTATGCCGACGGATACGCGCCCAATCCACGCGGCCGGCCATACTGGGAATCACCAGTTTCTCATTGAACTGGTATCGGCAAAAAGCCTCGGTCTGCGGCATGCAGGGACTGATAGGGAAAAGCGATGACCAGGAAATCGCGCAGGCGATGCGAGTAGTGGCCGCCGGAGGCGCGCTTCCCGGATTCGATACGGCCCAGATGGCGCATCTGCGACTGAAAAACGACCATTCCCTCAATCTGCTGCTCACCATGCGCGAGGAGGAAATCATCACGTTGTCGGCGGAACGAGGCATGAGCAATCAGGAGATCGGCGATCTGCTGGGAATCGCTGATGCCACGGTCAGAAAGCATATGCAGCATATCGTTGCCAAGCTCAACGCGAACAGCGTGCGTCATGCATCGGCCATCTGGCTCAATCAGGCGGAATAACGTCCGCAGGCTGTGTGGCTCCGTGTTCCTACTGGATGCATGCGTCGCCAAGCTGCATCGCCGATGTGGATAACCGCATAGGCTGGAACCACATCACCCCGTTCGACTGGACAGAGCGCCCATGACTCCCCCACAGTGGGAGTATGGGCGCTTCGCATATCCAACGGGACGCGCATACGCGGCTGCGCGACCTGACGCAACAGCGGAGAGGCGGTGACGTTCCCCCTCCGCCGCCTCCGCCTGCCCGTGCATCGAGATCCGACGCCAATCGGGTGGCGTTGGAAGATTTGGTCGGTGTCCGTCCGGATGACGGGCGAACGGAACGGGCCCGCCGCAAGCGCACCCAGCCTCGGATACGATTCATCTTCCGGCATATGCTGACCGCCGTTCTCATACTGACGGCCGCGTTATGCGCCAGTCTGACCCTGCTGGTGCAGCAGGGCGCGAATATGGCCGCATTGCAGGATTCCACGGCCTCGCAGACAATCGCGCGACTCCCGGACGCATCCACGGATGCGCAAGACAGGCAAGCGGACGAATCATCCGACGGCTCCGAAGACGAAGCGACCGACTCCAGTCCGAACGGCACCAGTGGGACGAACTCCACGGATGAACCCCCGACGGAGAACCAGACTCCATCCGAGTCCGAAACGCCGGACTCGAATCCCACGGATGATGGTCTGATCGACCTCAACACCGCCGACGCGCAGGAACTGGACACCCTGCCCGGCGTGGGACCGGCGATCGCGCAACGCATCCTCGACCACCGCGCCAGCATCGGACGGTTCACCAGCGTGGACCAACTGCTCGACGTCAAAGGCATCGGCATGAAAACACTGGACAAGATGCGGGCGCAGGTGACGGTGCGATGAACGGAACCACACGACCTACGGAACGCGCGCGGCGGCGCGGCATGCCAGCATTCCAACGGGAGCAAGGCAGCCGCGACTGGCGGATGCTGCCGGTCGCCATCGCCATGTGGGCGGCAAGCCTCGGCATGCACACGGCATTCGAATGGGCGGTCGCGCAGCCGATGCCGCCGACGTTTACGGTCGGCGTCGCGGGATGCGCGATGGCGGGAGTCACGGCAGGCGTGATGGCGGTTCCCGCCATCCCACTGAAACCGCATATGCGCGCGATGGCGACGATGCTGATATGCGCCGCGATCACCGCGGGCATCGCCACGCTCGCCTTCGACCTGCACGCATGGCATGACCCTGCCTCCATACAGGCGCGCGGGACACCGGCCACCGTCACCGTGCACGCCCACATCGACGAACCCGTCACCGCCGCCGACCGGCGCGGCTACGACTGCCAGGCCACGGCCCAAACCCGCGTCCTCGACGACGGCATCGTACGCCGCGCATCCACCGCATCGATACGCGTATACGCCACCGGAGAAGACTGTGCGGGGCTGACACGCGGCGCCGTCATCGCATTCACCGGCACCATCACCCCGGCCGACTGGGGAAACGTGGCGCTCTGGCTCAACGTGCAGGGAACCGATCCCGTACGCCGCATCCGTGACCCAAGCATGGCCGACACAATGGCCACCGCCATACAGGAGGCCTTTTTCGCCGTCACCGAACGACTTTCCGACCAAGGACGCGTGCTCGTGCCCGGCCTCACCCTGGGACTGCTCGGCCAAGACCACATCGACGACGGCGCAGGACCCGCCATCGACGACACCTACGCCGCCACACTGGAAGACCAGTTCCGACGCGCCGGCATCATGCACCTCATGGCCGTATCCGGCGGGCACTTCGCCCTCATCGCCGAACTCACGCGCCGACTGGGCTCATGGCTGCTGCTCGACCGACGCATACGTGCGGCCCTGCTCGCCGCCACCTATATCGCGCTCGCCGCCCTGGTCTTCCCCTCGGCCTCGGTCACACGCGCCCTCATCATGGGACTGATCGCCTCGGCCGGCGTGGCGCTGGGCAGGCGCTCGCAACCCATCAGCGCATTGAGTTGGACGGTGGTCATCGTGCTCGTGGCCGACCCCGCCATGTCCCGCAGCTATGGATTCGCGTTGTCCAGCGCGGCCGTGCTGGGCATCGTCATCTGCTCGCCGGCGTTGGAGAAAGCGCTGCGCACGGCCATGCCGAAACCCTTGGCTCAGATGGTCGCGATGACCGTGGCCGCGCAACTGTTCACCCTGCCGATACAAATCCTTATGGAACCCGAACTGCCCATCCTGTCGGTGGCGGCGAACCTGCTGGTCGCCCCCGTCGTGGGATGGTCGACCATCACGGGATTGGTGGCGTTGCTGGCCGCATGGGCGAGCCCGGAACTGGCCTACGGATGCGCGTGGCTGTCCTCATGCGGCACCATAGTGATGGAACGCGCCGCGGTCTGGCTCGGCGGCACCGACGTGGTGACCCTGCCATGGAGCTCCGGCGTCGCCGGCGCGGTCTCCATGATCATCGTGGAAGCCGCAGTCGCATCGGGCATGGTCGTCTGCGCCCGCTGGTGGAAACGCCGACGGGTCGCGCAGCCAGGGCTGCCCGGAGAGCGTATCGGCGCCACATGGCGCAATCGACTGGCGATCTGGTTCGATGAGACGGAACGCGTGCTTGTCCAGCGATACGGCGAGATTGGAGACTATGGCCAAAACAGCAGCGGCGAACGCCCCGGTGCGCATCGTATCGGGAGGCGACGCCTATCTCAACGAGCAGACCGTGCGGGACCTGTGCCAGCGGGCTCTGAACGCGCGTCCAGGCAGCGAACTCATCGAACTGGACGCCACGCACGCCGACCGGTACGCCTTCGACGAGGCGGTGAGCCCCTCGCTGCTGTCCGACGTGTCCGTGGTGAAACTGCTCAACGTGCAGAACGCCGATGAGAAGCTCGCCGACGCGTTGGTCGACTACTGCAAGCAGGCCTGCGCAGATCCGGCCGGCTCCAGCGTGGTTGTCTGCCAGCATGAGGGCGGGGTCAAAGGCAAACGCCTGATCGACCAGCTGGTGAAGGCCGGCGCCGGCAAAGAGGAGGTCCCCGACCTCAAACGCGCCGACGCGCAGCTGAACTTCGTGCTGCAACGGTTCGACCGCAACGGCCGGCGCGTCGACCCGATGGCCGCCCAGCAGCTGGTTTCCGTGCTGGCGGGCAAAACCGGCGAACTGGCCGCCATGTGCGACCAATTATGCTTCGACTTCGACGACAATCCCATGGGATTGAACCGCGTCAACCAGTATCTGACCGCCAACCCTCAGGTCACCGGGTTCAATGTGGCCGACAAGGCCATGGAGGGGCGCGCCGCGGACGCGATCGTGATGATGCGTTCGGCCGTGGAGCAGGGCATCGACCCCATCGCGCTGATTGGCGCGCTGGCCATGAAACTGCGCACCATGGCCAAAGCCTCGGCCGTGAAGGCGGGCACGATCTCGCAGGCGGAGGCCAAAACGAATCCGTGGGTGCTGAAGAACGCCATGCGTCAACTTTCCGGATGGACCTCCGAAGGGCTCGGGCGTTGCATCCGGACATTGGCCTGGGCCGATGAGCAAAGCAAAACCAACGGCGGCGACCCCGTCTACGCTCTGGAACAGTCCATTATGCTGATCGCCGGAAAAGGACGGGCGTCCTGATGAGCGAGTTCTCCCACTCCATTCCCACCGACGAGGCGATGCGCGGATTCGGCATGCGAATCGCACATATGGTCCGCGGTGGCGACGTGCTGCTGCTGTCCGGCCCTCTGGGCGCGGGCAAAACCACCTTCGCGCAAGGATTCGGCGCGGGGTTGGGCATCGACGGGCCTATCGTGTCGCCGACCTTCACCATCGCCCGCGAACTGGACGGACGGTTCGTGGACGGCACCGCCGCACATCTGGTGCATGTGGACGCGTACCGTCTTGGCGGCAACGCCTACGCGCCCGGACAGAACAGCGCCGAACGGCTGCTCGACGAACTCGAATCCTTAGGACTTGACGAAGAGCTCGAGGATCCCAGCGACGACACCGTGGTGCTGATGGAATGGGGCGAGCAGATGGCCGCGGCCTTGGCCCCCGAACGTCTCGAAATCCACATCGAGCGTCCGTTGGATATGACTCGGGAGGCGGGCGGCGCGCCGACCAGCGAGGGGACTAGAATCGTGACGTTGGTTCCGGTCGGCAGCGACTGGCAATCGCGTATCGCATCATTCGACGACATCGGCAAGGAGCGGCAATGACCGAACGGGGAGAGCAGTCCAACACCAATACGTTGGTCATCGACACCTCCTATGGCTCCACCGTCGGCATCGTGGGTCGCGAGCCGATCACGGAAACCGATTCGCGCACGCATGTGGAACGTTTGCAGGCCAATATCGCCCGCGCCGTCGCCGAAGCGGGACTGAAGCCCGCCGATTTGGACGAAATCATCGTGGGCACCGGTCCCGCGCCGTTCACCGGCCTCAGGGCGGGCGTCGTGGCGGCCAAGGCGCTGGCCTTCGCCACAGGAGCGACGCTGATCGGCCACGACGTGTTGTCCGCCCAAGCGCAATGGAACCTGATCCGCCGTTCCGAGGCCGGCACGTTGGGCGACGCCGTTGACGGCGGCCGTCATGTGCTGACTTTGGCTGTGAACGACGCGCGGCGCAAACAACTGTATTTTCAATTGGAACAGGCTTCATTGACTTCGAAGCGGCCCGTCCAGGCGCTGATCGCCATGGACATCGACTATCCGGAGAACATCGTGGAACGGGTGAACGCCGCCGTGCGTGCGTTCGCCGAGGAACATCCCGGCGCGCAGGTCGTGGTGGACGTGATCGGCCATGGCGCGGCGAAATACGCCTCCGTGTTTGAGCGGATGGAGCATCTGGGTGATATCAGCGACGAATCCGTGCTCGACCAAGGAGCTCAGGGACTGTCGATCTTCTGGGAGGATGCCGTGCTCGCGCATGGTCTCCGGCCGGACGCTCCCGTGGAGCCGTTGTATCTGCGCCGCCCGGACGCGGAGATTCCGAACCCGCTCAAGCATGTGCTCGGCCACGCCGGCGCGGACAAGGCCTGAGGGATTCGCATGATCGCCGAATTGGAAACGATCGACCGCGATACGGCGGTGCGCGCCATCGCCGCGATGGAGGCCGAACTGTTCGGACGCGGCGCATGGAGCGAGCGCATGGTGCGCGAGGAGCTGGACGCGCCCGCCCGCACCTATGTCGTGGATATCGAGCCCGACGCCCCGACCGGATCGCCCTCAGCCATCCGTGGATACGCCGGATTCTGGTACGACGGCGAGGACGCCGAACTCATGACCATCGGCGTCGGCAAGGCCCACCAGCGCAAGGGCATCGCCGCCGCGTTGCTGCGGCGTCTGCTGGACGAGGCGTCACGGCAGGGCGCGCGGCGCATGCTGCTCGAGGTGCGCGTGGACAACGAACCCGCGTTGGCCCTCTACCATCGCTTCGGATTCGAACGCATGGGGTTGCGCAAACGGTACTATCAGCCCGAAGGCATCGACGCGTACACCATGAGCGTGGAATTGGCTCCGCGCATGGTGGGATTCGCGCGTGAGGAACACAGGAACGAAGGAGCGGCGCAATGAGCGAAGCGATCGTGCTCGGCATCGAATCCACATGCGACGAAACCGCCGCCGCCGTCGTGCGCGGACGCGAGCTCGTCTCGAACGTCGTGGCCTCATCCATGGAGGAGCATGCGCGCTACGGCGGCGTGATCCCCGAAATCGCCTCGCGCGCGCACGCCGAGGCCTTCGTGCCCTGCGTGTCCAAGGCGTTGGCCGACGCGAACATGACCTTGGCCGACGTGGACGCGATCGCGGTCTCCGCGGGGCCGGGCTTGGCCGGATGCCTCGCCGTGGGCGTCTCCGGCGTCAAAGCGCTGGCATGGGCCGCGAACAAGCCGTTGTACGGCGTGAACCACGTCATCGGGCATATCGCCGTCACCCAACTGCAATTCGGCGCGTTCCCGCCGGATACGATGGCGCTGATCGTCTCCGGCGGGCACACCTCCCTGCTGCATGTGGAGGATGTGGCGCGCAAAATCGACGTGGTCGGCACCACCTTGGACGACGCGGCGGGGGAGTGCTTCGACAAAGTGGCGCGCCTGCTCGGCTTCCCCTATCCGGGAGGTCCGCATATCGACCGCCACGCGCAGGCCGGCGACCCGCACGCCATCCGCGTGCCGCAGGGGTTGACGCAGGGCAAGGCCGGCGCGGCGCATCCGTATGATTTCAGCTTCTCCGGAGTGAAAACCGCCGTGGCGCGCTGGATCGAAACCGAACAGGCTTTGGGCCATGACATCCCCGTGGACGACGTGTGCGCCTCTCTGGCCGACTCCGTGGCCGACGTGCTGGCGAAGAAGGCCATGCGCGGATGCGAACAGTACGGTTCCGACACGCTTATCGTGGGCGGCGGATTCTCCGCCAACTCGCAGCTGCGGGCCAAACTGCTCGAATACGGCGAGAAACATGGCGTCGAGGTGCGGATTCCGCAACTCAAACTCTGCACCGACAACGGCGCGATGGTCGCCATGCTCGGCGTGAACCTCGTGGAGGCGGGCATCGCCCCCAGCGGACCGGATTTCCCCATCGACTCGTCCATGCCGCTGACCACGGTTTCGCTGTAGCGGCGCGCATCGAACCGTTAATCGTCCGGTTGATGGTTCGGGATGTCGGGAGCGAAACCGCTCGCTTCCGATGCTGCGACATGCCGAGGTGCGTTGATTTGCATTTGAGGGCAAATCATGTAAGCTATGTGACTTGTGCGCGAGAGAAATCGACCGCACGGGAACATATTCCTGCGTAGCTCAGTTGGCAGAGCATCCGACTGTTAATCGGACGGTCGCTGGTTCAAGCCCAGCCGCAGGAGCTCGAGATCGGAGATTTCGGTTTCCGGTCGAGAAAATTGAATATTCCTGCGTAGCTCAGTTGGCAGAGCATCCGACTGTTAATCGGACGGTCACTGGTTCAAGCCCAGTCGCAGGAGCCATAAACCCCTGAATTTCAGGGGTTTTCTTGTTTTCAGGCCAATATCGGTCGGCGGCGCGCGTCTTGTGCGGCGACACCCTCGAAGGGCAATGTGGATAACTCGAAGGCTGGAACCACATAACCCGTTTCGAGTGGACAACGGAGCGTCGCATTGCTCACAGTGGAATCACGACATCACGGCGAACACGTGAATCCACCACAAGAACCCCAAGGAGCGATGACGATGAACCGACATATCGGGCGATGCGGCGAATGCCACGACCAAAGCCGCGCCAGAAAAACACGATTCGAATACGAACGCCGACGGGTCCAAGAGGAGCGGCTCCGCGCCTTGACGTCGGCCTTGGCGATATTCGCTGTGATGGTGGTGCTGTTGACCTGCATCCTTGCCACGGGTGCGGGGCAAGAGCGGTACATGCTCGCCGATGAGCGGAAGGACTGCGGGACGGCGACCCCCATCGCCTTCACGGCATTGGCGGTCGATATGAGCGTCTCCAGTTCCTCCGACGAGTCGCGCTGCCAGTCCGTGTTTGATTGGCCGGTGGCCCAGGTCAGCCTCGAACAGGAGTTCCGCAGGCCTCCCACGACGTGGTCCGCTGGCCATCGAGGTGTGGATTTGCTCGCCGAAGAGGGGACGGCGCTGCTCGCTCCCGCGGATGGCGTGGTGAGCTTCGCCGGCGTGGTGGCGGGTAAGGATGTGGTCAGCGTACGCCATGGCACGATCCTCTCGAGTTTCGAACCGGCCACCACCGACCTGAAGGTCGGCACAAGCGTGCGGCGGGGCGAGGGATTCGCCGTGACGGGCGGAGGATCGGACCATTGCGGAAACCGGTGCGTGCATTGGGGGCTTCGACGCGGCGCCGATGATTATCTGGATCCGGGCGCGTATACGGCGCGTACGGTCATCTCCCTCAAAGCCCACCGCTCGACCGGTCGCTTAACAGATGATTCCACCTTCTTCAGCACTGGGTCGTTATACAATGCGAGACGGAGCATAACGTAAGAGACAGGAGCAGCATGCTCAAGGAATACACCCGCCCTCTGGCGGCCCCCATCGACTACGACCAGAACATCTTCTCGGTGCTCGAACACCGTGCGGAACGCACACCTGAGGATTCGCTGGTGGAATACAAGGGGGACGGCGGCGATTGGCTGTCGTTCTCCGCCGTGGAATTTCGCGACAAGGTGATCGCCATCGCCAAAGGACTGATCGCGCGCGGCATCATGCCCGGGGACGCCGTATCCGTGATCTCCAAAACACGTTGGGAATGGACCGCCCTCGATATGGCGATCATGTCGATCGGCGCGCTCACCGTGCCCGTGTACGAGACGAACTCCGCCGCGCAGGTCGCCATGATCTTCAACGACTCCCGCGTCAAAATGGCCTTCGCCGAGAACGACGCGCAGCGCGACAAAATCGAATCCGTACGCGGCGAATGTCCGAACCTCGACGACGTGTATGTGATCGACTACGGAGCGATCGACACCATCGAGGAATACGGCCGCGGCGTGACCACCGAGGAGTTCTACGAACGCGAACACGCGGTGAAGGGAAGCGATCTGGCGACCATCGTGTACACCTCCGGCTCCACGGGCACGCCGAAAGGCATCGAATTGAGCCACGGCAGCTTCGTGTTCATCACCTACTCCGGCATCAACTCCATGCCCGACATCGCGATGAAACCGAACCGCCGGCTGCTGCTGTTCCTGCCGCTCGCGCATGTGTTCGCACGCTACATGCAGTTCTTCTGCTTCGCCGGCAACGTCTCTCTGGGCTTGTCGAGCAATCTGAAAACCATTCTGGCCGATTTCGCCAGCTTCCAGCCCACCTTCATCCTCGCCGTGCCGCGTATTTTCGAGAAGATCTACAACGCCGCCTCCCAGAAGGCCGGTTCGGGCATCAAGGGACGCATTTTCGCGAACGCCACCGTCGTGGCCAAGGAATGGTCCGCGGTGCAGCAGTCCGGCGAGAAGATGCCTCTGTTGCTGAACTTGCAGCATGCGGTGTACGACAAGCTGGTCTACTCCTCCATCATGAGCGTGTTCGGTGGCCATGTGGAATACGCCGTGTCCGGCGGCGCGCCGCTCGACTCGTCCATCGCGCATTTCTTCAACGGCGTGGGACTTCCGCTGCTGGAAGGCTACGGTATGACCGAAACCTGCGCGCCGACCAACGTGAACCCTACGGAAGGCTACAAGATCGGCACCATCGGACTGCCCCTGCAGGGCGTGACCGTGGGCATCGCCGAGGACGGCGAACTGTGCTTCAAGAGCCCACAGGTGTGCGCGGGCTACCACAACCAGCCTGAGGTCACCGAACAGCAGATCGTCGACGGCTGGCTGCATACCGGCGATCTGGGCGATCTGGATGATGAGGGCTTCGTGACGGTCACCGGCCGTAAGAAGGATCTGATCATCACCGCAGGCGGCAAGAACGTCTCTCCGGGCATGTTGGAGGCCTCCGTGATGACCTCGCCGGTGGTGAACCAGTGCGTGGTGCTCGGCGACCGCAAGCCGTTCATCGCGGCCATCGTGGCTTTGGATTTGGCGGAAACCAACACCTGGCTCAAAGCCCAAGGGGCCACCGAGATGGAGGACCTTGCCCAGGCGGCGAGGAACCCGATCGTCTACGCCGAGGTGGAACGCGCCGTGAACGCCGCCAACGAGCTGGTCTCCCGCGCCGAATCCATCCGCAAATTCGAGATCGTGCCCGATGAGTTCACCGAGGACAACGGCATGGTGACGCCGAGCCTGAAGGCCCGTCGCGCCGCGATCACCGAACACTACCGCGAGCTCATCGACACGGTGATCTACGCGGGCAAGAAGTAGTTCTATAAACCGGCTTCGGCCATGGTGATATAGCCGGGCGTGATGAGCTCGGCCTTGAGATTGGAAGCGCTGACCGCCAGCAAAGCCTCGCTGATGGTCGGCGTTTCCTTACCCGCGATGGTTGTGGTGCTTACCGATTCCATATCGTCCAAAGTCGTTCCGGTGTTCAGCCGCACGCAGGCCTGGGCGGTGGCCTCTGCCAACGCCTTGCGGTCCTCCAGACCGGTCATCCACTGCTTGCCACTGACCAGATCCGGCATGCTGTCCACATACGCGCCATAGCCGGTGACCAACGGCCACTGCGCGTCGCGTTCCGCCTCGTCCTGCGTATCGGCGTCCGTGCCGTCGGTATCGGGGGCTTTGATGGGATCGGGCACGGCTTCGCGGGCCAGGTCCTTCTTGCCGGTGATGTTGTCGACGATGCCGGAAATGGTGATCGACGGATTGATATCCGCGGCGGAACCGGTATAGCCCAGCGCCTCCAGCTCATCGATCACATCGGAGGCCACATAGTCGTTCATGGCGATCACGCCGTCGATGCGGGTGTGTCCGGAATCGCTGTTCTCCACATCCAAACGGTTGGCGAGCTCGCTGCCGGTCGCGTCGTCCTCGGAGGCGTCATAGGCGACCAGCCTCCAATCGTCGGCGGTGGTCGACGCGGTGAGAATGCCCGACGGGCTGCGCAGCACGCCGGACTCGAAATACGGTCCCAACACGCTCCAGATGCCGGCGAAGGCCTCTTGAGCGAAGGAGGCGGATGTGTCGGCGTCATCGGCACTGGCCGCATCATCGGTGTCAGCCGAAGAGGACTGCGGATCGTAGGGCAGCATCACCTCGACGTATTTGGGATTGTCCTCACTGACCTTGTCGAGCTCGAGTTTGGTCACCATTTTCTCCGCCTGCAGCTGCCCTATGGACCGCGCGTCGCTGAATGAGACGAACGCGTCAGGGGAGTAGCCTTCGATGGTGCTGGCCATCAGTACCACATGCATGCCGGAATCCTGGGCGAGACGCAGCGCGGACACCAGCCTGTCGGCGGCCTGACGGTTTTCCTCGACGATTCGCTCGGCTTCGGAATCCTCGGCGTCTTCGGTGGAATCCGTCCCATCGGCTTCGGACGTTCCCTCGGAGGCATCGGCGGACGAATCACCATCGTCCGCCGAACCGGTGTCGGACGTGTCGGACGTGTCGGAGGCGTCGGCATCGTCGGCCGTGTTCTCGTCGTTCTCGTCGTCGTGCGCCAGTTCCTGACGGATGTAATCGCCGTATTGTCTGGTGGAATCATCGGTCTGAACCACCGGCGCCACCAGCAGCGTGGTGTGCTGCGCCTCGATGTCGTCCTCGTCCGTCGCGGAGAGATGGTCGACCACGTAATCCTGCACGGTACGGCTCTGCCGATCCAGCGAATCGGAGGTGAAGGATTCGATATGGTCGCCGGACATGCCCTCGGCCTCCAGCGCGTCGGTGATCTCCGGTACCAGCTTCGCCCACTTGTTCAATGGGGTGTGTTGGGAGATGGTGATGCCGTCCGATGGGGTGAAGATGGCGACGGCGCCGTCCTTCGCCCCGGTGGAGACCGTGGTGCTTGACGAATCGGGATCCTCGGATTGTCCGTTGTCCGCCGAAGAGCACGCCCCCAACCCGACAAGCAGGCCGGCCGCCGCCATAAGCGCGGTGAGACGTGCTGCGAACGAGGAATTGCGCGTGGTCATGTGGGGAGGGTCCTTTCCGAAAGGGCTTGTCGGTTCCTTGCGATGCTGCTTGCCGATTGTAGTCGCTGGAGTATGCAAAAGGCCCGAATATCCGGGTGTTCTCACGGGATATTCGGGCCTGAATTCAGGATGTGGCAGGGGAGACTACGCGGCGAGCGCCTTCGCGAGCTCCTCGTCCAGCGCGTTCATGAATCCGTCGGTGTCGAGCCATGCCTGGTCGGGGCCGATCAGCGTGGCCAGATCCTTGGTCATACGGCCGGATTCGACGGTGGAGACGATCACCTGCTCCAGCGTGTCGGCGAAATGCGCGACCTCGGGGGTGCCGTCGAGCTTGGCGCGGTGGCGCAGGCCGCCGGTCCAAGCGAAAATGGAGGCGATCGGGTTGGTGGAGGTCTTCTCGCCGGCCTGCCAACGGCGGTAGTGGCGGGTCACGGTGCCGTGCGCGGCCTCGGCCTCGACGGTCTGTCCGTCCGGGGTCATGAGCACGGAGGTCATCAGGCCGAGCGAGCCGAAGCCTTGGGCCACCGTGTCGGACTGCACGTCGCCGTCGTAGTTCTTGCAGGCCCACACGTATCCGCCGCTCCACTTGAGCGAGCTGGCGACCATATCGTCGATGAGGCGGTGCTCGTAGGTCAGTCCTTCGGCCTCGAAGCGCTGCTTGTACTCGGTTTCGAAGACTTCGGCGAAGATGTCCTTGAATTGGCCGTCGTAGGCCTTGAGGATCGTGTTCTTCGTGGAGAGGTACACCGGGTAGTGGCGCAGCAGACCGTAGTTGAAGCAGGCGCGCGCGAAGCCGCGGATGGACTCGTTCACGTTGTACTGCACCTGGGCCACGCCGCCTTCGGCGGGATAGTCGTAGACCACGTGCTCGATCGGCTCGGAGCCGTCATCGGGGGTGAAGGTGACGGTGAGGCGGCCCGCCCCCGGCACCTTGAAGTCGGTGGCCTTGTACTGGTCGCCGAAGGCGTGGCGGGCCACGACGATCGGCTTGGTCCAGCCGGGCACCAGACGCGGCACGTTGCTCATCACGATCGGCTCGCGGAAGATCGTGCCGCCGAGGATGTTGCGGATGGTGCCGTTGGGGGACTTCCACATCTTCTTGAGGCCGAATTCCTTGACTCGCGCCTCGTCGGGCGTGATGGTGGCGCATTTGACGCCCACATGATGCTTCTTGATGGCCTCGGCCGAATCGATCGTCACCTGGTCGTCGGTGGCGTCGCGGTTCTCGATGCCCAGATCGTAGTATTCCAGATCCACATCGAGATAGGGCAGAATCAGACGGTCCTTGATGTCCTTCCAGATGACGCGGGTCATTTCGTCGCCGTCGAGTTCGACGACCGTGCCTTCGACCTTGATTTTGGCCATGCTTCCTCCTCTATGGGTGCGTGGGGTCTTAGGGCTATTCATAGCGCATGTTTGTAAACGGAACGTGCCCGCGTTCGGCTATGTGGACACCTTCGACGCGGACTTGTCCCCGTCTGCGCCGCGCATTAGCCTAGAAGCCATGTCTCAGGAAATTGAAATCGGTTTGGGCAAAAAGGCCCGTCTCGCGTATTCGTTGGATGATGTGGCCATCGTTCCCTCCCGTCGCACGCGCGACAGCGAGGATGTGTCGACCTCATGGCAGATCGACGCCTATGAGTTCGACGTGCCGGTGATCGGCGCTCCCATGGATTCGGTGACGAGTCCGGCGACTGCCATCGCCATGGGGCGTCTCGGCGCGCTCGGCGTGCTCGACCTCGAAGGCCTGTGGACCCGTTACGACGATCCGACCCCGCTGCTGGACGAAATCGCGAATCTGCCGGCGGAACGCGCCACCGCGCGCATCCAGGAGATCTACGCGGAGCCGATCAAGGCGGAGCTCATCACCCGTCGCCTGCATGAGATCCGCGACGCCGGCGTCACGGTGGCCGGCGCGCTCTCCCCGCAGCGCACCCAGCAGTTCTATTCAACCGTGGTCGAGGCGGGCGTCGACCTGTTCGTGATCCGCGGCACCGTGGTGTCCGCCGAGCATGTGTCGATGGGGCATGAGCCGTTGAATCTGAAGAAGTTCATCTACGATCTCGACGTGCCGGTGATCGTGGGCGGCGCCGCCAACTACACCGCCGCGCTGCATCTGATGCGCACCGGCGCGGCCGGCGTGCTGGTCGGCTTCGGCGGCGGCGCCGTATCCGCCACGCGCCAGACCATCGGCGTGCAGGCGCCGATGGCCACCGCGATCGCCGACGTCGCCGAGGCCCGCCGCGACTATATGGACGAGTCCGGCGGCCGCTACGTGCAGGTCATCGCCGATGGCGGCATGGGCGACTCCGGCAGCTTCGTCAAAGCGCTGGCGTTGGGCGCGGACGCCGTGATGCTGGGCGCGCCGCTCGCCCGTGCGGCCGAAGCTCCGGGCCAAGGCACGCATTGGGGCGCGGAAGCCCGCCATCAGACCCTGCCACGCGGCTACCGCACCACGGTGGGCACGGTTGGTTCGCTGGAGCAGATCCTGTTCGGCCCCAGCCATGTGGCGGACGGCACCACCAACTTCGTCGGCGCGCTGCGCCGCGCGATGGCCTCGACGGGATACGTCGACGTGAAGAACTTCCAGCGTTGCGGCATGGTGGTGAACCCCAACTCCATACGCTGAAGTTATCCACAGTTATCCACTTATGCACAGGAGCGTCCGGTCGGCTTGACTGGACGCTCCTATTGTGTTGTGCTGATGCATAGCCGCCGACGATGACGGCCTTGAGCAGAGAAGGGAAAGAACCCGTGCGTCAGTACAACCATGACTCCAGCCAGAACGATAACGATATCAGCGGGATTCTGCCCGTTCGCGAACGCCGGCCCATCCCTGCAAGCGACGGATTCATCGTCACCGAACTGTCCGAAAGGCCGGTGAAATACCATATCGCCCGCACCTTCCATGGAGGTCCGAACGACGCCGAATGCCATTCGTTGGCTATGTCGTCGTGCCGCATCGCCTGCTATGCGACGGATGCGGTGCGAGGCAAGATCAACGTCGAGCATCTGCACCGGGCCCTGACCTCGCAGTGCATAGACCGTCTGCAGACCATGGCCTATCTGGTCGACACCCATATGCTCACCCATCCCGAGTTGAAGGCGAGGTTCTGCTACCTTCCCGCCGTCCCGCACTGGATCACCGGCATGCTGATCAGTGACGACACCTTGGAGACGGCCGTGCAGCTGACCATCGGCCGTGACTCGTATCTGGCGAATATGAAATTGAAGATCATCGGCTCCCGATGGATGTGCACATACGCCGACCTTGGCTGAGTCGGTGTGGTCTCCCGCCCGCGTGGGCAGGGATATCGGCGGCGCGGCCATGCGCCGCCGATATCCGTGTCCGGCCTATAGTGGTGCGTATGTTGCGTGAATATATCTCCGATCCCCGGTACGTCACCACCGAGGAAGACACGATTTTCGCCCTGCTGGCCAACCGGGCCGGTGCGGATCCGGACGATCTTATCGCCCAGTGGCAGGATGAGGAGACCCGCCGTTGGCGGGATGTGACCGCAGGGCAGATGCTTGAGCGTGTGCGCGCCGTCGCCAAAGGCCTGATGGGGCTGGGCGCCAAGCCCGGCAGCATGGTGGCCATCTACTCGGCCACCTGCTACGAGTGGGGCGTGGTCGATTTCGCCTGCGCTGCCATCGGAGCGGTGAGCGTCCCGATCTACGAAACCGATTCAGCGAAACAGGCCGCCTCCATCATCGACGACACCACGCCGCTGATCGCGTTCGCCGGCGACTATGACCACGCCCAGACCCTCGAACAGATCAGGGTCGACCGCGAGCATCTCAAATACGTGTTCAACTTCAAGGCGGACGGACTCGACGCGGTGGCCGATTTCGGCGAACGGGTGGACGACGGCGAGCTCGACCGCGCCATCGCGCGCGTCAAAGCGGACGACATGTCCACCATCGTGTACACCTCCGGTTCCACGGGCAAGCCGAAAGGGGCGATGCTCTCGCACCGCAACTTCACCCATATCGTCCACAACGGCTATGAGATCCTCAACAACGTGCTCTACCAGCCGAACCGTCTGCTGCTGTTCCTGCCGCTGGCGCACTGCTTCGCGCGCTACATCCAGTACGTGGCCATCGGTGGGCACGGCGTGGTGGGATACGTGCCCAGCGCCAAGCATCTGCTCGCCGACCTGCGCTCCTTCAAACCGACCTATCTGCTCGGCGTGCCGCGCGTGTTCGAGAAGGTCTACAACGCCGCATCGCAGAAGGCCGGCGCCGGCATCAAGGGCCGTATCTTCGCCCAGGCGTTCGCGCATTTCGTCCAATGGTCGAAGGAGGAGCAGTCGGGTGCCGGACATTCCCTCGTCGCCCGGCTCAAGCATATGTTCTACATGCAGACCGTCGGCACGTCGGTGCGCTCCGCCCTGGGGCCGAACCTCAGGTATCTGGCCTGCGGCGGCGCTCCGCTCAACGCCGATCTGGCGCATTTCTTCAACGGCATGGACGACATCACGTTCATTCAGGGCTACGGTATGACCGAGACGGCCGCTCCGATGCTCGTCAACTGGGAGGACGACAACGTGGTCGGTTCCGTCGGCAAGCCGGGGCCGGGCATGGGCGTGCGTCTCGGCGAGGACGACGAGCTGCTGCTCACCGGTCCCAACGTGTTCCTCGGCTACTACAAGCAACCCGAACTCACCGCCGCCGCCATGACCGAGGACGGATGGATCCGCTCCGGCGATTTGGGCACCATCGACGAGAACGGTTTCGTGGCCATCACCGGCCGTAAGAAGGACATCATCATCACCGCGGGCGGCAAGAACGTCAGCCCCGCGCCTATGGAGGATGTGATCAACACCTGCCCGATCGTCTCCCACACGGTCGTCGTGGGCGACGGCAAGCCGTTCATCGCGGCGCTAGTCGAGCTTGACGACGAGATGACGCGCTCATGGCTGGGCTCGCAAGGTCTCAACGCGGATATGTCGATGGCCGAAGTCGCGCAAAGCGACGCGGTGCGCGCGTTCATCCAGCAGTACATCGACCAGGCGAATGCGAATGTGTCCCGCGCCGAATCGGTGCGTAAATTCGTCATTCTCGATGAGGAATTCACTCAGGAGTCCGGCACGCTGACGCCAAGTATGAAGATGGTCCGTCCGAAGGTGCTCGCGCGCTACGCCGATCTGATCGAGAACGAGCTGTACGCGCCCAAGGCTTCCTCAAGGCCGGTGCCGGCCACCGCCCGGATCATCGACCGCACCACGGAGACGGTGCAGCAGATGAGCGAATCGGTCAAACAGGCCTCGGAGAACATGAGCCCGAAGATGCGTCAGGCGTACGAGCGCACGCGCGCCAGCGTGTCGGATTCGCTTGCTACCGTGTCGGAGAAGATCAAAAAGCAGCAGCCGGACGGTTTCGAGGCGGACGATGACGCCCCGGCCGCCGGTGGAGCTGACGACATGCCCGCCGCCGACGACGCGGCCGGCGCGACCAACGAGGAGCAGTGAGTTTTGGCAATCCGTGAGATTCGTGTCGTACCCGATCCCGTGCTGCGCACGCCCTGCGACGAGATCAAGGAGATCACCCCGGCCGTGCGCCGCCTGGTCGACGATCTCGTCGAAACCGTGGACGATCCTGGTCGGGCCGGTCTGTCCGCCAACCAGATCGGTGTGAACCTGCGCGCCTTCTCCTACAATATCGACGGCAAGGTGGGCTATGTGCTCAACCCGGTGATCGAGGAGACCAGCGGCGAGCAGTACGGCGACGAGGGATGTCTGTCCGTGCCCGGCCTGTGGTACAAAACCCGCCGTGCCGACTATGCGCGCGTGCGCGGCATCGACCTCGACGGCAAGCCGGTCGTGCTCGAAGGGCATGGACTGATGGGCCGTATGCTCCAGCATGAATGCGACCATCTCGACGGCCATGTCTACCTCGACCGACTGGAGAAGGAGGAGCGTCGCGCCGCGCTCAAATACATGCGCGAACACGCCAAGTGAACTTCCGCGAAGACCCCGCCAAACGGCGGGGTCTTATGCTATCCTAAGAGTTTGTGTGTGCCACCCCGGTTTCCGGGCGCGGTCGCAGGCGTTCGGGGCCACCCAACTGATCCCTACCGGCACGCACGCATATCGCGCCATGTCCGCGACGGCCTGTGTCGGTCGGCTGACCTCCCGAGAGGGGGCGACGCTGCACGCAGGTGCGCATGGCCAGGCAAGAACCGACAATGAAAGGTAGCATTACCATGGCTCAGATCGCTATGAGCGACATGCTGAAGGCCGGCCTGCACTTCGGCCATCAGACCCGCCGCTGGAACCCGAAGATGAAGCAGTTCATCCTCACCCAGCGCAACGGCATCCACATCATCAACCTGTTCAAGTCGCTCGACATGATCGACAAGGCGTACGACTTCATCAAGACCACCGTGGCCCACAACGGCACCGTGCTCTTCGTCGGCACCAAGAAGCAGGCCCAGGAGGCCGTTTCCAACCAGGCCGTCCGTGTGAACATGCCCTACGTCTCCGAGCGTTGGCTCGGCGGCATGCTGACCAACTTCCAGACCGTGTCCAAGCGCGTCAACCGCCTCAAGGAACTTGAGGAGATGGACTTCTCCGACGTGCGCGGCTCCGGCCTGACCAAGAAGGAGCTGCTGCTGCTCGAGCGCGAGAAGGACAAGCTCAACAAGCAGCTGGGCGGTATCCGCAACATGACCCGCACGCCGTCCGCGATGTTCGTCGTCGACATCAACAAGGAGGCGCTGGCCGTCGAGGAAGCCCACAAGCTGGGCATCCCGGTCGTCGCCATCGTCGACACCAACACCGATCCGGAAGCCGTCGAGTACCCGATTCCGGCGAACGATGACGCCATCCGCGGCATCGAACTGCTGACCAGCCTCATGGCTGACGCGGTCGCCGAGGGTCTTATCGAGCGTTCCGGCAAGGCCACCAAGGCCGAAGGCGAGACCGCTGAGCAGCCGATGGCCGCTTGGGAGAAGGAGCTCCTGGAGAACCAGGCCGCTCCCGCCGAGGCCGCCGAGGCTGAAGCTGAATCCACCGAGGCCGAGGCCGAACAGGCCGAGTGAATCCAACCGTGAATGGGAGGCGTGTTCCGCGCGCCTCCCGGTTTACGGGAACATCACACTTTCAACAAGGGAGACAAACACATGGCAGCAATTACCGCCGCTCTGATCAAGCAGGTGCGTGAAGACACCGGCGCCGGCATGATGGACGTCAAGAAGGCCCTCACCGAGGCCGAAGGCGACGTCGCCCGCGCCAAGGAGATCATCCGCGCCAAGGGCATCGCCGCCGCCGGCAAGCGCGAAGGCCGCAAGGCCCAGGAAGGCACCATCGGCTCCAAGGTCGTCGAGACCGCCGAAGGCCAGACCGGCTACGCCGTCGAGCTGAACTCCGAAACCGACTTCGTGGCCAAGACCCCGAAGTTCGTCGAGTTCACCGACGAGCTGCTCGGCTACGCCGTTGAGGCGAACGCCGACTCCGCCGACGAGCTGCTGGCCGCCAAGGTCGGCGACGCCACCGTGAAGGAGGCCGTCGAGGAGGCCGCCGCCCTGTTCGGCGAGCACGTCAAGGTCGGCCAGTTCGCGAAGATCTCCGGCGAGCACGTCGAGGTCTACGCCCACAAGAAGTCCGCCGAGATGCCGCCGAGCATCGTCGCGATGATCGCCACCGACAAGGCCGGCGCCGCCGTCGCGCACGAGGCCGCGCTGCAGATCTCCGCGATGGGCGCCCAGTGGCTGACCCGCGAGGACGTTCCGGCCGATGTGGTCGAGTCCGAGCGCCGCGTCGCCACCGAGAAGTCCCTCGCCGAGGGCAAGCCGGAGCAGATCGTTCCCAAGATCGTCGAAGGCCGTCTCAACGCCTTCTACAAGGAGAGCGTGCTGCTTGAGCAGGCCTACGTCAAGGATCCGTCCAAGACCGTCGGCGACCTGTTCAAGGAAGTGGGCGGCAAGGCCGTGGCCTTCGCCCGCGTCGAGGTCGGCAAGGGCGAAGAGGAGTGAGCTTGGCTCACCGTCTTCGGTCATGACTGACTGAACATACGCATTCGGCCGCGCATCCCGATTCGGGTGCGCGGCCTTTGCATACGGCCGTGCTAGACAAGCGGCCGATTGTCCGACAGATAGTCCGAAAGAATCGACAGACCTTTGGCGAGGCGTTCCGGTGCGCCGGCCGTGGAAAGGGCTATCCGCAGATATCGCCGCTTCTGGCGCGGGCCCGACAGAAAACGGTCGGAATGGTAGACGCGCACTCCCGCGTTCTGGAGTTCCTTTTCGATCCGCGCGCCGTCCCGTTGGTCGTCTATCGGCAGCCAACGGTAGAAGCTGAGAGGATGGCCGAAATCCGGCGCATCCGGGAAGAAACCACGGAACAGCGCATTCATTTCGGCCAGCAGATCGCGCTTCCGGTGAATGATCTTGCTCGCCGTTCCGGAGGTGATCAGTTCGCTGATGATCTCCGCGTCCAGCGAGGATGTTTTCACGTTCACGTTGAACAGTGCCTGCAGGATCCGCTCGCGGAACTCATCCGGATAGACGAGATACGCGACGCGCAGACCGGAGCAGATCGGTTTCGAAGTACCGCACAGATATATCGTCCGATCCGGAACCAGCAGCGCCATCGGGCCTTGGTAATCCGCGACGACGCCGGCCGTGAACAGGGCATGGATGTCGTCTTCGATCAGAATCAGCCGATGTCTCGCGATGACGTCCGCCAACTCCCTCTTCCGTCGTTCGGAGACCATCGCCGTCGTGGGATTGCAGCAGGACGGCATCAGAAAAACGCCCTGCACGGGGTTGAGTCCATGCTGCGCCTCCAGCTCATCCGCCCGCATGCCTTCGTCGTCCGCCGCGACGGGTGCGAGCTGGATATGGAGCGTCTTCGCCAGCTCGATGAAATTCGCATAGGTGTAGGTGTCCACGGCGATGCGGTCGCCGGGGTCGAACAAGGCGATGAGCGCCAGCGCGAGTCCGTTCTGCGTTCCCGACACGATAGCCAGATGGTCGGTGTCGGTTCGCAGACCGATGCCGCGCAGCCAGTCGACGCCCGCGGCCTTATGGTGCGGCATGCCCGTCGGATGGTCGTAATCGAGCAGTTGCGGGACATGCCTGTTCCTCGCCACGGAGGCGATGGCCTCGGCGACCATCGCGTTGCAGGATTCGAAGGATCCGACGAATCCCAGGTCGATGCTTTCCCGCGCGAGGTTCGCGGTCGATATGGTGGCCGACCTCGCCGCGTTGGGTGCCACGAAGGTTCCGCTGCCGGTGGTCGCGTACAGCAGTCCTTTCAGCTCGCATAAGCGGTAGGTTCGGGTGACCGTGGTGAAATTGATGCCCAGATAGTCGGCCAGATCGCGCTGCGACGGCAGTCGCACGCCCGGGGCGAGCGAGCCGTCCGCGATGTCGCGTTCCAACTGTTCGGCGAGCGACGCGTAGATCGGGCGTTTCAGGCTGCTTCGATCCGGCTTCCAGGAGAGCGCGGAAGCCCACAGCGCATTGTGTCGCGGCATGACGACCTCCCAATGTAATCCATACAATTCTCGTTCTTAATTGTATGGAATATAACCGTATGATGCAGTCGACATGCGGAAAGGAGCGTGGATCATGGCAATACGAACGGTAAGCATCATCGGACTCGGCGCGGAGGGCAGCGTCGCCTACTACGCCGCAAGACGCTCGTTGGGCGCGGGTCGGGTGCGCGTCATCGCGACAGGGGAGCGCGCGGAGCGGCTCAAACGTGACGGCATGGTCATCAACGGGGAATCCTACGAGCTGAACGTGGTCGCGCCAGGCGAGGGGCGGAGCGCGCCGGATCTGCTGGTCGTAGCGGTGAAAAGCTACCAGCTTCAAGGGATTCTGGACGACATCGCACGGGAGATCGACGGCCACACCACGCTGATGAGCCTGATCAACGGCCTATCCAGCGAGGAGACGCTGGCGAGACGGTTCGGCGCGGGGCATGTCGTCTACTGCATGAGCAAAATCAATGCGAAGAAGTCGGGCAATCATGTCGACTTCAAACCGGTCGGGCAGATCGCCATAGGAGAGAAGGACGGAACGGTCAGCGGCAGGGTCAAGGACGCGCACGCACTGTTCGCGGACGCCGTCCCCTGCGCGATCAGCGACGACATCTATCTGGAGATATGGCGCAAATACATGCTCAACGCCGCCTGCAACACGGTGGAGGCCATCTTCCGTGGGCGGCACCGCTGGTTCCAGCGAATCCCCGAAGCCCGTGACGCGATGGAGTGCGTCATGCGGGAGATCGTAGCCCTCGCCGAGGCGATGGACGTGGGCCTGACCCAGCGGGACATACGGGATCTGGACGGCTTCTTCGACGATTACGATCCGGACGGCATGTGCAGCATGGTCCAGGACGTGCTGCACGGGAACCAGACGGAGATCGATATGTTCATGGGCGAGGCGCTGCGGATGGGGCGGGAACACGGCGTGGATCTTCCCGTATGCCGTTTCGTCTACGACATCATCACGTCCATCGACAAAGCCAACGCCGGCGCTCTTGACGAGCGCGTAAACGAATCCCCCGATGTGTGACCGGTTGGCTCAATCGTCATCCGAACACTTCGATGGCGGCGATCAGTGGGAGAACGTCGAAATCGACTCGCTCCCGCCCGTAGGCGTCGAGGAAACGGTTGTCGTATCGGTCGGTATGCAGATTGAACCGCAGAGTCCATAATGCCCAGAACACGTCCACATGCCGGTCTCCGACGCCGCCGGAATCAAGATCCATGAAACCGGAGAACCGCCAGTCGTCGAGAATGATGTTCGGCAGGCAGTAATCGCCGTGGAGCAGCGTGTCCGTATGCAGCAGATGTTTGCGCTCGACGATGACGCGGTGTATTTCGCTGAGTGAGGCGGGACCGAACATATCGGTGAAGAACGACGGATCGACGCGTCCGATGCGCCGTCCTTCTTTGGCGCGTTCCAGATATCGCGTTGTGTGGTCGGGCACCGGGCATCCGTCGGTCGGCATCGTATGGAGGGCCGCCAGACGTTCGGCCATGAGATCGGCCAAACGTTCGGGCTGCTCCATGTATTGCGATGCGGTGCAATCCTCGCCGGGCAATCGCTTGGTGAGCAGCCAATCGCAGCTATGACGCGGATCCTGATCGTAGCGCAGCGTTTCGGCGGCGAGTCCGCGTTCATGGAAGAATCTCGTGAGTTCGGCCTCGCGTTGGAGGGTGCCCAACTTCGCGCGTTTCAGAAAGAAGCCGTCTTCATGGTCGATGAACGTCACCCGCGCTTCGGGCGACGAACTGCTGTCGAACATGGGCGCATGCGCCAGCGAATCATCCAGCCAGTGCGGTAAGACTGGCCGCTGAAGAGATGTTCGTTTCATGTTCTCGAGCATAACCGTTCGAACGTCTTGTTCGGAAGGCAACGGTGAATGTGTGGCGTGCTTGACATGTATGGATGTCGCATCCGCGGGCGTGGTTCATGGTTCGCGTACTCCGGACTGGTGATGCATGATACATTCTCTTCGTACCGTTTTCCCAATTCAGAAAAGAGACCTGCCATGTCCTGGGATGAGTCCTGTATCGAGACCGTGACCACAGGGGCGCGGCTTCGCGGGGCGTTGACTGCGGTGGGTTTGGGGCGCACGGACTCATGCTTCGTGCACACCAAACTCAGCGCGTTCGGATTCATACCGGGCGGCGAGCAGACCGTGGTCGATGTGCTCAAGGACGTGCTGTGCGAAGGCGACATCATGATGTCGGCGCAGAGCTTGGACCTGTCCGATCCGCAATACTGGGGATATCCGCCGGTGGATGCGGCGTTGGTCGATGATGTGCGCAACGCCTTGCCCGCGTTCGACGCCGCGACCACGCCCGTGCATGGATTGGGACGCACCCCGGAATATTTCCGTGCGCTGCCCGGCACCCGCCGCAGCGATCATCCGTTGTATTCGATGAGCGCATGGGGCGCGCACGCCGACTGGCTGTGCGGAATCGCGGAAGGGCGGGGCGCCGCCGGCAACGGCGTATACGATATGCCGTTCGGCGAGAACAGTCCCATCGCCAGACTGTGCGAACTGGACGGCAAGGTGATTTTCCTCGGAACCGACTTCGAATCCTGCACGGCCATCCACCACGCCGAATCGCTGATCGGGCGTCCGGTCATTCAAGAGACCGCACCGGTCCGTCAAATCGACGCGGTCACCGGTGAGCGCACGGTCGAATGGGTCACCTTCGACACCGTGGAACTCGACCGCTACGAGGACTTCTCCCGATTCGGCGAACACTTCCTCGCCAAGCACGGCGATGCGATCCGTCGAACGAGCGTCGGCGGCGCGCAGATCCTCGCATTCCCCATCCGAACGCTGGTGGACGCCGCCCGCGACTACTATCGCGCCCGTGATCATGAACTCATTTCGGCGTGATTCGTGAAGCGTCCTTATCTTATGTTCGGAAGCGTTGACGATTGCGCTTACCGTGGCGTTTCATCGATGTTCGGCACGTCGAAAGGGTCGGCGACCTGTATGCGTTCGTTGCTGGCTTGATCGGCGTAGGGAAGTAATACGTCGAGTACCTGCGGGGCCTGGTCAATCACCGCATGGTAGAGCGTTTCGAAATCCAATCCATCGTAATTGTGGGTGATCCAGTCACGCATTCCCGCCACCTTGCGCCATTCGATGGAGCTTTCATGTCGCCTGAACTCTTCCGATAACCTTTTGACGTGCTCGCCGCAGCGGGCGAAGGCCATGGCCACGGCGTTCTGCTTTTCGTCGTCGGTTTCGAATTCCTCCAGCGTCATGTCTCCGAGGAAACGCTGTGCGTCATGCAGCGCGCGAATGATGGCGATGATATGGATGAGGTCTCGGTCGCTATACGCCGTGTCCATATTCCTTCTTTCAGATGATGCGGAACATTGGCTTGGAGGTCACGCTGTTGACGAATAGTATCCGCTGTGTTTCCGCAAGCCGATCGCTCAGCGGCGTGGTGAAATAGTCTTTGCGAACAAGATCGACGTTTCGGCCGAACGCCTGTTCGAGGTCGTCGCGCAACGCCCATGAATCAATCGGTGGGTTGGCTTCAGGGGAGAAGCGGTAGATGAGGTCCACGTCTGAGTGTGCGGTGCCCTCGCCTCTCGCCATGGATCCGAACAGGTAGAGCTCGTCGACGAAATGTTTGGTGGCGATTGGGCGCGCGATATCGGCGATTTGTTGTGGCGTGGTTTTGCGGGACAGCTCGTCGAGCGCGTCGCTGTATCGGTCGAGGAATTCCTGCGTCGGATTGCCTCTGACGGCGCGGGAAAGCACCGGCGCGGAGACACCCATGGCGTCGGCGACGCTGCTCTGCGTGAAATCCAATGCCGCGCGCCGCTCGTTTAATGCTGCAATGCTTTCCATATCCGCTATCTTAGCCTATATGCTAATGGTATGTGGGTGATTATGCTGTTGCGACGCCTTAGGGCATGGTGCGCTGTTCGCTCTGCCCAATCCACCTATGGAACTTGTTCCCAAATACGAAGAGCCAGATTGGCACGGAATGACGCTGTGATGACAAGGTGTGCGAGGTGGTTACTCTTTCCTGAAGATGCATGTAAGCAGGCTGCCGAATGCGTTGCCGAGCGCTGCGATGATGCCGCATGAGATGATGCGGAACCAGGAGCTGGCATTGCAGAAGATGAATATCGTTGGAATGAACAGTAGAACGACGATTATCGGATACTGATAACGCCGCCCGCGGCGCAGGCCATACGCTATGGAAGTCACGAACAGGACAAGAGTCATGACAATCAGCATCAGAACTATGCCGCTCCCGGTATCCTGAATCGCCGACGGAACAACATAGAAATCAATGATGACGACGATATAGAGCCATGGGTCGGACCATGTTGCGTGCATACGACCTCTCTTGGCCTTGCGACTATTGTTGCGGCACGTGCCTGTCGCTCGGCGTGCCAACGGGATAGCATGATGGTTGTGTATGAGAATGCGATGATAGCGGCGGCGGCTGAGACCACTCAGGTCGCGGACTTTGTGGCGAAACGGCAGTTCGCGCCGATGTATATCTGGTTGGACATCGCGTTTCTGCTGGTGTTCGCAGGATTGCTGCTGTGGCGGCGCAAAACCATGACGGTGCTGGTAGGGCTCGCCGCCGGCGTGCTGTATTTCGCCGTCGACTACGGCATCTTCAACCTCGCGTTGCACACGCGCAGCATCGAAGGCGGATCGATGTTCTGGGTGCTGCTGTGGATGTCGATGAGCTACGGGTTTACGAATTTCGCATGGATCTGGCTGTGGATATCCAAAGACAGCCATCTGTTCGAATGGTCGCTGCTCATCCTCGGATGGTGGTTCTGCGCGCCGCCGATCGTGCAGACGCTGGTCGCGCGGTTCGCACCCGATCAAGCCGACCATCCCATCATCATCCAACGCACCACCGGTGCCTATCACGGATGGATGGCACTTATTCTATTCGTCGGATATCTGGCCTTGATCATCTGGAATCTCGCACACGAACGTCGCTCCCAGCGCGTGAACATCCCCTGGCTGCTCGCCATCGGCGTGCTCGTGCAATTCGGATGGGAATTGGGACTGTTGATCGGCGGCATCCGCTCCGCGGGTCTTGGCCTGCAGGAGACGTTGAAGCCGCTGGTGGTCAACTCGCTGCTCGAAACCAACCTCGGCATGCCCTATGTGTACGTGATTTTCCTCGCTGTCACCGCGCGATATACCGAAACCCTCTCCAAGCGCACCCATCCGATCACCATGCTCGAACGTCTGGCTGAAAACAACGCCGAGTGCGTGACGCATTAGTCCGGCGAATACGCATCTTGGTCGTCGCAAATCCGCGACAAGCGAAATCAAAGGAGACGGAACGGCTGCGATGTTCAGCTGGGCGTGCAATGTTCAGGCTGTGAATCGTCTAATCGGCGTGCTTGCCGACGCTCATCAGCACGGCAGCAAAAATCAGCGCGAAGCCGACGATGGAATTCCATCCGATGACCTCGTCCCAGAACAGCGCGGAGAACCCCACTGCGAACAGGCTTTTCATACACGGTTCGCCGCCGTGTATGTCATTACGCGCTCGGTGTGGTGGTGATGCGGCAATGCGTTTTGAACGTCGCGGTATGTTCGAGGTATGGTGGGGCGCATGGGATCACCGTTGTTTGTACGTCGGGTGCGTATTGATTGGAACGCGTTGCCTGACGGCTCCTATGTGCGGGGCATCACGGCGTTACAGGACGTTGATGAGGTGACATTCGACGTGCCGGTGACGTTCTTCGTGGGGGAGAACGGATCCGGTAAGTCCACGCTGCTGGAAGCGATCGCGCTCGCCTGCGGATTCAATGCGGAAGGCGGTACGCGCAACTATCGTTTCTCCACCTACGACGATGTGTCCGAACTGGCCGATGCGGTACTCGTGGAGCGGCAACGGTCGTTGACTCAGTCCAGCTACTTCCTGCGCGCGGAGAGCTTCTTCACCATGGCCACCAAGGCGCGTGAATACGCCGTCGGCAGGTCCGATGCGCGCGCGAGACTGCACGAGCAATCCCACGGCGAAAGCTTTATGAGTTGGATACAGTCGTTCAGCGGTCCGGGTCTCTGTGTGATGGATGAGCCCGAGGCCGCGCTTTCCCCACAGCGTCAGCTTTCGTTGCTGGCGTTGCTGTCCGAACTCGCGCAAGCCGGTTCGCAGTTCATCATCGCCACCCATTCGCCGGTGCTGCTCGCCTTGCCAAACGCCACGATTCTCTCGTTCGACGATGGGCGGGTACATCCCATCTCCTATGAGGACACCGAGTCGTACCGCATCACCGACATGATCATCAACCGCCGCGAGTCGCTGCTCCGTCACCTTATCGACGAGATATAGCATTCCTGCCAAAGGCGGCGGAGGCTGGTATGAGACGTTGAGTTAACGATGAGTCACGTTGGGGGATAGTCGCGTACAATGTGCGATAAAGGAGGTTGTCATGCGTATTTTCGATTATTACGAAACAGGGGATGGAGTTAAAGTCACGCATTCTGATGTGACTGTGGATGACAATGTTCTTGTATTTTTCGATAAAGGGGATAGGCATCTCGAAGTGACGCTTCCGGAAGGTCGCATTGTCGAGAATAACGGGTTTGATGATCGTGTTGCTGCGACGTTCCTTGTCAGTACAGTTCGAGGCATGAAATCCATTATGGAATATGCACGGCATGGGGGAGTCGGGAATGCCTGGGCTGTATAGAATCAGTGGTTTTCTCGTTTATTTTTGGGCGAATGAAAATGACGAGCCTATTCACGTGCACGTGGCTCGTGGCAGACAATCTCCGTCCGCGGCGAAATTCTGGATCCTCGAAAATGGCGATGTGTAGTTGGAGAAAGAATGTTCGGATATGACAACAAAGGAGTTGCGCGGCATCGCAGAGTTCCTTCGTTCCGTCTCGCCCAGTATTGTCATGGCATGGCAGGAGATGTTCGGCTATGTCCGCTTCTATGACTGATTTGCGTGCGCGTGGGCATGTCGAAGGGTTCGACGTGTATTTCAACCCCGTCAACCATCGTATGATTTGTGAGCGGCAAGCTGATTTGGCCACTGTGCTTTTCGATTATCCCTCATACCATGTCGTGCATAACTGGGGTGTTTCCGAAAACGAACTTTCCCAGTTGCGCAAAGCTCTTATGAAGGACGTGCGGTAATCGAGAATTGTTTTTCGAAACTGGACACAGTTGCTCTAAGCCAGGCGACGATCGTGTGGAGACATGAGCGATGTGACGACCATAACGATTCACGGATTGTATGAGACGTCGCTGGGACTTTTGGAATCGATTGAAAGGAGTCGTCGTTGGGACGTTGCCGACTGACTGTCGACCGGCTCGAACATGTGGAACATGGGTTCGGTCCGGTATGGGATGCCGACTCGGGCGTACTGGTGCTGGGATCCATGCCAAGCCCCAAATCACGACAGATGCGGTTCTATTACGGGCATCCGCACAACAGGTTCTGGCCCGTGATGGCGGCGGTGTTCGATGATGACTCCTGCCTCGACCCTGACAAAGCGATGACGGAAGAAGCGCTGGTCGAGGCGCGGCGACGGTTCGCGATCAGTCATCATGTCGCATTGTGGGATGTGGTCGCCTCCTGCGACATCGCAGGCGCCAGTGACGCAAGCATCCGCAACGCGGTGCCCAACGACATCGCCTCCGTCGTC
The DNA here is from genome assembly GCF_014898155.1 of Bifidobacterium eulemuris. Taxonomy (NCBI): domain Bacteria; kingdom Bacillati; phylum Actinomycetota; class Actinomycetes; order Bifidobacteriales; family Bifidobacteriaceae; genus Bifidobacterium; species Bifidobacterium eulemuris. The sequence continues at coordinate 450,272 of NZ_CP062938.1, read as the reverse complement.
TCGCGGTCGAGTATCGCCCATGTGTTCGCCACAGGTGCCAAAGCGGGGCAACTGTACCGAAAACTTTGCGTGCCGGCGTTGATCGAAGCGGGCTACGAAGATTTGCCGATGACCATACTGCCCTCGACAAGCTCCGCCAACGCCTCCATACGGCTCGACCAGCTGGTCGAATCCTATCGGCTCGTGGCCGATTGTTCTTTCCGCACGGACCGGGCATCGCAAACACGTTGAAGGGATCGTCGTGTCTTTCGGCAAAGCGGACGGTTGTGGAACAATGAACGATATGGTGAGCAACATGAGTCGATAATCGAGCGGCTGCGCCGCGAACGCGACGCGCTACTGAGCCGGTTTGCTGCCGGCGAAATCGATGTCGACTATCGCGATTGTTGGAGCCTTGACGATGCGGAGTCGCGTAGACGACGGGACTTGGATTTCGCTTCCATGATCGATGCATATGGAAGGTGAGGCGATGCGGTGGAACACGCAGCGGCGCCGTAGCCGTCGTGTGCGCGTCGTGCGGACGGCCGTCGCGAATAGCCGATATGCTTGGAAATCGGTAATTCCTGAGCCTCAAGAGAAAGGCAACGTATGACTGGCGAAGACGCAGGAGACAAGCCCCGCAGGGTTCTGCTCAAACTGTCCGGCGAAGCGTTCGGCGGCGGCAGGGTCGGTATCGACACGCATGTGATCCGCCGCATCGCCGAGGAGATCGTTCCCGCAGTACGGCAAGGAGTCGAGGTCGCGATCGTGGTCGGCGGCGGCAACTTCTTCCGCGGCGCGGAACTCCAGCAGGCCGGCATCGACCGCTCCCGCGGCGACTACATGGGCATGCTCGGCACGGTGATGAACTGCCTCGCGCTGCAGGATTTCCTGGAGCAGGAGGGGCAGGCCACCCGCGTGCAGACCGCCATCACCATGGGCCAGGTCGCCGAGCCGTACATCCCGCTCAAAGCCATCCGTCATCTCGAGAAGGGCCGTGTGGTGATCTTCGGCGCCGGCGCCGGTATGCCGTACTTCTCCACCGACACGGTCTCCATCCAGCGTTCGCTCGAAATCCACTGCGACGAGGTGCTGATGGGCAAGAACGGCGTCGATGGCGTCTACACCGCCGACCCGCGCAAGGATGCAAGCGCCAAACGCTTCGAAACCTTGAGCTACAACCGCGCCCTCGTCGACAATCTCGCCGTCATGGACGCCTCCGCCCTGTCGATGGCCCGCGACAACAAGCAGCACATCCGCGTCTTCGGACTCGAAGGCGAAGGCAACGTGACCCGCGCCCTCGTCGGCGAGGAGATCGGCACCCTCGTCTCCACCGCCGAATCGCGCGTGGCCGAATGACCCAATCCGCCACCAGATAAACCAACCAGCGTTCACAGCAGAACCGCACATCCACAAAGGAGCAACACATGGCAACCCTCATCGATCAGGCCAAGGACCAGATGGCCAAAACCATCGAAAACACCAAGGACAACTTCGCCGGCATCCGCACCGGCCGCGCCAACCCGGCGCTGCTCAACGGCATCATGGTGGACTACTACGGTTCACCCACGCCGATCAAGGCCGTCGCCTCCATCGGCGTGCCCGAACCGCGCACCCTCGCAGTCACCCCGTTCGATGCCTCCCAGGCCGCGGCGGTCGAGAAGGCGATCCGCAACTCCGACCTCGGCGTGAGTCCGAACCGCGACGGCAATGTGATCCGCCTGACCATGCCGGAACTCACCGAGGAGCGTCGCAAGGAATACGTCAAGCTCGCCAAGACCAAGGCCGAAGACGGCAAGGTGGCGGTGCGCAACATCCGCCGCAAGGCCAAGGAAACCATCGACAAGTCCGTCAAGGACGGCGATATGGGCGAGGATGAGGGCGACCGTCTGCTCAAGGATCTCGACAAGGTCACCAAGCAGATCACCGACGAGATCGACGCGCTGCTGGAAGCCAAGCAGAAGGAGATCATGGAGGTCTGAGACAGGCCATCCTTTCTCGATAACCGGACGATGGCGAGTCCTCTGACGGTTTTTGAGGGTCGGACCTTCCGAATAGGTGTGAGGCTGGGCGCGCGACAGGACGAAAGAATCCTGCTAACGCCCAGCCTCACGCTATAGTGGTCACAGATTGACGATGCTGGAGGACCTGATGGAACGCAACGAACAGTTGGAGAGGAACGCCGAGGAGACGCTCGACAACATCAACAAGAAGACCGGACGCAATATGCCGCAGGCGATCGCCACCGGCGCGGCCCTTGTCATATTGATCCTCGCCTGTCTGCTGATCAGCATCGACCTGTTCGTGGCGCTGATCGTCGTGTTCATGATCCTCGCCTTGTGGGAGCTGCGCGTCGACTTCGCCACCGTCGGCCTGCACATTCCTGTGGTCATGCTGTGGGTGTGCTCGTCGGTCACCCTGTTCGCCACCTATTACTCCCCATATCATCTCGAGGCGGCGGCGTTGTGCGTGCTGATGTCGCTGATGCTGGTCTCTCTGGCCGCCACCGCCAAACTGAGCTTCGGCAACCGCCTGTCGCTTGCGGTGGCCGGAAAACTCTCCCAAACCGAAGCCGGCGCGCGTCTGGAATCCTCCTTCAACCACGACGGGGGAGAGCAGTGGCATAGCCGACTGTCGCATGTGGCGGTCTCCATCCTCACCGTCCTGTACATTCCGCTGCTCGCCTCCTGCATCGTGATCTCGCTGCCGGGGGAGCATCCCGTCGCCCACGCGATCATGCTGGTGTTCCTGCCCGCGCTTTCCGACACCGGCGGCCTGTTCGCCGGCGCATGGTTGGGCAAGCACAAACTCTCGCCGCGTATTTCCCCCAAGAAATCCTGGGAGGGACTGGCCGGATCGATGCTGTTCGCCATGGTGGGCGCGTTCGCCGTGTTCTTCTGCACCTATGACGCGGACGTGTGGGCCACCCGCTGGTGGGTTCCCATCGTCGCCGGCGTGCTGGTGGGTGCGGTGGGCACCTTCGGCGACCTGTGCGCGTCCATGATCAAAAGGGATCTGGGCCTCAAAGACATGGGCCATCTGCTCAAAGGGCACGGCGGTGTGATGGACCGCGTCGATTCCATCCTGATGAGCGCGCCCTTCATGTGCGCGCTGCTGTGGGTGACCGGTCTGTGAGCGTTTCCGTTATTCCACGCGAGTTACCAATGTCAGCCTGCGGAGATGCTTCGACTTCGCTACGCTCCGCTCAGCATGACGAATAATCATCACCAACGTATCCCGAGCGCAGTCACCACCGTCATCCCGAACGTAGCTACCACCGTCATCCCGAGCGCAGTCGAGGGATCCCAACCATCGTCAAGAGGCACTATGAGCGAAACCACCATTTCCACCACCGAACAGCCTGAAACCGGCATCACCCCTGGCGGCACCTCCGGCGCGTTCCGCGACGTGCTCTCCAAAGACCATGCGCGGCGCGGCAAGCCGCCCGTGCATTTCGCCGACATGACCGAGGACGAGCGCGTCGAGACGGCGAAAAAGCTCGGCCTGCCGAAATTCCGCGTCAAACAGCTCGCGAACCACTATTACGGCCACTTCGATGTGAACGCCGCCGAATTCACCGATTTCCCCGCGTCTAAGCGCGAGGAGGCGGCCGCCGCGTTCTTCCCCGAACTCATCACCGAGGTCACCCGTCAGGTGGCCGACGAGGGCACCACCATCAAAACCCTGTGGAAGCTGTTCGACGGCTCGCTGATCGAATCCGTTCTCATGCGCTACCCGACGCGCACCACGCTGTGTATCTCCTCGCAGGTCGGCTGCGGCATGGGATGCCCGTTCTGCGCCACCGGCCAGCTGGGACTCACCCGCAACATGTCCACCGGCGAGATCCTGGAACAGGTGCGCGTCGCCGCCATGATGATGCGCGACGGCGAGGTCGCGGGCGGGCCGGGACGCTTGAGCAACATCGTGTTCATGGGCATGGGCGAGCCGATGGGCAACTACAGGTCCGTGCTGTCCGCAGTGCGTCAGATCTCCGCCATGCCGCCGGAGGGATTCGGCATCTCCGCGCGCAACATCACCGTCTCCACCGTCGGCGTGGTTCCCGGCATCAAGAAACTCACCGCCGAGGGCATTCCGGTGCGTCTGGCCGTCTCGCTGCACGCACCGAGCGACGAGCTGCGCGACGAACTCGTGCCGATGAACAAGCGCTTCAATACCACGCAGGTGCTTGACGCCGCGCACGACTACTGGTTGGCCTCCAAACGCCGCGTGAGCATCGAATACGCGCTGATGCGCGGCATCAACGACCAGGCCGAACATGCGCGGCTATTGGCCAGGCGACTCAACCATTACGGCGACAACTGGGCGCACGTCAACCCGATCCCGCTCAATCCGATCGAGGGATCGAAATGGACCGCCTCCAAACCGGAGGATGAGGCGCGGTTCCTGGAGATTCTACATGCCGCCGGCATCACCGCCACCCTACGCGACACCCGCGGCCAGGATATCGACGGCGCCTGCGGACAGCTGGCGGCCAAGGAGCGGTGACGTCTTCGCACGAAGCCCTCCCGTCGGCCGACTTGTGCGACTTTTCCGAACACCAATCGCACATGACCTCACACGCCTGATCGGCGGATTTCCGGCGTTTTTCATCATTTCGTGTGCGTTTCGAAGCCGCTCGGGGGTCGCACGGACGCGATCGGGTCGGCCTGCCGTGCGACACCGGTCGGCAGCGACACCACGAATGTGGTGGTCCCGTCGACGCTGGACGCTCCGATCGCGCCGCCATGCAGCTCCACGATCTGTTTGGCGATGGCCAGGCCCAGCCCGGAACCTCCGGACGAGCTGCCGCGCGAGTCGTCAAGGCGATAGAATTTGTCGAAGATGCGCGTCAGTTTGTCCGGCGAAATCGTCCGTCCGACGCTCGACACCGACACGCAGGCCATCCCTTGGTCGGGGTCGTCCCACGCTTGGATGGCGATGTCGGTGCCCCGCGTGCCGTAGGAGATCGCGTTGCGCAACAGATTGTTGAACACGCGCGCCAGCTTCTGCGCGTCGGCGTCGACCTCAAGCCGCTGCGGCAGATCCAGCCGTACCGTATTGCCATGCTCCTCCAGTTGCGGATGGAACTCCTCGCTCAGCTGCATGAGCAGTGTCGTCAGATCGAGCCGCTGTCGGTCCAAGGCGATGGTCTGCATGTTGTATCGCGTGATGTCGAAGAATTCGTCGGTGAGCGTATCCAGCCGTTGCGCCTTGCGCAGGGCGATGCCGATATATTTGCGGCGCTGCGCGTCGGGCATGTCCGGCACCTCGTCGAGCAGGCTCAGATAGCCGATCACCGAGGTCAACGGCGTGCGGATGTCGTGCGCGAGATACATGACCAGATCGTTTTTGCGCTGTTCGGCGAGCCGCGCCTCCATATCCCGCCGTTCCAGCTCGTGTTTGACCTGGTTGAGCTTGGCTTCGGTCTGCGCCATCTTCGCAGGCAGTGCGATGTCGGTCCGGCCGCTGTCCGTCAGCGCGTCGATGCCGTGGGACAATGCGCTGAAGTAGCGCACGCAATACGGTTTCAACGACGCGTGGTAGCCGACGAACAGCACCAGGGCCGCGACGGCTATCAGCAACGGCAGCGAGTTGTTGCGCATCAGCGCGAGCAGTCCCAGCGCCTGTTCGTCGGACATGCCCAGCGACAGGACCAGAACGTTGTACAGCGTGTCGGAATCCCACGTGAGCGCGAAGAATCCGACGGCGGCCACCGCCACGGCGAGCATGACGGCGACGCGCAGCAGCATGCCCTGCGCCAGGCGGGTCCCCTCCTGATGGCCGGGGCGGTCGTCCTGGGAAGTTCCATCCATACGGGATGGACGCGCCGCGCCGCCGCCCGTGGAGGGCGGATAGGGGCGGACGTCATATCCGACGAGCATCTCACCCGATTTTGTATCCGATGCCCCATACGGTGCGGATATAGGTCGGCTTGTCAACGTTGTCTCCTAACTTCTCGCGCAGATGGCGCACATGCACGCTGATCGTGTTGCTGGTTTTGATATAGGTTTCGTCGCCCCACAGCTCGTGGAACATCTCCTCCGAACTCACCGGCTGTCCGAGACGCTCCAACAGCACGCGCGCGATCGCGAACTCGGTGGGCGTCAGCTGCACCGGATCACCATCCACCGTGCATTCATGCGTGAGCGCGTTGAGCTCAAGCCCCCGATACGACAGTACGACGGAAGCGACGGACGCGCCCGTTCGGGAGGCCATCGAGACGGCATCGCCCGGCATGGGACCAGCCCGCAATCCGGCATCGTATTGCCGACGTCGACGCAGCTGCGCCTTGACCCGGGCGACCAGCTCCAACGGGCGGAACGGCTTGGTGAGATAATCGTCCGCGCCGAAATTCAGTCCGGCGATTTTATCGACCTCGGCGTCCTTGGCGGTGAGCATGATCACCGGATACGTGTGGTGTCTGCGGATCTCACGGCAGAGTTGGAAGCCGTTGACGACCGGCAGCATCACGTCCAGCACCGCCAGATCGAACGGACGTTGCGCGATGGCGGCCAATGCGGTCTCGGCATCATAGCGCACCTGAGGCGCAAACCCCTCCGCTTCCAGATACAGCGCGACCAGATCGGCGATCTCCCGCTCGTCATCCACGACCAGTATGGTCGCGCCGTTTGCGCCTCCCGTGGCGACCTCGCTGGACTGGCATCCCATCGTCGTTCCTTTCCCTCGACATCCGACCTCCACGCTAATCGATTCGAGCGGTCTTCCGAACACGACACAGGCGGCGAATGATGAAGAATCCATGAACGTTGGCACCTATCGCGTGTATTCCTCCAAACATTGGCCGGTGCCGTGCATGGCGTACGCGGCGTCGATTCCCACGTACCGGTAATGCCATGGCTCGTACATATTGCCGGTGATGTCGGTCTTATCACTCGGATAGCGCAGGATGAACCCGTATTGCCAGGCGTTGTCGGCCAGCCATGCATACACGTCCTGACTGTCGGCGGCACCGGTGGAATTGCGCGTGTTGATATCGACCGCCAAGCCGATCTCATGCTCGCTGGTGCCGGGAATCGCCACCCACTGCTCGGCCTGCTCCTTCGCGTCCTTCGAGGACAGTCCCTGTTCGCGGTATTCGGCGATCTTCTCGTCCATCAGTTGCCGCTGCACCTTGCGCGTGCGGAATCCGGCGGTGACCTCCGGGTCGAGTCCATCCGCCCGCATCGCATCGAACATGCGTTGCAGATCCTCGTAGATGCGCGCGTCGACGCGTTCGCCGTTATCCAGTTCGGTCAGGGTCGGCGTGGGATAGTCGTCGGGGATGGCGTTCCATCGGTTCACGACGATGAGATTCCACTGTTGTTCGGAATATGTGGCCTGCGGAATCGTCGTGTCCGTTTGGGCTGCGAACCATGCGCCGGTGAACACCGCGATCAGCGACGCCGCGATCGCGAGACATGTCATCAGATGTTTGCTTCTCATATCCGCCACCCTATGAGGCCGTGGCCCGGCGGCTTATGAGACCTTATAAAGGAATCATGAAGAAGCGATGAAGGGCGGCTTTCGCACGGAGGAGGCGGGAGAAGAGCGTCGTGCGACTTTTCCTCACATCAACCGAACATGACATCACATGCCGAATTGGCGGAATCTCAAGGATTCATACGTCTTTTTGTTCGATTCGGGGCGTTTGGAGGGTCGCACGGAAGGTGCCGGAGCCACCGTCCGTGCGACCCCGCCCATCTCACACCCTCATATTGGGAAAGTGCCGGCGCATGAACGCGTCATTGAACACGGTGTTGATCACGTCGGCGAGCCATCCGCCGCCCGAGAATCCGTCGGCGCGCTGCGCGTACAGGAAGATGGCCGGTAATGTCACGCAATAATCCACGACGATCCATACCAGCAGGATAACCGCGATCGTTCTGCGATGGTCGTCGTCGATGGCGTGCACCACATGCAGCATTAACGGCAGGATCCACCGCACGATGACGAAGCACAGCAATCCCCAGAACAGCATGAACGGCACGGTGGTGCGTCCGCCGATATTCAACGGCAGCTGCGAATAATCCCAGGAACGGCTGCCCAGCAGATATTGTTGGATCACGCTCATCGAATACTCGAGCACGCCGCCGAGCAGCGCGCCCACGACGAACACCTGATGCCCCTTGCGCAGGCCGCGCAGGGCGAAGAAAATCGCCAGCGCGCCCAGCCCGTACACATAGTTGAACGGGGAGAGGATCGACCCGCTGCGATCCTCGAACACGCCCTTGGACAACAGCGTCCAACAGGTTTCGTGCAAAGTGCCGACGAATCCGCTGATCGCGTAGATGAACACCACATCCATCCAATCGCGCAGATACAGCCGTTCCACCTCGTTGACGGCGGCAAGGGTTTCGCGCCCGCGACGCAAAGTGCGCTCAATCACTGGTTCCATACGATTCCTCCGACCTTCCTGTCTTCCATCATGGCACTGCGTGGGGAAAAGTCGGCCCACCATGCGGGAACCTGCGGATTGTTGTAACGTCGGGCCGGTAACCTGAAGGTCGTCATCAAGCTGAAAGTAATCCAACCTAAGGGGAGAGCAGTATGTCGCTGGCGGTTCGAGTGATTCCGTGCCTGGACGTCGACGCGGGTCGTGTGGTCAAGGGCGTGCATTTCGAGAACCTGCGTGACGCGGGCGATCCGGTCGAATTGGCCGGCGAATACTACCGTCAGGGCGCGGACGAGATCACGTTCCTCGACGTGACCGCGTCCAGCTCGCATCGCAGCACCATGATCGACGTGGTGAGCCGCACCGCAGAACAGGTGTTCATCCCCATGACCGTCGGCGGCGGCGTGCGCAGCCCCGAGGATGTGGACTCGCTGCTGCGTTGCGGCGCGGACAAGGTCGGCGTCAACACGGCCGCCATCAACGATCCGACGCTGATCAGCCGTGTGTCCGAACGTTTCGGCAACCAGGTGCTGGTGCTCTCCGTGGACGCCCGCCGCGAGAAAGGCGAGCAGCATACGCGCTCCGGCTTCGAGGTCACCACGATGGGCGGCCGCAAATCCACCGGCATCGACGCGATCTGGTGGGTCAAACGGGCCGAGGAGCTGGGCGCGGGCGAGATCCTGCTCAACTCGATGGACGCCGACGGCACGCAGCAGGGCTTCGATCTGGAGATGATCCGCGCCGTGCGCAGCCAGGTGAGGATTCCGATCATCGCCTCCGGCGGCGCGGGCAAGGCCTCCGACTTCCCGCCAGCCATCGAGGCCGGTGCCGACGCGGTGCTCGCCGCGTCGATCTTCCACTACGGCAAGGTGTCGATCCGCGAGGTCAAGGACGCCATCAAGGGTGCGGGATACACGGTCCGCTGAAGCGGACCCATCCGCCGGACGGGATGAAGGCACTTGACCACGGCGCGAGGATGCCGGCTGGTGCCGCCAACGTCCGACGAACGGACGACGACCGAACATAACGCCGCCTCCCTCGCCGCGCGAGGGAACGGCAGGAGGTACGAATGGAATACGACAACAGCGAAACGCTGGATCCGCGCATCGCCGCGCGTCTCAAACGCGACGACAAAGGACTGGTCGCGGCCGTCGTGCAGCAGCACGACACCCGTGAGGTGCTGATGGTCGGCTATATGAACGACGAGGCGCTGCGCCGCACGCTCACCGAAGGCCGCGTGACCTTCTGGTCGCGCTCCCGCCAGGAATACTGGCGCAAAGGCGACACCTCCGGACACGCCCAGTACGTCAAGGCCGTCTCGCTCGACTGCGACGGCGACGCGCTGCTCGTCGAGGTCGACCAGGTGGGGGCCGCCTGCCATACCGGCAAACGCAGCTGCTTCCTCGAGGGAGGCCCGCTGCCGGTTGCGCAAGGCCACCGTCCGTAGCCGAACGGTCCGCCGAACACACGTCCGACGGCCGGAGCAGCCATAAGCGAACGACATCGGGTAGGGTAGTCGTTCAGAACACCATGAAACCCGTTATGGGAGCGGCGCGCTTGTCCATGACGGAAGTCCGCGCGCAAGACGCGGGAGACGGAAGGAGCCGCCATGAGCGAATGCAGCGTCGAACATCTGCAGTGGGGCGAGACCTGGCCCGACCGCGCGCAGTTCCACGAACTCGCCGACCAGGGCTACCGCGTGGTGCCGATCGTGCGCCGACTGCTTGCCGATTCGCTCACGCCGGTCGGCTTCTACGAGCGGCTCGCCGGCGGACGTTCCGGCACGTTCATCCTCGAATCGGCGGAATACGGCGGATCATGGAGCCGGTACAGTTTCATCGGCGTCGATTCGATCGCCCAGCTGCGATCCAACCACGGTCGGGCCGACTGGCTCGGCCAAGTGCCGGTCGGCGTGCCGAAGGAAGGCGACGTGATCGAGGTCGCCCACGCCGCGCTCAAAACCCTCAAGGCCCCGCGTGTGGAGGGCCTGCCGAATCTGACCAGCGGTCTGGTCGGGTCGGTCGGATGGGACGCGATTCGCCATTGGGAGCCGACCCTGCGCGCCGAAGCCCCCGACGAGACCGGACAGCCGGAATTGGTGCTCGCCCTCGCCACCGACATCGCCGTGGTGGACCACGTCTCCGGATCGGTGTGGCTGATCGCCAACGCGGTCAACTTCGACGACAAGCCCACGCGTGCTGACATCGTCTACGACGAGGCCATCGCCCGGCTTGACGCGATGCAGCGCAACGCCGCCACGCCCACGCCCGGCGAGGCCCGCGTCAGCGTGCTCGATCCGTCCGTCGCCCAGCCCGGACTGCGATTCCGCACGCCGAAAGGCGACTATGAACGGGCCGTGGAGGTCGCCAAACAGCACATCATCGACGGCGACGTGTTCCAGGTGGTCATCTCCCAGCGTGTGGACATCGACTCCCCGGCCGACCCCTTCGATGTGTACCGCGTGCTGCGCACCCTCAACCCCAGCCCGTACATGTACTTCATGGCGCTTACCGACGCCGAAGGCCGCGACTTCAACGTGATCGGCTCCAGTCCGGAGACCCTTATCAAGGTGGACAACGGCCATGCCATGACCTTCCCGATCGCCGGCTCCCGCCCGCGCGGCGCCACCGTGGAGGAGGACGAGGCGCTGGCCAAGGAGCTGCTCGCCGATCCGAAGGAGCGCAGCGAGCACATCATGCTGGTCGATCTGGCCCGCAACGATTTGAGCCGTGTGTGCGCGCCGGAATCCGTCGAGGTGGTCAGCCTGATGGACATCAAGCGCTTCAGCCACATCATGCATATCTGCTCCACGGTCACCGGCCGTGTGAATCCCGATATGACCGCCTTCGACGTGTTCACCTCCGCCTTCCCGGCGGGCACGCTGTCTGGCGCTCCCAAGCCGCGCGCCATCGAGATCATCGACGCGCTGGAGCTCGCCGACCGCGGCATCTACGGCGGCACCGTCGGCTACTTCGACTTCTCCGGCAATATGGACATGGCCATCGCCATCCGCACCGCGTTCCTGCGCGACCATGAGGCGAGCGTGCAGGCCGGCGCGGGCATCGTGCTCGACTCCGTGCCCGCCACCGAATGGCAGGAGACCCGCAACAAGGCCGGTGCCAGCGTGGAGGCCGTGCAGGTCGCCGCCCAGCTGCGGAGCGCGTGACGCCCGTCATCGTCGGATAGCCGGCCTTCCACAGATCCCTCGACTCCGCTGCGCTCCGCTCGGAATGACGAGGAAGGACGCCACTTCGCTCGGAATGACGTTTTTTGTCTTCGTCATCCTGAGCGAAGGGCGTAGCCCGGAGTCGAAGGATCTCCTACTGTTGATTACTGCGTCATGCTGAGCGGAGCGCAGTGGAGTCGAAGCATCTTTAGGCTTTGGTGCGAATCCAATGCTCGCCGGAATGGAACCAGCGCATCATCTCGTCATGCTTGCCCGCCTCGATTCGCTCCAACTCCTCGACGGGGACGAAGCGCAGATCCTTCGGGCAGTGGTCGCTGCTGTTGCACCCGTTGCAGATCATGCGGCTCGCGCAGAACAGACAGCGCGAATCGTTGTACTGCGGATGGTACAGCTCGTCATCGTCCAGCTCCCGGTGGTAGACCGGATCGAACAGGCGGAAGCGGACGTCGAGATGCCTGCGGTTGGTGCCGGCGAGGAACGCGAAGCGCGACTGTTCGGTTTTCCACGGCAGGTTCCGTAGCGGCCGCCCGTGCCAGCGCAGGTCGGTGCCGGACTCGTACCAGCAGAAGTTGGTCGTATGCTTGAGGCACTGCGCGGCGATGTCGTACACCCACGCCACATCGCAGGGGCGCGGGTTCGCGTAGTTCTCGCCGCCGCATTCGATCTGCTCGATCTGGCCCGACTCCAACGCCGGCCCCAAGTCGATCGGTCCCAGCAGCGGCGCCAACGTCAGTCCTTTGTGCTTTGCGGGAATCGCCTCGAACACCGGCCAGCGACGGCTGAACATGTTCTGGTTCTCCGTGGTGACGTGCAGGATCACATTCTCGTACCCCTCGCCCCAATCCGCCGGCAGATGCCCGGCGATGCGTTCTGGGCGTTTGGTCAGGATATAGAACACCACGTCGCAGCGTCGCCTGATGATATCCCACATCTCGTCGCGCCACTCGTCGGCCTCCTCGACGAAGGTGTCCGAGGTCATGTTCACGCGGATCCGCTCGCCCGCCTTGATTTTGAAATCGCCGTGCCGGTCCTTTCTCAGCGGCTTGTCGAACTCCTGCGTGCGATGCACCACCGTGGGCGGAGTGGTGACGCCGCGCTGCGCATCGAGCTGGAACATATAGCAGTTGCGGCATCCGGCCGACACCTTATGGCACCCATGCCAAGGGTTCCAGATGTCATGTGTGGCCATCTCCGCTCTCCTTATTCAAACAACTGTTCGATATCCAACTATAAGCTTCCAAACGGAACGCGGACTCCATGCTTGACTTGCGGTCGCGCGTCTAGTTGGTTGCGCCGGATCGGAACCAGGCGATGACGATTTGCGTGCGGTCGCGCAGGCCGGTCTTGTCGAGGATGCGGCTGACGTACCGTCGGACGGAGGCGACCTCGATGGTGAGGCGCTGGGCTATCTCCTGGTTGGATAGCCCCTGCGCGATCAGCCCTGCGATCTCATACTCCCTTGGGGTAAGCCTGCCGAGCTGTTGCCTGGCCTGATCTTCGTCGTCTTTGCGGCGGGCGTGCGCCCTGTCTCGGTTGATGATCTCCGCGGTGATGCGGGGAGTGAGCACTGCGTCGCCGTCGGCCACGGCGTGGATGGCCTGATGGAGATCTCGGGTGGACACGTCCTTGAGCAGAAATCCGTAGGCTCCTGCATGCAGCCCGGTGAATGCGTAGTCGTCCTCGTCATAGGTGGTCAGGATCAGTGTGCGGATGGTGGGGAACTCTTTGGAGATGATCGCGGTGGCGCTGATGCCGTCCATCACGGGCATGCGGACATCCATGAGAATCACGTGGGGCAGCGGCCGTCCGGTTTCCTCGAGCTTGCGCAGCGTGGTCACCGCCTCCTGGCCGTTTGACGCCTGATCGGAGACCCGTAGGTCCGGGTCGGCCTCGATCATGCGTGTAAGCCCCTTGCGAAGGAGCGTGATGTCATCGACCAGCATCACGTCAATCATGGGAATCGTCCTCCTTCTTGCCGGTGGCGGGCAGGGTGGCTTTTACCGTCCAGCCCCCGTTCTCGTCTGGCCCATAGCTCAGGCTTCCATGGGTCTGCAGACATTGCTCGCCGATCTGCTTCAGTCCGATTCCCGGGTGGTCTTTGACGGGTGTCTTCCGGTCGGCCCCGGGATGCTCGCTCATATGCCCGTCATCATGGAGGCTGATGTGGAGGGTTCCGTCATCTCCGTAGTCCCGGGAGAGGATGATGGTGGTTGGTTCCGATGCGTGCCGGAGCGTGTTGGTGATCGCCTCTCTGCAGATGATGAAGCAGAGGTTGTCCTGTTCCGGGTCGTGGCATCGACGGCCTGTTTCGGTGAGGACCACGGCCAGGCCCGCCGCGCGGGCATGGGCGACCACGGCGTCGATCTCGTCGAGTGAATGCGGCGTCGAACCGAATCCGCTCCGGGAATCGGACGCCTGGGTCGTTTCCATCGCGTCCTCTTGCAGAGAAAGCTCCTCGTGGCGCTGGACCAGGGTATGGACGGCATGGCGGGTGTCAGCCAATCCCTCCCTTGCGACTTGGCCAATGTCCTTGAGCGCGGCGTGCAGTTCGCTGACATCGGTCGCTTCCGCGAAGCCTTGGGTCAACGCGATGATCGTGGTCAGGTCGTGCCCCACGCTGTCGTGCAGTTCCGCGGCGACTTGGGCGCGGGATATGGCCTGGTTTCTTTGCCTTGTGAGCATCTCGGTGCGAATGCGCTCCCGGTCCGCGCGCTGTTCGGCCTCGCGCCATATCCGGTAGGCCCTGACGGCGATGGCGGCGGCTATGACGGCCGTGACAGCCGCCATGCGGGCCGCCCATTCAAGGAAGAGCATGTTGCCGTCATGCATGCCGAAGGTGACCACGCTGACGGCTATGGCGGTCTCGCATATCCCCGCGACCGCCTTGCTCGCCGGAGACAGGGAAACGCAGAAATAGAGCGCTCCCACCAGAGGGATCAGGAAGCTGCCGTCCAAGGTGACGGCCGATAGGCCGATGTATGCCAAGGCCTCGATGGTGGTGACGCACAGGGGTGCCCGCCTGCTCCAGTACAACAGGCAGGCACTTAGGAGGCCGAACAGAGCGATGATCGTCTTCCATATGGGCAAAGGAATGCGTTCGGCCCAGTCCGGCGGGAAGAGAGGCGCACTGATATAGATGACCGTATAAAGCAGGCTCAGGATGGGCATGACGAATCTGTCCACGTGGAGTTTGCCGAGAATCCTGAACAGGTCGGTTGCCATGACGTTCATTGCGTCTCCCCCTCATGGAGCATGCCGAGGAAGCTCGGACTCATTCGCCAGTGTACCGTGCTATCACGGCGGCGGGGGACTGGCGTACCGTCTTGCGCACTGTGATCCATGAGGCCAGTGATGCCGCCGCGGCGAGGATGAGGTAGACCAGCGCCCAGTGGGCCCATGGTATGCCGATGCGGGAGGCACCGAAGATCTTGCGGAAGCCCGCGGCATACGCGACGATCGGCAGGAGACTGGAGACGAAAGACACCAGGGCCGTGGTCGTCGCCATGATGAGTCCTTCGAAGGCGGACATGAGCTCGAGTTGGCTGGGATCGGCACCTGTAATTGCCACAAGAGACAGGTCCAGGCTCCGGCCGTGGGTCGAGATGAGATAGCCGGCGCACACCCCGGCCAGCGTGACGACCAGCGCGGGGCCAAGGAGGGTGATGAGCATGGAGAAATCGGAGCTGCTAACCTCCAAGTTGGGAGGAAGCAGACGGCTGGATTCGGTGCTGGTCAGGTAGAAGGAGTCGGTCATCATCAGCAAAGACACACCCACGGCCAAGGGTATGACCGTTGAGCTGAGGTTGCGCATGCGGCTGCCGGCCTGCTGGCATGCCACCAGCCAGGAGGAGGCATGCGGGGCGATGATTCCGGTCCAGCAGCTCGTGACCACGCCCAGCAACGCGGGACCGGCCAGGCAGATCGCCGCCAGCAGGAGCACGAAGCCGAACGTGCTGCCCATACCGATGGGGAGGATGGGCTCGGCGGTGTGCAGGCGGGTGAGTTGGTTGGCGGGGATGGACTGCGCCTGCATGACCGGCACCAGCATGAACGCCAAGGCGGCCAATAGGCACAGCGAGGCGAGGATGCGCCGCATCCAGCCGATCGTTTTCGGCGGGGCGATGGCGGCACGCAGGGATTCCACCGGACCGATCCGGCTGATGGTCCTGATGGTCAACAGCGTGCCGACCAAAGCCACCGCCACTCCGCACACCGTGCCCGCGGCCCAGGAGACGAACTGGTGGCTGGCGATAAAAGGCTGTCGGCCGATCAGGAACTGCGAAGTCTCCCATGCGTAGAGAGGCCTGACCAGCAGGAAGGACGCCACCAGGGAGATCAGACTGGCCGCAAGCGCCAGGATGAGCACTCGCAGGCAGGTCAATGCGGTCAGCTGCCACGGCGTGGCTCCCTGCAGAGCCAGAAGGGCGAGGTTGCGGCGCCGCTGCGTGATCACCGACGAGACGACCTGCAGGATGATCAGCACCGCGGCGACGAGGAGAGCCACGAAGGGAATCATCAGATTCTGATAGGCCGTCCGGCTCTGTTCGTCCATACCGGGCAGGTCTCCAAGCGCTTGGGCCGATGAGAGCATTATGGCCAGCAGACCCAGCATGGTTTGCGAGACGGTCAGCACGAGCATGACGCCACTCCAGGCCAGGGGCGCGTCATGCAAGTCTCGGAGGATGAGTCGCATCAGACACCTGCTCTCAGTATGGAGTCCCTGTCGGCTGTGGCTATGCATCCATCGCTGAGTCGCACGACGGTGTCGCATCGGGAGGCGACTTGAGCGCTATGGGTGACCATGACGACCGCGTGACCCGGGTGGTTGGCGAAGGCGGCAAGCTCGTCGACGACTCGGTTGCCGGTGTCCTGGTCGAGGGCGCCGGTGGGTTCGTCGGCGAAGATGACATCGGGGTTGGAGAGCAAGGTGCGGGCCAGGGCGACCCTTTGCTGTTCGCCTCCCGACAGAAGCGTCACGTTGGTTTTGACGAGTCCGTCGATGCCCAGTCTGGTCAGCACGCCGGATACCCGGGATTGAGGCCAGCGGGCGTTGCGCAGGGTGAAGGGCAGCCTGAGGTTGTCCTCCACGCTCATAGAAGGCACCAGATTGTAGGCCTGGAAAACGAAACCCAGATGCTCGCGGCGGAATCGGGCGGACGCGGCGGGTCCCATGGACGAGACGCGCTGCCCCAGGATGTCCACCTGGCCCGAACTGACGGGCTCGAGTCCGGCGAGGCAGTAGAGCAGGGTTGATTTGCCGCTGCCCGACGGTCCTACGATGCCGGTCATGGCTCCCCATGGCGCGGTGAACTCCACGTTGTCCAGGAGGGTGATGGTCTCCCCTTTCCTGGGAGAAACCCGTTTGCATAGGCCGGATGCGTGGATCGGGAATTGTCCCTGCCGGCCAACGGAAGTATAGGTGTGTTTCATAGCCCCTTCTCAGATCATTGTCCGTGGTGGACGGTGTCGATGGTGGACGGATATCCGCGCGGTAACAATGATTCTTCCAAACCGGACCGGCACAATCAACGTCGATCACCGCTTTGCCATCTCCAGATGGCGGCGAGGCTATAACGCCGGATGGCATGCTCCATGCGGTGAAGGATTGCATCCACTTGCGAAGAGACATGGCGCGACGCGCGTAGATGGGGCAACGCGACGAACAAGTTTCACCGTTGTCGAGCTACTAAGTAACGCCAGATCTTCGCGCGCGTATTCGTCAAGAGCGTCCTCGAAGTATGCTAAATCCTTGCTTATTGCGATGATTCACTAACAGGAGGCCGATATGCTACGTGTGGCATGGGGTGACGAGAGCATGCGCACGCAAGGGTTGGACTCACCGGTCTATATGATGTCGGCAGCTATCATCACCACGGACGATGACATACGTGAATCATTGCGGGAGTTGAAGCCACACGGCATGCGCAAGCTTCATTGGAAGGACATGCGCGAGGAGGACAAGCGCTCCAGCATCAACCTGCTGCTGAACACGGATGCGGTACATGTCATACTGGTCTGCGAACGCATGCCAACGAACAAGCCGGAACGTGCACGCCGTAAATGCCTCGAACGGCTTCTGCCTTATCTGGAACAAGAAGGCATCAACCAACTCTGCCTAGAAAGCCGCGGACGTGCCCTCGACGGCAAGGACATCGCCTACTGGCATGCCCTACGCAACACCAGCCGTATACAACACATTCGTCTCCAGCATTGCAAAGGCGGCGAGGAACCGATGCTGTGGATACCCGACCAGGCATTGGGAGCGTTCGGCGATCACCTCATCGACGATTCCCTCTTCGCACAATTCATCGATGAGAAGGTGCTCAGCGACATCTTCCCCTTCGACTAGCGAGAAAGGCAAACAGGTGACAAATGCCTTCAGAGCCAAGTAAACATCGCCCCACCGGGCTTGCGAAAACATTTTTTTCGGTTACAGTGAGTAGTAAGCCACCCACTTCGGCGGGAATGGAAGTGAAAGCCGGTGCTCCCCGTGGTTAACGGGACCCGGCTTTCGCGTTATTCAGCACACCGCCCGACTATAACCCAGCTTGGGCTTGTGGCATCATCAAACGGATGGAACAAGGAAGTCCAGCGAAATGGCACCACACCGTAAAGAGGAAGAGCTGTACTCAACAGTAAAATCCTCACATTTCAAGACGCACGACTCCACCACCCATGCCCATCGCATACAGTGTGGCTTGAAAACCCAATGACGCAAACCAAAGGGAGAGACATGTCGGTACTTGACGAATTGGTGGCGGGAGCCGTCGAGGACGCCAAGGCGCGCGAAGCGCGGGTGAGCCTCGCCGAACTCAAGGAACGGGCGGCCCAGGCCCCCGCTCCGCTCGACGCCAAACGATGGCTCAAGCGCGCCGACGGCATCCCCGTGATCGCCGAGATCAAGCGCGCCAGCCCCTCCAAAGGCCATCTGAGCGACATTCCCGATCCGGCAGCGCTGGCCCGCGAATACGAGGCCGGCGGCGCGAGCGCGATCTCGTGCCTGACCGAGGGGCGTCGGTTCCTCGGCAGCCTCGACGACTTCGACCAGGTGAAGGCCGCCGTCGCCATCCCCGTGCTGCGCAAGGACTTCATCGTCAACGACTACCAGGTGTGGGAGGCGCGCGCCCACGGGGCGGACATCATCCTGCTGATTGTGGCCGCGCTCGACGACGAGACCCTGAAACGTCTGCTCGACCTCGCGCACGAGCTGGGCATGACCGTGCTGGTCGAAACCCACACCCGCGAGGAGATCCAGCGTGCCGTCAAAGCCGGCGCGAAGGTGATGGGCATCAACGCCCGCAACCTCAAAGACCTCAAGGTCGATGTGGGCAAATACCGCGAACTGGCCGACGATCTGCCGGACGACGTGATCCGCGTCGCCGAATCCGGCGTGTTCGGCACGGTCGAATTGGAGGACTACGCCCGCGCCGGAGCCGACGCGGTGCTGGTCGGCGAGGGCGTGGCCACCGCCGACGACCATGTGATGGCGGTGAGCCGTCTTGTGAAGGCAGGAGAGATTGTGAAAGCATCCGAAACCACCCCGTTGAGCGAACACGACGGCCCGTATTTCGGCCCGTTCGGCGGCCGCTACGTGCCCGAGGCGATGATCCACGCGCTCGACGAGCTCGAAACCGTATACGAGCAGGCCAAGGCCGACCCCGAATTCCATAAGGAGCTCGCCCGGCTGCAGAAGCAGTACGTCGGCCGCCAGAGCCCGCTGACCGAGGCGCCGCGCTTCGCCGCCATGCTCAACGAGCGGGTCGGCATCAACGCGCGCGTGTTCTTGAAGCGCGAGGACCTCAACCACACCGGCGCGCACAAGATCAACCACGCGCTCGGCCAGGCGCTGCTCGTCAAGCGTATGGGCAAGACGCGCGTGATCGCCGAAACCGGCGCCGGCCAGCACGGCGTGGCCACCGCCACCGTATGCGCGATGCTCGGCCTCAAATGCCGCGTCTACATGGGCCAGATCGACGCCCGCCGCCAGGCCCTTAACGTGGCCCGCATGCGCATGCTCGGCGCGGAGGTCGTGGAGGTCACCACCGGCGACATGATCCTCAAGGACGCCATCAACGAGGCGTTGCGCGACTGGGTCACCAACGTGGCCGACACCCATTACCTGCTCGGCACGGTGTGCGGACCGCATCCGTATCCGTCCATGGTGCGCGACTTCCAGAAGATCATCGGCGAGGAGATCAAGGAGCAGCTCAACGACTGGTACGACATCGACCATCCCGACGCGGTGTGCGCCTGCGTGGGCGGCGGATCCAACGCCATCGGCGCGATGAACGCCTTCCTCGACGACGAACGCGTGAACCTGTACGGTTACGAGGCCGGCGGACATGGCCCCGAATCCGGCAGGCACGCCATCCGCTTCGCGCCCGGCACCGGCCAGCTCGGCATGTTCCAAGGCGCCAAAAGCTATCTGCTGGAGACCGACGAGGGCCAGACGCTGGACACGTATTCCATCTCCGCCGGACTCGACTACGCCTCGGTGGGCCCCGAGCACGCCTGGCTCAAGGAGATCGGCCGCGTCACCTACGACTACGCCACCGACGAGGAGGCCATGAACGCCTTCAGGGATCTGAGCCAGACCGAAGGTATCATCCCCGCCATCGAATCCGCGCACGCCGTCGCCGGCGCCTTCAAGGCCGCCGCCGACCTCAAGGCCAAGGGCTATGAGAATCCGGTGATCGTGATCAACGTCTCCGGCCGCGGCGACAAGGACATGGCCACCGCCGGCAAATGGTTCGGCTATCTGACCGACGAGCAGAGCGCCGCGTTGGAGGTCACCGGCGCGCACGGCGACACGGTCGCCTGAACGAACGCGAGCACGAAGGAAAGCGACGACAATGACGAACGAAACAGCATCCACCCCGTCCGGCCAGCCTTTGGGCCTCAGCCATAAGCCCAGCGCCACCGAGGCCATGTTCACCGCGTTCAAGGCCGAGGACAAGCCGGCCTTCATCGGCTACCTGCCCTACGGCTTCCCGAACCCCGAAGTGTCGCTCGACGCGCTGCGCACCATGGTCGAGCACGGCGTCGACGCGGTCGAGATCGGCCTGCCCTACTCCGACCCGATAATGGACGGCCCCGTCATCCAGGCCGCCAGCCAGATCGCCCTGCGCAACGGCGAACGCATCAACGGCGTGTTCAAGGCCGTGGAGACCGTGGCCAACGCGGGCGGCGTGCCGCTGGTCATGAGCTACTGGAACCTCATCTTCCACTATGGGGTCGAACGGTTCGCGCGCGACTTCGAAAACGCGGGCGGCGCTGGCCTGATCACCGCGGACCTCATCCCGGACGAGGCGGGGGAGTGGATCGAGGCCTCCGACAGGCACGGACTCGACCGCATCTTCCTGGTCTCCCCGGATTCCAGCGACGAACGGCTGCGTCTCGTCGCAAGGAACGCGCGCGGCTTCGTCTACGCCGCCTCCCGCATGGGCGTGACCGGCGAACGCGACACGCTCGGCACGTCCCCCGAGACGCTGGTCGAACGCACACGCAAGGCCGGCGCCACGAACGTGTGCGTGGGCATCGGCGTCTCCACCGCCGCTCAGGGCGCCCAGGTCGGCCGGTACGCCGACGGCGTCATCGTCGGCTCGGCGCTGGTGCACACGCTGCTGAACGACGACAACCGCACCGCCCGCGACGCCGCCGAAGGCTTGGCGCTGCTCGCCGCCAAAACGGACGAGCTCGCCGAAGGCATCCACAACGCGCGGCGCTGACCGCACGGCGGCACGACATCGACGCCTCGAAGTCAGGGAGGGAATTCGCCGGGAAGAACATCCGGTGAATTCCCTCCCTCATGCTGCGCGCCGTCCGCCCGCGATACCGGCGGACCTATAGGATAGGGAACCATGAATCTCGCGTATATCCCGTCGCCGACCTTCTCGTCGTTCGACATCGGCCCGGTCACCATCCGCATGTACGCGGTCTGCATCCTCATCGGCATCTGTTTCGCCGTCTGGATTCTGACCATCCGATGGAAGCGGGTCGGCGGCACCTTCGACCAGGTGCTCGACACGACGCTGGTCGCCGTGCCCTGCGGCATCGTGGGCGCGCGCCTGTACCACTGCATCACCACGCCCAGCATGTACTTCCCTCCGACCGGTGACCTGGTGAACATCCTCAAGATCTGGGAGGGCGGACTGGCGATTTTCGGAGGCATCTCCGTGGGCGCGCTGGCCGCGTTCCTGTGGTGCCGCCACCGCCATTACCCCTTCGCGCTGCTCGCCGACTGCCTCGCCCCGGGACTGCTCGTGGCGCAGGCCATCGGACGGTTGGGCAACTGGTTCAACCAGGAGCTGTACGGCTGGCCCACCACCCTGCCGTGGGGATTGAAGCTCAACGACGCGGACGCCATCGGCAAAACCGAGGTGTGCTACACCGGATCGGCCTGTCCCGACGGCGCGGACACGCTGTTCCACCCCACCTTCCTGTACGAGATGATCTGGAACCTCGTCGGAGCGGCGCTGATCGTCGTCATCGGCAGGAAGCTCGCCGACCAGCTCAAGGCCGGCCAGCAGTTCGCCATGTACATGATCTGGTACGGTCTGGGCCGCAGCTGGATCGAGAACGTGCGCATCAACTATTCGACGGTGATCCTCGGCCTGCGCACCAACGTATGGACCGCGATCATCGTGTTCGTGCTCGGATGCGTCCTCTTCGTCGTGTTGTACAAGCACGGCAGCCGCACGGAGGAGCTGGCGGGCCGTCTCGCCTCGGTGAGCGCCGACGAGCTCGAACGCCAGAGACTGGCCGACGAGAAAGCCAAGGCTCGCAAAAGGCGTTGATATCCGGAAAGTAGTCGCAAACCAAAGCTAGAGTAGGTAATCATGAGCATTGAAATCGCACCCAGCATCCTGTCCGCCGACTTCTGCAATCTCGAGCGTGACCTCAAAGCCATCGCCAACGCCGATCTGGTCCACGTCGATGTGATGGACCACCATTTCGTGCCGAACCTCACCCTCGGCGAGCCGATCGTCGAGCGCATCTGCCAGGTGACCGATCTGCCGGTCGACGTGCACCTGATGATCGAGGATCCCGACCGTTGGGCCCCCGAATACGCCAAGCTCGGCGCCGCCTCCGTAAGCTTCCACATGGGCGCCACGCACGCTCCCGTGCGTCTGGCCCGCCAGCTGCGCGACATGGGCTGCAAGGCCTGCTTCGCCGTGCGTCCGGCCGAACCGGTCGAGCCGATCTTCGACATCCTCGACGAGTTCGACATGATCCTCATCATGACTGTGGAGCCCGGTTTCGGCGGCCAGAAGTTCCTCGACAACCAGATGGCCAAAGTGCGTCGTCTGCGCGACGAGATCACCCGTAGGGGGCTCAAGACCAAGATCCAGGTCGACGGCGGCGTGAGCCCCAAAACCGCGCATATCGTGGCCGAGGCCGGCGCCGACGTGCTGGTGGCCGGTTCCGCCGTGTACGGCGCGGACAGCCCCGCCGAGGCGATCGATGCGATCCGCGAGAAGGCCGCGGCCGCGTTCAAGGCCTGAGCCGTTTTGCGTCAAACCAACTAGTCCACACATAAGGTAGAAATCCCACCATGAAGACGTTTGAATCGTTGTTCCAGGAACTGAGCGAGAAGGCCGCCACCCGTCCGGAAGGCTCGCTGACCGTCGACGAGCTCGACAAGGGCACGCATTTCATCGGCAAGAAGATCGTCGAGGAGGCCTCCGAGACGTGGATCGCCGCCGAATACGAAGGCGCCGACCGCACCGCCGAGGAGATGAGCCAGCTGCTCTACCACGTGCAGGTGATGATGATCAAGCACGGCATCAGCCTGGAGGATGTCTACAAGCATCTGTGAGTTCGCTTCGTCGCGCCGTCATCGCTTCGAACATCGTCGACGGCGCGACGTGCTGGCCGACGACCCGCGTCCGGCATCCGCAAGACGTGACCGCGCGCCGTATGGGCGTGCGACCTTAGGAGGGAAAATGCTCAGAATCGCCGTGCCCAACAAGGGCATGCTGTCCGAACCCGCATGGAATATGCTCGCCGAAGCGGGCTATCGTCTGCGTTCCAATCCCCGCCAGCTGGTGGTGGAGGATCCGGACAACGACGTGGAGCTGTTCTATCTGCGGCCGATCGACATCGCCGTGTATGTGGGCCGAGGCACCATCGACGTGGGCATCACCGGCCATGACCTGCTGCTCAACTCGGGCACCGAGGCGCAGCGCCATATGGACTTGGGATTCGGCGCCTCCACGTTCCGTTTCGCCGCGCCGAACGAATCCCCGATCGCCTCGCTGGCGGATATCGAAGGCAAGCGTGTGGCCACCTCCTTCGACAAGCTGGTGCACGACTATCTCGTGCGCAACGGCATCAACGCCGAAACCATCCACCTTGACGGCGCGGTCGAATCCTCCGTGCAGCTCGGCGTCGCCGATCTGATCGCGGACGTGGTCTCCACCGGCACCACCCTGCGCAATGCCGGCCTGCGTATCTTCGGCGATCCGATCATGCGGTCCGAAGCCATCCTGATCCGTTCCCCGCGTCTCGACGAGCATGACGAGCGTCTGACGATCCTCAGCCGCCGCCTGCAGGGCGTGCTGACCGCCCAACGGTACGTGCTGATGGATTACGACATCCCCGTCGAGAAGGTGTCCGCGGCCGTCGCGGTGACCCCCGGTTTCGAAAGCCCGACGATTTCGCCGCTGCACGACAAGCAATGGGCCGCCGTGCGCGTCATGGTGCCCAAGGCGAAGGTCAACCAGTTGATGGACAAACTGTATGAGGTCGGTGCGCGCGGCATCATCGTGACCGCGCTGCAGGCCTCCCGCATGTAGACTGTTGCCTGTTATGAGCAATTCGAAATTCGAGAATCGGTATAGCCCGGAGGCGCGCGACATCTACTTCACCGTGCCGAACGCCATCAGCCTGTTGCGTATCGCTTCGATTCCGTTCATCGCGGTGCTGATCGCCCGCCATGAGATGGTCGCGGCTTTGGTGGTGATCGCGATATCGGCGATTTCGGACGGCGTGGACGGCATCATCGCCCGCAAATTCAACCAGGTCAGCAAAATCGGGCAGATTCTCGATCCCATCGCCGATCGTTTGCTCATCTTCTGTTCGATTCTCGCCCTTGGCATCGCCGGCATCATCCCCTGGTGGATGCTGATCGTGGTGGGATTGCGCGACCTGTGGATGGCGATCCAGGTGCTTTGGCTCGCCCAATACGACTATGGCCCACTGCCGGTGCATTTTGTGGGGAAAACCGGCACCGCGTTGCTGATGATATCGATTGTTGCGTTGATTTTCGCGGATCTGGGCACGGGGGCGTTGTTCGCCATGCTGCATACCGCGGCCCTTGCCACCGGCATCTGGGGCATCGCCATGTATTGGCTGGCCGGCTATATCTACACCCGTCAGGGCATAGCGCTGCTGCGTAAGGAACTGGGGGACCGCCATGGCGCTTGAGCCGCTGCCCCCGAGCTCGTTCCCCGTTCCGCAGGAGAACGAGCCGGTGAAGCGTCGCGCCGTGTTCTCATCGTCCTTCGCCTCTTTGGAATCGCATCACGCGCTTTCGCCGGACGAGGCGCCGGTGACCCCGCGCCGTCGCCGCCGGGCGCATGAGGATTCCCTGCAGCTGATCGACAATCTCGTCAATCGTTCCGTCGACCCGATGTTCTCCGACTCGCGTCTGGTGCGGGAACAGCAGTCCAAGGTCACGGTGTGGGTCAACCGCTGCGTCGTGTTCCTGATCTGCATCGTCGTCGGCGTCGCGGGCAGCGTGTTCGTGCAGCAGCTGCACACCGATCCTCGCAAGGAGGTGCGGCAGAGTCTGGCAAGCCAGCTGCAGGAGCGCACCACGCAGATCGAATCACTGACGGCCGAGGTCGAGGAACTGCGTTCCGAAGTGGACGAGCAGTCCAAATCGTTGTCGGGAACGGTGAAATCACAGACCCTGCAGCAGGATGAACTGGTGAACGGCCAGTCGGAGGTCGAGGGGGAGGGTATCGTCCTGACCCTCGCCGACCCCATCGCCGCCACCCAATCCGGTAGTGATACGGCGAGCGGCCATATCCGCGTCGTCACCGACCTCGACCTGCAGAACCTCGTCTCGCTGCTGTTCCAGAACGGCGCCGAGGCGATCGCGATCAACGGCAACCGACTGGGCGTGCAGACTTCGATCCGTATCGCAGGCGGGCATATCCTGATCGGCACCACCGCCGTGGAAAGCCCGTACACCATCGAGGCCATCGGAGACAAGGACGCCCTGGACGAAGCCATGAGCCAGGAGAACCAGCAGGAATTGTATGAAAGCTTCGCACAGGCGGGTATGACGTTTCAGGTGAGGAAATCCAATTCGATTACACTGAAGGCAGCGGTGACGAGCGAGGTCTCGTATGCGAGGAGGAACGAATAATGGCAGCCGTGTTGGGATTGATCGTCGGGGTGGTCATCGGCGTGTTCGTCAAACCGGATATTCCCGTCGTGCTCCAACCATATCTTCCGATTATGGTGGTGGCGGCGCTTGACGCCCTGCTGGGCGCGGCGCGGGCGTATTTCGAACGCAGCTTCCACGACCGCGTGTTCGTCATCTCCTTCTTCGCGAACGTGCTGACCGCCACGCTGCTGGTGTTCCTCGGCAACCAGCTTGGCGTCGGCTCCCAGCTGCAGACGGCCGTCATCGTCGTGCTCGGCATCCGCATCTTCTCCAACGTGTCGTCCATCCGCCGCTTCATCTTCCGGGGCTGACGCATGGCCAGACGACGCAACGAGCCGCGCGATGTGCTGGAGAGAATGCACAGCCAGCACGCCCAAGACAAAAAGAACGACCGGATGGAGACCGGATCGTTCCCGCAGGTGCGCAAAAAACCCAAACGCGATCTCAACCGCAACGCCTCGCGTGCGCGTCTGCTGACCAGCGCGCTGGTGATGGTGCTGTGCGCGTTGCTGGGATTCGGCTATATGACCCAGATCAACAACACCACCTCGACCTACGAGACGATGAGCGAAAGCGAACTCGTGCGTCTGATCACCGAATCGAACACGCAGCTGTCGAATCTGCAGCAGCGCAAAAACGAGTTGACCAGCCAGCTCAACTCGCTCAAAAGCGCCGTGGACGAGCAGGAGCAGGCCCAACGCATCGCCAAACAGAACGAGGAGACCAGCGGACTGCTGTCCGGCAGACTACCCGCCACCGGTGAGGGCGTCATCGTCACCATCGGCGAAGGACGCGACGAGAAAGTCGACGCCTCGATTATGTTCAGCCTGATTGAGGAGCTGCGCAACGCGGGTGCCGAGGTCATCGCCATCAACGACGTGCGCGTGGTCGCCACCACCTACATCAAAGACGCCGACACCGGACTGGTCTCGGACGGCGTGACATTGACCCCCAGCTATGAGGTGCGGGCCATCGGCAATTCGCAGGATCTGGCGAACGCCGTGAACATCGCCGGGGGAGTGGGCGCCCAGCTGCAGGTGAAATACGGCGCGACCGTTACTGTGGAAACGAGCGACACGGTCGAAATCAACCAGGTTCGCGACGATACGCAATACAAGTACGCAAAGACGGTAGAATAACGATTATGACTGAACCGATTCCAAGCGCGGGCGAGACCACCATCATCGGATTGCCCGCCATCAACATTCCCATCACCACCAACGGCGATCGTCCGTTGACCCAAGAGGACCTGGACACCATCTCCAAACTGTCCGACGGCACGGCGCTGCTGATCTCCACCAGGGGAGCGGTGTCGGGCTCGCGGTATCTGTTGGATGAGGATGAGATCAGCGTGGGGCGCGACCCGCGTGCGGATATCCTGCTGGACGATTCGACCGTCTCCCGCGCCCATGCCGTGTTCCGCCGCACCGGCGCCACCTTCACGGTGATCGACTCGGGCAGTCTGAACGGCACGTATGTGAACCGTCAGCGCGTCGACCAGAGCACGCTGAGGAATGGCGACGAGATCATGATCGGCAAGTTCCGTCTCGTGTTCTTCACGAAATCCGCCGTTCTCTCCTGACAACCATCACAACCGCCGGGACTACACTGGAGTTCAGGAATTGCAATCGTGTGATTACACCAGTGTGAGTTAGGGGAGTGCGATGGCCGAGAAGAGCTCCGGAGTCGAGTTTCGCCTGCACGTGCCGTTGGAGCGTCGCGAGAACCTCAATGACGACGCCATCCAAGGCGAGTTGTTCGCCGCCGCGGACAGCGAGGACGCCAAACGCGGATACCGGGGTACCGTGGCGTCCAAAGTCGCCGGCATCACCTACCGCCAGCTGGATTATTGGGCACGCAAGCAGATCGTCGAACCGTCGATCACCCCGTCCCACGGCTCCGGCTCGCGCCGTCTATACTCCTTCAAGGATGTGGTGATTCTGGCGGTGTCCAAAAAGCTGCTGGACGCCGGCGTCAACCTGCAGAACGTGACGGCGGCCATCGGATTCCTCAGCCAGCGCACCACCAGCCAGCTCGCCAACGTCACCATTATGTGCGACGGCCAGCAGGTGCATGAATGCACCACCAGCGAGCAGATGATCGACCTGCTGCAAAGCGGAACCGCGGTGTTCGGCGTGTCCGTCGGATCGCTATGGCATCAGATCGAGGAAGCGCTCGAACATGAGGATTACGTCGATCTGGAGCTTCAGCCGACCGCCGTCGCCGCCGGCCGTCCCATCGACGAGCTGACCGCCATGCGCATGCGTAGGAAACTCGAGGCCCAGCGCGCCCAGCGCGAGGCCGCCTGACTCCCGTCATCCAGATGCTGATGGAGCTGTTGCCCGCCGTCCTGTGGTGTTTCGCCGTGGTCATTTCGGTGAATCTATGCTGTGTGTGCGTGATTCGAGGCAGATTCCTGCAAGGCGGGCATCCGCCGGTACGGCCTGTGAGTTGGGGGATTGTCGGCCTTCATCTTGTTTCGGTGCTGCTGTTCATCCTGCCGTATCCGGTATATCTGCTGATCTGTGGCGATTTCAGCACTCAAGCGCGCGATTTCTACACGCGTATGGGATGGCCGTCCGTGGTCATCGTCGTGCTGTGCGTCGCCGCGCAGTTGACGTTGATGTATCTGCAAGCCAGACGTGCCATGTTCACCGAGATGGACGAACGACTCAAGCACGCCGGCAAATAACAGTGGTATTGCAGCGCAACCGTGAAGCCATGACGGGAATCACAATCTGACATAACGTACATTATCGGCTTATGTTAGACTGTTTTTCGAAAATGGATTTATTCCAATAAGGTGGGTCGTATGGAGTTATGGACGTTCCAACCATGGAGCGCGGTCGAACGCTCCCTCAGGGAGTATGGGCGCTACGTTCCCAATCCGGCGTTGTCCCCGTACATCGGCGTGGACGAGGCGATCGGCGTTGAGGATGAAAAGGATGGCGTGGAGATGCGGCGCGTCTTCGGAAGCGCCTACCGGTGGATCAGGAACGAGATGGACCGTCGCGGCATCGCCCGTCCCGCCGACGCCCTCACGCCGGTCTGGGCGTGGGCGCGGTGGACCACACCTCAAGGTGAGGCCAGAATCCGCCCCGACCGCCGGTACGCGGGGTTCCGCGAATGCGCCGACGACGATCTCATCCGACTCGACATCCCGTCCGACCGCGTGCTGTTGACCGACCTGGCCGACTGGCATGCGGTCATCAACAGGTGTCCCGTCCCACCCGCTGACCTGCCGGACGAGAGGCTGGACGAATGGCTCGAAGAAACCGAACGTTGGACGCGTGAACAGATCGCGGAGACCTGGCATCGCGTGGTCGTGGACACGTCCGATCTTATGGGCGCCGCGCATGCAATGGTGCAGGCGACGTTCTGGGAGATCCGTCCCAAGGACGTGGTGGAGGTTCAAAGGGGACGTCGAATCGGACGCTGATGGTGGACTTGGAGGCTTATCGCATCTTCCGATATGCAAAATGGTGTGTTCCGTACATACGGAACACACCATTGATTGAAGCGCACGAAGTGCGCATACAACGTCGGATGAAATGAATCGTCAGCCGAAATACTCGTTCACCGCATCGCGCAGCTGGCCCACATTCTCGATGATGTGATACGCGCCGTGCTGTGCGAGTTCGTCGCCTTCGGCGTATCCCCAGCCGCAGCCCAGACAATCCAGTCCGCATGCGACGGCACCGTCCACGTCGGTCCAACGGTCGCCGACCATCAGCGCGCGGTCGCCGGCTTCGGCATCGAAGCCGATGTGGTCGAAGCAGTACCGGATCACCTGGTCCTTGTGCAGGCGCGTGTTGTCCATGCTGGCGCCGTAGATGCCATCGACCTGTTCGGTGAGGTGGAAATGCTCGCAGATCGGCAACGCCTGATATTCGGGCTTGCAGGTGGCGATGGCCAGCAGATAGCCGTCCTCACGCAAGGCCGCGAGCTGTTCGGGAATGCCGTCGAACACGCTGTTGTAAAGCCGTCCGGGCACCTTGTTTCCCGGATTCATCGGGTCGTCGAAGATGTTCTGGTTGGCGTAGTAGTTGCGGTAGATGGCGATACCGTCGTCGAGTTTGTTCTCGGGAATATGGTTGCGCCGCAGCGATTCGATGATCGCGGGGCCGATGAAACGCTTCAGCTCGGCGTCGTCGGGAACCGGATATCCGAGTTCCTCGAAGGTTTTGACCACGCAGGCGATGATGCCCGGCGCGGATTCGGTCAGCGTGCCGTCAAGATCCAGCAGCACGACTTTTTTCGGATGTTCGTTCATAGTCCTCTCCCCCTATGATATGCAAACATATGTTCTATGCCGATACGAAAACCGGCGAGCGGCCCCTACTGGTACGGGCCGCTCGCCGTCGACATTCTACTCGTAGTCCGGAATCCAACCGTCACGATGCATCTGCAGGCGTTTCTCAAGCAGAACCTTCAGCTCGTCCACATCGCGGCGCTCCAGCAGCATATCCCAATGAGTACGCGCCGGTTTGGCGAGATCGTCGGCGTTGGCGTCATCATCGCCCTCGCGACGGGCCACCGCGCCGCAACGGCACTCCCATTCGTTGGGCAGTTCGGCACCTTCCGCGAAGGGCAGAATCGTGCGGTGTCCTTTCGGACACACATACGCCACGTCATTGCGTGCCGCGAAATCCACATTATCGTCGGACTCCAGCGACTTCGCGCCGATGCTCATACCTCGAAGGCTACGTTCAGCCATGTGGTGGTTCCTCCTTAACCTGCGCTAACCGTTCTACGCTACCTAACAGTTCGGACTTGGGGCTTATTCCCGTTCATTCGACGCCAGAATAGGCGACGATGCCGCGGTTGACCAGATCCGCCGCCTCATGGGCGAGTGAGGCGAGAGCCTCTCCCCCGGCATCCGGATACGGCTCGGCCACGGCGACCTGCTGCAGCACGTCGGCCAATCGTTTCGCGTTGCGCACGAAGTCGCCGCCGGTCATCTCCCGATCGCGCAAACAAGCGGACAGGCTTTCACCGCCCGCCCACTCGTACATGACGTCCACGATGCCGAAATCCAGCTGACGGGGCGAATCCAGACCATGATCCTCGCAGATCAGATCGATGCGCATGGAAACCTGCGACAGACGGGCGCATGATTGGGCGATGGGCCCGCTCACACCTCCCGGATACCGCCTGGGCTCGCCGCCTTCGCCGCGCCGCGCCTCGTACACCAAGGCCGAAAGCACGGCGGCCAGACCTCGGGCGTCCAATCCGTCGAACACACCGTCCAACAGCGCCTCACAAAGCACCAGATCATGCTCGCTGTAGATTCTGCGCAACAGCCGTCCGCGATCGGTGAGAATCGGTGTGCGGTTGGATGCGTCGGCGGCCTCCTGCTGGCGGAGATACCCGAGTTCGCCGAGGATGTCGCAGATGCGGTCGAACTGGCGGGCCACCGAACCCGTGCGGGATTCGTAGCGGTTGCTGACGCGTTCCAGTTCGCGCATCTCACGCGCCCACCGGTGCCCCCATTTGAGATGCCGCTGCAGATCGGGGCATCGGCGGCAGGGATGCTGGGCCTCCTGCGCGCGGGCTTCGCGGATTCTCTCGTCAAGCGAGGCGAAGGCCCGTCTGCGGTCGCGTTCCGATGCGAACACCTCGCGTTTAAGCCGTCGCCGACCGTCTTTTTCCAGATCGGAGAGCGTCATCCGCAATTTCATCAGTTCGCGGAAGTCGCCATGCTCGCAGGCGAAGGCTTGCTCGTATCCTTCGATCGCCTGCCTTAAGGTGGTCATCTGCGCCTCCAGCTGCCATGCGGACTCATTGGCCTCCCACTGGGCGAAGGAGTGGTCCAAGGTTTGGCGCGCGGTGGCGTAGTCGCTGGTATTGAGCAGATTCACCGCCATATTGAAGGTCGGTCGGAAGCTGGAATGCAGCGGATAGACGCGTTTGGACGACAAAGCGGCCGCGGTGGCCGGCACGAAGCCATGGTGATCGACGACGATGGCGTGGCCGATGTCGTCGATGCCGCGTCTGCCCGCACGGCCGGTCAACTGGGTGAACTCCCCCGGCGTCAATCCCACGTGTCCGGTTCCGTCGAATTTCTCCAACTTCTCGACCACCACGCAACGCGCCGGCATGTTGATGCCAAGAGCGAGCGTTTCGGTGGCGAACACCATCTTCACCAGACCTTCTTCGAACAACCGTTCGACGATCTGGCGGAACAGAGCCACCATACCGGCATGGTGGGAGGCGAATCCCTCCTCCAAAGCGAAACGGAATTTTGAGAACTGCAGAGCCTTGAGGTCCTCCTGGCTGAGCTGTCCTTCCACCATCTCGTCCACGATGCGGCGAATGCGGGTCACCTCGGCGTCGGTGGTGAGCTCGAGACCGGCGTTGATGCACTGCTCCACCGCCTGGTCGCAGCCGTTGCGGGAGAAGATGAAATAGATTCCCGGCAACAGTCCCAGGAAATTGAGTTCGTCGACCACTGCCCATCGACGTGGGGTGTGCCGTTCCGGTCGCGGCGAGCGGTCCCGTGACTTGCCCGCATGTCCTTTGCGTTTGTCGGGACGCTGCTCGCCGCGCCTCCTGGCCGCCTGTCGGTCGAGTTGGTCGAGCCTGCTGACCAGCTGCGCGTTGAGTTTCGTCGTCTGCCGCTCCTGGCCGTCCCTGCGGTACAGATCCAGCACCTCCGGCTCGGTATGATCGTCGGCCTGCACCAGTACATGCTGTTCCAGCGGCACCGGCCGGTGCTCGCTGATCACCAGGGCGGTGTCGCCGCGCACCGAGGAAATCCACGCGGAGAAATCCTCGACATTCGACACGGTGGCCGACAATCCCACGATTTTGACCTGAGGCGGCAGGTGGATGATCACTTCCTCCCACACGGGGCCGCGGAAGCGATCGGCAAGGAAATGCACCTCATCGAGGATCACGTAATGCAACGCGTTCAGCGTGGAGGAACGCTCGTACAGCATATTGCGCAGCACTTCGGTGGTCATCACCACGATATCCGCCTCGGAATTGATGGAGGTGTCGCCGGTGAGCAGACCCACGCGCTCCATGCCGTATTCGGCGACCAGATCGTGATATTTCTGATTGCTCAGCGCTTTGATCGGCGTGGTGTAGAAGGCTTTGACGTTGCGCTCCTGCGCGAGGAACACGGCGAAATCCGCCACCACGGTTTTGCCCGCGCCGGTGGGAGCGGCGACCAGCACGTTGCTGCCGTCCTCCAAAGCCTCGTTGGCCTGCGACTGGAAGTCGTCCAGTTCGAACGGCAACGATGAGGCGAAACGCGCGGCGGCCGTACGCGCCTGACGTCGCTTGTGCTGAAAGGATGCGTAACGTTGCGCCGGCGACGGGGATTCGGCTTGCGATTGCGCCGAGTCGGAACGATGGCGGCAACGGGCCATGGCTTTGTGGTCCCTTCCGGTAGATTCGTGTGTCAGTCGTTGAAACGGCGCCAGACGGCCCAACGCTCGGCATGACGCCGACGCTTGGCCTCCTGGCGGCGAATCACGTCGGCATGCGCGTCGACGTACCGCTCGCGGGCCGCATCAAGCGGCTGGGTGAACAGCGGCGCATCACAGGGGGCCTGCGCCTCGTTCCCCTCCCCCATGGCCTCGAAACGCTGGGAGAGCCTGGCTCCGATCTCACCGGCATCACGCAACGCGCGCAGGCCATGCAATCCCGCATAAACCAGCCCCGCCGCGATCATGGCCAGCATGAACACGACCAACAGCACCCAAACCCACCATGGCATAGCGGCCGCTCCTTACTTGTCGGATTCGCTCAGGCTCAGCTCGCGTTGCGCCCGGGCGATGATCATCGTGCGCAACGTCTCAGGCGCGACCGCGGTGATATGGCGGGCGTGGGCGATGCAGAAGGCGACGAACCAGGAATCCGAGGAGACGACAAGATGCACCTTCTCCCCCGTGCCATAGGACTCCACTTGCGCGCCGGGCAACGTTTTGATGAACGGCAGGCCGCTCTGGTCGGTGATGAACACCGCGGCGGTGCCGTTGTCGAAGTTCCATTTGCGCAGCTCGGCCACCGGAACGTCGGGAATATCGAGTTTGGCGGTGGGCTCGACCAGCGTGGCATCCTCGATGCGCGCCAGACGCAGCACCTGCCAGGTGCGCGGCTTGCCGTTCGTTTTGTCGATGGTCTTGTCTTTGGCGACGTGGGTTTTCATCTCCTTGGGCGCGGCTTTGGCCACATCCGTCCACACGGCCGCGTAGTACACGCCTTCGTCCACGAAGATCTTCGCCGGCGCCACCAGTTTGCGTCGGGTGCGGCCAGCTCCGTCGGTGTATTCCATATCAAGCAGGGATCCGGTGGAGATGGCGCGTTTGACGATGGTGAAGCTGCGTGGCTCGATCTCATAGCCGGTCAGGCTCAGCCACGGCGTCTGCCCCGGCGTGACGTGCTTGCGCAGGCGGCGGTACAGCGACTCCGCCTGGTCGCGCTGGTATGCGGGCAGCAGCGGCGCATGCGCGAGATAGCTCACCGAGGCCGTGAGCATGCTCAGGTACTGTGGCGAAATACCGGCCAGGCGCTCCAATCCGAGCGAGTTGGTGGCTGAAACGATGCCTTCGGAATCGAGCAGCGGCCAGTCGATGTCGAAGAACTGGCTACCGGCCATCTCGCCATCGTCCGAAACGGTGGTCAACGTGTTGATGTCCTTGTGGATGATGGCGATCTGTTTTTTGAGATCGTCGTTGCCTCTGGACTTGCCGATGAAACGTTCCGCCAACTCGGCCAGAGAGAACTCCTCGCCCAGATGCGCGGAAAGGAACAGCATCAACCGCAGTCGGCGATCCACCTCGCTGCCGGTCTGGAACGAGGCGCCGTTCTTCTTGGCCTGGGCCTTCAGCGATTCGGGGTCCCCCGGCTCACTGACGCTGCTGATGGCGTCCGAAACGACGATGGCACCGTTGTCGCTGGCGGTCTCGTCGGCCAACGTGAACTGCGTGGCGGCGTGCAGACGGCGGTGGAAGGCGTCGACCGCCTCCTGCGGGCTCACGATGGAGGCACCGGGATGCTCCAGCACATACATCGCGAGATCGTCGGAATCGGTGTAGGCGACATTGAGATGCTCGCCATCCACATCGACGGTGGCGGCGAAACGGCGCGAGTCGATCACTTTGACCAACGCGTCGGGAATGGTCTGCGTACCCAGTCCGGGCGCGATGGAATCCAAACCGAGGCCGGGGATCGGGGTCTGCGGCACACGCGGCGTGGTACGTGACTGGTGGGTGAGCTGCGGCTGCTCCGGCTCGGACGACATGGACATCGAACGGGCCAGATAGTTGGCCGCGGCCAACACGGGCAGATCCTCCGGCTCGAAGTGCAGCCGCACGCGCGGCTCGTCGCCCAACTGCAGACGGTACGACGCGAAATCCTGCCCCTCCGACTTGGAGGAGTATTCGGGCTGGCGCGACTCGATGGCGATGCCCATGGCGGCGAGTTTGGCACGGTCACGCTGGAACTGCTTGGCGAACGCGGCCTTGGCCGCCTGATCGGCGAGCTCGCCGTATGAATCGGCGTAGGCCTTGACCCGTTGGGCGATCTGACGCGATGTCAGCCATTGCGGAAAGGCGGATGACAAAACGGCGAGCACATCCAGTTCGTGCTTGCCCCATTTGTCCGAAAAACGCCGGCGTCCGCTGCTACCCTCTGCCATTAGTCCTCACGTATCGTTATCGTTTCGTAGTAAGTGTGCACGCGGTGTCACACTTCACTCTATAGTAGAGGGTTTTTGCCGCGGATGCTGTCATTTTTCGAAAAAACATCCTTTTTTTGGCTTATCGGTGAAACGGATCACACCCAATCATCCGGTTCGATACCAAGCGGGCCAACGTATTCGCCGTTGGGAACGTAGCTTGGCTTGCCGGTGTCCTCAAGCGTGGCGTCCGCGAACATGATCACATCGCGGCCGAAGGTCCAGTCTCCGTGGACGGTCACCGAATTCGCGGCGGCCAAAGAGGGCACGGTGTAGGGGAAACGCTCGTCGAAGTCGTGGATGTTCTTGTAATAGCGCGGATCGAGTTCCACATTGGGGAACATATAGTTGCCATCCTCCATCTCGTAGGTGTCGGTGAGGTGGAAGCGGTCGGAACGCATGATGAACAGATCGTTCGTGGTTTTCACCGGCAGGAACCGCATGCGGTCCACCTGCACGCAGATCGCGCCGTTGAACAGGTTGATCGCCGCGCCCATCGCGGTTTCCAGCTGGATCACCGCTTCGGTGTCGGAGTTGGTTGGATCCACGGTTTTTCGGTTTCGGATCACTGGCAGTGGCAGCACACCGTCACATTCGGCCAATTTGTCCTTCAATGCGTCGATGCGCACCCAAATCGAATTCGTGTTGAAGTACGGATGCTTCTTGATGTCCTGGGCGTCGACCTTGTCGTCCGGATGCACCTGGCTCATCTCGCGCAGCATCAGACGGCCGGTGACCTTATCCCTCACGATGTGGCCGCCTTTGCGGTCGGCGTAAGTGCGGGTGGCCACTTCGACCATGAATGGCGCGCCCGTGTTCTCGAAGTGCTGGGCCAGTGTGCGCGAGGGGCGTGCTCCCAGATTGTCGGAGTTGGAGATGAACAGGTATTTGAAGCCCTTGGCCTCCAACGCGTCCAACAGACCGGACTCCCAGATTGTGGAGAACAGATCGCCATGTCCGGGCGGGCACCATTCGAGTTCGGGATTCTCCGGGAACGACACCGGCTCGCCCGTCGCCTCGCTGATCTTCGGCTCGACATGCTGGATGATCTCCAATGGGATGTCGTCCTGCGTGAACTTGCGGTTCTGTCGGATCACCTTCATGGTGTCCTCGGAGGTGCGGAACGAGTTCATCAGCGTCAACGGCAGTTCGACGCCTAACCGGGTGCGCGCGGTGAGCACCTGGCCGAGGATGATGTCGATGAATCGCATCTGCTTGGCCTTGTGCCGGCGTACCGGCAGCAGCGACTTGGCGCAGTCGAGGCCCATTGAGGTGCCCAAACCGCCGTTGAGCTTAAGGAAGGCGGTTTTGGCGAAGGCGTCCACGGCCTTGTCGTGGTTGATGGTCTCATAGACGTCGTGGAAGCTGGGCACTGTGCCCAGCGGTTCAATGTCTTCCTCGCGAATCCAGCTGCTGGTCTCCTCGTGGCGCCACACATCGTACAGACGCTTGAACTGGCTGATGGCCATCTCGCTCATACCCGCATCGCGCATCTTCGCGGCGGAAACCTCGAACACCTCGTCCTGCTGGTCGCTCACCTCGACCCCTTTCTCCACAGTCATACCGCACAAGTCTAACGAATCATGGTGCAGGGCATGTGAATGACGGCGGTGAACCGGTGAATAATCCGTGGAGAAAGGGGGTATGGAAAAAGAAAAGACCGGAATCAAAGATTCCAGTCTTTCTCAGTCGGGCCGGCGGGATTTGAACCCGCGACCCCTTGACCCCCAGTCAAGTGCGCTACCAAGCTGCGCTACGGCCCGAACAGAGTGCATCAGCACCGAGTGGATAATTTACCACATCCGTGGATTCATGCAAATTCTTATAAGCGCCAAGCGTGTTGCCCGCGTTCGCAACCGTATCGCTCGGCGCTTCCGGTTACGGCAAGGGGCGGCATATGCCGCCCCGAACCCGTGGCTATTTGCGCTTCTTCTTTTCCCGGATGTTCACCGAGATCTGGATCGGCGAGCCTTCGAAACCGAACTCCTCACGCAGGGATCGTTCAAGGAAACGACGGTAGCCGTGCTCCAGGAAGCCGGTGGCGAAGATCACGAAACGCGGCGGACGCGTGCCGGCCTGCGTGGCGAACAGGATGCGCGGCTGCTTGCCTCCGCGCAGCGGATGCGGATGCGCCGCCTGGATCTGCCCGAGGAAGGCGTTGAGCTTGCCGGTGGGCACACGCTGGTCCCAGGACTGGAGCGCCTCGCGCATGGCCTTGGACAGGCGGTTGGTGTGCCAGCCGGTTTTGGCGGAGAGATTCACACGCTGCGCCCAGGTCACACGGTCGAATTCGGTGGCCCACAGGCGTTCGAGACGCTGCTTGTCGAACTCGTCCATCGCGTCCCATTTGTTGAACACGAGCACGATGGCGCGGCCCGCGTCCACCGCGGTGCTCATCACCTTGAGATCCTGATCGGAGATCGGCTGTGAGGCGTCGAACAACACCAGCGCGAGTTCGGCGCGCTCGATGGCAGCCTGCGTGCGCAGCGACGAATAGTATTCGGCGCCGGTGAGCTTATGCTGACGGCGTTTGATGCCGGCCGTATCGATGAACAGCCAATCTTCGCCGTCCATGGTCACGATCTCGTCGACCGGATCGCGTGTGGTGCCCGCCAGATCGTTGACCACGGCGCGTTCTTCGTCGGCCAACTGGTTGAGCAGCGAGGACTTGCCCACGTTCGGACGTCCCACCAGAGCCACGCGGCGCAGATTCGTCGGCGTGAGATATCCGGAGGTTTTCTCCGCCTTGGCCAGCGAGTCCAGGGCGGCGTCCAGCAGGTCGCCCACTCCCCTGCCGTGCATGGCGGAGATGGCGTAGGGTTCGCCGAGTCCGAGCTTCCAGAATTCGGCGGCCATATATTCGCTGATTGCATCGTCGATTTTGTTGACGGCCAACGTCACCGGCTTGCCGGAGGCGCGCAGCATCTTGACGATGCGTTCGTCCGTGTCGGTCATGCCCACTTGGGCGTCCACCACGAACACGACGGCGTCGGCCAGCTGCACGGCGATCTGCGCCTGCGAGGCGATGGCCGAGTCGATGCCCTCCACGTCGGCCTCCCAGCCGCCCGTGTCGACGAGTTTGAAGTCGGTTCCTGCCCATTCGGCGTCATAGCTCACACGGTCGCGGGTCACGCCGGGCGTGTCCTCCACCACCGCGGCGCGACGGCCGAGGATGCGGTTGACCAGCGATGACTTACCCACGTTCGGACGGCCCACGACGGCGATCACGCCGACCTGGCGCGGACCGGCGGACGCGGAGTCGTCGGCGAAGCCTCGCCCTTCGATCAGCGCCTCGTCGCCCTCGTCGAGCTCGTATCCGGCGAGATTGGCCGCATACTGCTCGTATTCCTGCTCTTCGATGGCGTCTTCGACGATGGTGGTCAGCACGTCCAAGGTCTGGGAGAAATCCATGTCGGAGTTGTCCACGGTGAGCACGCCGTCGGCGGCGGTCAGGAAGTTCGTCACCTGGGAATCGGCCTTGTCGCGGGCGGCCACATCCTCGGCGCCCACGCCGCCGACGGCCTGTCCGGTGCGGCGGGCCTGACGCACCTCCTCTCTGGCGGTGAGCAGGATACGCACTTCGGCGTCGGGCGCCACCACGGTGGTGATGTCGCGCCCCTCGGCCACGATGCCCGCGCCGCGCGAATACGAGTCGGCCGCCGCCTCGCGGGCGATATAGGCGCGTTGCGCGGCGATCAGCACGTGGCGTACGGGGATGATGTTGGAGACCTTCGACACATGCGACGAGACCTCGGACGAGCGGATCGCCTGGCTGATGTCCTCTCCATCGGCGGTCACACGCGGATCGTCCGGATCGACGCTGATGTCGAAATGCCCCTCGGTGAAGAACGCGCCCACCGCCTCGGTGACGGTCTGCTCGTCAACCGTTTCGGCATCCAGATCGATGCCCTGATTCAGACACCACCAGGCGCAGGCACGGTACATCGCGCCCGTGTCGAGATACGCAAAATCGAAATACTTGGCCAGCGCCTTGGACGTGGACGATTTGCCCACGCCGGCGGGGCCGTCGATGGCGACGCGGATCACAGGCCGACCTCCTTGGAGAGCGAACGGATCTCGGTCTGGCTGAGCACGCGGTAGGAGCCCGGCTTCAGATCGCCGAGTTTGATCGGACCGATCTGCGTGCGGACCAGCCGCTTGACCGGGTATCCGATGGAACCGAAGATACGGCGCACGATACGGTTCTTGCCCGAATGCAGCACGACCTTGACGATGGTGCTGTCGCGGTTGGAGTCGAGGATCGAGCAACGGTCGAGCTTGATCCAACCGTCGTCGAGCTGCACGCCCGTGGTCACCAGCCTGCGGCACACCGTGCCGCTGATCTTGCCCTCAAGCGTGGCGATATAGGTTTTCTCCACCTCGTACTTGGGATGCATCACATGCTGGCTGAGCTCGCCGTCGTTCGTCATGAGCAACAGCCCCTCGGACTCGTAGTCGAGACGGCCCATATGGAAAATACGGTCGTATTTGTCGCCCACGATGTCGCGCAATGTGAAGCGCCCCTTGGGATCGTCCATGGCGGAGAGCACGCGCCGGGGCTTGTTCAGCGCGAGCGTGACGTGATTGGTGTTGATACGGACGCGGGAACCGTCGACGCGGATCTGCTGCTTGCTTGGATCGACGCGGCTGCCCAGTTCGGTGACCAGCTCGCCATCGACCTCGACACGGCCGTCGGTGATCATCTCCTCGCATTTGCGCCGCGAACCGAAGCCCGCCTGAGCGAGCAGCTTCTGCAGACGAATTCCATCGGTGTTGTCATCGTGCGCCTTCTGGGCACGGGAATATGCGTGTGGCATCGTTCTCCCAACGTGGCCTGGCAAGGCGGTCGCCTTGCATGGTTTCTTTATGCATATGGTGTGGGCCGCCGGCCTTCCCAGCGATTCCCAACCTTTCCATTCTATCGTACCGCCGGGGTACTGCTACACTGGCAGACGTTCGGCGGGTCTCTCCCGCTCTACCAATAGAACAGAGGTATTCAACCATGGAAGAAACGAAGCAACAGCCGTTGGCCATTCGCGTGGCCGCAGAATTGGCTGGAAGTTTCCTGTTATGCTTTGCCATCTACGCGTATTCGACCTGGGGGTCGGCCGTGTTCGGCATTAATGTGGTGTTCGCCGCGCTGGCCACCGGTCTGGCCTATGCGGCGGTGACGGCGATTTTCTCGAAGGTCTCCGGAGGCCAGCTCAATCCCGCAGTGACCGTCGCCGCCGTGCTCACCTCGAAAACCAAGGTGCTCGACGGCGTGCTGTATGTGATCGCCCAGGTGCTTGGCGCCATCGCCGCGGGTTTCGCGGTGGTCTCGCTGATCCCCACCAATGAGACGGTGACGATGAACATCTGGCTGCCCGGCGCGGTCAACGGTTTCGAGGAGGGATCCGTCTCCTATTCCGTGCTCAGCCAGTACGGCATCAGCTTCTCGGTCACGCTGGCGATCATCATCGAAGTGATCGCCGCGTTGCTGGTGGTCGCCGCCGCCATGTCGTCCCTGGGTGAGCATGGCGAGTCCTCCGACCGCCACGTGGTGGTGATGGGACTGTCCTACGCGCTCGCCGCCGCCATCACCTACCCGGTGACCGGCGCCGGTCTGAACCCGGCCCGCTCCACGGGCATCGCGCTCGCTGCCCAGGGACAGGGACTGACGCAGAATCCGGTGTCTCAGCTGTGGGTGTTCTGGATCTGCCCGGTGCTGGCCGCTGCGGTGGTGGCGCTGGCGATGATCGCCACGCAGATGATCAACGACGCCCTGTCCCGTCCGAAGCCCGCCGTGGCGGTCGAAGGCGACGACATCGAAGCGCCGTCGGACGAGATGGACTTCGTCGAGACCGAAGGTGAAACGGTGGTCGAGGAATCCGTCTTCGCGGAGGAAGGCTCCGCCGTGGCGGAGTCCTCACATGATGAGGCTGATGCTGAAGTACGTGACGAGCAGTCCGACGCCCAGAGCGATGCCGATGAAGGAGTCGAACGCCACTGAGCGCACTTTCCAAGGGCTGCGTTCGCGTAACACCAAACGCAACACACCGGTGACGATGGCCGTCACGGCGAGTACCGCCGTGGCGGCCATCGTGTATCCGAAGAAGGCCACGATGACGGCGACCACCACCATGGCGAGCACGATCCATTCGAACCAGGGCTGGCCCTCATTCGTTTCGGAAACGGACGGATGGTTCTTCATGGTGGTCCTTACCGTGGGTTTGCGTCTGACGGTTGCATTATAGATGCGTCGCGTCCGTTGCCGCGAATCGGCCGACGGAGACGATATGGAAGGGCCGGCTGGACGGAAGTATCGTCCAGCCGGCCCTTGCTCGATCAGTGGAAGAAGTGGCGCGTGCCGGTGAGGTACATGGTCACTCCGGCCTGCTTGGCGGCTTCGATCACTTCCTCGTCGCGGATGGATCCGCCGGGCTGCACGATCGCTTTGACGCCGGCCTTGATCAGGATTTCGGCGCCGTCGGCGAAGGGGAAGAACGCGTCGGACGCGGCCACCGCGCCGGTGGCGCGATCGGCGTTGTCCGCCAGCGTGTTGGCGCGTTCGACGGCCAGATGGCAGGAATCCACGCGGTTGACCTGGCCCATGCCGATGCCGACCGTGGCCTGGTCGTGCGCCAGCAGAATGGCGTTCGACTTGACGCAGCGGATGGCGCGCCATGCGAACACGAGATCCTTGAGGGTCTCGGCGTCCGCGGCCTCGCCGGAGACGAGCTTCCAGCCGTTCGGGTCATCGCCGGGAGCGTCGATCAGATCGGTGTCCTGCACCAGCAGGCCGCCGTCGATGGCACGGATCTGCTCGTGTCCCTTCGGCGGTTCGGCCACCTTGAGGATGCGCAGGTTCTTCTTCTTGGTCTGCAGCAGCTCCAGAGCTTCGGGCTCGTAGGCGGGGGCCACGATCACCTCGGTGAAGATCGGACGCACGCTTTCGGCCATGTCGAGCGTGACGGTGGTGTTGCACGCCACCACGCCGCCGTAGGCGCTCACCGGATCGCAGGCGTGGGCCTTCTTATGGGCTTCGGCCGCGGTAGCGCCGATGGCCAGACCGCACGGATTATTGTGCTTGACAATGGCCACGGCGATGGAGGGGGCCATATCCCACACGGCGCGCCATGCGGCGTCGGCGTCCACATAGTTGTTGTAGCTCATCGGCTTGCCGCCGAGCTGTTCAGCATGCGCGAAGCCGGTCTGGTTGAGCGGATCGAGATACAAGGCGGCCTGCTGGTGCGAGTTCTCGCCATAGCGCAGCGTGTTGGCGCGATCCCACGTGCGGGTGAACTGCGCGGGGAACTTGGCCGTATCGGTCTGCTCGTCGTCGGCCGCCACGGTGGCGGGCTTGGGCCACTGCTTGGCGGTCCACTCGTTGATGGTCGCGTCATAGGCGGCGGTGTGCGCGAAGGCCTTGGCCGCCAGCCAACGGCGCTCATCCAACGAGAAGCCGGTGCCGTCGGCCACGCGGGAGGCGACCAGCGCGTAATCCTGCGGATCGGTCACGATGGCCACGGTGGCATGGTTCTTCGCCGCGCCGCGCACCATGGAGGGGCCGCCGATATCGATTTTTTCGATGATGGCGTCGGTTTCGGCACCGGAACGCACGGTATCGGCGAAGGGATACAGATTCACGACCACCAGATCGAAGGGTTTGATGCCCAACTGCTCAAGCTGCGCCACATGGTCGGCGTTGGTCATGTCGGCCAGAATGCCCGCGTGGATATGCGGATCGAGGGTTTTCACACGGCCGTCCAGGCTTTCGGGGAATCCGGTGACCTCACTGACCTCGGTGACGCTCACGCCCAGAGCAGCGAGCGTTTTGGCGGTCGACCCGGTGGAGACGACCTCGGTGCCGGCTTTCACGAACGCGTCGGCGAGCACCTCGATTCCTTCCTTATGGAAGACCGATACCAGTGCTCGGCGAATCGGTCGGTTCGTGTTTGTCATCCTGTTCCTCCTTGGGTTGTGAATCTGAAGGTTGCAAGTCGGTTGATTGGCCGGACGCGCTTGCATCCGTGGTGCCGCAGGCGGTGCGCGCGACGGCGGCGGTGCGGGGCGGCCTGTGCGTGTCGCGTGTTTGCGAGACACGGCGTGATATCCAGCCTATCCCGAAAAACGCGGCGGTGACAACAAGCGCCGTCATCCATGCGGCGAACAGTCCGATGGCGGTGGGACGGCCGACGGATTGGGTGGATTGCACCACATCGACACCCACATGGGCGAGCCTGTGCTCCCCCAGCGAACCGTTGGACAGGGCGAATACGGCCGCGGAACAGACGGCCACCAACGCGCCGGCCAGGCAGAAGGCCGCTGCCGGATACACCAGGTCGAGCACCATACGCTTGTCGGTCCGCTCATGCATCATCCGCATCGGTCGATACGCGAAACCGCGCGGTAGAAAAACGACCAGCAGTCCGAGTACGAGGGCGGTTATCATCGGGATCGTCTGCACCAGCGTACGCAGCACGTCATTCTCGACCGGATCCGGAAACAGGCCGAAGATCGGAATGGCCGGAAGTCCACTGGACTGGCCGACCCACAGGGTGAAGGTGCCGAGTTCTCCGATCGCGAAACCCGCGCCGAACAGCCATGAACACGCCCATACGCATAGGTTGGGCAGCCAGATCAGCGAGGCGATGGTGGTGAGCACACGCGAGCCGGTCTGCATACCGGCCATTTCGAACACCGTGCCCATTGTGTCGTGGTTCATCCAGATCCATGCGATCACGGTGCCGATGGCGCACAGCGTGTATACGCCCAGCAATATGCCGGCCAACGCCAGAGAGCATGCCAGGCAATGGCGGATCGGTGCGGAAAGATGGTCCCGGACGAACTGAGCCACGCCTTCGCGCACGCGTGTGCTGGCGCATGCGGCGCAGATAACGGCGAACGCGTATAGCCCCGCGCATTTAAGCAGGGAGAGCCCCAGAGCATCCGTCAGACCAACTTCAACGCCCTGTCTGAGCATGGCGTTGAGTACCAGCCATCCCACAAGTCCTGCGGCCAGTGCATGCGGAGAGGCGGCCCGCATACGTTTGATCAGCGAGACGATGAGCGCGACCAACAGCATGGTCAGGCCAAGCGGCATGATCGTCAACGTGATGGACGATGTGGTGAATCCGAT
This sequence comes from Bifidobacterium eulemuris, assembly GCF_014898155.1. Classification (NCBI taxonomy): domain Bacteria; kingdom Bacillati; phylum Actinomycetota; class Actinomycetes; order Bifidobacteriales; family Bifidobacteriaceae; genus Bifidobacterium; species Bifidobacterium eulemuris. The sequence continues at coordinate 405,507 of NZ_CP062938.1, read as the reverse complement.
GCCTTGGCTGAGCAGCACCACGGCCTGCGTGAGCGGCACCGTATGGGCGGAGAGGTTGTCCCCGCCCTCTTCCATCGAGACGACCAGCAGGATCAGCGCGATGCAGCATCCCAGCGATATCGCGAAGATGGCCATGGCGAGAATGGAAAGCAGCAGTCCCCTGCCCCACTGTTTGAGGGTTTCGATCATAGCAGCGACTGTTTGGCGAGCACCTCGCGCATCAGAGCGGCGGCCTGGCCCGGGGTTTTGCCCACCGGAATGCCGACGGCCTCAAGCGCTTCCTTCTTGTCCTGCGCGGTGCCCTTGCCACCGGAGACGATGGCGCCGGCATGGCCCATCTGCTTGCCCTCCGGAGCGGTGAATCCGGCGATGTAGGCGACGATGGGCTTGGTCATATGCTCGCTGGCCCACTGGGCCGCGTCCTGTTCCGCATTGCCGCCGATCTCGCCGATCATCATCACGGCCTTGGTGGCCTCATCGGCTTCGAACGCCTCCAGCGCCTCCTGCAGGGTGGTGCCGACGATCGGGTCGCCGCCGGCACCCAGACATGCGGTGAAGCCGATATCGCTCAGCTCCCCCATCAGCTGGTAGGTCAGCGTGCCGGATTTCGACACCAGACCCAGCGGTCCGCGCGACACGATGCCGTCGGGGATGATGCCGAGATTCACTCCCGGCTCGCCCAACGTGACCAGGCCCGGACAGTTGGGGCCGACCAGACGCACGCCTTTACGACGCGCGAGGGAGACGAAGTAGGCGGAGTCCGCCACCGGGATTCCTTCGGTGATCACCACGATCAGTTCGATGCCGGCTTCGATGGCTTCGACCACCGCGCCCTTGGCGAATCGCGGGGGCACGAACACGACGCTGGCCTTGGCTCCTGTGGCCTGTTTGGCCTCCTCGCAGGTGGCGAATACGGGAACATGCGCGTCCCGCCCATCGTTTGCGGCGGGGAAATCAACGGTGGTGCCGGCCTTGCGGGGATTCACGCCGCCGACGATGTTGGTGCCGGCCTTGAGCATGCGCGCGGTGTGGGTCATGCCCTGGTGCCCCGTCATGCCTTGGACGATCACCGGTGCCCCGTCTTCAATGAACAGCGTCATCAGCGCGCCTCCTTCGACTGGACCGCGTCGGCCGCGATGCGCGCGGCCTGGCTGGCGGCCTCCTCCATGGTCTGTGCCACATGGACGTTCGGATTGTTCGCTTTGGCGAGCGTGCTCAGCCCCTCGGCCGCCGCGTTGCCGTCGAAACGCACCACCAGCGGCTTGGAACCGCCGCGGGCGGCCACCGCTTCGAGTATGCCTTCGGCCACCTGCTCGCAGGAGGTCAGACCGCCGTACACGTTGATGAACACCGATTCGACCTGCGGGTCGGAGAGCACGATATCCAGACTGGTGGCCATCACCTGCGCCGACGCGCCTCCGCCGATATCGAGGAAGTTCGCCGGCTTGATGCCGGTGCCCTGTTCCTCCCCGGCACCGGACACGGCGTCGAGCGAGCTCATCACCAGTCCCGCGCCGTTGCCGATCACGCCGACTTCGCCGTGGAGATGCACATAATGCAGCCCGTGTTCACGGGCGCGTTGCTCGAAGGGGTCGGCCTGGACGGCGTCTTCGAAACGCTTCCAACCGTCGTGGCGGAACGCCGCATTGTCGTCCAAGGAGATTTTTGCGTCAAGGGCGCACAGGGTCTTCGACGATTCGTCGTCGGGATCGCCGATCTTCGCCAAAGGATTGATCTCCACCAGCGTGGCGTCGTTCTCCTTGAAGCAGCGCCACATCTTGAGCAGGATCTGCGCGGCCTGGTCGACGTCGGCATGGTAGAAGCCGATGCTTTCGGCCATGCGGGTGGCGGCCTCGATGTCGAAATCCTCCAGCGCGCCGATATGCAGTCGCTTCACCGATTCGGGATGCTCCCTGGCGATCTCCTCGACCTCGGTGCCGCCCGCGGCGGTGGCCAGCACATCATAATCGCGGGAGGAACGGTCCACCGAAATGGACACATAGTATTCATGCAGGATGTTTTTGGCTTCGGCCACCAGCACGCCGGACACCTTATGCCCGTGGATACTCATGGGCAGAATCGTCTCGGATGCGAGGATGGCTTCGTCTCGGGTTTTGGCGAGTTTGACGCCGCCGGCCTGTCCGCGATGGCCGATTTTGACCTGGGCTTTGATCACCCCGGGCAATCCGACGGTTTCGATGGCTTCGGCCACCTCGTGAGAATTCTGGGCGAATACGGCTCGCGGAGTCGGAATGCCTTGTTCCTCAAGCAACGTTCTGGCTTGATATTCGTAAAGATCCATGGATGCTTCCTTGGAATGATGAGGGTATGGAACCAGCGGGTCAGGCCGGCATGGTGACCAGCACGCTGGTGGGGCGACCTCCGAGCTTGCCGGTGCCGTTCAGGCCGTCGAGGCCCATCACGAAGCTGAATCCCACGACCGTGCCTCCGGCGCGTTCGATGAGTTCCGCGCCCGCCGCCGCGGTGCCGCCGGTGGCGATCAGATCGTCCACAATAAGCACGCGTTCGCCGGGTTTGACGGCTTCGGCCTCGATTTCGACGCTTTCGCTGCCGTATTCCAAATCATAGGATTCGCGGATGGTCTGAGGCGGCAATTTGCCCGCTTTTCGGACGGCGATGAAGCCTTTGCCCAAATGCGCGGCCAAGGCGGGGCCGAACAGGAATCCGCGGGCCTCCAGTCCGGCGACGGCATCGAAATCCTCGGCAGGTACGGGCAGTGCCGCCTCCAGCGCTTTCATCATCAGATGCAGGCCTTTGGCGTCGGCCAGTACCGGCATGAAATCGCGGAAGATGATGCCTTCTTTGGGGAATCCGGGAATCGAACGAATCAGAGAGACAAGATACGCGGCATCCTCGGCCCCGATCTTGCCGAGATCAGCGATGGCGATATCGGTGTTCGACATGACGATGTGGCTCTCCATATGACGATTGGCGGGCAAAAAACAATATGCGCGGCGTGAACGTGGATTACTTGGCGGCTTCCTGCGGCTGCTCGTCGGCAACCTCGGTGTCCACGACCTCGGCTTCGACGGTTTCGGTCGTCTCGACCGTGTTCTCCGCCGATTCGAGCGCCTGGTCCATCGGCACCTGCGCCTCGTCATCGTTCTGCTCGATCGGATCCTGCTCGATCGGGTTGCCGTTCTCATCGACCTCATCGTCGGAGATATAGGCCGGGCGCACGTACTCCTTGCTGATCGCGTTGAAGGAGAAGCGCATCAGCGAGCCTTCGGAGTCGATGACGATCTCCTCGTACTGGACGTCCACGGAGACGACCTTGCCGATCACGCCGCCGATGGTGATGATCTCGGTGCCCGGCTGCAGGTTGGCGCGGAAGTCCTGACGCTCCGCCTGCTGCTGCTTGGCCTTGCGGGACTGCCACCACATCATGCCGATCATAGCGACCATGATGACGATGAGGAAAAGCGAACTACCCAAGAGAAACTCCTTGATGATGGAAAACGGACTATCTGGCCTTGAAGATTCTAAAAGAGCTTGCTGACATCATCCTGGGGAACCAATCCCAGATGCTTCCACGCCTTCTCGGTGGCGATGCGGCCGCGCGGCGTGCGCGCGAGGAATCCCTCGCGCACCAGATACGGCTCGCACACCGTCTCCACGGTTTCGGACTCCTCTCCCACCATGGCGGAAAGATTGTTCAATCCCACCGGCCCGCCGTTGAAATTGGTCACGATGGCCTTAAGCACGGCGATGTCCAGTCGGTCCAGACCCTCCGAGTCGATCTGGTAGAGGTCCAGCGCCTCTTTGACGTCCGCGGCGCGCACCACGATGAGATCGTGCACGATGGCCCAGTCGCGCACGCGGCGCAGCAGACGATTGGCGATACGCGGCGTGCCTCGCGAACGCATGGCCAGCTGGGCGGCCGCGCCCTCGTCGAGATTGACACCCAACACGCCGGCCGAGCGGTCGATCAGCCGCTCCAGCTCGTCGATCGGATAGAAGTCGAGATGCGCGGTGAAACCGAAACGCGCGCGCAGAGGCGAGGGCAGCATGCCTTCGCGCGTGGTGGCGCCGATCACCGTGAACCGCGGCAGGGTGAGCGGAATGGACGTGGCGCCGGGTCCCTTGCCCACCATCACATCCACGCGGAAATCCTCCATCGCGATATACAACAGTTCCTCGGCCGCGCGCGGCAGACGGTGGATTTCGTCGATGAACAGCACCTCACCGGTGTCCAAGGAGCTGAGGATTGAAGCGAGATCGCCGGCGTGCTGGATGGCCGGGCCTGAGGTGACGCGGATCGGCACCCCCAGCTCGTTGGCCACGATCATCGCCAGCGTCGTCTTGCCCAATCCGGGAGGGCCCGCGAGCAGGATATGGTCGGGCGGAACGTCGCGTTTGCGCGCGGCGTCCAAAAACAGTTGCAGTTGCGCCTTGAGGGTCGGTTGGCCGATGAAGCCGTCGAGCGCGTGGGGACGCAGCTCCTCGTCGCTCACCGGTTCGTTGCCGATGGGCTGTGAGGAGACCATGCGCAGGGATTCCTCGTTCGCTCCGGTGTTCGACTGGCCGTATGCGGGTGTTTCGTTCAGCGGCGTCGATGCGTTGTTCATCAGCGTCCCCTATCCATAAGAGTCAAAGCGAGCCGCAGCACACGCGGCACATCCTCGGCTGCGAGCGGCGTGGCGATGGCGTTGTCTCGGCACGCCTCGGCCACCGCCTGTTCGGCGTCCTGCTGACGCCAGCCGAGCGACATTAGGCCCTCGACCACCTGATGCGTGCCGGCGTCCTCCTCGGCTGTCTGGGCGTTCGCGGAAGCGGCGGTTCCCTCGACCTGGCTCAAGTCGATCGATCCCTTGAGTTCGAGGATGATCTTCTGCGCGCCCTTCTTGCCCAAACCCGGCGCTTTGGCGAGGGCCGTGGCGTCGTTGTCCGCGATCGCGCGGGCCAGCTGGCCGGGCGTGAGCGTGGAAAGCAACGACTGGGCGACCTTGGGGCCGATGCCGGAGACCTTGATCAACTGCAGGAAGGTTTTCTTCGCGGCGGCGTCGAGGAAGCCGTGCAAGGTGATGGCGTCCTGCGACACATTGAGATAGGTGTGGACGCGCACCTCCTGGCCCATATGGATGCGGCCCAGATCGGCGGCGGGCATACGCACCTCGTATCCCACTCCCCCGACGTCGATTAGTGCGGAATCGGCATCCACGGATTCCACCCGCCCGGTCAGCATTCCAATCATATGCGTCCTCCAAAGTCGAACAACTGTTCGAAGTGTATCATATGGGGGCGGATGGAGAATGTGAGCTGCCTTATGCAATTCCGGAGGAATTGCATAAGGCAGCTCACATTCCACGGTCTGCGTTGATGCGGCGGCGGGAGGATTTTTGCGCGGCTTCGGCCCATTGGCGTTGCGCGGGCGTCAGATGCTGTTCGCGTTCACCGCCTTGCAACGCGCCGGACGGGCGCAGCGCATGGCAGATCGCCAACGCCAACGCGTCGGCCGCGTCGGCCGGAGTCGGCATCTTCGACAGGTTGAGGATGCGCGTGACCATACGCTCCACCTGAATTTTCTCCGCCTGGCCGTTGCCGGTGATCGCCAGCTTCGCCTCGGTGGGCGTATGCAGGGCCACAGGAATGCCGCGTTGCGCCGCGGCCAACATCGCCATGCCGGCCGCCTGCGCGGTGCCGAGCACGGTGTTGCGGTTCGACTGGGCGAACACGCGTTCGATGGACACCGCGTCGGGCGCGAATCGCTCCATCTTCTCCGCCAGCCCGTTGTACACCGCCAACAATCGCAGATCCTGCGAGATATCCGGCGAGGAACGCACGATGTCGACGTGGATAAACGAAAGCCGGCGGTGCGCGCCGGCTTCGATCACGCCGACCCCGCAGCGTGTGAGCCCGGGGTCGACGCCAAGGATGATCACGAGGATTACTCCTCGTCGAGCTGGGCCATCACCTCGTCGGAGGCGGTCCAGTTGGAGTAGATGTTCTGCACGTCGTCGAGATCATCGAGGTTGTCGATGAGCTTGGAGACCTTGCGGGCGTCCTCGAGGCTGAGCTCCACCTCGTTCTTCGGAGCCATGACCAGATCGGCGGAGTCGTACTCGTAGCCGGCGTCCAGCAGGGCCTGACGCACCGTGTGCATGTCGGAGGGGTCGGTGGTGACGACGAACATCTCGCCCTCGTCGGCCACATCCTCTGCACCGGCCTCGGCGGCCTTCTCGAACAGGTCGTCGAAGTCCACACCCTCGGACGGGATGGCGATCTGGCCCTTGCGTTCGAAGTTGAAGTTCACGGAACCGGTGGTGGCCAGCGAGCCGTTGCCCTTGGTCAGGGTGGAGCGCACGTCGGCGGCCGCGCGGTTGCGGTTGTCGGTCAGACATTCGATGATCAGGCCCACGCCGGCGGGAGCGTAGCCCTCGTAGACGATGTCCTCATAGTTGGCGCCGCCGGCTTCCTCACCGGAGCCGCGCTTGACGGCGCGCTTGATGTTGTCGGCCGGCATGGAGGCCTTCTTCGCCTTGTAGATGGCGTCGGCAAGGCTCGGGTTGCCGTCCGGATCGCCGCCGCCCATACGGGCCGCGATCTCGATGTTCTTGATGAGCTTGGCGAAGAGCTTGCCGCGCTTGGCGTCGATGGCGGCCTTCTTGTGCTTGGTGGTCGCCCACTTGGAATGCCCTGACATATTGCTCCGTTCAGGCTAGACGATAAGACAAACGAATTGATTTTAAAGCGGTTCGCCGACAAACGCCGGCGTTTCCTCAGATAGTGGAAGACGCGGGTAGGCCGAACCGCGGCGCGAGATCCGCGAAGGCCGCCGCGTAGGCGGTCCGCTGGTCGGAGAGCAGAATCGGCATGGTGCGGGTTTGCGCGACGATCGGCATGAAGTTGGCATCGCCGTTCCACCGCGGCACAACATGCTGGTGCAGGTGCGCGGCCACGCCCGCGCCGGCCACCTCGCCCTGATTGATGCCGATGTTGTATCCGTCGGGATGCGAAACGGTCTCCATCACCTTCATGGCCAGCGTGGTCGCCTTCTCGAACTCGAAGAGCTCGGCGTCGTCCAAGTCGGTGAGAAGCCCCACATGACGGTACGGGCAGATCATAAGATGGCCCACGTTGTACGGGTAGAGGTTCATGATGGCGAACACATGCGTGCCGCGCCACGCGATCAGGCCGTCCTCATCGGACTTGGCAGGTCCCGCGCAGAACGGGCACTCCTTGGCTTTCGGTTTGGCGGGGCGGTCGTCGGAACCACGCAGCACATAGGTCATGCGCTGCGGAGTCCACAAGCGTTCGACCGCGTCCTCCTGCGGAGGGAACCCTGCCGGATCATCGACACGCACGTGTTCGTCGGTCATATTCACTCCTTCGTGCTGTGTGCTTATACGAATTATTCCGTCATCCCAGGCTCAGCCTCGTTCACCCGTCATCCCGAGCTCGGCTTCGTTCACCCGTCATCCCGAGCTCGGCTTCGTTCACCCGTCATCCCGAGCGGAACGAAGTGGAGTCGAGGGATCTCTTCTCATGATCACGCGAGGAGATCCCTCGACTCCATCCTTCGGCCTCCGCTCGGGATGACGGAATAATGGGTGTTTATTCCGCGGTGGCGGCGGTGAAATCGTCGGCGGAGTTGACCTGCACGCGCTTGGCGATCACCTTGAGGATCTTGGCGCGGGCCTCGTCCACCGGCACGCCGTTGAGCTGGCTGCCGTCGCGGAAGCGGAAGCTCACCGCGTTGTTGGTCATGTCCTCGTCGCCCACGATGAGGATGAACGGCACCTTGGACTTGGATGCGTTGCGGATTTTCTTGCCGAAGCGATCGGCGGAGTAATCCACCTCGCAGCGCACCATCTCGTCCTCGAGGGACTTGACGAAACCGGCCAGATGCGGCGCGACCTCGTCCGTCACCGGCACGCCGAGCACCTGCACGGGGGCGAGCCACGCCGGGAACGCGCCCGCATAGTGTTCGAGCAGCACGGCGAAGAAACGTTCTATGGAACCGAACAGAGCGCGGTGGATCATCACCGGACGCTGGTGCGTGCCGTCGGCCGCGATGTATTCGAGGTCGAAGCGCTCTGGCAGGTTGAAGTCGAGCTGGATGGTCGAGACCTGCCAGGTGCGGCCGATCGCGTCGCGGGCCTGCACGGAGATCTTCGGACCGTAGAACGCGGCGCCGCCCGGATCGGCCACGAGGTCGAGATGGGAAGCCTCGGCCACCTCGCGCAACGTGTTGGTGGCCTCCTCCCAGATCTCGTCGGAGCCGACGTACTTGTGCTCGTCCTTGGTGCTCAGCTCCAGATAGAAGTCGGTCAGGCCGAAGTCCTTGAGCAGATTCAGCACGAAGGTGAGCAGGTTGGCCAGCTCGTCCTTCATCTGCTCGCGGGTGCAGTAGATGTGGGAATCGTCCTGCGTCAGGCCGCGCACGCGGGTCAGGCCGTGCACCTCGCCCGACTTCTCGTAGCGGTACACGGTGCCGAACTCGAACAGGCGCAGCGGCAGCTCGCGGTAGGAACGCTGGCGCGCCTTGAAGATCAGGTTGTGCATCGGGCAGTTCATGGGCTTCAGGTAGTAGTCCGCGCCCGGCTTGGTGATGTTGCCTTCCGCGTCGCGCTCCTCGTCGAGGTGCATGGCCGGATACATGCCGTCCTTGTACCAGTGCAGGTGGCCGGAGGTCTCGTACAGGCCACCCTTGGTGATGTGCGGGGTCTGCACGAAGCTGTAGTGGTGCTTGCGGTGCATCTCGCGCGAGTAGTCCTCCATGGCGTTGATGATCGCGGCGCCCTTGGGGTGGAACACGGCCAGACCGGGACCGATGTCGTCCGGGAAGGAGAACAGGTCCATGGACGCGCCGAGCTTGCGGTGGTCGCGCTTGGCGGCCTCCTCGAGACGGGTCTGGTAGGCCTTCAGATCATCCTTGGTGAAGAACGCCACGCCGTAGATGCGCTGCAGCATCGGGTTCTTCTCGCTGCCGCGCCAGTAGGCCGCGGCGGAACGCTCGATCTTGAACGCCTTGATGAAACGGGTGTTCGGCAGGTGGGGGCCGCGGCACAGGTCCTTCCACACCACATTGCCGTCGCGGTCCACGTTGTCGTAGAAGCTCAGCTCCTTCTCATCGATTTCGGTGGCGGCCTCGGGGTCGAGATGCGCCTGCTTGTCGTTGATGAGCTCGATCTTGTACGGCTGGTCGGCCTCCTCGGCCAGAGCCTCTTCCTCGGTCACCACGCGGCGGCGGAACGACTGGGAGGATTTGATGATGCGCTGCATGCGCTTCTCGATGTCCTTGAGATCCTCCGGAGTGAAGGGCGTGTCCACGTCGAAGTCGTAGTAGAAGCCGTTCTCGATAACCGGTCCGACGCCCAGCTTGGCGTTCGGGTAGATCTCCTGCACGGCCTGCGCCATGACGTGCGTGGCCGAGTGGCGCATGATGTTCAGACCGTCCTCGGAGTCGAGGGCCACGGCTTCGACCGTGTCGCCGTCGCTCAGCGGAGTGTAGAGGTCGCGCAGTTCGCCGTTGAGACGCACGGCGATGATGTTCTTGTCGTCCGCGAACAGCTCGGTGCCGGTGGTGGTTGCCTCCACCTCCTTCGCTTCGCCGTTGACCGTAATGGAGATGGGGCTTGCAGCCATGATAATGTCCTATCTTTCGGGGTCCGCGTTACTAAAACAGACCTGGACTGGTTATATGCAACAGAGGACACGATAGAGGCGCGGGAAGACATCCGCATGGTCCTAACGCAGAGTCTTGTCCCGCTCCATGTAGCGATCGTATTCCCTCTGCCATTCCCGCCTCTGGCCGGCGCGTGCGGAATCCTCCGATTGTGCACGGACGTATGCGTTCCAGGCCTTATCACGATCATATGGAACCGATGCATTGCATACCTGTTCGGCCAGCCACTGGTCTGTGACGCTCCCGATGCCGGTGCCACTTGTCGCGGGCAGATACATGCCCATGGGGAATACGCCGTCCGCCCCCATGCGACGATAGATTTCCCGATACGGCTTGTCGGCCGCCACATAGCGCTCGCGGGGTTTGTCCCCCACGATGATGGTTCCAGGGCGAATCCAACCGACGAACGCGCGTCCATATCCGAGCGGATACGTGCCGTCCCCCTGCACGCTCACCATGGTCCGGCCGTCCTCATGCGTGATGTCGACGGCCTCCTCCCCATAGAATTGGGCGAGGGAAACCGATTCGTCGAACAGCGCGTCCACGACCCGCAACGCGTCATCCCTATGCCGGGTATTCGCCCTCACCGATACGCCATTGAGATTGAAACGCACACGGCCGCTGCGGTCCCAGGTGGGTTGGACACCATCACGCTCGGCGGGAATGGAGATGGACTCGTACTGGTCTTCGTTGGGTTCGAATGCCGAAGCGTCGAAGGCGAACGCCACTCCCACCAACGGAATCGGCGCGGATAATTGGGATTCGTATTCGGCGAATGTGGTGCCAACGAATGTGGAACCGACAAGCGTTGACGAGCCTGCGCCGCCGGAATCGGAGGGAACCCCTCCCCCGTCCGACTGCATGGCCTCGCGCATCGCCTCGTTAGCTTGTTTCAGCGCGTATGATCTTGCGAACGATTCCGAGGGAACCAGTCCTTCGGACGCGAGATCGGCGAGGTAATCACCCACCCTCCGTACGGCGTTGGATGCGGAGATGTCCTTTACGGACGAATCCATGCCTGCGAACAGGTTCTGCCCGGCCTGTTCGTTGAGTTGAGTGGGCGTGCCGGTGGAGTTCAGCAACAGCTGCCATCCGTCGGGCTCGAACGTCTCGGTGCCACCAGGATCGTTGTTCTCGGTGGGCCTGATGGCGAATGGGATCTCGTCCGCCTCGCCGTTGCCGTTGGGATCGCCGTCACGGAAAGCCCTCAGCACGTCGGTCAGCTGGTCCCATGTGGTTGGAACGTCCAGTCCCAGCCGTTCCAACCAAGCTCGGTTGATGAACATATGCGCCATGGACCCGTCATAGTCCTCGCCGGAGTCCCCCGGGATGGAACGGATTGATCTGTCGCCTCGCTGCGCGGCGACGAACGCCTGGGGAACCTCCGCGAAGTACCGAGTCACATTCGGCATGCGATCGAGATATCGGTGAAAATCGAGATAGTCGTCGGCGTATCCACGGGCGATGGTGTCCGGTCCGGTCACCTGGCTGAATGAGACGAATACGTCGGGAACCGACAAGCCGTCCAGTTCGGGGTTGCCTTGATAACTGGCCAAACCATATACGGCCCTGGACTCTGTACTGTCCGGCGTCACATCGCGCCAGACGATGTCGCAGTCGCATGCGGAGGATACCAGTCGTGCCCAATGGCTGCCCGCCGCGGACTGCTGCCCTTTCTCATGCGCGTAGACGACCACCAGCGGAGCGGCATCCCGGGTTGCCTGCTGAAGCCACCATCCGATGCCGTTCGCTATGACAGCCAAGGAGCATATGATGCACAGGAGTACGCGAACGCCACGTCCCGTCAATGTCTTGGCCATCGTGATTGCCTTTCTTCATCTACCAGAGTTCCTCGGTCACGCTATCTTCGCTGAAGACGGTGATATCGTTCGCCACCAGACATTGGGACGCTTCTGGCTTGTAGATGTCGAGCTTCAGTTCATCCTTGGAAGCAGCTTCGTACAGGTCGAATCGGAAATCATCCATGGTGTAGCCTTTTGGCGCCACATCATTGCGGCGAAGGCAGTCCAGTGCGCCCTCGTATTGGTTTTTATACAGATTCGGATTACCGATCTGCATCTTGTACACGTCGGCGATTGTCGCGTATGTGAGTGTTCCACATTCAAGCATGTCTTGTCCGTAGCGAGCGTTTTGTTCTTCGGTTCCTGCGCGGTGCGGTGCCTCCTTGTATATTCCGTTAGACTCTTTGATGAGTTTGATATCCTCATATCCTCGATCCACCATGCACTGCTTGTAATCGGCCCAGACCGACTCGTAATCTGATACGGAGACGCCTCCTTGAGATTTGGCCCGTTCAAGTACTTTCAGTATTCGCCGCGAAGCGTCGCCGGAAGGATCGAATTCCTTCAGTTGTTGGCTGGACTCGACCATTCGAATGGATTGATCGATATATTCAGATAAGGACGATGCCGCCTTTTCGCCAACGCCATCACTCATCATGCGTCCTATGTCGTCGGATTGCGCAGTTGTGTTGCCGTTTTTTGTCTCGGATACAGTGTTTCCGCAAGACGATGACACCATCAGCAGCGAGACGCATACAGCGATTGCCACAATATGATGTGCTTTCCGATACTTTTTTCGTGGAATCATGGTCGCTTGTCTCCCTGTCATAAATGATTCGGAAAAGACGGCTTCGTCCTTTAAATCTGTACAGCTTCTTTGCTTGATGTATCAAAAACGATAAGCAGGGCGCTTTGCGCGGAGCAAGTGCGGTGCCATGCCTCGTAGACAAACGTCTATAGGCATGGCACCGCGCATAACAAGGACAAATTTGAAAGGTAAAGCCTATAGGGAGACCGTCCTAACGTTGTTTGAAGAATCGGAACAACTGTGATTCCCTGATAAACAATCCAGCTGTGAACACACCAAAAAGAGCGCCACAGAACGTTGCGATTGGCGAACGTATTGCGCCACATATCACTGCTGTTGTATCGGTACAAGCGAATCGTGCGCAATATGCCACGATGATGCTGATTGAACATGTTGCGCCCAATCCCGCCCACGTGCATGTCTCCAAAAGCATTCCTAGAAGTTGCGCGTGCTTGCGTTGTCCGCAATGAAGCGCACCTGCATATTCAAGTCGTCTGCGAAGTACCGCGAACACTCCTATGAATATTCCGACGGCACAACCAAGCCACGGCGCAAAACGTGTGATTCGAGTGGAGTATGTTGCATAGGCGGAATAATGAGAATCGAATCCTTTATTCAATTTTGTGACCCCTACTCGGGCTTCGATATTCCCTGTCGGTACTCCAGTGGAATAGAGCAAGGATTTCAGGCCATCATTATCGGGCCATGTTTTTGCCCAACACTCGTCATACCATCCTTGGGTCGAAGAAGAAGGAACGATTAGCGCATAGGCGAAACGTGTATCCCGTCCATCATTCGGCCACTCGAATATGTTTGCGATTTTCGTGTCCCCATGATCGGTTTCCAAGATACTGCCAGGTATCAAACCGAAGTCCTGCGATACGGAGGATGACACCCAAATACCAGAGATATCTCCAGCTGCGGTGGAGGCATTATTCATCAACAGTGGAACCAAGCCGGGAGTGACTTCGTAGGAGCTGAGATCTTTCCCTGGTGTTGACAATGGAGTGACCTGCGGTCCGTCGCGTACGGCTCCTGCGACGGATGGGCCATTCTCTGCTTCGATCAGTCGATCGCAGGCCTCGCCATCTACGTTTTCACTGACGAATGTCATCACATCGGCTTTCGCATGAATACGTGCAAAAGCCTCTTGTTCCAAGCCAACGACGGAGACGGCTTCATATCCGCCTAATAGGGTGCTTACCGACAGAATTGCCAGCATCAGGATGAAAGCATGAGTTGTGCCAGAAGAGATATTGCGTATTGCTTCAGAGCAAATGGAACGGAGCTTCATGATTGTTCCCTGCGTTGCAAAGGTTCATAAACGGACAGGTCGATGACACGGCTGCATGCGTCGCGAGTTGAAGGATCATGGGTGGCGATCATTACAATCATTCCCTGTCCGGCGAGATGACCTAATACACGACTTACGGTGTGCGCAGTGCGCATATCCAATTGCGCGGTGGGCTCATCCACAAGTAGCAGGTCGGGTTGCGAACATACAGCACGTGCCAACATAAGTCGTTGAGCTTCTCCGCCTGACAACTCAGAGAATCGTCGTTGCGCAGCATATTCCAAATCGAACAGAGACATGGCTTCTACAGCCTTGGACTCTGCCTCACACCGCATCATTCCCTGAGCCAGGAGAGGAAACACTACATGATCTAGCGCAGTGCGTCCTGATACCCCATATGGGTTCTGGAATACCCATCTGATTCGCTGAATCCCTTGTTTTTCCACTTTGCCTGCATATGGTTGCTCCCATCCGGCAAGAATTGATAGCAAAGTACTTTTCCCTGATCCGCTGGGGCCGCATACAGCCACTGTCTGCCCTTGATCAGCGGTGAAGTTTAAGTGCTCAAAGAGTAAATCCGTAGTGGGGAATTTATGAGCCAAATCATTTATCTGAATGCGTCGTACTGTCATGACTGTCACTGTTCTGTTGGAAACCGTGTTATTTGCAGACAAGGCCGCTAAGCGTTTCCCCTAGCATCACTGTTCGGATTTGCTGTATATCGACCTGCTCCGATTTGAGTAGGCTGACCCCTAATTCATTTCCAACGATATCCATACGTATCGGTTTCCCTTTGTCTTTACCTGACGCCGGAGCGATGCACCCATACTGCCCATTCACATCGAATACCGCTCCTGCCGGCACTCTCAACACCAGCAACGGTTTTGATAACGATAATGTCGCGCTGAGACCAGCTGTTAGACTTTCGGGACTCAAAGATGTGACTTCTTCGGAATTTGTGAATTGCTGTAGAAAAACAGGATCTGTAATTGTTGTAGTACCGGCTGGCAACGTAGCGGTTAACTTGGCCACAGTGAGTGTTCTATCCTGTTGCGAAGGCTGTCCGTTTTTAACGGTAAGAGCGGTGATAAGGCCTGGAACCTCTCCGACTTGGCTACCAGCAGTGGTCTGAGTTCCCTGCCTAGCCGTCCAAGCATCAACCGCAACGGTAGTATTGGGAATCCATAGGGTATCGGCAATAAATAATTCCCCGTTGGATTCGTTGCCGTTATCCCACATTAGCTGTCGCCAGCCGTCAGATGTTGACCACTGAAATAGGTCTGATTCAGGCTGGGAGTTGTATCCCAAACGATTGAGCTCGTTATTTACGGCACGCACGTCCTCACCACTGTCGCCTATTTTTAGATTTCGGTACAAAGGCGTGGACGTGGATAACGCTATGATGGCACGACCGTTCACAGCAAATGCTGCTTTTCCGGAGACAAGTCCCTGTCCGGACTGGTCAGCGGTCACTATCCCCGAGACATTGCTGAGTAGAGTTTGCGATGCTGATACGGTAGGAACTACCGTAACTGGCTGGTTTCCCGAATAATCTTGCACACTTGTTGGCGCACTTGCGATGATTTTTGCTTCAGACAGCACATTTGGGGTTCGATCAGGCAACCAGAGAGCGCAAGCTTCTACAGTAACTGATACGGCAATGATCGCTGACATTAACGACCATACGAGGATTTGTGCACCATAATGATGGTTTCCCTGATGTTGCTTCATCGTGCATCTCCTCACTTCACATTTGTCGCGCAGACCCGCAAACAACAATGCTTTAACAGTCTAGAGATATGACGAAGCTTCAGTTAATGGCGGGCTAGACGCATAGACGTTTGTCTATAGTCATATTCTTCTTTCGCACGACCGGATGTCTTCATGCAATCACTGGATGACGAGGGGAATCTCCGCGAAAAGCGAGAAACGTCCGTCCTGCGTGAAGATATCGAGCGAGCCGTGGGCCTGCTCGATGCGTCGGCGTTGGCGGGCAAGGCCCGTTCCCGATCCGAGAATGGGCGACATCGACGTGCTCTCACCCGTCTCGTTCTCCGCATGGATGCGCGCCTCGCCGTTGACCAGGCGGATTTGGACGGCATAGACCCCATCCAACTGGCCGTGCGTCACGATGTTGGCGTATATCTCGTGCATCAGCGACATCACAGTATCCCATCGAGCAAGGCTTTCGGAATCCTGTCCGAGTGTGAAGTCGGGTGCGGTCAGCACGGTCGTTCCGCCGTCCATCCCCAACCTCCGCAGATCGGCATCGCATTGCGCGATCATCTTCGCCAAATCGGCAGGTACGGCCCCAGATTGCTGCATAACCGTGTCGGGCATAACGGGATTTGGCAAAGCGGGATATTCAACCGTACCGTCGACAAGCGGCGTCTCGTCGCTGAGCATGGCGATGGCTTGACGGGTATGGGTCAGTGCCGCGACGGCATGGTGATGGACCGTCTCGATGCGGTCCGCGTCCACCGGCTGACCGGCGTGGGGTCTGGTGATCAATGCGATATAGGAGAGATCACCGGCGATGGAGTCATGGATCAAGCGTTGCAGATTCACACGAGTCCTCATGCGATTCAGTTTTTCGGATTGCGCTCGCAGACGCAGCAGTTCGTTCTCCTGCGTCTGCTGGTTTTTCAGCTGTGTCTGCAATCGAAGCGCGTAACCCAAGGCGAAGGCCGCGATGCATTCGAGCACACAGCCGATGTCCGGCACCAACAGACCCGCCATCGGTATGAGGTAACGATGAGGCAGCACATAGGATAAGCACACCATCACACAGCACGGTAGCGAGATGCCGATCGTGGCCGAATACGCCAGCGACCCCATCAGATAGGCCACGAGTATCGGTATCACTTCGGCCAGCGAGAACGGCGATTCGTAGACGTTCAGGAACACCACGACGGACACCATCGACAGTACAGCCATACCGATTCCCGCCACGCGGGGGAACGCGATGTTGACGGTGAGCAGAACCAGCAGCAGCGCATACATGGCGGCGAGATCGGGACTTGTGATCATGACGCGGCGCAGCGGGCCAGCAAGGAACGCCGCGAACGATACGGCGCAGACAAGCGCGATGAGCATGCGCAGCCAATGCGCCCGCACATTCTGCGATACACGCTGCAATACCGTCATGCGCGCAGCTCTGGCATCATGTGGAGTCGAGTCGGCGTTATGCAGAGTCGCATCAGTGTCATATGTCGCAGATAATCGCCGAATTCTGGCGTGTCGTCCTGTCATCGACGTGCCTTCTTCGGCTGGCGTTCATGCCAAGCCACGATCGCTGCCGCTGTACTGGTCGCGCCAAGACGTCGTTTGGCGTGATGCATGATGTTGCGCGCGGTGGAATCGCTGATTCCCAGCTGGCTGGCGGTGATCTTGTAGGATCCCGTCCGCTCGTAGCTCTCCAGTACCGCGCGTTCCCGGTCCGTCAGCGGGCTCTCGTCCTTTGCCCTGGTCTTCTGCTGAGCGGTAAACGCCTTGGTCGCGGTAGAGAACGTCACGGATGGCACCTGCGGACAGTATGTTCCACCGTCGAGCAACGCGTGGATTGCGGACAGCAGTTGACGGTCGGATTCCTTGGTGACCAGTCCCTGTGCGCCGGCCTGGGCAAGAGACCCGGCATAAATATCCGGAGGGAACGCGGTGATGCCGAGAATGCGGATATCCGCGATGCTACGGCGAATCGACCGACACACTTCCACGCCGGATTGTTCGTCAAGCGACATGTCCAGCAACAGCACATCCGGCCGTGTCTGCGTTTGCATGACCAGATGTTCCGCCGCCAGACCGCTGGCCCTGTCCCAGACCACTGAGAAGCCACCATCCTCGAGAACCTGCCGTATCGCGCGTCTGGTGAATCGGTCGTTGTCCACTATCGCCACTGTGGGCGACTCCCCCAAAGTTCCCATCGTCCGCTCCTTTGCGCAATAATCGTATCATTGCCGGGACGGGTGGAAGTGGATGAAGCGCGGATTATCTCGACAAAGAAACGCGCATCGTTGGGCGAATACGAAAAAACCTCGCCGTTTGGCGAGGCATGATGGAGCGGACAACGGGACTCGAACCCGCGGTCTCAACCTTGGCAAGGTTGCGCTTTACCAACTAAGCTATGTCCGCAAAGGATTCCCACCGTGAGAAGCGGGATTCCAGTGGGCGATGTAGGAATCGAACCTACGACCCCTTCGGTGTGAACGAAGTGCGCTAGCCGCTGCGCCAATCGCCCGTAATAATACGGTATTCAGTTATCACCGGTCGGATTGCTCCGACCTGAGTGGGCGATACAAGATTCGAACTTGTGACCCCTTCCGTGTCAGGGAAGTGCGCTACCACTGCGCCAACCGCCCGGGTCTGCGTCTCAGTCGACTGGTTGCCCAGTCACCTGAGAGGTGGGTACGAGAGTCGAACTCGTCTATACGGCTTTGCAGGCCGCTGCCTAACCGCTTGGCTAACCCACCATATAGGTTCGTCAACTCTTCGGACCTAGAGCGGACAACGGGACTCGAACCCGCGGTCTCAACCTTGGCAAGGTTGCGCTTTACCAACTAAGCTATGTCCGCGTGTGTTCTCAGCGGTTTGTACCCGCCGAAGCACGAGTCACTACTATAACCACATCGGCGTAATTTGCAAAATAGGGCGTGTCGCGCAGTCGGTACAGTGGGTTTTCTGCATCGTTCCGCCATTCCTCGCTTACGGCTGAAGCGGATGCGTAAGCGGAAAAACCGCTACTGTAGAAAATATGACAGAAGATACGAAGCAGCGGTCCGGCCTGGTGATGGTGGCCGCGTTCGATGGCTGGAACGACGCGTGCCAGGCGGCCACCAATGTGATCCGCCATCTGGTCAAACGCTATGAGTCGCGCGAGATTCGCCATATCAGCTGCGACGGGTTCTACGATTATCAGGTGTCGCGTCCCATGATGTGCCATGTCACCGGCCGTGCCCGCATCATCTGGCCTCAGACGACGTTCTATGAGATCGCGCTTTCGCACAGGCAGCGCATCATCGCGCAGATCGCGCCGGAACCCAACTACCGCTGGCGGGAATACTGTCGGCAGAGTCTGCATATCGCCGAGGAGCTGGACGTCGACCATGTGGTCACTTTGGGTGCCATGTTCGCCGACTGTCCGCATACGCGTCCGCTGCCGATAAGCATCAGCAGCGGAAGCCGCGCCTGCGAGGACGACCGGCAATACAACGGCCCGATCGGCATTCCGACGGTATTGGACGCGATGGCCGGCGAAGCGGGCTTCGCCACGACCTCGATGTGGGTGTCCCTTCCGCAGTATCTCGGCAGTGAGGAATGCGCGCAGGGCACTTTGGAACTGATGCGTGGACTTTCATGCCTCACCGGCATCGAATTCGACGAAAGCGGCTTGGCGGAGAAGACCAAGCGTTGGGAGGCGCAGGCCTCCATGCTGCTTCGCTGTAACGACCATCTCGCCGATTATGTGCGTCATCTGGAGCGTGAATACGATCTCAACGCCGAAGCCGAACGCGACGCCTCCATCGGCGCGCCGCAGGCCGAGCAGCTCGTGAAGGAAACCGAGGATTTCCTGCGCAGCATAGGGTGACTGCGTGAGATCCTTCGACTTCGGCTCCGCCTCCGCTCAGGATGACGAGGAGGAGTGCGTCTTGCCCGAGATGACGAGGAGGGGCGCGGGGCACCCGAGATGACGAGGGGGCGCGGGTTCAGTCCCGAATGGTTTTCCCGATACGCGGAAACATGCGTTAGCACTGACCTCTAGCGGGTTTTGAAGTGGGTGAATAGGTCGCGTTCCCGGATGGTCAGCGCGGCGGCCATGGTTCCGGCCCATGCGCCGAAGAGCACCCATAGACCTTCCTTGAGCTCGAGTATGAACACGTCGGGAGCGCTTGTCGTGCCCTGCAGGCGGATCATGACGTACAGCACGGCGTATGCGCTGGCCCAGCCGATCAGGACGGGAACCAGATGCTCCACCACCATCTGCAGCACCACGACCGACCTGCCCGCACCGGCATGCATATTGCCCGATAATTCCAGCTTCCGTCTTCGGCAGAATGCGGCGGCGGCCAACGCCATCAGCACGCCGGCCGCGGGCACGGCGAATCTGGTCAGACGGGACGAGAACATCCCATACGCGTCCATCGTGTCCCCCAAGGTGTAGTTCACCTGACCGGTCTGGGAATGCGACGGGTCCATGCTGTAGAACACGCTCAGACGCAGCGTGTCGGTCATATCCGAGGACGGCCACACCGACGCCCAACATTCGTCGAAGGCGCCATACGACGCCACCGGCATCAGCACCGCATAGCCGATGCGGGAGTCCCGCCCGTCCTCGGCCCAGTCGTACACGCCGGCCACCCGAATCTCGCCCTGCGTCGTCTCCAACACCGCTCCCTGCGACACCGCCAGCTTCTCGGCCACCGCCTGCGGCAGCCACACTCCCTGATGGTCGTCGTTGCCGGCGTCCACCACGTCGAGCAGACCGTCCGTGACCTCGTAGATGACGAACCGATTGTCGGGCAGCGCGTTCAGGGTCATCTCCCCGGCCTGACGCAACGCGCCGGACGCCTCGATGCCGTCTTGCGACGCCAGCTGCGCGCAGGCCCGCCCATCGACGCCGTCCTCGTTCTTGATAAGCGTAACGTTCCCCTTGGCCTCCCGGTATTCGATCGCCTGACTCTCCACGTCAAGTATCTGCCAGACATCCAATCCCGCGCAGCACAACACCAGAAGAAACGACAGCAACACCAGCGGTACGGCGCCGGCCATGCCGGACGTCATATCCCTCCACGCCTCGCGTATGATCTCTCTCAGCCTCATCGCTCACTCCGATCTGGCATACAGGTCAAGGTCGATGACGCGGTCGCATGCTTCGCAGGTGCGCGGGTCGTGCGTGGCGATGATGACCGCGGCTCCGGAGCGCGCGAGCTGCGACAACGTGGAGTTGACCAGATCGGCCGTACGCGTGTCCAACTGCGCGGTCGGCTCGTCCACCAGCAACACGTCAGGCTGCGCGTTGATGGCCCGCACCAGCATCAGCCGCTGCGCCTCACCGCCCGACAATTCCTGGAACAGGCGGTTCTCCAGCGCCGACAGGCCGAAGGAATCCAATATGCTTCTGGCCTGCTCCTCGGCGTATGAGCGCGTGTGTCCGGCCGCGAGCAGCGGATAGGCCGCGATGTCGAGCACCGTGCGCCACGCCGCCCCATACGGGTTCTGGAACACCCAGGAGATCCGGCACGGCTCTCCCCTGCGCACCACGCCCTCCGTCGGATTCTCCCAACCGGCGATAATCGACAGCATCGTCGATTTGCCGCAGCCCGACCGTCCGCACAACGCGAGTATCTCGCCGTCGCGCACAGCGAACGACACATGCCTCCACAGGAACGGCGAGCCCGCGAACCGGTGCCCCAGATCGTCGACCTCGACTCCGCGGGTCGCCTCGCCACCGCCTGCCATCAGGCTTCCTCCCCGGCGGCGTCTCCCTTGCCGTCCGTCTCCCCCGCCGTCGCTGGACAGGTGATGTCGGAGCTTCCGTCGGCAACATCCACCGACCGCAGTCCGGACGCAACGGAACCGTCCAACAGTCCGACCATCGCATATCCGTTCTGCGAACCGTACAGCCGGACGGGCACCGCCTCGCCGTCATGCCTGACGCAACCGACCCCGTCGAGAATCGAGAACACCGAACCTGCGGGCACCTTCAACGCCGTTATCGGCTCTTTAAGCCGTATGGTCGCGTCCAAACCCGAACGCTGCCCTTCGTCCGTCATCAGCCATACGGCGAACTGCGAAGTCCCTTCGACCTTGTCGAGGAACGCCTCGTCCACAATCCGACCGTCCTCAGGCAGAGCGGTCTCCTCCCCCGCGATTGTGACGACACGCTCCCCCTGCGCCAGCGTGTCCGGCAGCGTGACGTCGATGGACTGGATGGACGACGCCATCACGCCGATCTCCTGCGGCGCGGCCTGGCCCCGGACCAGCATGCAATCCTCCAACACCACGGACTGGCGCGGCAACCACAGCACGCCCTGCAACGACACCACACCGGTCTGTTCCAAGCCATGGGTCTCCTGCAACGCCGCCACGGCCCACCACAGCGAGGAATCGAACACGTCATGCGACGCGCCGTCCACCTGCGCGGCATAGCCCAGACGGACCAATTCGTCACGCAACGCGCCGACGTCCCCGCCGGACATGCCGGCCTGCAGATCGCGGTACAAGGGCACCTCGGTGTACAAGGCGACCACCGGCGTTCCATCGACCGAGAACGGGGATGATCCCGATTCGATCGTCGACCCATCGCCCACGGAAAGCGACGTCACCGTGCCGCCGCCCTGCCAGGCAAGACTCTGTCCTTGGTCCACTTGGGGAACGGCCACGACAGTCCGCTCGTCATCGAACGACTCCTCCACGACGGGCACGCTCCCCGAATCAGACGGCGCGCGAAGCGCATCCGGCACGGGAGACGGAACCAGAGCATAACCGACCGCCAGTCCGACGACCAGACACGCCACGCACAACAACGCCAGAAACGCCGGGCGATTCCGAACCCGAAGCCGCGAATCCCCGCCGAACTTTGCGGACCGTCCTTCTTTCTTCCCCACCATGGATGCCCCCTATTCGTCGGAGTCGGAGCCGAAATCGCCGCCGAGACTCAATCCGCCCAACGAAATGCAGAACAGCGTCTGCTCGTCATCCGAATCCACGGGGAAGCCGAACGCCGCCGACGGGTTCCCTCCCGATCCCGAGGAACGCGACGATGACAAACGGTCCAAACCGCTGTTGAACTGGGCCGCGGTATAGGAATCATCCACGACTCCGGCCTCGCGCAGGCACTGCACCGCCACGATTCCTCTGTCCTTGTACCGATCAGGGTTGTCCTGCTGGTCGCGGTATTCCGCCTCGATGACGGAAGTGGTGCCCTGCGAGCATGTCATCACCGCGTCGAAATACCCGTCATCGGTCTGCGACTCGTCGGACAGTGAATACAACCCGTTGGGCAGCTTGTCGAACACCAGATGGTCGTATCCGCTGGTCTCCATGCACCGCACGTACAACGCCTGGGCCTGCTCGTAATCATCCTGCGAGATCCGGCCGGTCTCGACCGCCCGCTGCAACACCCCGCGTTCGAAATCGCTCAAATCCCCCGATTCAAGTTCAGCCTTCCAATCATCGACCAGCGGACCATACCGCTCCGCCGAAGCCACCTCCTCTTCGAATGTCTGCCCCCCCGCCGGACTGGCGGCGCCATCGCCGCCACCGCAGCCGGACAACGCCGCGACCATCCACAGACTCGCCAGCAGGGCGGCGCTTCCTTTGAACGCAGTGCGATACGCGTTGCGTTGCGTATGCGCGATGATGCCGTGCATATTCGCTCCTCTCTTCATGGAGTCGATCCCATCTTTCATCTCATTTAGCTCTCGGACTTGTGTAGTCTCTTTTCGAGATAATCCGTAGCGGCAGAATAAACACTGGTATCAGTGCCGCGGCGCACTATCCCTGACAACACTGGCCTTCGACCGTTGAATCGAAAACCTTTTCCATCATCCTAATTTAGCAAGGCGTCCGCTGTTTTTGTCCCCTATTTAGGGGACAGCATTAATAATTCCGTTATTGGTCAATACTGTGGGACCACTAAGAAATGGGCTTTCAGAGGAGAAACCCGTTTATGCGTAAAGTAATTTCCTCATGCCCCGCATTTCTTTGGTGGCTTTGCGGTCGTTAACCATCGGGCATCTAGGCCAAAGGCATTCTGCAGAACACATGCCACTGTCCGTCGTCCCGATTCGTTCGCATCTCGCCTCCGAAGGATTCGATCCGAGCGCGGTGCAGCCTCAGACCGCTGCCCGACGCCGGAGGGGAAATCCATCGAGACGGCCCTTGTGGGCAATCGTTGCTTTGCGTGATGGTCACCGCCTCAGGCCGGAGGCCGATGCGCATACGGTACGTTGTGCCGGACGGTTCGCAATGCCGCTCAATGTTGATGTACAACTCCCGCAACAACGCGATAATCTCATCCGCACGCTCGTCAAGGACGGCCGCACACACTCCTCTGATCTGTGTATCGCCGGTGTATCCCAACTCCTTGAGCCGTTTGTCGCATGCCGCAGTGACGGATTCGATGGCGTCAGCCAATGGCAGGGAAAGCCCGTCACCAACGGATGAGGATTCTCGGTTCATCGTGTCGATCGCGCGGTGCAGCTCACGCAGGGCGTCGGATGCCTCTCGCTCCACTTCCCGCCATCCCATCCGATCGTATTCGTCGGGGTGTTCCCGTCTGACCTTTTCGGCCGCCACGAGAATATGCGTCAGTCTTCCCGAAACCGCATCATGGAAGTATGAAGCCGTAGCGATATCGCGACGAGTCCGGGCAAGCAGCCGTTCCGTCTCATCGCGTTTCCGTTTGTCGTCGGACCGTCGGACCGCCACCCCGACCAAATACGTGGCGAACAATCCGATGGCGAAGTTCACAATCCCATCGGGCACACTGAATCCCATAACGTCGGGGAACCGAATCGTCGCAACGGTCACGGTTGCGACAACGGACGCGATCGCGACCGCGCCCTCCCAATACCGCGCGTTCCGCCCCAACGCCACAATCGCCAGCAGCAGTCCCCATGTGCTGTTGGGACCGGACGAGTCGATGCCCGCGCCGAGATTGCCGACGGACACCAGAACCACGACCGCCCAAGCCGCTTTGAATCCACAACACGGCAAAAGCGCCACGGCAAGGCAATACCCCAGCGAGCACAACATACCGAACCAAGTGCGGGGAGGATTGATCACCCAATCGGCGATCGCCAAGCACAGCACTACCATAGCTAGGCAGACGATGACCCAATCCGCGGTCGAACTCGGACCTCGGTCTCTCCAACGTCGCATATCAGGCAAAAGCCGCCTCGGGACATTCCCCATATGGCCCTCCGTCATGAACGCTGCCACCAATACTCCACAAGATCCGCCCGAGACGACAATCCCAAACGGTTTTGCGCCCTATCGAGATAGGTTTTGACCGACCCCGCCGAAATGCCGAGATTCCGCGCGATGACGGCGGGCTTGTTCGCCTGGGCGTACTGTTCGACGATCTCCCGCTCACGCGTGGAAAGGTCAACGACGGTCGGCTCCATGTCCCCCGCCAGCCGAAGATAAGCCCGTCGCGCGGAATCGAACGAGACGGACTCGGATACGTCCAAACGAACGCCCATCGCCTGGTGATGGAGAATATCGCCGATCGCGGCGTCCATGCCATCGAAATCGTTTTTCCCCACGATGCCCTGCGCGCCCGCCTCGGCGGCACGGCGCGCGTAGTACGCCAGCGAAAACGCCGTGACGGCCAATATCGGAAGACTCCCGTCGCGCGACCTGATCGCACGACAGGCCATCAGCCCCGACATATCACCCATCCTCATATCCATAAGCAGAATATCGGCATCGTTCATCGGATCCAAAGCACGCCGAACCGCCCCATGACCCGTCGTCTCCGACCAGGCGAGCACGACCCGCGGCAGCCTCCGCCTCAGCACCGCCATAAGCCCCATCAGCGCGCAGCCGTCATCGTCCGCCACCGCCACCCGAATTCGCTCAACCATACCCGCAAGTATAGGGCCAACGCCACTGGCTTGTCCGGACCTGTCCGGCGATGCCGTCGCTTCTCGCGACAGACCACATCCCGATGCGGGAGCAAGCCTACTCCTATTCCGATATGCCCAGAAAAGGCGTTCAGTATGTTCTGCGCGGTTCGCGCGTTTAACGGTGGTACAAGGCGTGACGCTCGTATTTGGGCTCGCAGCACACATTGATGCCCAGCTTGCGGTAGATCTGCTCGTCGATAGCCGAAATGATCACCGAGAAGAACGCGTCGCAGCCGCGCAGCCGCTCAAGCGCGGCGAGGGTGCGCGCGGCGTCCTCGCTCGTCGCGCTGGTGATCGACAGTGCGATCAGGGTCTCGTCGGAGTGCAACCGCGGATTCTTGCTGCCCAGCTGGCGGGTTTTCAAACGGCTGATGGGTTCGATGGCGTCGTTCGAGATGACCTCGAGCTCCATATCCACGCCGGCGACCGCCTTGAGGGCGTTCATGAGCAGCGAGCTCGCGGCACCCAGGCGTGTGGACGTCTTGCCCGTCACCACGGTGCCGTCGGGCAGGATCATGGCACCCGCCGGAGCGCCCGTGGTCTCCTCCTTGAGCAGGGCGGCTGAGCGGGCCGGCGAGAAATCCTTATCCACGCCCGCTTTCTTCATGATCAGCTTGAGCTTGTCGACCTGCTCGCCGCCCACACCCGTGCGCTTCAGGTTCACGGCGGTCTGGAAGTAGCGGCGCACGATCTCCATCTTGGCGGCCTCACGGCAGGCGTCGTCGTCCACGATGGCGTATCCGGCCATGTTCACGCCCATGTCGGTGGGGCTCTGGTAGGGGCTCTCCCCCTGGATCCTCTCCATCATGGCGCGCAGCACCGGGAACGCCTCGACGTCGCGGTTGTAATTCACCGTGGTCTTGCCGTATGCCTCCAAGTGGAAGGGGTCGATGATGTTCGCGTCGCTGAGGTCCACCGTGGCGGCCTCGTATGCGATGTTGACCGGATGGTTCAGCGGCAGGTTCCAGATGGGGAAGGTCTCGAACTTGGCGTAGCCGGCGTCGATGCCGCGCTGGTGCTCGTGGTAGAGCTGCGACAGGCATGTCGCGAGCTTGCCCGAACCGGGGCCGGGGGCCGTCACCACCACAAGCGGACGCGTCGTGGCGATGTAATCGTTCCTGCCGTAGCCTTCGTCGGACACGATCAGGTCGATATCATGCGGATATCCCTTGATGGGATAGTGCGTGTAGCAGGTGATGCCCAGTTCCTCCAGGCGGCGGCGGAACACGTCGGCCGCGCTCTGGCCGGCGTACTGGGTGAGCACCACGGATCCCACATAGAATCCGTAGCCGCGGAAGATGTCCGTCAGGCGCAGCACATCCTCGTCGTAGGTGATGCCCAGGTCTCCGCGTACCTTGCTTTTTTCGATGTCGTTCGCGTTGATGGCGATGACGATCTCCACGTCGTCGGTCATGCTCTCCAGCATGCGAAATTTCGAGTCGGGGGCGAATCCGGGCAGCACGCGGCTCGCATGGTAGTCGTCGAAGAGCTTGCCGCCGAACTCGAGGTAGAGCTTGCCTCCGAACTGTTCGATCCGCTCGCGGATGTGCTTGGCCTGCAGCTCGATGTACTTATCGTTATCGAATCCCTGGCGCATGTGCGGACTCCCCTTTCGCTCGCGGACGGATGTGTGCGTGAATCGGCTCAGAGTATACCGAAACCTATCACCGTGTCCATGCCCGACGCGCCTTCACTTTAAGAAAAACGCCGCGTTCCCACCGAAACGAATCGGTGAGAACGCGGCGTTCCACGTATATGGCGCGCCGGCGGAATCCGCTACGCCACGGAGGGGTCGATGGCGGGCAGCACGCCGGTGATGAGCAGCAGCGCCACGACCACGGCCAGACCGATGCGGTAGATGGCGAAGGCCTTGTAGGAGAAGGTGCTCACGAACTTCAGGAAGCCGATGATCACGATATACCCCACGATGAAGGCGACGATGGCGGCGGCGATGGTCGGGCCCCAGCCCGGGAACATGCCGGCCTCGCCCGCGGCGACGTCCTTGACGGCGCTGACGGTTTCGAGGATGCCCGCGCCGAACACGGCCGGAATGGCCATCAGGAAGCTCACACGCACCGCGGCCTCACGGGTGTATCCCAGCGCGCGGCCGAAGGTGATGGTGCCGCCGGAACGCGAGACGCCCGGAATCAGGGCGAGCATCTGGCCCACGCCGAACAGCAGCGCGTCCTTCATGGTCATCTGGTTCATGGTTTTGATCTGCTTGGAACGTGCGTCGAACACCCACAGCAGCACACCGAACACGGCGAGCACGGTCACCGTGATCCACAGGTTGCGCAGCGAGGTCTCGATCATATCCTTGAACAGCAGGCCGGCCACCAGAATCGGCAGCGTGCCCACGATGATGAACCAGCCCATCTGCGTGTCGCGGTCCTTCGCGCCCAGACGGCTTTTCCAATCCTTGCCGTCCTTGCCGAACAGGCTGCCGAACCAATGGGTGAGAATGCGGATGATGTCATGTCGGAAATACAGGATCACCGCCAGCTCGGTGCCCAACTGGATGATGGCGGTGAACGCGGCGCCCGGATCCGAGCCGATCATCAGATCGCCGATGATACGGATATGCGCGCTCGACGAGACCGGCAGGTATTCGGTCAACGCCTGCACCAGTCCCAGAATAATCGCCTGAAAGAAATTCATAGCCCCTCTTCAAGTGCTCGATGATGTTCTTGCCGACCCCAGCCTACTCAAGGGGGTCTAAGAATGGAATCATCGGACTTCTTGTCTTGCACAATGCCCACAATAAAAGCGGTTTTTACGGATGGAAGCAAGGAGCGGTTATGGCGAAATATCGCAAAAGCAGGGCGTTTTCCCCGGCGGGGTTCTTCGAATGCGAAGGCAAGGGGCTCAAATGGTTGGGCGCGGCCCGTGCACAGGGCGGTCCGCGTGTGGCCGAGGTCTACGGTTGGGGCGACGGCCATCTCGACATCGAACGCATCGCGGCGACCTCCCCCACCGCGCAGGCAGCCACCGCGTTCGGCGCGGCGCTCGCCCGCATGCATGACGCCGGCGCCGAGTATTTCGGCTCCGCGCCCGAAGGGTATGATGGCGTGTGCTATTTCGGCCCGTTGCAGGATCCCGTGCCGATGGACACCGGCGAATGGACCGATCCGATCAGCTATCTGGCCGAAGGGCGACTGCTGCCCATGGTCGAGATGGGCATCCGCCGCGGCACGCTCGACCGCGGAGACCTGGAACTCACCCAGCGTGTGATCGACGCGCTGCCGGACATCATGGGACGCGCGGCCGACGACAAACCGGCCCGCATCCACGGCGACCTGTGGAGCGGCAACGTGATGTGGACCGCCGATACCGGCGAGACCGAGGCCGTGCTCATCGACCCGGCCGCGCACGGCGGCCACCGCGAGGAGGATCTCGCCATGCTGCATCTGTTCGGCATGAGCTATCTGACGCAGATCATCGAAGGCTACCAGTCCGTGCATCCGCTCAAAGCCGGCTATCAGGAACGCACCACCCTGTGGCAGCTCTACCCCATCGCCGGCCACTGCGTGTTCTTCGGCGGCGGCTACGTGAGCGAATACCGCGCCATGTGCCGCTCCCTGCTGTGATCGGCGGAGTTGCATGATGGCAAGCCGGCCTCCCCATTTCGCAGGAGGCCGGCTTTTTTATGCGTCCCGCGGTTATGCCGATGGGTATGAGCGGCATCCGCGAAGCGGTGGTTTTTCGTTCGACAAGAAACGTTGACAGATGTAAAGTATGGTGGTAGCCTGAAGCCCACATTGACAGATGTCAACGTTATTGGAGACGATAGGCGGAAAGGTCGAATGAGCAGATACGAAGGCGATAACAGTACGGCGTTGCGCTCGCAGGCATGGCTTGCGGAGGCGCTCGAAAAACTGATGCTGGAGAAGCCCTATGGCAGGATCTCGGTGGGCGACATCTGTGCCCGTGCGCAACTTTCCCGCCAAACTTTCTACAACATGTTCGGCGACAAAGACGAGGTGCTCCACTATTGTCTGCGAAGCGCGTATGAGGAGCGTTTCCGATCGATCTGCGCGCTGGACGCGGTTACGATCGACGACATCGTGGATGGTTT
Source organism: Bifidobacterium eulemuris (assembly GCF_014898155.1). Taxonomy (NCBI): domain Bacteria; kingdom Bacillati; phylum Actinomycetota; class Actinomycetes; order Bifidobacteriales; family Bifidobacteriaceae; genus Bifidobacterium; species Bifidobacterium eulemuris. The sequence goes on along the minus strand of NZ_CP062938.1, from coordinate 376,249 downwards.
CGTCTCCGTGGTGGAGTCCAAGCGCGATGTGCTCAAAGCGATGGTCGACAATCGCTTGACCGGTATCGTGTTTGAGGAGATATCCGCCTGCGTCGCGCTTTTCGCCGGCAGGTTCGTACGGGAGGACGAGCGGACCGATCTGTTCCCCTACAGCGAGGCGATGCTTGCCGGCGCCATCGCCCAGATGTTGGTGCTGTGGTTTCAACGCGATGATTCGGTGGGAACCGATGAACTCGCTTCGCTGCTGAAAGACTTCATGAACGGACGGGTGTATCAAATCACTTCGGAGCGGAAAGGATAGAGGCCATGGAGATGCTCAGACTCGTTCTGGTGGCCATCAGCGGCGTCTGCTGGTCGGCGGTGTACATCGACAGCATCCGCATAGGATTCAGGCAAAAACTCTGCGCTATGCCCTTGTTCGCACTGGCGTTGAACATCGCGTGGGAAGGCATCTATTCGGGGCTCGACTTTTTCGTGCGCGGCGAGATCAGCGCCCAGGCCGTCGCCAACGCCGCCTGGTTCCTTCTGGACATCGCCATCGTGGTGACGTACTTCAAATTCGCGAGGTCGGAGTGCACAACCGATGCGGAACGCCGGTTCTTCGTGCCATGGTCGGTGCTCGTGTTCGCCAGCTGCCTGGTTCTGCAGCTGCTGTTCGTCGTGCAGTTCGGAGACGTGGAAGGCGAGAAATACTCGGCCTTCCTGCAGAACCTGATTATGAGCGTCTGCTACCTGTACATGCTGCGCGATCGCGGCGGCTCCCGTGGCCAGTCGATGCTGATCGCCGTAAGCAAATGTGTCGGAACGCTGACGCCCACGATCATCGGAGGTATGGAAGGCAACCTGTTCATTGTGGTGACGGGAATCATCTGCTTCATCTTCGACGCGATCTATATCGTCGCGCTGCGATGCGTCCGACGCGGAGAGATCGCGCGCGAACCTGCGGAATCGTAAAAAACGGACGGTTCCGTTCCGAGACTTCATGTCGTGAAGCGGAACCGCCCGGTCGTTTTTTATCCTCTGGCCTTGGGAATCCGTCAGCTCAGAGCGTCCTTGAGTTTGGAGAAGAAGCCCTTTTTGGATCCCGTGACGGAGGGGCGCGAGGATTGCGCCACATGCGAGGCGTCGGCGTCGTGGCTGGCGGCGAACTGCTCCATCAGCGCGCGTTCCGAATCGGACAGCTTGGTGGGCACCTGCACGGCCACATGCGCCACGAGGTCGCCGCGCTCGTCCGACTGCCGCATGCGCGTCACGCCCAGGCCCTTGATCGTGACCGTATCCTCGGGCTGGCATCCGGCGGGCACGGAGATGGTCTGCTGGCCGTCGAAGGTGTCGATGGTGAGGTCATGGCCGAGCACCGCCCAGCTCATCGGCACCTGGATCCAGCAGTGCAGATCGTCGCCGTCTCGTGTGAACTGCTTGTCGGCGCGGATATGCACGTCGACGTACAGATCGCCGGCCGCGCCGCCGCCCTCGCCCACCTCGCCCTGATTGGCCAGACGCAGACGGGAGTTGTCGTTGATGCCGGCGGGCACCGTCACGCCGACGTTGCGTGTGGTGCGCACGCGGCCGTGGCCCATGCAGCTCGGGCAGGGATTGTTGATCACGGTGCCGTGGCCCTCGCAGCGCTCGCAGGGGGCGGAGGTCATCATCTGGCCGAGCATGGTGCGCACGACCTTCTGACGGAAGCCCTGGCCATTGCAGTCGGGGCAGGTGGTCGGCTGCGCGCCGTTGCTCGTGCCCGCGCCGGAGCATTCCTGGCACAGGGAGAAGGTGTTGATCCTCACATGCGCGGTGCCGCCGAACACGGCCGTCCTCAGATCGATGCTGGCGCTCGCCAGCGCGTCACGGCCGGGCTGGGTGCGCGGAACGGGGCCGGAGGTGCCTCCTCCGAACGCCCCGCCGAAGAACTGTCCGAAGATGTCACCCATATCCCCCATGTTGGAGAATCCGCCGAACCCGCCGGCGTTGGGGTTGTTCGGGTCGACGCCCTGGTCGTACATGCGCCGCTTGTCGGGGTCGGACAGCACCTCGTAGGCGTTGTTCACCTCTTTGAACTTGTCCTCGAATTCGGGGCCGGCGATGTCGGGATGGTATTTGCGGCTGAGCTTGCGATATGCCTTTTTGATCTCGTCGTCGCTGGCGGCGCGATCCACGCCCAGCGTCTCGTAGTAATCTGCCACAGATCGTGTCCTTCTGTTCGTTCCGTTATGCCGTAAAGTACCGCGGGATATTGTGCCACAAGGCGGGGTCAGTCACCATCATCCCCATGGGCGAGCGACGCCGTCAGATAGCGTGCGACCGCCTGGACGGCCGCTATGGTGGCGGCGTAGTCCATATGGGTCGGCCCGATGGACCCCACGAACGCCACCGGTTCCGCGTCGTTCTGCCCGATATCGTCCGTCTGTACGGCATGCTCGTCGTATGCCGTGTGCCGGTCGATCATATCGCCGCTTTGTTTCGACGTCCTCGAGGGATTCATGTCACTGTTGCGGCGATCGGGGGAACTTCCGTCGGCGGCGTCGTGGTCTTCCCCGCCACCGGTCCGCGTTTTGGTCTGCCCGTATCCGCTGGCGACCACCGAGGCGTGCAGCAGTCCGGGCGTATGCGTTTCCGAACCGATCGCCACGCCGACGCCGTCATGCCTCGGCATCGCGCTCATCAGCCGCATCAGCATCACCTGCTCCTCCAGCGCGTCGAATAACGGCGCCAGATCGTCGATGGCGGCATGCTGCTGCGCCAGGCGGGACGTGCCGGACATATACAGCTCGTTGGTGCGCTCGCTGTCGGCCATGTTCTCGAAGGCTTGGGCCAGCGATTCCGCCAGCGGCGACAGTTCCTTCCATTGCGCCATGGCGGCCATGGAACGCGCCTTGCGGGCCGCCGCCATCAGCGGCAAAGACGCGGCTTCGGCGTTCACCGCGTTGGTGAACCGTGCGGCGGCGTCCTGTTCGGGCATGGGGTTGACCACGATCGTATGCTGCGCCACGCGGCCGGTGTCGGTGATGACGACCGCCAGCAGCGTGTTCATGGCCACCGGCACAAGCTCGACATGGCGCAGGGTGGATTTCGCCAGAGAAGGGGCCGCGACGACGGCGACCTGGCCGGTGATCTCGGATAAGAGCCGTGCGGCGCGCCGCAGGGTGTCCTGCAGACTGACCGAGCCGGAGAGAAAACTGTCGATGCCGCGTCGCTGCGCGGCGGACAGCGGCACCACCGTGGCCAGACGGTCCACGAAATAACGGTAGCCCTTTTCCGTGGGCACTCTCCCTGCGGAGGTGTGCGGCTGGATCAGATAGCCCTCGTCCTCAAGCGCGGCCATATCGTTGCGGATGGTGGCCGAGCTGACGCCCAGATCATGCTGTTTGGTCAGCGCGGACGATCCGACCGGCTCCTGGGAGCGAATGTAATCCTCGACCACGGCGCGCAACACTAGCATGCGTCGCGATTGCGTCATGCGCGCCTCCTTCGTACCGTCGATCCCGCTCTTGGTCTTTCGACCATTGTATTGGCACTCGGTGCCTATGAGTGCTAAGTACGCTTGTGGATTAACCCGTGGAGAATCAAGTCAAACGGAATGTGAGCGCTAACGAAACAGAAGCTACCAAAACACGCTCAAAATACAACACGGTGTCTGCTCGAATGGGTAGCATGATAGAGCAATGTGAGGGCGAATCTGCCCGGCACAAAGCCGGTGACAGGCCGCCCGAATTATTGGAAGGAAAGTTGACACCTATGACTGAATTCAAGGAGACCGAACTGGACAAGCGCGCCATCACGATGGCCAAGGTCCTCTCGGCCGATGCAGTCGAGAAGGCGGGCCACGGCCATCCCGGCTCCCCCGTCTCGCTGGCTCCCATCGCCTACACCCTCTACCAGCACTTCATCAAGCACGATCCGACCGATCCCAACTGGGAAGGCCGTGATCGCTTCATCCTTTCCGGCGGCCACGCCTCCCTCACGCAGTACGTCCAGCTGTACCTGTCCGGCTACGGCCTGACCCTGGACGACCTCAAGAACTTCCGCGGCGGCGCCGAGACCCGCACCCCGGGCCACCCCGAGTATGGCCTGACCCCGGGCATTGAGATGACCACCGGCCCGCTGGGCCAGGGCGTCGCCTCCGCCATCGGTTTCGCCTACGGCCAGCGTTTCGAGCGCGGCCTGCTCGATCCGGAGGCTCCGGAGGGCACCTCCCCGTTCGACCACAACATCTGGGTCATCTGCGGTGAAGGCGATATCGAAGAGGGCATCTCCGGCGAAGCCGCCTCCCTCGCCGCCAACCAGCAGCTCGGCAACGTGACCGTGATCTTCGACGCCAACCGCATCCAGATCGAAGGCGACACCAACCTGGTGCTCGCCGAGGATGTGCTCAAGCGCTACGAGGCCTACGGCTGGTACACCGACGAGTTCAGCTTCATCCAGCCCGACGGCTCCTACGTGGAGGACGTCGACGGTCTGGCCGCCGTGATCGAGAAGGCCCAGCAGGCCGCCCCGAACCAGCCGAAACTGATCAAGGTCGACACCCTGATCGCCTGGCCCGCCCCGGGCAAGACCAACGATCCCTCCGCCCACGGCTCCAAGCTCGGCGCCGAGGCCGTCGCCGGCATGAAGAAGCTCCTCGGCTACGATCCCGAAGAGAACTTCCACGTCGACGAGGAGGCCCTCGCCCACGCCCGCAAGGTCGCCGACCGCGGCCAGGAGGCCCACAAGGCCTGGGACGAGCAGTACAACGCCTGGCGTGAGGCCAACCCGGACAAGGCCGCCCTGTACGACCGCATCAAGGCCGGCGAGCTGCCCGAAGGCTTCGACAAGGCCATCGACGAGGCCGTCGCCTCCTTCGAGGTCGGCAAGGGCGTCGCCACCCGTGGCGCCTCCGGCACCGTGCTCAACGCGATCGCCGCCGTCATGCCGGAACTCTGGGGCGGCTCCGCCGACCTCGGCGGCTCCAACAAGACCGATCTCAAGGGCGCGGCCACCTTCGCCCCCGAGGAGTGCGCCACCAAGCAGTGGCCGGTGTGCAACAAGTACGGCCGTCAGCTGCACTTCGGCGTGCGCGAGTTCGCCATGGGCGCCATCACCAACGGCATCCTGCTCGGCTCCCACACCCGTCCGTTCGGCGGCACCTTCTTCATGTTCTCCGACTACGAGCGTCCGGCCGTGCGTCTGGCCGCCCTGATGGAGATTCCGAACCTGTACGTGTGGTCCCACGACTCCGTCGCCGTCGGCGAGGACGGTCCGACCCACCAGCCGATCGAGCACCTTGCCTCCTTCCGCGCCATCCCGCAGCTCGAGGTCGTGCGTCCGGCCGACGCCATCGAAACCGCCGAAGCGTACCGCGCCTTCTTCGAGAAGGACAACACGCTGCCGGCCGCGATGATCCTGACCCGCCAGGGCGTTCCGGTGCTCGCCGAAACCGCCGCCAAGGCCAAGGAAGGCGTCAAGAAGGGCGGCTACGTGCTGGTCGACACCGAGGGCACCCCGGATGTGATCATCATGGCCACCGGCTCCGAGGTCCAGTGGGCCGTCGCCGCCGCCAAGACTCTGGCCGATGAGGGCGTCAAGGCCCGCGTCGTCTCCATGCCGTCCGTCGAATGGTTCGAGGAGCAGAGCGACGAGTACAAGGAGTCCGTGCTCCCCGCCGCCGTCAAGGCCCGCGTCTCCGTCGAGGCCGGTCTGGCGATGCCGTGGTACAAGTACCTCGGCTCCTACGGCAAGCCCGTCTCCATCGAGCAGTTCGGTCTGCAGGGCGATGGCGCGCAGAACATGATCGACCTCGGCATCACCGCCGAGCATGTCGTGGAAGCCGCCAAGGCCTCCATCGCCGCCGCCAAGTGACCTCATCGAGGGCGTCATCGCAAGGTGACGCCCTCCCCGTGTCCACACATAAGTTTTATTCCATAACGGAATAGTTAAGGAGAAATAATGACCGCAGCAACTCAGCGCACGTCCGATTCCGGCGTTTCGATCTGGCTGGACGACCTGTCCCGCACCCGCATCGAGTCCGGCAACCTGCAGGAGCTCATCGCCGAGAAGAACGTCGTCGGCGTGACCACCAACCCCTCCATCTTCCAGAAGGCCCTGAGCCAGGTCGGCCCGTACGACGCGCAGCTCAAGGAACTGGGCAAGGTCGACGTCGAGACCGCCATCCGCGAGCTCACCACCACCGATGTGCGCAACGCCACCGACATCTTCCGCGAGATCGCCGAGGCCACCGACTTCGTCGACGGCCGCGTCTCCATCGAGGTCGATCCCCGTCTGGCCCACGAGACCGAGGCCACCGAGGTCCAGGCCGTGGAGCTGTGGGAGAAGGTCAACCGCCCGAACGCGATGATCAAGATCCCCGCCACCCTCGAAGGCCTGCCGGCCATCACCTCCACCCTGGCCAAGGGCATCTCCGTGAACGTCACCCTGATCTTCTCGCTCGAGCGCTACGAGCAGGTCATCGACGCCTACATCGAGGGCATCAAGCAGGCCGACGCCAACGGCCATGACCTCAAGCACATCGGCTCCGTCGCCTCCTTCTTCGTGTCCCGTGTGGATTCCGCCATCGACGCCAAGCTCGAGGAGATCGGCACCGATGAGGCCAAGGCCCTCGAAGGCAAGGCCGCCATCGCCAACGCCCGTCTCGCCTACGAGCTGTTCGAGAAGAAGTTCGCCGAGTCCGCCGACTGGGCCGCCCTCGAAGCCAAGGGCGCCAAGAAGCAGCGTCCGCTGTGGGCCTCCACCGGCACCAAGAACCCGGCCTACTCCGACTGCCTGTATGTGGACGAGCTGGTCGGCCCGTTCATCGTGAACACCATGCCGGAGAAGACCCTGGACGCCCTGGCCGATCACGGCAACGGCGCTCCGACCATCGCCGGCACCTATGAGGAGAGCCACGCCATCATGGACAAGCTCGCCGAGCTGGGCATCGACTTCAAGGCCGTCACCGACAAGCTTGAGGCCGACGGCGTCGCCGCCTTCATCAAGTCCTGGGATTCGGTGCTCGCCGACGTCCAGGCCGGCATCGACCGCGTCAACGGCTGAGACCGCTCGCTAGCCTCACGCTAGGATAAGACGAATGGCCCCGCACTTCACGGTGCGGGGCCATTCTCGTCTTCGAATTACAACGCTTTAACCACCTGCGGATTTAGTGGCCCGAAAACCGCATAATGGCGTTGTTTAATCGGTTCGGGTGGTTAAATCGTTGTCAATCGGACTCATACCTGCCGGTAGTAGCTGAGGAAGTCGCCGATCTCTCCTATGGTCTCGCGCAGCATGCCCATGCGCGGCAGGTAGACCACACGGAAGTGGTCTGGGCTCTTCCAGTTGAACGCGCCGCCATGGCTGATGAGAATATGCTTGTCGTGCAGCAGATCCAGCGCGAACTGCTCGTCGGAGTGGATGTTGAACTTCTTCACGTCGAGTTTGGGGAAGATGTAGAAGGCCGCCTTCGGCTTGACCGCCGTGACGCCGGGGATCTCGTTGAGCATGTCGTACACCAGATCGCGCTGGTCGTGCACGCGGCCTCCCGGCACCACATAGTCCTTGACGCTCTGGTGGCCGCCCAAGGCGGTCTGCACGATGGACTGCGCCGGCACATTCGAGCACATGCGCATATTGGCCAGCATGGTGAGGCCTTCGATATAGTCCTTGGCGATGCGTTTGTTGCCCGACAGAATCATCCATCCCACGCGCCATCCGGCGATCATATGCGATTTCGACAGGCCGGAGAAGGTCACGCAGAACAGGTCGGGGGCGAGCGACGCCGTGGAGATGTGCTCCAACCCGTCCATGACGAGGCGGTCGTAGATCTCGTCGGAGAAGATGATGAGCTGGTGCTCGCGCGCCAACTGCACGATCTGCTCGAGGATCTCCTTGGGGTAGAGCGCGCCGGTCGGATTGTTCGGATTGATGATGACAATCGCCTTGGTGCGGTCGGTGATCTTGGAACGCATGTCGTCGATATCGGGGAACCATTCGGATTCCTCGTCGCAGGTGTAATGCACGGCGGTGCCGCCGGCGAGGTTCACGCAGGCCGTCCACAGCGGATAGTCTGGAGAGGGCACGAGCACCTCGTCGCCGTCGTCGAGCAGGGCGGACAGCGACAGGTTGATCAGCTCGCTTACGCCGTTGCCGGTGTAGATGTCCTCGATGGTCACGTTGGGAATATGCTTGAGCTGCGCGTACTGCATGATGGCCTTGCGCGCGGAGAACAGGCCCTTGGCCGGCGAATAGCCCTCGGTTTCGATCAGCTGTTGCGCCATGTCGTACACCACCTCGTCCGGGGTGCGGAATCCGAACGGTGCCGGATTGCCGATGTTCAATTTGAGGATATGCGTGCCCGCAGCCTCCATGCGCATCGCCTCGTCGGCGACCGGTCCGCGCACGTCGTACAGCACGTTGTCGAGCTTGTGGGATTTGCCGAAGGTACGCATGTGAGCCGCTCCTTGCAGTGAGGGGGATGGATTGGATCGGGTTGATCGGGTTGATCGGTTGACGGATGAGTTTGTTGATGCGTCCGAACCGGACTGATCGTCGTCCGGCTTCGCCTTCGCGGGGAGTCCGTCGCCACCCGCTCCACGCAGCCAGTCCGCGCTGACCTCAAGCGTGTCGGCGAGAAAGTTCAACGTCTCCTCGCGCGGTACGGTCTTCCCTGCGACATATTGGCTGACGTGGCTTTTGCCGAGGCTGAACCCCGCGGCTTGCGCGGCCCTCACGATATCGACCTGTTTGAAGCCGTGTCGCTCCATGGCTTCGCGCAAACGCTCCGCGAATATTGAACTCGACATCGCACCTCCAACCAGAAGTTCAATTTGTTTTGAACACTGGTTCAAAGTGTAGCACTAGTTCAGCATATGATGTTCAATCCACTGGGAGACGCCGTCCTCGTCATTCGCGGGGCAGATTTCGTCGGCCACCTGCAGCACCTTCGGATCGGCGTTCGCCACGGCCACTCCCCTGCCGGACGCGCGCAGCATCTCGATGTCGATCAGATCGTCGCCGAAACTCGCGGTGGCCTCCAGCGGCACATCCATCCGTTCACACAGCAGACGCAGGGCATGCTCTTTGTTGGCCAGAGGATTCATCAGCATCCACATCGTCCCCTCGGAGATGCTCACGTCGAAATCCGGAGGGATCAGCCGCCTTAAGGTGGTCCACTGCTCGGGTTCGGGAAAGATGATGAGCTTGTCGGCCACACCGTCGGGCACGTCGGTGAAATCGGTGAACCGCCAGGTCTGCGTCTTCCAGTACACGCTCACGTCGAAATTCGTGTAGCGCACGTCATCCATAACGATGCCGAGTTTGAGGTCGCCGCCCAATTCGTCAAGCAGGAACCGACACACCTCGCAGGCGCGGCGCGAGGAGAATCCGATTTTCAGCAGATGCCCGTCATCGGGAATCCGCCCGCTGGTGAGCAGATCGTAGTCGGATTCGCCGGGGCGAAAGTCGATCAGCGCGCCGTTGAGATAGATATAGGCGTCCACCGGAAGCTTCCGTGCGAACTCGTATCCGGTGCTCACCGGGCGTGCGGTGGCGATGGCGAAGGCGTATCCCGCATCATGGGCGCGGTTGATCACATCCACCGTGCGTTGGGTGATGAACCGCTCCTCGAAGGTGGGGGCGGTGTGCAGCAGGGTGCCGTCCAGATCGGCGACCAGCAGACGTGTCGTTTCGCTCATCTCATCTCCTTATGCGGGCCGTGCGCGCGTCGCGTGCCGCGCTCCGGGCCTGCGGTTGCGTGGCCCCTTGGATTCCCAAAAGCAATCGCCCCATGACCGTGTCGATCATGGGGCGATTGGCTCTACGATATCTCAGACGAGATCGAACTTCGTCATCAGACCGAGGGCGATGATGATCGCGACCCACAGCAGGGCGATGATCACGGTCCAACGGTTCAGGTTCTTCTCGGCCACGCCGGAGGTGCCGGCGTTCTGGGTCAGTCCGCCGCCGAACATGTCGGACAGGCCGCCGCCCTTGCCGCGATGCATGAGGATGAGCAGGGTCAGCAGGCAGCTGAGTATGACGACGATGATCTCCAGGGCGAGCTTAAGAGCGGTCACGGGTTACCTCCGATTCGAATGACACTGTGCAATAGCATAACGCCGACACTGAACAACGTCGGTATCGACGCGCTTCTCGTCGCGGTTTCGCGTGGTATGCGGCTTACGACGCATGCCGGTCGAGATACGCCTTGTAGGCGGTCCCCCACTGTTCCATGGCCTTGATGATCGGGCGCATGGCGTTGCCGATATCACTCATGGCGTACTCGGTGTGCGGAGGGATCTCCGGATACACCGTGCGGGTGATCAGCCCGTCCGCCTCCAACGAGCGCAGACTGTCGGTGAGCACTTTGCGGCTGATGCCGTCGAGGTCGCGCAGCAGTTCGTTGAACCGCCAGGGGCGCTGCATCAGATTGCGCAGGATCAGCAGTTTCCATTTGCTGCCGATGAGCTGCACGGTGGTGGCGACCGGGCACGCCGGCATCTCCTCTTTGGTGAGCATCGCAGCCTCCGTATCCGTTTTCGACATGTTATTTGGTGATGGCTTCATAGACGGGAATGTTCTTGAAGTCGATCTCCACGTTATCCACATCCTTAGCATAGACGCCGGAGACATTGCCGTACCACAGCGGGATGGCGGGCAGATCGCGCAGCAGGATCTCCTCGCTTCGCTGGTAGAGCGCCTGCGCCTCCTCTTCGCTGCCCGCGCTGGCCGCCTGGTCGATCAGCGCGTCGAATTCGGCGTTCTTGTAGTCCACGTCGTTGCGGCCCAATCCGTCCGCGGCGGACGAGGCGTATTGGCGGGCGAGATAGTTCTCCATGGACGGGTAGTCGGGCGTCCACGCGCGGCGGAATGCGGTGGTGATGGCGCGGTCGGACACCTCCTGCAGCAGTTCGCTGAAGGTGGCGATGGGATTGCCCGAGGCCTCGATGCCCAGCACGTTCTTGATGGAGTTGCATACGGCGTCCACCCAGATCTTGTTGCCGGCGTCGGCGTTGTAGGTGAGGGTGAATTCGCCGCTCCATTCGCTGATCGCGTTGGCCTGCTCCCATAGTTCGCGCGCTTTGTCGGGATTGTAGTCGAGCACGTCGCTGCCTTCGAGCTCGTCGGAGTAGCCGGGAATGCGCGGTGAGGTGAAGTCGGTGGCCGGGGTGACGCGTCCGTCGTAGATCTTCTCGTTGATGGCGTCGCGGTCGATGGCCATGGAGATGGCTTGTCGGCGCAGGCGCCCCTCCTCGTCCCATCCGAAATGCTCCGCCGTGGCGGGGATCGAGAACATGGAGATGCCGGAGCCCGGCTGCGAGTACGCGTTGAGGTTCTCTTCGTTTTGGAAGGTGTCGAGCGCGCTGTTGGGGATGGAGTCCAACAGGTCGATGTTGCCGGCCTGCGCGTCGGCGTAGGCCGCTTCGGTGTCGGTGTAGATGCGGAATTCGATGCCGCCGTTCCTCACCGTGCGGTTGCCGTGGTAGTCCTCGTTTTTGACGATGGTGATGCTGGTGCCGTGGTCCCATTCCTCGAGTTTGTACGGTCCATTGCCGACCGGGTTCTGCCCGAACGCCTCCGGATCGTCGTAGAAGGATTGAGGCAGCGGATAGTAGGCGTTGACGCCCAGCTTGTTCGGGAATGCGGAATCCGGCTTCGACATGGTCACACGCAGCGTCAGATCGTCGACCACGGTCAGTCCGCTCATCGTCTCGTCGGCGGAGACGTCGTCCCGCTGCAGCTCCTCATAGCCTTCGATGGAGTCGAAGAAGGATGCGTTCAGCTGGCCGTTGGCCGCGTTGGCGGTGTAGTTCCACGCGTCGGCGAACGAGCTTGCGGTGACGGGAGTGCCGTCGGTGAACGTCCAACCGTCTTCCAACGTGATGGTGAATTCGGTGGCGTCCTCGTTCGAGGTGATGCTGGAGGCGATCTCGTTGCGCGTGGTGCCGTCGGGATCGTAGGACACCAGTCCGGCGAACAGCTCATCGACCACGCGTCCGCCGGAGGGTTCGGCGGTGTTGCCGGGCACCAGCGGATTCTGCGGGTCGGTGATGGCCGTGGAGATGATGGGCTCGGTTTCGGTGTTCTGCGTTCCGGCGGCCGAGCATCCTGACAGCGCGATCAAAACCGCGCAGGCCGATGCGATGACGGGAATGCTCCGGTTCATGATGGTGCTCCTTCTCGTTTGCGAATGAATACGTAGGCGAGCATAGGAGCGTAATCAACCTGCCGCTAGTACGAACGTTTAGATTACCTAGTCACAAAAAAGTGACTTTTGACCCGTTCCGCCGTTTTTGATAGTCACCAAAAAGTGCCTACTAGCGGTTTTTGAACTTACGGGTTTTGATGAACCGTACGGGTGGTGGCGACGCCACCGCCCTCCCACGCGAGTGCCGCGTCAAGGACCGCACACGGAACGGATATGGGGCCGAGCGATCGGGCCCGCCATCAACATAAGGAGAGATCGGATATGCGTACTGTGACATTGACCGAGCCGACGCAGGCGAAGGATCTGCGGCTGACGGAGCGTCCCATCCCCCAAGTCAAGCCCGGCTGGGTGCTGGTGAAGGTGCATGCGTTCGGACTGAACCATTCCGAGCAGCTGCTGCGCCTCGAGGAGATCACCGAGCCGTATATCACAAAGCCGATTATCCCCGGCATCGAATGCGTGGGTGAGATCGTGGACTCCTCCGACAGTGGTTTCAAGCTGGGCGAGCATGTGGTGTCGCTGATGGGCGGTATGGGACGCACCTTCGACGGTGGATACGCCGAGTACGCGTTGCTGCCCGAACACCATGTGTTCCGCGCGCCCTCCGATATGCCTTGGGAATCGCTTGCGGCGGTGCCGGAGACCTATTTCACCGCATGGGGGTCGCTGTTCGAATGCCTCGACCTGCGTGCGGCGGACACCCTGCTGGTGCGTGGCGCGACCTGCGCGTTGGGCTATGCCGCCGTGCAGATCGCCAAGGCCTTGGGCTGCCGTGTGATCGCCACCACGCATCGCGAATCGAAGCTGGAGCTGTTGCGCGAATGCGGTGTGGACGAGGCGATCGTCGACGACGGTGTGTTGGAAGGGCATGTGCGCGGGGTGACGAAGGCGTTGGAACTCGTCGGTCCCGCCACGCTCCGCGACACCCTGCGTGCGGTGGAGCGCGGCGGCGTCGTCTGCAACACGGGGATTCTCGGCGGTGTGTACACGTTGGACGGATTCGACCCGATCAAGGGCATTCCCAACGGCGTGTATCTGACCGGCTTCTTCAGCAATTTCCCCGACCAGCGGACGATGGACGCGATTTTCGACTTTCTGCGCGGGCATGATCTGCGTCCATGCCTCGGATGCGTGTATCCGTTCGAAGACATCGGTCGGGCATGGCAGGACAGCGAAGCCGGCCTGGTGAACGGCAAAATCGTGATCCGTGTGGATTAACGGGCGGATTTGGCCGTCAGACGGGCGATTTTCGCCAGCTCATCCACGTCAAGCGAGGCGCCGCCGATCAGGAACCCATCCACATCGGCCTCGCCGATGAGCTGGGCGGCGTTGCCGGAGGTGACCGATCCGCCGTAGAGAATGCGCACGGCGTTGCCGACCTTCGCGCCAAACGAGCCGGTCAGGTCGTCGCGGATGGCTTTGGCGGCCTCCTGCGCGGATTGCGGAGTCGCCACCATGCCGGTGCCGATCGCCCAGACGGGCTCGTAGGCGATGATGAGCTTGGCGGCCTCCTCGTCGCTCAGATCGCGGGTCACGTCGCGCACCTGGCTTACGGCGAAGTCGAGTTCGATGCCCTGCCGGCGTTCCTCGAAGCTTTCGCCGACGCATAGGATCGGAACCATATCCGCGGCGAGCACGGCCCTGACCTGGTCGACGATGTTCGCGTCGTCCTCGGGATGGTACTTGCGGCGTTCCGAATGGCCGACGATCACATAGGAGCATCCCAGACGCGTGAGCATATCGGCTGAGACGTCGCCGGTGAACGCGCCCTGCGTGGTCACCGAAACGGATTGCGCGCCGTAGGTGATGTTGAGCTTTTCGGATTCGACCAGCACCTGCACGCTGCGCAGGGCGGTGAATGCGGGGAACAGCGCCACCTCGCAGCGCTTGTATTCGAATCGGGCGTCACGCAGCAGCCACGCGAGCTTCTGCACGAAATACGTGGCTTCGAGATGGTCGAAATTCATTTTCCAATTGCCGGCCACCAGTGGGATGCGCGTGGACGCCATGGGTTCCTCCTTGGAGTGGCGGATATCTCCGCATAAGTGAAAATGTCATCCGCAGGCGGTGTGAAACGGATCGGCGTTCCACACCGCCTGCGGATGACATCATCGAATCGTTCAGGCGAGCACCGTCAGACCGGGCAGTTCCTTGCCCTCGAGGAACTCGAGGGAGGCGCCGCCACCGGTGGAGATGTGCGAGAAGCCATCCTCCGGGAAGCCGAGGTTGCGCACGGCGGAGGCGGAATCGCCGCCACCGACGATGGTGAACGCGCCGGCCGCGGTCGCGTCGACCAGGCCCTGGGCCACGGCGCGCGTGCCGTCGGCGAACTCGGCGATCTCGAACACGCCCATCGGGCCGTTCCACACGACGGTCTTGGAATCGACGATCTTGTCGTGGAACAGCTTCTGGGAGTCGGGGCCGATATCCAGACCCATCTTGTCGGCCGGGATGGCGTCGGCGGCCACGACCTCGGGAGCGACCGGGGTGTCGCCGGCCGGGAAGCCCGGGTTGACGACGATGTCGGTCGGGAGCACCAGTTCGACGCCGTTGGCCTCGGCGGTGGCGATATAGCCCTTGACCTTGTCGATCTGGTCCTCTTCGAGCAGGGAGGTGCCGACCTCAAGACCCTTGGCCTTGAGGAAGGTGAACACCATACCGCCGCCGATGACGAGGCGGTCGGCCTTGCCGAGCAGGTTCTCGATCACGCCGAGCTTGTCGGAGACCTTGGATCCGCCGAGCACCACGGTGAGCGGACGCTCCGGGTTCACGGTGGCCTTGGACAGGGCGGTGACTTCCTTCTCGACCAGCAGGCCGGCGGCGGCCGGCAGATCGGCGGCCACATCGTAGTTGGAGCCCTGGGCGCGGTGGACCACACCGAAACCGTCGGAAACGAAGGCGTCGCCGAGAGCGGCGATCTTCTTGGCGTAGGCGGAGCGCTCCTCGGCGTCCTTGCTGGTCTCCTCCGGGTTGTAGCGCACGTTCTGCAGCAGCACCACGTCGCCGTCGTTCATCGCGGCGACCTTGGCCTGGGCGTCCTCGCCGTAGGTGTCGGCGGCCAGCGGGACCTCGACGCCGAGCAGCTCGCCGAGGCGGGCGGCCACGGGAGCCAGGCTCAGCTCGGGAACGGCCTGTCCCTTCGGACGGCCGAGGTGGGCCATCAGGATGACCTTCGCACCCTCTTCGCGCAGCGCAGTGATGGTGGGCAGGGCGGCCTTGATGCGGCCGTCGTCGGTGATGGTGGTGCCGTCCAGCGGAACGTTGAAATCCGCACGCACCAGCACGCGCTTGCCCTTGAGATCTCCGAGATCCTTGAGTGTCTTCATGAATATCCTTTCCTTGACCGCGATACGCGGGAAAGTGGCCGATTTTGCCACTTCACAGCATACAACACCTTCTGCCTTTTCACCGTGAGCGCCGGAACGCATGTTCGCTTCGGAACAGCGAAAACCCGGCCGGAATTCCGGCCGGGTTCACGAATGACGTCGGATGGACGTATCAGCCCTTCTGCGCGCGCGCCTTCTCGGTTTTCTCCGCAAGCTGCAGCAGACGGCGGATGCGGCCGGCGATGGCGTCCTTGGTGATCTGGGGGTCGGCGAGCTTGCCGAGCTCCTCGAGGCTCTTGTCCACATGTTCGATGCGCAGCTGGCCGGCCTGGCGCAGATTGTCGGGGATGTTGTCTCCGAGCACTTCGAAGGCGTGCTGCACCTTCTCGCTGGCCTCGGCCGCGGCCTTGGCGCTGCGGCGCATATTCGCGTCGTCGAAGTTGGCGAGCCTGTTGGCCTTGCCGCGCGCCTCTCCATCGGAACGCTTGCCGGTCCACTCGCGGGCCGAACGCGGGGCGCCCATCAGCTTGAGCATGCGTTCGATGGCGTCGGGATCCTTCAATGTGACGCGTTCGGAGCTGCGCAACTGGCGGTGTTTGGCCGAGATGCCGAGACGGCGGGCGGCGCCGCATAACGCCATGGCGGCCTCCTCGGTCGGGCAGACGATCTCCATATAGCTGGCCTTGCCCGGGTCGGACAGCGAACCGCGGGTCAGGAACGCGCCGCGCCAGGCCGCTTTGATCTGGGCGATGCTGCCGTTGACGATATCGGCGGGCAGGCCGTGCACGGGCTGCTTACGGCGGTCCAACAGGCCGGTCTGCAACGCCAGGGCGGCCACGCCGCGGGTGACGAGCACCACGTACTGTTCGATGATGCCGTTGGGGGTCTGGCGGGTGATGTGGTTGACTTCCGCCTCATGGCCGTACACCGTCCTGATGGTGTCGCGCAGCCACTGCGCGGCGTCAGGGGAAGTGAAAGACGCTTGGATCACGTAGGTGTTCTGCACCGGGCGGAGGCCGCCGCCGAAGCGGATCATGGCCGCAGCCTGCGCTTTGATGGCTGCCGGCGAATCGCCCTCAAGGGCGGTCAATTCGCTTTTCACGTCATCCAGAAGTGCCAAGGGGCACACCTCCTATGTTCCCGTTACTCCCAATGCTCCGATGCGGTCCCATTGGGTTTCGCCGACGAAGTCGCCGGCTTTCTGTGATACCTAACCTAGTGGACAACTTACCGCCTCATATGGCCATTTTGGAAACATTCTGTTCGAGATATGGTCATGAGGCGTGCGCCGTCACATATGATGCTTCGCGGACTCCCGTGCGGAAACCGTGACCGACAGGCCGCGCGCGCGGAGCCTGCGCGCCAGTTCCTCGCTCATCGCGACCGAACGGTGCTGTCCGCCCGTGCATCCGATGGCGATGGTGACGAAATGCTTGTCCTCCTGGGCGTATCCCTCCAGCGCCGTGGCGATGGCCTGCTCATAGGCGTCGAGGAAAGCCTCGGCTCCGGGGCTGGAGAGCACGTAGTCGCTGACGGGTTTGTCCATGCCGGTGAGCTCGCGCAGATTCGGCACCCAGAACGGATTCGGCAGAAAACGCACGTCCGCCACGAAATCGGCGTCGGTGGGGGTGCCGTATTTGAATCCGAAGCTGAAGATATGCACGCTCACCGTGGACGGCCCCGACCCGAGCATCGCCTCATAGAGTTTGGTGGACAATTGGTGGATGCTCAACAGCGAGGTGTCGATCATGATGTCGGCGCGTTCCTTGAGGTTGGCGAGCAGCTCGCGTTCCTCTTCGATGCCGTCGATCAGACGGTTGCCATGCTGAAGCGGGTGCGGTCGGCGCACCGACTCGTAGCGCTTGATCAGCACCTCGTCGCTGGCGTCGAGGAAGAGGATGCGGGTTTTGACCCCCAGATCGTCCAGATGACTGAACACTTCGGCCAGATCGTCGAAGTAGGCGCGCGAGCGCACGTCGATCACGGCGGCGAGTTTGTGCACGCCTCCGTCATGCGTGCCCGAGGTGGTCATCATATCGACCAGCGGGATGAGCAGTTTGGGCGGCATATTGTCGACCACGTACCAGCCCATATCCTCGATGCTGTCTGCCGCGCGGGAACGGCCGGCTCCGCTCATGCCGGTGATGAGCAGCACCTCGAACTCGTTGGCGGGCTCCGGTGTGGAGTCCTGCGCGGAAACGTTCCGAATCGTCATAATGCCTCCTCAAGAGCCTGTCTCATGGCGATCTCCAACTGGTCGTCGTCCGTGGTGATGTCCTGCAGACGTTCGTCGGCGTCGCTGGGCGGATCGCCGTCCCAGACGCCGGTCATCAGCAGCACCTGGATCAGCGCCTGGTAGAGCAGCATCTCCTCGCCGCCGATGGCGACTCCTCCCCGCGAGCGCCATGCCGTCATGAGTTTGGTCGGTCGCGGATCGTAGACCACGTCGAGCAGCCGCGCGTCGGCGCGTGGCGCGGCGTGCGATTCGGAGAGCAGGTCGGCCAGCGGGTCGGCGGCCCGGCCGGGGATGGTGTTGATGACGATATCCGCTGTGGCGAATGCGTGCAGCACCGTTTCGATGTCGGTTATGTCGATGGTGCGCAGGGCGTTGCCGTGGCGCAGGAATTTCTCGGCCAGCGGACGCAGGGACGGGTTTTTGTCCGGATTGCGGGCGATGACGGTGATATGGCCGATTTCGGGCATCATCGTGCATGCGGCCACCGCGGAGGAGGCGGTGTTGCCGTTGCCGATCACCACCGCATGCCCTTGTCTTGTGTCCGGGGCGACGATGCCGTATGTGCTGCAGGCGCAGTCGAAGGCGAGCTGGATGCCGATCACGTCGGTGTTGTACAGCTTGATCGTCGGCGAATCCGGTCGAGCGTCGCTCCAGTCGAGCACCGCGGTGTTGGCCACGCCGAGTTCGCGCGCCCATAGGTTGGAGGGCGTGCCGTATGGCTGGATGGTCTGCTTCAACGGCATGGTCAGACTCAGTCCGCGCCATGACGGGTCGAGTGCGGCGAGGAATCCGGCGAGATCGTCCTCTCCCACCTCATGTTTGGTGTATTCCCAATCGTCGAGTCCGAGCGCGCGGTATGCGGCGTTGTGCAGCACCGGCGACAGCGAATGCGCGATCGGCTTGCCCAACACGGCGCAACGGTGGTTGATCGTCGTCATGTCCCTCCTGTCCTATTCCCCCTTATGCTACCGCCACCCGGTCGACGCCGTGGGAACGACGTTGGGGTTGTCGGAATATTGCAACGCTGTAACCACCGGCCCCGTTGCGGCGGCGCGTGGCGCGGTTTTTCCGACGTCCGCCATGCCAGGTGGTTGAATCGTTGTTTTTCACTGGGCGTGAAGGGCGTCGACGATGGACTGCGCCTTCTTGACGCCGATGCCGGGAACCTCGGTGAGCTGTTCGACGCTCGCCTCGCGTATGGCGCGCACGGAGCCGAAATGTTTGAGCAGGTTCTTCTGGTGGGTCTCGCCGATGCCGGGGATCTCGTCGAGCGCGCTGCGAAGCGCTCCCTTGCGTCGGGTCTGACGGTGGTAGGTGATGGCGAAACGATGCGATTCGTCGCGCACGCGCTGCAACAGATACATGCCCTGCGACTGGCGTTTGAGGATGATCGGATACTCGTCGTCCGGCACCCACACCTCTTCAAGCCGCTTGGCCAGACCGCATAGCGCCACGTCGGTGACACCGCAGTCCTCCAAGGCTTTGGCTGCGGCTCGCACCTGCGGATAGCCGCCGTCGACGACCACCAGATTCGGCTTGTAGGCGAATCGGTGGCGTTCCGTGTTCTGCTGGACCACGGTCGTTTCGCTGTCGTCGGCCGCCTTGGCCCGGCGCTCCGCCTCCATGCTTTCGCCGGAGTCGCCGGCGATGTTGCCGTGGCGGAACCGTCGGGTCAGCGTCTCGTACAGGGCGCTCAGATCGTCCACCGCTCCCTGGCCGTCCTTGCCGCGGATCGCGAAACGGCGGTATTCCGACTTCTTCGGCATCGCATCCTCGAACACCACCATCGAAGCCACTTGGAACGCGCCGCCCACCGTGTTGGAGATGTCGTAGCATTCGATGCGCAGCGGGGCTTCGGCCAAGCCCAACGCCTTGGCCACATCGTTCATGGCCTGCGTGCGCGCGCCCATATCGGATATACGGCTCATCTTGCTGCGCTGCAACGCCTGCTTGGCGTTCTCCGCCGCGCGGTCCATCAGCGCGCGCTTGTCGCCGCGTTCGGCGACTCGGATCGTCACCGCGCCCCCGCGCAAACCCGACAGCCACTGTTCGAGCTCCTCGCGTCGGGCGGGCTCCACGGGCACGATCACCTCACGCGGCACGGGCGCGATCGGAGCCAGCAAATCATCCCGTCCCGTCTGCTCCTGACGGGCGTTGCGTGTTTTGGTGGCCTGCGCACGGGCCTGCGCATCCGTGGCGGTGAGCCGTTGTGTGACGCCAAGCGCGTCGCGGCTGGTGGCGATGACCGTGGACGAGGCGGAATCGGCCGCCGGTTCCGTGGACTCCTCCGTCCCCGCATCCTCATCCGCGTCTCCCCCGCCGCCGGCGGATGGCGGACGGTCGGGATCGGTGTAGGTGGTGCCGGTGGCCTCCGCGTACACCTGCATGATGAGATCGGCCATCAGCTCGGCGTCGGCGATATCCTCGACGCGTTCCACACTCCAATTGCGTTCGCCGCGAATCGTGCCGGACCGCACGAAAAACGCGTGCACCGACGCTTCCAGCTCGTCGGAATCCATACCGAACACGTCAGCGTCCACCTGACTGTCGAGCACCACCGCGTTCTGCTCCACCACGGTGGCGAGCATCTGGATCTCGTCGCGCAGTCGGGCGGCCTTCTCGAACTCCAGTTCGGCGCTCGCCTCCTTCATCTCACGCGTCAGCTGCGCGATATACGATCTGCCGAGCCGCCCGGTCATCACGCCGACCAGACGCTCGCATTGGCGGCGATGCTCCTGCGGATCGATCCTGCCCACGCACGGCGCCGAGCATTTGCCGATCGAAGCGAGCAGGCACGGACGACCGGTCAGCTGCGCCTTATGGAACACATTCGTCGAACAGGTGCGCACCGGGAAGGTCTTCAACAGCCTGTCCAACCCATGCCGCAGATCCCACACCTTCGCATACGGTCCGAAATAGCGGGTGTCGCGGCGTTTGCGGCTGCGCGTCACCCACACGCGGGGGATCTCCTCGCCCACGCTGACCGCCAGATACGGGTAGGTCTTATCGTCGCGGAACTGCACGTTGAACCGCGGATCGAACTCCTTGATCCACGTGTACTCCAAGGTGAGCGACTCCAATTCGGTGCCGACCACCGTCCATTCGAGGCTCCGGGCGGTGAGCACCATGGTCTGCGTGCGCGGATGCAGCAGATACAAAGGCTGGAAGTAGTTCGACAGACGATTGCGCAGGTTCTTCGCCTTGCCCACGTAGATCACGCGGCCCTCGCCGTCGCGCCATTTGTAGACGCCCGGCTTGGCGGGAATGTCGGAGGTTTTCGGCCGGAACAGGTCACGGGTGTCCCCCAGCAGCGGCGCGCCGTTCGCGTTCACTCCGGCATGGGGATCGTCGTCCGCGCGGTCGGCGGCCGCCGTGTCGCCGACCGTCACGTCGTCATGCAACGCTTTGGCCGTCTCCCTCCACGTTTCGGGGCCATGTCGTTCGATCATTGCGGATTCCATGAAGCCTATGCTAGCGCCTGCCGTGCGTCCGTTTGCGGATGGCGAATCCCGGCCGCGGCGGATCCGCCTCGACGGGGCTCTTCGGGGTGCTAGAGTATGCATGTTCCACATCTTGATGTCGCAAACGCAAAGGAGCCGTATATGAGCGCGATCGATACCACATGCGTGCAGGGAGGCTATCAGCCGGGCAACGGAGAATCCCGCACTCCCCCGATCATCCAGGCCACGACGTTCAAATACACGTCCAGCGAACAGATGAGCCGCCTGTTCGACCTGTCCGAATCCGGCTACTTCTACACGCGCCTGCAGAACCCCACCAACGACACCGTCGCCGCGAAGATCTGCGAGCTCGAAGGCGGCGCGGCCGCGATGCTCACCAGCTCCGGCCAGGCCGCGAACTTCTTCGCCCTGTTCAACATCTGCAACAACGGCGACCATATCGTCGCCTCCTCCGCGATCTACGGCGGCACCTTCAACCTCATCAACGTGACCATGCGCAAAATGGGCATCGACTGCACCTTCGTGAGCCCCGACTGCACGCCTGAGGAGCTTGAGGCCGCGTTCCGGCCGAACACCAAGGCCGTGTTCGGCGAATCCATCGCCAACCCCGCGCTGATCGTGCTCGACTTCGAGAAGTTCGCCGACGCCGCCCACAAGCACGGCGTGCCGTTCATCGTCGACAACACCTTCCCCACGCCGATCAACTGCCGCCCGTTCGAGTTCGGTGTCGACATCGTCACCCACGCCACCACCAAGTACATGGACGGCCACGGCTCCTGCGTCGGCGGCGCGATCGTCGACTCCGGCAACTTCGACTGGATGGCCCACGCCGACAAGTTCCCCGGGCTCACCACCCCCGATGATTCCTACCACGGCGTGACCTACGCGAAGGACTTCGGCCCGGCCGCCTACATCACCAAGGCCACCGCGCAGCTTATGCGCGATTTCGGCTCCACCCCCGCGCCCGTCAACTCGTGGATCATGGGCATGCATCTGGAATCGCTCGCCCTGCGTATGGCCCGCCACTGCGAGAACGCGCAGAAGGTGGCGGAATTCCTCGCCGCCGACCCGCGCGTCAGCTGGGTGAACTTCCCCGGACTGCCCGGCGACAAGTACCACGCGCTGGCCGAGAAGTACATGCCGAACGGCACCTGCGGCGTCATCTCCTTCGGCGTGCCCGGCGGCCGCGAGAAGGTCTCCGCCTTCCTCGACGGACTGAAGATGGTGTCGATTGCCACGCATGTGGCCGACGCGCGCAGCTGCACCCTCTACCCGGCCGGCACCACGCACCGCCAGCTGAGCGAGGAACAACTCGAGGAGGCCGGCGTCGGCATCGACCTCGTGCGTCTGAGCTGCGGCATCGAAAACGCCGACGACATCATCGCCGACCTCGACCAGGCGCTTGCCGCCATCCAGTGACGGATTCCCGCGCCGCCACCCTGAGCGAAGAATGCAATATGCTCGTCATCCTGAGCGGAGGCCGCTAGGCCGGAGTCGAAGGATCTCACGTCTGCGAAAATGCCGCGAGATCCTTCGACTCCGCTTCGCTCCGCTCAGGATGACGTAAAAATAAAACCTTATGTCAACGAAAATGGCCCCGCCTAAGTTAGGCGGGGCCATTTTCGTTATGCTTGCGAGTCCGTCAGCCGAGCATGGGCTTGAGGAAACGGCCCGTCCAGGAGTCGGCGCAGTCGGCCACCTGTTCGGGCGTGCCTTCGGTGACGATGGTGCCGCCGCCGTCGCCGCCCTCGGGGCCGAGATCGATCAGCCAGTCGGCGGTTTTGATCACGTCGAGGTTGTGTTCGATCACAATCACCGTGTTGCCCTTGTCTGTCAGTCCGTCCAGCACCTTCAAAAGCTTCCTCACATCCTCGAAATGCAGGCCGGTGGTCGGCTCGTCGAGGATGTACACGGTTTTGCCGTCGGAGCGCTTCTGCAGTTCGGTGGCGAGCTTGACGCGCTGCGATTCACCACCCGAAAGCGTGGGCGCGGGCTGTCCGAGACGGATATAGCCGAGGCCGACGTCCACCAAAGTGTCCAGATAGCGCGCGATCGACGGATACGCCTTGAAGAATCCCGCCGCCTCCTCGATGGGCATGTCGAGGATGTCGGAGACGGTTTTGCCGTTGTATTTGACCTCCAAGGTCTCGCGGTTGTAACGCTTGCCGTGGCAGGTCTCGCATTCCACATATACGTCCGGCAGGAAGTTCATCTCGATTTTCAGGGTGCCGTCGCCATGGCAGGCCTCGCACCGTCCGCCTTTGACGTTGAAGCTGAAACGGCCCGGCCCGTAGCCGCGCACCTGTGCCTCGGGCGTTTTGGCGAACAGCGTGCGGATCTTGTCCCACACGCCCGTGTAGGTGGCGGGATTGGAACGCGGCGTGCGGCCGATCGGATTCTGATCGACGTGAATCACCTTGCGCACCTGGTCGACGCCTTCGACGCGCGTGTGTTTGCCCGGCACGATGCGCGCGCCGTTGAGCTTGTCCGCCAGCACCGGGTAGAGGATCGAATTCACCAGTGTGGACTTGCCCGAGCCGGAGACGCCGGTGACCACGGTCATCACGCCGAGCGGGAAGCTCACGGTGAGGTTCTTCAGATTGTTCTCGCGCGCTCCCACCACTTTCAGCGTTTTGGTTTTGCGCACCTTGCGGCGGTGTTCGGGCACGGCGATCTCGCGGCGGCCGGCGATGTAGTCGCCGGTGATCGAACGCGTCGCGTCGGTCAGATGCGCGGCCGGGCCGGAGTAGATGACCTCGCCGCCGTGCTCGCCCGCGCCGGGGCCGATATCCACCAGCCAGTCGGCCTCCTTGATGGTCTCTTCGTCGTGTTCGACGACGATCAGCGTGTTGCCGAGGTCGCGCAGATGGTGCAGCGTTTCGATCAGGCGTTCGTTGTCGCGCTGGTGCAGGCCGATGGACGGCTCGTCGAGCACGTACATCACGCCGACCAGACCGGAACCGATCTGCGTGGCCAATCGGATGCGCTGCGCCTCGCCGCCCGACAATGTGGCGGCCGCGCGCGACAGGGTCAGATAGTCGAGGCCCACGTCGTTGAGGAAGCCCAACCGCGCTTTGATCTCCTTCAGAACCTCCCCCGCGATCTGCGCGGCGGCGCCTTCGAGCTTGAGCTCGTTCACCCATTCCAGCTCGCGCACCACAGGCATGTCGCACACGTCGAAAATCGACTTGCCGTTCACCGTGACGGCCAGCACTTCGGGCTTCAGCCTTCGGCCCTGGCATTCCTGGCACGGCACTTCGCGCATATACGACTCGTAGTACTGCTTCATCGCGTCGGAATCGGTTTCGTCATGCCGGCGCATCAGCGTGCGCACCACGCCCTCGAATCCGGTGGAATATTCGCGCAGACGCCCCCAGCGGTTGCGGTAGGAGACCTTCACCTTGAAGTCGCGTCCGTAGAGCACCGCCTGCCGCGCCTCCTCGGGCAGGTCCTTCCAGGGGGTGCGCATCGAAAAGCCCATCTCGTCGGCGAGGCCTTCGAGCACGTGGCTGTAGTACTGCGAGGTGGTTTTCGTGCTCGACCACGGTTCGATCACGCCGTCGGCCAAGGATTTCTCCGGATCTGCGATGATGAGCTCCGGGTCGATCTCCAGCTTGAATCCCAGGCCGGTGCACACCGGGCATGCGCCGTAGGGCGCGTTGAAGGAGAAGGTGCGTGGCTCGATCTCGTCGAGCTCCAGCTGATGCCCGTTCGGGCAGCTGCGGTGTTCGGAGAACGGCTGGCGGCGTTCGGGCGAATCCTCCGCCTCATCCACGAAATCGGCCACGACCACGCCGTTTGCCAAGCGCAGCGCCGTCTCCACCGAATCGGTCAAACGCTGGCGGATGCCGTCCTTGACGACCAAACGGTCGATCACCACCTCGATGGTGTGCTTCTTCTGCTTGGCGAGCTTGATCTCGTCGGACAGCTGGCGTATCTCGCCGTCGATCAGCGCGCGGGCGTAGCCGTCGGATCGCAGCACCTCAAGCAACTCCACGAACTCGCCCTTGCGGCCCTTGGCCACCGGCGCGAGGATCTGGAACCGCGTGCGCTCCGGCTTGGCGAGCAGGGCGTCGACGATCTGCTGCGGGGTCTGCGCGGTGACCAACTCGCCGCATTCGGGGCAATGCGGCACACCCGTGCGCGCGAACAGCAGACGCAGATAGTCGTACACCTCGGTGATGGTGCCGACGGTCGAACGCGGATTGCGGTTCGTGGTCTTCTGATCGATGGAGACGGCCGGCGACAGACCTTCGATGAAATCCACATCCGGCTTGTCCATCTGACCGAGGAACTGGCGGGCGTATGCGGACAACGATTCGACATAGCGGCGTTGACCCTCGGCGAACAGCGTGTCGAATGCGAGCGAGGACTTGCCCGAGCCGGACAGGCCGGTGAACACGACCATACGGTTGCGCGGCACCGCGAGATCCACGTTTTTGAGATTATGCTCCCGGGCGCCTTGGATCACGACCTTCAAGTCGTTGGGGATATGCGAGATGTCGGCGACCAGCGAGCGCCCGTCGTTCGTTTCGATCAACGGCGCTTTGGTGAGTTCCTTGGCGAGGAAGGAATCGCTGTCGAGCACGCGTTCCGCCGTCGTCGTCAAACCTGTGTTGCTGATGTCTTGCATATCGCCGTTCGCACCCGTGTGCGTTGTCGTCTGAGCTGCCACGTCATCCTCCGCTCGTCAAATAACCGACTTACAGAATACCTCACACCACCCCATCAATCGAACACCTGTTCGAGCGTGTTGCCGTATGTTCGGGTATCACCAAGACTGTGCGTACACCTCGTAGGACGCGTAACGCGGAGGGTTGTGGATGGGGGTGGAGGACGGCGTGCTGCCGCCATCCGTGACCGCGGAATCGGAGTGTTGCGGCGTCGCGTCGGAGCCATTGCCGCCATCGAAATGTTCTGCGGCATAGAAGGAGAACGCGACGGTGGCGACGGTGACGATCACGGATGCGATGAATACCGTCGCAATGGATGTCGCGAATATTCGCAAGACGCTCCAGCGAGGTTTGCCCTTGTCGTGTCGCTGTGTCGCGCTGTGCCGGGAATCGCTGACTTTCGTATGTGTTTCCGCACGAGGATTCCGCCGTCCGAGCGCTTCCAGACGCAGGTCTTCGGCGCTTTGCTGTCGCGCGCTCGGCTCGAAGGCGCACGCTTTCAGGATGACGGCGCGGAGACGGGGCGGCACGATCGATTCGTCGGCGAGCGCTTTTTCATATGCGGCATCGTCGGGATAGACGCCCGTAAGCAGATATCCGAACAAACGTCCGATGGAATACACGTCGGAACGGGCGTCCGTTTGCGCGAAGCCGTACTGCTCCGGGGACGCGAAGCCCCAGGTGCCCAACGCGGTGGTGTCGTGCGTCGCCTGTTCCGTTCTCATGCGGGCGATGCCCAGGTCGATGAGATGCGCGCCGTCGTCGGCGAGGATGATGTTCGACGGCGAGATGTCGCGATGCACGATGCCGTGCGCATGCAGTTCCTGTACGGCTTCGCACACTTGTTCGATGACGTGGGCGGCCTGTTCAGCGGGCATGCGTCCCCGTTCGTTGACGATCTGATCAAGGGTTGACCCCTCGACGTAGTCGTAGACCACCACGAAGCAGTCGGGCAGCTCGTATGTGGCTTGGACTTGCGGCAATCGCGCGCTCCGGCAATCCGCGAGCGCCGACCATACGCGACGTCGGGCAAGCTGTGTTGGGATTTTCTTGCGGACGAAGGGGCCTGTTCCGGCGATGCTGACCAGTTCGGTGACGCCGGCCGCGCCTCTCGCGAGCACGCGTTCGACATGATAGGAGTCATCGATGCTCATCGCATGCATGGTCTGCTTGTCGTCCATGCCTCTCCCTGTTTATCGTCGTTGCGCGCCGTGTCTCGTTTGTTGAGTTCAGCTTACGTCAACAACGGCTTCTCCCCCAGTCTGATCAGTTCGTTGTCCGCCGCGGCGCGGTCGAATCCGTTCTTCACGCACCAGATGAGAATCGCGTCGCGTCGTTGCTTGCACCACAGTTCTGAGGCTCCCGCAAGCCGCAAGAGACGTTGCGTCTCGGTCAGATCACAGTTGAGGCCGAAAGCGAGCATGATTGCGTTGTCTCGTCCGGGGCGGCTTTTGCCAGAGAAGATGTCGTAGACGACGGTGGCGTTGAGTCCCGAGTCTCGTGCCACGTCGGCGCGTTTGAGATCATGCTTTTCCAGCAGTCCATGCAGGTAATCGGTGAGTTGGCGTTCGCCGATATGTTCTTCGTCAAGATACGTTTCGATGCTTGCACTGGAGAGAAGCCGTTCCAGCAGCTCCTCGGTCAGATGCTCTTCCTTCTCGTCTTCGGTCATGTGCTCCAGAGTACAAGACCGCGCGCTCCGGTGAATTCAGTTGGCAACTGAGAGGGGTGATGTTTCGCTGGCGTACTGTGACCGATACGTATAGGCATGAGGGCAGGTCCGTGACATGCTCCATGAGATGGAAGGGCACACCAATGATGATGAAGAAACCCCTCGCGCTGATTCTCGCGGCCGCAATGGCCTTGACTCTGGCGGCATGCGGCAACACCGCGGACTCCAATTCCGATGGCAACGCGTCCGGTTCCTCCGAGAACGCGGCCGAACAGCAGAAGGGGAAGGAGGATGCAAGTGGCACGGCCGGTACGGTGGCGTCTCTTGACGAACTGAACGAGAAAGTCGCGGCCGACGTTGATGGCAGCATCACGTCGATGACTCAGACATACGAGTCTCTGGTCGCCAAAACGAGCACATACGACGACTACGTGAGCAACATCGATTCCGTCGAGGCGTTTTACGATGGTGTGCTGAGCTCGACCGAGGACTTATGCGTTCGTCTTCGCGAATACAGCATCGAATACGCCGAGTTCATTCTGGCCTCCGATGCGTCTAGAGGCGACAAATACGACGATATGGACGAGTTATACGACAATGTGTATGAGGATGCGGGAAGCGCGATTTTCGATGACGTCTACGACGGCGTGCTGAGCGATGCGTTTGACGCTTTCTATAGTGGCGTCGTTTCCGACGGCTACGACCTCGCGAGCTACGGTGAATGGTCGGATATCAGTTCTCAGGAATATGACCGTTGGTCGGATGCTAAGTCGGACGTGTACGATGTGTGGTCCGATTTTCGTTCGGATGTCTACAATCTTTATTCGGATATGAGAAGTGAGATCTTCGCCGAAGATTGGGATCGCGCGGAAGAAAAACTTGAAGACTTCCGCAACGACGTTGAAACCATGAAATCGGCCTGATCCGAGCGAACTTCCATGTAGGGCTCGGATGGGCGGCATCGGAAGGTTCCGGCATGCGTCAGTATCACGCTCATCTTGAAACCCCTGTTTGGGTACTATGGGACGCATTGCGTCGCTCGTTCAAGGAGGCTGGTATGCGACTTCGCTGCGTGCAGAACATCGGGACCGATCATGCCGAAGGCGAGCGCCTGTTCGTCATGTTCCACGGGTTCGGCAATGACGAAAGCGAGATGGTCCGCATCCTCGACGCTATCTATGCCGGCTCGAATCGCGCCCCCAACTACCTGTCGTTCCGGGCCACCTATCCCAGACCGTATATGGGCGGCAACTACTGGTATCCGGACGGATGCGGCGTGGCGGAACGGAGGAGGGAATGCTCGCGCGTGGGCGACGCGG
Organism: Bifidobacterium eulemuris; assembly: GCF_014898155.1. Classification (NCBI taxonomy): domain Bacteria; kingdom Bacillati; phylum Actinomycetota; class Actinomycetes; order Bifidobacteriales; family Bifidobacteriaceae; genus Bifidobacterium; species Bifidobacterium eulemuris. Next base: position 347,387 of record NZ_CP062938.1, on the reverse strand, counting down.
TCGTCTCCATGCTCGACTCGCCCCTGTACCGCGGCATGCGCAAAACCCTCGTCGGATTCTCTCAAGGCGGCTACCTCTCCTACCGTCTTACGGTGGAGCGTCCGGAAGCGTTCGATGAGGCCGTTCTGCTCAGCCCGTCGTTCAAAGGAGAATGTTCGGCGACACCGGATGTTTCGCGCACACGATACGTGCTGGCCTACGGCGGGCTCGACCGCACGATACCCGCCGAGGATCAGCGGACGGCGCGCGAGAAACTCTCCGCCACTCACGGCTTCGTCGACCTGAACTACCCCGATATGGGCCACGCCATCTGCGACCAGGAAATCGCCGACCTACGTGAGTTCCTGAACGTCCGACCGATCTGAACCCGCGTGCCGCCTGACGTGTGGCGCCTTGTTCGGCAGCGGGGCTAGCATGTGGGCCGGAAGCTTGTCGAGGAAGGACCGGTGATATGGACGTTGCGGAATCGAATGGTCTTGCCTCCAAACCCATCGGACGGCTGGTGTGGTCGTTGGCGGTGCCGGCGGTGGTGGCGCAGGCGTGCAACGCGATGTACACCATCGTCGACCGTTTGTTCCTGGCGCGCATCCCCGGCGTGGGCGACCTTGCGATGACCGGCGTGGGCGTATGCTTCCCGATCACGCTGGCGATCTCCGCGTTCGCCATGCTCATCGGCATGGGCGGCGCTCCCCTCGCCTCCATCCAGCTCGGACGGGGCGACAAACGCCAGGCGGAACGGCTGCTCGGCGTCTCCGTCGCGGCGTTGCTGGTCATCGCCATCGTCATCCCCACCATTCTGCAACTGACCAAAGAACCCATCCTGATGGCGTTCGGCGCGAGCGCCGACACCCTGCCCTACGCCGAACGGTTCCTCACCATCTACCTCTCCGGCACGGTCTGCGTGATGGCCGCACTCGGCCTCAACACCTTCATCACCGCGCAAGGCAAGGCGCGTGTGGCCATGGTCTCCACGATGATCGGCGCGCTCAGCTCCATCGCGCTCGACTGGCTGTTCATCATCGAACTCGATATGGGCGTCGAAGGCGCGGCGCTCGCCAATGTGATCGCGCAGACGTTGGCCGCCCTGTGGATCGTGCGATTCCTCGCCTCGCAACGCAGCGCGATCCGTCTGCGCGTGCGCGACATCCGCATCGACCGGCGCATTGTGAACATCCTCGCGCTGGGCGTCTCGCCGTTCATCATGCAGATCACCGAATCGCTGATCCAAGTGGTGTTCAACTCCTCGCTGCAACGCTACGGCGGCGACCATTACGTGGCCGCGATGACCATCATGACCAGCCTCATGCAGCTGATCTTCATCTTCTCGCAAGGCATCCAGCAGGGCGTGCAGCCGATCATCGGATACAACTTCGGCGCGCGCCTGTTCGACCGTGTGCGCCGCACCTACCGTTCCATGATGGTGGTGCAGGTGGCCATCAACTCGACGATGACCCTGCTGTTCGCGCTGTTCCCCGCCGCCTTGGCCTCGCTGTTCACCACAGACGCCACCATCGCAGGCATCGTGACACGCACGCTGCCCTACTACTGTTGCGGCATGGGACTGTTCGGCATCCAGAACATCGTGCAATGCTCCTTCGTGGGCATGGGGCAGGCGAAGCCGTCGCTGTTCCTCGCGATCTTCCGCAAGATCATCCTGCTGGTACCGCTGGCGCTCATCCTGCCCCATGTGGCGGGACTCGGCGTCACGGGCGTGTTCCTGGCCGAGCCGATCAGCGACATCACCTCCGCCATCGTCGCAGGCGTCCTGTTCCACCGACTCATTCCCGCGCTGCTGCAGGAGTGACACGGCGGTTCGGCGACCCGTTCGGATAAGGAAGACGATGAGGGAACCCGCGGAGACGCCAGCATGGGAATCCCATCCTTGACCGCTCGGCATCGGCGAATGCGCGCGATGCTTCCAATCTCGCCCAGCCTGTTCGCTATGATGGACGGTTGGACTTTTCACGCGAAGCAACGAACATGAGAAAGCGGTTATCGGCATGGCTATCGAGGCACAGGGCCTGGAGATTCAGATCGGCGCTCGCACGCTGTTGAACCCGACGGACTTCCACGTCTCCAAAGGCGACAAAATCGGTCTGGTCGGACGCAACGGCGCAGGCAAAACAACCCTGACCCGCGTCATCACCGGCGATATGCTGCCCACCGCCGGCAAAGTGCGCATCTCCGGCAAACTCGGCTATCTGCCGCAGGACACGCATGCCGCCGACCCCGAACAGACCGCGCTCGACCGCATGATGAGCGCGCGCGACATCGCCGCCATCATCAGCCGCATCCGCAAGGCCGAAAAAGAGATGACCGACCCGGATCCGGACGTGATGACCCGCGCCATGAACCGATACGACACGGCCATGCAGGACTTCGACAAGGCCGGCGGATACGCGGCCCAATCCGAAGCGACCGCCATGGCCGCCTCGCTGGGCCTGCCCCAGGACGTCATGTCCCAGCCGCTCGGCACGCTTTCCGGCGGCCAGCGTCGCCGCATCGAACTGGCGCGCATCCTCTTCTCCGACGCGGACACCCTCATTCTCGACGAGCCCACCAACCATCTGGACGCCGACTCCATCGAATGGCTGCGCGGATACCTGAAGAAATACGAGGGCGGATTCCTGGTCATCTCCCACTCCACCGAACTGCTCGACGAAGTGGTGAACAAGGTGTGGCATCTCGATGCGCAGCGCGGCATGATCGACATGTATTCGATCGGATGGAAGGCGTACCTGCACCAGCGGGTCGTCGACGAGGAGCGCCGCCGCCGCGAGCGCGAGGTGGCCGAGAAGAAGGCCGAACGACTGATGAAGCAGGGCATCCGCCTGCACGCGAAGGCCACCAAGGCCGTGGCCGCGCAGAACATGATGCGCCGCGCCGAAAAGCTCCTGAGCGAAACCTCCGAGGCGCAGAAGGCCGAGAAGGTGGCCGACATCCGCTTCCCCGAGCCCGCGCCCTGCGGACGCACGCCCATCATGGCGAAGGACATATCCAAAGCGTACGGATCCAACATCGTGTTCGCCGGCGTGAACCTCGCCATCGACAAGGGCTCGCGCGTGGTCATCCTCGGCTACAACGGCGCGGGCAAAACCACCACCCTGCGGCTGCTCGCCCACTTGGAGGACCCCGACACCGGATCGGTCGACTACGGGCACGGCTGCAAAATCGGCTATTTCGCGCAGGAGCACGACACGCTCGACTTGGACGCGACCGTGTTGGAGAACCTCACCCATGTGGCACCCGAACTCGACGACACGCACGCGCGCTCCATTCTCGGCTCGTTCCTCTTCTCCGGCGACGACGCGATGAAACCCGCCAACGTGCTCTCCGGCGGCGAGAAGACGCGACTCGCCCTGGCCACGCTGGTCACCTCGCGCGCGAACGTGCTGCTGCTCGACGAGCCCACCAACAACCTCGACCCCGCATCGCGCGAGGAGATTCTGAAGGCCATCGCCAAATACGAAGGTGCGATTGTGCTCGTCACCCACGACGAGGGTGCCGTGCAGGCCCTGAACCCCGAACGCGTGCTGCTTATGCCCGACGGGGATGAGGATCTGTGGAACGACTCCTATCTCGAGTTGGTCGCCGAGGAGTAGACGGAGGCTCGACGCACGGATTGTCTTCAATAATCGCCCGTGTGACCCTTTGAGAGGCTTCAAACGAACATAAAATGGCGACATTCCTTGGAATGCCGCCATTTTGGCATGTGAGGCGATGTGACTTTCATGTGCGGAAAGGTCGCACGGCACTCACTTTGCTTGGGGCCCGTGCGAAGTCGTCCCCGAGTAAACAAAAAACGTCGGCGGTTCACTGCCGTAACAGTCGCCAGGCTTGGTCTCCAACGGCAGCGCTCCCCTGCGTTCCAGTCCGCGATGCTCATAGAACGTGTAGTCGCAGGTCGTGTCCGTGAATAAAAAGTACTCGTCGATGCCGTTCGCGGCGAAATACTCCATCACGGCATCGAACATCCGCTTGCCCAGACCATGCCCGCGCGCGGCCGGCGCCAATACGAACAGCACCACCTCCGCATCGAACGGTCCGGCATCACGCAGCAACCGGTCGTCCACGTGGGCGATGCGCGCGAACTCATCAAGCCCGCGACGCCCGGCTGCGTCGGCCAGCAGCGTCAGTGCGGAGCCGACCATACGCACGGTATGGCGCAATTTGCTCACCTGAGTGGTATGCGCGGGAATACTGGCGAGGATGAACCCCACGATCTCGCCATTCAATTCCGCCACCCGCGCGAAGGTGGCGCGCGCCAGACAATGCTCCACATCGATATGCGACAGCGCGGCCCCCACTTTAGGCTCATATTCCGCATACCACATGTCGCCGGTGAGCTGTTCGATCCGCGGCAGATCGTCGCGGCGCATGGCACGAATGATAGGTGTCGATTCAGTCATGCCATCCATCCTGACGGTCGGCTTCGACCTTTGCCCATGCGACCCGACATTCCCTGATTTTTCCCTGAAAATCCCCGTAGCGGCCACTGAACTCGCGTACGGAAAACTCCGCGGCTTGCCACAATGGCCATATCAATGCTTGGCGGAACGATTCGAAGGAGAAATGGCATGGCGGTAGTAACCGCGCGCTGGGCGGATTGGGCGAGCGCGCATCGTTTGGGATATTGGGCGGGGCATGCGCTGGCGTTCGAAATCCTGTACCGGCTGGCGGTGACGTTGGTGCTCACGCCGCCATGCGATCTGATCGTCAACTGGTACGCCGACGCGAGTCTCGTCTCGCCGATGATGGACGATCTCGGCATTCTGCAGGCGTTTCTGACGATTCCGGGCATCATACTGCTTGGAATCCTCGCGGCGATCGCATTGGTCGCCGGCGTGTTCGAAATCACGGTGATGCTCACCTTCGCGCGATGCCTGATGGAAAACTCCCGCCACAACGCCTCCTTTGTGTATCGGTATTCGATCGCGCGGCTGGGAAACCTTCGCCACCCCTCGTCGCTGCTCGCCCTGCCGTACTATGTGTTCCTCGTCCTGCTCATCCATATCGGCTATTCGTCATCGCTGCTGCCCACCTTGGAGTTCCCACGATACGTCATCGATGAAATCGCCGCGACATTGCCCGGGCGGATCGTCGGCGCGACGGCCGTATGCGTGGCGGCGTTTGCATATGTCGCTCTGATATTCGCGCCGGTGTCGATGTCGTGTGAGGAGACCAGTTTCGCCAAAGCCTGCCACGACAGTGTGGGGCGATGGAAGACCCTGGACATGGGGCGACGGTTGCGAATCGTCGGAGCGTTGCTCGCCATCACGCTGTGCGAGATGGCCGCACGTTTGGTGTGGACGACGCCATCGGTGAGCGTACGGGATTTCAATGTGTATCTGCTGCGGTACGTGGTCAGATCGTCGTATTTCCGCGAACAGCTGACGGCCACCACCATACGGTGGTTGGTGGCCTCGGCGGCAGCGTTCGCGTTCGGCTGTCTGCTGGTATCCATGATTCGGTATACGTCTGCCGGCGTTGCGCAGTGGAACGAAAACGCGGCCGATGCCATATCATCTGCCATATCATCTCCGCGACGGTTCGCAGGACGGGCCAGTATGACGGATTCCGGAAGAACCCGTGTCGGCAGGGACACACGGTGGCGCGTCATCATCTCGATAATCGCGATTGCCTCTTTGGCGGTTCCCGTAGTGGCGTATCTGCAGCAGGAGCCGCTGTCGCACGAGCCACTGGCCATCGCCCACCGTGGGGATTCCTCGGCTCCGGAGAACTCCTTGACCGGCATCCAAGCCGCGGGGGCGCGTGGCGCGGACTATGTCGAAATCGACGTGCGGCTCACCGGTGACGGGCAGGTCGTGGTCCTGCATGATAAGACGACCCGACGCTTGGCGAAACACGGCGAGAATCTCGCCGTCGCCGAGCATACGCTGCGGCAATTGCAGGCGGTGCGCCTCACCTCGCGTGGCGAGGATTTCCGCATGCCGACGCTCGACCAGGCCATCATCACGGCGCAGAACATGACCGACGGTCCGGGACTGCTGATCGAACTAAAAACCGCCGGTGGACAGGGACAAGCCGAACGATTGGCCGACGCGGTGATCGAGACGGTCGAACGGCATCATTTCGCGGACCGGGCGATGTTCATGTCGACGAATGCGAACGCCGTGGATCGGCTGCAACAGCAACGGCCGCGCTGGTGGGTGGGCTACTGCGTCTTCGGAGCGTTGGGCAACCTCAACTGGCAGATGGATGTGGACTTCGTGGCGTTGAAGGAAAGCCAGCTCAATACGATGTTGCTCGAACACGCGCGCGATCTGCATATTCCGGTCTACGTATGGACGGTGAACGATGCCGACACCATGCGCCACGACCTGCGCCTGGGAGTCTGCGGTATCATCGCGGACCATGCGTCCATAATCCGCACCATCATCGACGAAAGCCGAGAAGCCGACGACATCCCCCGCAATCAGTCATCCGACATTAACGACGATGAATCATTATGGTGGCTTTACGACGAAATCGTCCCCCGGCCTCGCTCCTCCATCTCTGCTTGACCCGGGCATCAAGTCGGATGCTGCCGTCGGACGATAAGATGCGCCTATAGTCGGTGAATGAACGGCGTCTGGCATGCCGATGATGGTGGTCTATTATTTCAGATTGGCGAAGAGTTCCGGCTCGTACCTGTGCATATCATCCACAAAATTGAAGAGGTCGCCGCGTTGTTCCGATACGCTTCCGATGTTGAGATTGGTTCAGCGATGCGAGTGGATATGACTCAGGCGACGTAGTTGGCGGCGAGGGCGCGGATGATGGCAGTCAGTCTGGCGACGGTGTCGTCCTTGTCGACCTGGTCGCGGCGGGCGAACCACCATTGGCTGGTCTGGCTGATCGCGCCGATGAACATCTCCGCGAGCAGCGTCGCGTCGCGGGAGGCCTCTTCGTCCGTCCGTCGCGGATCTCTGTTCAGCAGATCGGTCCGGATACGATCGGCCAGATTCTGATGGAATCCTTCGGCCGTGGCATGGATCAGGATATTGGCCGCCTTGCCGCCGTCCAGCGCCTTGAGCAGCTCCTTGTTGTCTTCCAGAAAATCGAATCCGGCGCGGATGATGGCCTCGCAGTACTCCACGGCGCCGATGTTCCCGTCGCGGCCGCGTATGGCTTTGGCGCTGTAATCGGCCCGCAATTCCTGCGCCATGAACGAGAAGAAATCGTATTTGTCCTGAAAATGCTTATAGAACGTGGCCGTGCGGATCATGGCCGCGTCGCACAGTTCGGTGACGGTGATCGCCTCGAAGGGCTTGCGGCCGATCAGCTCCTTGAACGCGGCGAACAGGGCCGCATAGGTTTTGCGCACACGCAGGTCGCGGGACGCGAAAGATCGCGGTGGCGACTGGAAGTCGTGTTGTCCGTTCATCGTCATTCACCTTTTCGTGGAGGAATCAACCCGATTCGTCAATTAAGTCACGAATCCTCATCATTCGTTCCTTGCGGCCCGATGGGCCCGTGGTTATGGTCATATCAAGAAAAGTTGCGAATGTCAATTAACATGCGTTCGCTCGTTAGAAAGGACGATGATGATGACCACGGCGAGACTGATGGATGACCCCAAGGATTACGTGCGGCTGGGCGTCAATCCGGAGCATATCGAAACATGGGAGGACGGCCGCCGCAGCACGTCGGCCAAAGGCATGTGGGAATGGTGGTATTTCGACGCGATTCTGGACGACGGCACCAAAGTCGTCATCCAGTTCTTCACCAAATCCGGCGCCCACCTCTATTCAGGCAAGGACCACCCACGCTTCACCATCAAGGTCACGCTGCCGGACGGCACCGAATACATGAGAGAACCCAAATTCCAAGTCTCCGAGGCGTCGTGGGGCGAACGGCAATGCGATGTGCGCTACGCCGCGCACCGCTTCAGCGGCGACCTCAAGGACTATGACATCCACGTCGAGCCGATCGACGGTCTCGGCGCGGATCTGCATCTGCACAGCCTGTCGAAGCCATACCGCCCAGGTAGCGCGTACTTCGAATTCGGCTCGCCGGACCGCTTCTACACATGGTTCTGCGCGGTGCCCAAAGGCGAGGTCAGCGGCGCGCTGACCATCGACGGCAAGCGTGTCGAGGCGCACGGCTACGGCTATCACGACCATCAGTGGGGCAACGTGAACTTCCTGAAGGAATGGAACCACTGGGTGTGGGCGCGGCAAAGCTTCGACGACTGCTCCATGCTCGTATTCGACATGGTGGCCAACGAAAAGATGGGCCACGCGCGCTTCCCCATCGTGTTCATCCAGGACGAGAACGGCGACCTCATCTTCGAGAACACCCGCAACGTGGAATGCGAAGTGCTTGAGGACTACCACGATGAGGTCAGCGAGAAGGACTATCCGAAGGCCATCCATTACGTGTTCCGCAACGACGGTGTGACCGCGGACTACACGCTGCGTATGAACGAGATCATCGAATGCAACGGGCGGAACAACCTGCCATGGATCAAGCGCACCGTCGCCGGCCTCAACGGCCTCGATCCCGCGTACACCCGATATTCCGCCACCGGCGACCTCATCCTCACCACCGATGACGACCGGATGGAACGCAGCGGCAATCTGATCTACGAGTTCATGTACCCCGGCGCGACATACAAAGGCCTGATGTGACCTGCCTACAAAAGAAACGGAGCCGAGGAATCTCTTGAACGTGAGATTCCTCGACTCCGCTACGCTCCGCTCGGAATGACGAGGGGAAGCTACGCTGCGCTCGGAATGACGAGGGGGAGGCAAAGCCCCGCCGGAATGACGGAGCGTTACTCCTTGGTGGCGGCGTCCACGCAGGCCAGGGCGTTGAGGGTGCGCGGATAGCCGATGTAGGGCATGATCTGCGAGACGACCGCGATCATGAACTCCTTGGAATTGCCCACGCCCACATTCGCCCTCACATGGCTGGTGAGCTGCGGCTCGCAGCCTCCCTGCGCGGCGAGGAAGCAGGCGGTGATCATCTCGCGCTCGCGGTCGTCGAGGCCGCCGCGCGTGTAGTAGTCGCCGAAGCAGTTATCGACGAGCCACTGGCGTATATGCATCGTCTCGGCGGGCTCGCTGTGCGCGAAGCCGCGCATATGCTCGCCGAAGATGCGGATCTGCGTCTCCTCGCCCGCGGCCTCGCGGGTGTCTGCCGTGACCGTGCCCTGCGGTTCCAGCGGGGTCGCGACGCCGCGCTCGTGCAGCGCGTCGTTCGCGGCTTTGAGGAACGGCAGCGTGCGGCCGAATCCCAGATACGCGGTGCCCTGGTAGACGATTTCCTTGATCTGGACCGGGGTCACGCCGGAATCAAGGGCGACCGGCACCATCATCGCGAACGCGTCCACGCCCTGGCACCCCATCAGCGCGGCCAGAATCGCCATCGAACGTTTCGCGTCGGTCAGTTCGGGATGGTTCGCGCCTTCGGACTCGACCACCTCGCCATAGGCGAAGTTCGAGAACAGTTCGATGAACTCGGGATCGCTCTGTTCCAGCGTCTGCCGTCCGTCCGCAAAGAATCCGTTGTTCTTCTTGCCAAACATCATCAGACCTCGCTCACGCGCAGCAGGGACTTGATGGTGCGGCGCTCGTCCATGGCGGCGTAGGCCTCCTGGATCTCGTCGAGTGTGAACTCGGCGGTGAACACGCGGCCGGGGTGGATTTCGCCCTTCATCACCAGGTCGAGCAGATGGTCGACCTCGGTGTCGTAATGGCGCACCGGGGCGGGCCCGCCCTTGAGCCCCACGTTGCGGTAGAACAGTCCGGGAATGTCGGCCTCGACGTCGTGGGGCAGACCCACGCGGCCGACGGTCGCGCCGGCGCGGGCCACCTTCATCGCGGTGTCGTTCGACTGGGCGGAGCCGACGCATTCAAGCACCGCGTCCGCGCCGTAGCCGCCGGTCATCTCCATCACCTTGGCCACGGCCTCGTCGCCGCGCTCGGCCACGATATCGGTCGCGCCGAACTCGCGGGCCAGAGCCTGACGGTCGGCGTGACGGCTCATCGCGATGATGCGCTTGGCGCCGCGGATCTTCGCGCTCAGCACGCCGCACAATCCCACCGCGCCATCGCCGAACACCACGGCCGTGTCGCCCGGCTTGACTTCGGCGGAGGCGGCCGCATGGTAGCCGGTCGGCATCACATCGGACAGCGCCAGCAGGTCGGCCAGCAGCTCGTCGGAGAACGACTTCGCGTCGCCCGGAACCACCACCAGCGTGCCGTTGGCATGCGGCACGCGCAGCGTCTCGGCCTGGCAGCCCATGCCCTCGTCGGAGCCGAAATAGCCGCCGTGCGGACAGCTCGACTCGAAACCGGCCTTACACACCGGGCACACGCCGCAGGAGAACGGGAACGGCACGACCACGAAATCGCCCGGCTTGGCGACGGTCACGTCGTCACCCACCGACTCGACCACGCCGATCGCCTCATGGCCGGTCTGCGTGTCCGCGTCACGGCCGTCGCGGAAGAACCACAGGTCCGAACCGCACACGCAGGCGCGCACCACGCGGATGATCGCGTCGCCGGCGTCGACGATCGCGGGCGCGGGACGCTCCTCGCACGCCATCTGCTTGATGCCTTTGTAAATCGCTGCCTTCATAGAATCGCTCCTTGAACGGCGCTCCCGCCCGGCCGACGGCCGCCGCGACGGCGGGCGCGACCGGACCGGAGGCGCATCATTGATACGCCTCACACTCTAGGAGAGGCGTATTTCGGATTCAAATGTTTCGCACGAGGGTTCAGCCATGCGCAAAAAGCATGGCGAATCCCGTCCGTCAGTCGACGGACTTCAGCGCGGCGAGCATATCGACCTTCTTCAGCCGGCGCCACACGACCCAGCCGAGCGCGGCGAGCACCAGCGCGATCACCAGGGCCGGCATCCAGAAGGCGTGCGGCACGAGGGAGGGATCGAACATCACTTCGTCGGGCGGCACTTCGGTGATGATGTAGCGGTGCAGCCACGCGCCGAACCCGAACCCGGCCAGAACGCCCAACGCCGACAGCACCAGAGTCTCCCGGTAGATGTACATCGTCGTCTCGCCCGTGTGGAAGCCGAGCACCTTGATGGTGGACAGCTCGCGGATGCGTTCGGACACGTTGAGATTGGTGAGGTTGTAGAGGATCACCACGCCGAGCAGCACGGCCACGACGATCAGCACCTCCATGATCTGGTTGAGCGAGATGACGATCTGGTCGACCATCTGCTTGTTCGTGATGTTCTGCACCACTCCCCTCACGCCGGAAAGCTCCATGAACCGCGCCCCCTGCTCGGCCGCGTTGTCGGTGCTGGTGTCGACGAGCCTGACCATATGCGCATTGGACTGGTATTCCTGATGGAAGGCGCGTTCGTAGCCTCCGGAGCTCATGACCACGAAATGTCCGATATACATCTCGCACACGCCGGTGACCGTGATGCGGCGCTCCACGCCGTTCTCGTCGTCCACCGTGAACGTGTCGCCCACGCCGACGCCCAAGGTTTCGCTGAGCCGTTCCGAAATGACGGCGCCGTTGTCGGTGAGCACCTGGGTGCGCTCCGTGCCGCGCTCGCGCAGCGTCATATAGTCGCCGTAGTTGTACGGGTCGTCCGTCACCAGCAGGGTCATCTCCTGCTTGTCGACGGAATCCCGGACGGTTTTCGTCAGCGTCTCGTAGTGGATGGGCATCGACGAGCGCACCGCGTCGTCCTCGAGCGCCGTCTGCACCTCGTCGCTCTGCTCCTGGTTGTTGTCGGAGTTCTCCGCCACGATGAGGTCGTAGTGGATCAGGTCGCCGAACTGGCGCTCGCTGATCTCGCCGATGGAGCCCTGCACGCCGAGCCCGGCGAACAGCAGCGCCACCGCGCCGCACACGCCGAATATGGTCATCACCATGCGTCCCTTGTATCGGAACAGGTTGCGCGCCGTGACCTTGCGCGTGAAGCTCATCCGGTTCCATAGCGGCGTGACCCGTTCGAGCAGGATCGTGGACCCTTTGGCGGGCGGTTTGGGCAACAGCAGGGCGGCGGGCTTCTCTCGCAGTTCGCGCGAGGCGACCAGCCATGAGGGCAGCACGGCGCTCGCCCAGGCGAGCAGGAACGCCACGAGCGTGATGCCGGGGTGGAATTCGAGACTGATGCGTGGCAGGCGGAATCCGTTCGAATACGCCCGGTCCACGATCAGCGGCAGCAGCGTGTGTCCGGCGGCCGCGCCGATTATGGTGCCGACGGTAGAGGCGGCGAAGCCGTACATGGTGAACTTCCGCATCACATCCATATCGGAGTATCCCAGCGCTTTGAGGGTGCCGGAGTTGACGCGCTCCTCGTCGACCATGCGTCCCATGGTCGCGAAGGTGACCAGCGCCGCCACCAGATAGAGGAATATCGGGAAGATGCGCGCCAGTTTCGCCACGATGTCCGCGATGATCATGTACACGCGGTAGCCCTCGCCGCCAAGTCCCTCGCGCCGCCCGTTGACGGAATAGGCCGGCACGCTCAGGCCCTCCACCTTCTCCTCGGCGAGACGGATCTGCCGTTCGGCTTCGGCGATCTGCTCCTCGGCCGCCGGCTTGGCCTCGTTGAATTCGTCGAGCTTGGTCTGGTATTCCTCCTCGGCCTGTTCCAGCGTGCGCTGGCCTTCGATCAGCTGGCTTGTGCCGTCCGTCGCGGAGTCGGCGAGGTCACTCGCCTTGGAGCGGATGGAGCGCTGCGAATCCTGGATTTGGTCGGCCGTGCTGCCAATCTGGTTGTACAGGTCGCCGATGGCATCGTTCAGCGCCTGAAGCTGCTGTTGGGCGGATTCGAGGGAATCGGCCTGTTGGCTGCGATTGTCGGACAGCACCTCCTCCAGCCGCTGTTGGGCGTCGCGCAGCGCGTTGATCGAAGAATCGATCACGTCGAGATCGCCGCCGATGTCGTCCATCGTGGCCTGCGCGCCCAAAACCGCGGTACTGCTTTCGGTTGAGATCTGATCCTTGCCGGCCTCGATCTGCGCTTTGGCTTGGTCGAGTTGCGCCTCGGCGTCGGCAAGCTGCGTCTTGGCCTCGTCGACCTGCTGGCGGGCCTTGGCTATCTGCTCGCGCCGGCTTTCTCGGATCTCCTCCACACGTTTGTCGGGCTGGTCCGCAAGACGCGTGGAGAGCTCGTCCTTGTGCTCCTGCACGCGGTCGGCGTATTCGTCGCTCCAATAGTCGAGTCCCTGCGTGTCGGTGAAGGTGATGCGGGCGATCATCGCCACGTCGGAATCGAATGCCGCTTCGGTCACGACCGCGTACTGGTTGAGCTGTCCGCTGCCCGCCGTGGATGTGCCCAGGTTGAGTCCGGAGATCGCCTCGCTGGAACGCACGAATCCCACCACTTCGAATTCGTCGGCGGTCAGCACCGTGTCTCCGGCGATGTCCGGCTCCTCGGTGAGTGTGAAGGTGCTGCCGACGCCGTAGGAGTCCTCCAGCCCCTCGTCCAGCGCGATCTCGTCGGCGGCCTGGGGCAGTCTGCCTTCGATCACCTCATAGGTGGATACGGCTTCGGGCAGCGAGTTGATCCGCACGCTGCGGTTCGTCCCTTTGATGACCACGTCCTTGAAATATCCGAATTCCGCCTGGCGCACGCCCGGCGTGCCCGAGATGACGGTCCGGTCGTCGTCGTTCAGCCCGTATTCGGACACCACGGTCACGTCGGCGAGGTTGTGCTCTCCATAGAACGCCTTGCCGGTCGCCTCCATATCCGGCCCTGTGACCCACAGTCCGACCAAGGCGAACGACCCCAGCGCCATCAGGCAGACGATGGAGACGAAGCGTCCCCACGAATGCGTGAAGGCCAGACGGATGTCTTTGCGCAGCATGCGTCTGCTCATGTCACCACTCCAGATCCTTGATGTCCATCGGATGTTCGTTGGTCTCCACGGCGGTGACGCGTCCGTCGTGCATGCGGATCACCCGGTCCGCGATGGGAGCGATGGCCGAGTTGTGCGTGACGATGACGACGGTGGCGCCGCGTTGGCGGCTCATGTCCTGCAGGATCTGGAGCACCTGTTTGCCGGTGTTGTAGTCGAGGGCGCCGGTGGGTTCGTCGCACAGCAGGATCTTCGGGTTCTTCGCCACGGCCCTGGCGATGGCGACGCGCTGCTGCTCCCCGCCGGACAGCTGCGCGGGGAAGTTGTTCACACGGTCGCGCAATCCCACGTCGGTCAGCGCCTGCACGGGGTCCTGCGCGTCCGCGACGATTTCGGAGGCGAGTTCGACGTTCTCCTTGGCGGTGAGGTTGGCGACGAGATTGTAGAACTGGAACACGAAGCCGATGTCGTTGCGACGGTAGTCGGTGAGTTGCCGGGCGGAATATCCGGAGATGTCCTTGCCGTCGATGACGACCTGCCCCGAGGTGTTGGTGTCCATGCCGCCCAGGATGTTGAGCACCGTCGATTTGCCCGCGCCGGACGCGCCGAGGATGATGGCGAGCTCCCCCTGCTCGATGGCGAAGGTAACGTCCTTGTTGGCTTCGATGACGGTGTCTCCCATGCGATAGCGTTTGACGCTGTGGTTCATCTCGATGTATGGCATTGCCGCGTATAATCCTTATTTGAACAACATGTTGATTTATTGTCGTTGCGATTGTAGAATCCGAACGACGACGGGTCAATGAACAATCCGCTTCGAGTTGTTCAATTTGAACACTCCGAGGCGAATCGTCGAAACAAAGGAGCCTGCATGACGGCGAAACGCGCCACCCAATCGGAAGCGAAGATCCGCGCTGCTTTCATCACGCTGATGGGCACGAAAGGATTCGACGCCATGACCGTGAGCGACATCGCGCGCGAGGCGGGCGTCAACCGGGGCACCTTCTACATGCATTATCTCGACAAATACGATCTGCGCCAAAGGCTGATCGACGACGAGGTCGAAACCATCGCCTCGATGGTGCTGGACGCCGCACCCGACCGGAAATCGCGCGAGCATCTCGACCCATGCGACTACATCCCCTATGACGCGATTCTCGCGGCGCTCACCCGCATCAGCGACGAATACGAGTTCTTCGCCGCCATCACCGTGCAGGGCGCGGACACGACCCTCTACGACCGTATGAAGGATATCCTTAAAAACTTGGTCGATGTGAAGCTGCCGGGGCCGGGAGCCGACGGTTCCGACTCCTCCCACGGCATTCCCCGGCCGTACGCGCAGGAGATCCTCGCCTCGGCGGTCTCGTCGATCCTGTGGCTGTGGCTGCGACGCGGCTGCAAGGAAAGCCCCGAACAGATCGCCTCGATCATCGAGCGCAATAAGACCCTGGCTCCCGTCGCCCTGATCGAGTGAACGCTGTGTCGGCATCGTGGCGACGTGATTCGGCGCGGAATGAACACGGTCCAAGGCGAGTAGAGTGGGCTGCGTCAGCACCGGCCGCAACGAAGGGACTCCCCATGGACAGCGCACAAGACGTAGAACGTCGCCATCTTCTTCTGCATGCGGCCTATGACGCCGCCTCCGTGCGCGCTATGGAGCGCCCGCTGCTCGACGACAACGTGCCGCTGATGCGCATGGCCGCCTCGGCCACGGCGCAGGTGGCCGCCCGCATGCTGGACGACGTGGATGTCGATCTGGACCACGCCCGCGTCGTGCTGCTCGCCGGTGCCGGAGACAACGGCGGAGACGGACTGTTCGCGGCCGCCGCGCTGGCCGAGGAGGGCGCGAAGGTGACCGCCATCGCCGTGGGGCGCGCGTTGCATGACAAAGGATTCGCCGCGTTCGTACGGGCCGGCGGCAAAGTGCTGGTGCTCGACCCCGCCGCCGACATCGCGGGCTGCTCCGCCGGATTCTCCGCGGGCGAGGCCGGGGAACGGCTGCAGGCCGCCATCGAGCTGGCCCAACGCGCGCATCTGATCATCGATGCGATGACCGGTATCGGGCTGGTCGGCCCGTTGCGCGGCATCCCCGCCACCATCGCCGCATCGCTCGGCATGGCCCCTCACGATGGGGACCCATCCGCGCCGCTCCCCTATCGGGCGGCCACGCCCAACCGCGAACCGTCCGGCGAACTGCCCATGGTGCTCGCCGTCGACACGCCGTCCGGCGTGGGAGTGGACGACGGTTCGCTGCCCGGACCGTATATCCCCGCCGACATGACGGTGACGTTCGGCGCGATGAAGCCCTGCGCCGTGCTGCCGCCGGCCACATTCGCCTGCGGGCGTCTTGAACTGGTCGATTTCGGATTCGACCTGGATTCGCGCAATCCCGTCGTGACGGCGGTGGGCGGCGAACAGGCCGGCGAGGCCATACGCCTGCCCCATGCGATGGATTCCAAATACTCGCGCGGCGTGGTGGGATTGGTCACCGGCTCCGCGAGATACCCCGGCGCCGCCGTGCTCACCGTGCGGGCCGCGTCGCGCGCGAACACCGGCATGGTGCGCTACCTCGGCCCCGAACGCGCGCAGAACATGGTGCTCGCCGCCGTACCCGAGGCGGTGCTCGGCAAAGGACATGTGCAATCGTGGGTGGTCGGCTCCGGCGTGCCCGAGGCCGCGGCGCTCAAAGACGGTGAGACCGACATCCAACGCGAGACCATCGCGCGGCTGCTGGCCCATTACGAGCTCGCCGTGGACGCCACCGACGACGATCCCGCCTATGATATGCCGCCCATCGTGGTGGACGCCGGCGCGTTGGACCTGCTGCCCGGTCAGGTGCCGCCGCAGGTGGTCGTCACACCGCATGCCGGAGAACTGGCCAAACTCGTCAACCGCCTGCGCGGGGACGCGCCGCGAGTGGACGATGAGAACGCGGACGGCGCCGCGTTGGATTCCGCCGTGCTGGATCCCGCGGGGCGTGACGAGCCCGTATCGGCGGCCGACGTGCTGGCCGAACCGTTGCGGTACGCGCGGCTCGCGCATGATCTGACCGGCGCGACGGTGCTGCTTAAAGGCGCTGTCACCATCGTCGTCGGCGAATCGGATATGACGTTGGCCTCGGGCGTCGCGCCCGCCTGGCTGGGCACCGCCGGCGCGGGCGATGTGCTGGCCGGCATGCTGGGCGCGCTGCTGGCGCAATACGACGAGGACGCCGAGGGGGTGGACGCGGACGAATACGCCGACGACGTGGCCTCCCTCGCCGCGGCCGGCGCCTACCTGCATGGAGTGGCGGCCTCCATCGCCTCGGAATCCGAACAGCGCGGCTGGCAGGAGCCGGATGTGTTCGGCATGACGGGCCGGCATCGGTTCAACGCCATAGGCCATCCGATCGTCGCCTCCGATGTGGTCAAAGCCATTCCCGACGCGATCGCGGAACTGCTCGCCTAGCCGCGTAAGGATCCATATTCGGCGCGCGGGCCTGGGCGGACGGTATCATGGCACGCATGATTACCGATGTGATTTTCGATTTCTGCGGCGTGCTGTTCGATTGGCAGTGCCGCGCCTGCTTGGAGAAGGCCGGCTACCCGGCCGAACTGGTCGACCATATCTGCGCGGACGGCGATCCGTGCGGCTTCTACGCCTATGAGGACCGTATGGACGCGGGCGAGGATTTCGCCGACATCCTGCCGGATGTGCGCCGCGAACAGGGCGATGAGATCGCCGAGGTGTTCCGCTACTACATCGAGCATTACGGCGACTCGCTCCCCCGCATGCTGCCGGGCATGGAGGATCTGCTGCGCGACCTCAAGGCGGCCGGACTCGGCGTGTGGGGCCTGACCAACTGGTCGCATGAGACCTTCCACATCGCCTTCGAGAAATACCCGCAGGTCGAGGAGCTGCTCGCCGGCACCGTCGTCTCCGGCGTCGAGAAGATGCACAAGCCCAACGCCGACATCTACGAACTGACGTTGAACCGTTTCGGCCTGAAGGCGGAGCGGTGCGTGTTCTTCGACGACACGGCGAAGAACATCGACGGCGCGAACGCCGTGGGATTGCACGGCCGGCGTTTCACCACCGCCGAGCAGGCCCGCGCCGACCTCGCCGCGCTGGGCGTCGCGTTGTGACACATACGGTTGGGGGCCGGTGCCGGACTGAACGTCCGGCACCGGCCCCCAACCGTATGCAATGCGGGGCGCGTGCGTCTTATTCGGCGGCGTTCTTCTGACGCTTGGCCTTGAGGATCTCCGTGTTCCTGGCGACGCGCTTCTTGTCCAGCGGGTAGACGAACACCATGATCAACAGCATGACCAGGAAGAAAATCGCCGGCAGCAGCGTCGAGAAGGTGTACAGGCCGTCGAGCGTCTCCTGGCTTTGCACGGCGGTGGCACCCTCCTGATATCCGATCCAGTCGATGGACACGCCGGCGAACCATCCGGCGAACGCCTGTCCGAGCTTACGGGCGAAGGAGTAGACGGAATAGCAGGTGGCGTCCTCGCGGACGTTCTTGGTCACCTCGATGTCGTCGATCACATCGGTGACCATGGCGAACACCACCAGATTGAACAGGCCGATGCCGATGAACGAGATGATGTAGATGACGATGAACAGCACCGCGTTGGTGGTGTGGAGCAGATACAGCACGAACATGCCCACCGTGCCGATGGCCGCGCCGAGGATGCCGATGCCCTTGCGTCCGAGGACCTTGGTGAGCGGCTGGACGAAGGGGGCCAGCACCAGCGTCATGACCACGCCGAACATATTGGCGATGGACAGCAGCTTCGCGTCGCCGAAGTAGTCGGTGTACAGATAGTTCGCCATCTGCTGAAGGAACAGCATGGCCATCAGCAGCGCGATGGCGCTGGAGATCAGTCCGACCATGGAACGGCTGGAGACGGCACCCTTGATCATGGTGAGGATGGACTGCACCGGGCTTTCGCCTTCGTTGGCCACGGTATGGTCCTCGGGCTTGACGCGCTCGACGGTCAGCGAATAGCAGGTGAAGTAGCACGCCAGCGACGCGATGGCGAACACGGCGGAGACGACCATGAAGATCTGGGTATGCTCGCCGCCGCGGATGATCTGGTTGCCGTTCTCGTCGGCCGTGTAGATGATCAGCGGGGCGACGACGCCGATGATCAGCTGGGCGAAGGTGGCGCCGATGGTGCGGAACGTGGACAGCGAGGTGCGGTGCTCCGACTCGAGCGAGATCACCGAGGCCATGGATCCGTAGGGGATGTTCACGCACGAGTACAGGATTCCCCAGATGATGTACGTGACTGACATGTAGACGATCTTGATGCCCATCGACTGGTTGATGCAGAACGTCTGGTACATCAGGAACGAGAAGATCACGGCCGGCACGGCCATCTTCATCATGACGGGACGGTATTTGCCGTGGGGGCCCGGCTTGGCGCGGTCGACCACGATGCCGACGGTGACGTCCGCGAAGGCGTCGATTATACGCGCCACGAGGAACAGTGTGCCGACGACGGTGCCGGGAACGCCCATCACCTTGGTGTAGAACACCATCAGGAACGAGCTGGCGAAGATGAACATGAAATCGTTGCCGAAGTCGCCGAAAAGATAGCCGACTTTGTCTCTGATTCCGAAAGGACGAATCGTTGGTGTCGAGGATGTCATATGCCTCTCCTTGTTCGGAAAAAAGTATGGGAATCCCATGGGGCCGCCGTTGGTTGGCCATGGGGCTTCGGGAGATGGTTTACGTGGGGATGGGATGCGACGGCGTCGTCGTCGAGGGCCGTCGCATCCCATGGGTTGTGTGGTGATGTGGTGGTGTGGGCGGGGCGGCAGCCTGTGCCGCGCGCCCGCCGACTACTTCTTGATCCGCTGGAGCTGCTGGTTGATGTAGGCCAGCTTCTCGCTGTGGTTCTCGGTGGCGCCGCCCATCATGCCGCCTTCGGCGAGCAGGCTTTCGACGCTCTGATTGCCCATGATGCCCAGCATCGAGGCCTTGACCCGCATGCCCGCCATGCTGCTCGCCGCGTTGGCCAGCACCTGCGCGGCCTCCTTGTTGGCGATGATGTCGTTGATGAGGTCCTTCACCGAGAAGCAGGTCTCGTCGATATCGCCGATGGCCTGCACCTCGTCGAGATTCACATCGTCGAACCAGTTGGACACGCCCGCGCCTCCTTCAGGATCCACGAAGACGTAGGGGGCCCACGGTTCGGCCACCTTCTCGAACGTCGTCGAATCCGTCAGCTCACCGGCCTTGGCGCTGATATGGGTGAAGCCCTCATGCAGCGGCACGTCGGCGAAGGAGAACACGTGGCTGCCTACGATCGTGGCATGCTCCACCCCGTCCACGAACAGCGTCACGCTGGGCTGGTTGGAGTACACCTTGACCGTGATGGCGTCGCTGGCGCGCTTGGCGAAACGCTTGGACGCGATGTGCACCATCGGCTCCTTCGACCAATGCGCCTGATAGACGTAGAAGGAGTCCTTGCGGATCTTGCGGTCGATGGTCATCAGACCCTTGTTGTTGCGTCCCTGGACGCCGCCCTCGTTGCGGGCGTCGCAGCCGAAGTCGAACATGTTCCACACATGCGTGCCCCACAGCCAGGGGCGCTGGTCGATGATGTCGGCCATATGCTCGTGGTAGAGCGCCTGGTACTCCTCGCTGTAGTCGCCGCACTGCGGATCGTCGGTGTGGTAGGAGATGATGCCTTCGCAACCGTATTCGGACAGGCCGAAGGAACGGTCCGGATGCATCGCGTGGAACTGGTCGACCCACGCCTCGTTGTCCTCCATCTTGCCGCCGTACCAGCCGAAGTAGTGGTTGTAGCTGAGGATGTCGGTGATCTGGTTGTGCTCGGAATCCATCGGCGTGCTGGACACCTGCGCCATCGTGGTCGGGCGCGTGGGATCGAGCCGGTGGGCCAGATCGTTAAGCTCCTTGAGGTTGGCGACCAGCTGCGGGCTGTCGCCGCCGATGAGGATCTCATTGGAGATGCCCCACATCAGAATCGACGCGTGGTTGAAGCTTTGGGTGATGAGCTCGGTCATCTGGTGGATGCAGTCGCGGTGGGCGGCGGGATCGGCGTTCATACGCGAGATGAACGGGATCTCAGCCCATACCACGAAGCCGAAGCGGTCGCACAGGTCGTAGAAGTCCTGCGACTGCTGGTAGTGGGCCAGGCGGATCGTGTTCGCGCCCAGCTCGCTGATCAGGGCCGCATCCTCGAAATGGTCGGCGTACTCGAGGGCGTTGCCCTTGCCCAGACGGTCCTGATGGCGGGAGACGCCGCGCAGCGGGGTGAGCTTGCCATTGAGGAAGAATCCCTGGGCCGGATCGAACCGGAACTCGCGCACGCCGTGCGCCACCTCGATCTGGTCGACGACCTCGTTATGTCGCACGATCGAGGCGGTGACCGTGTACAGGTACGGATCCTCGGTGCCCTGCCACAGATGCGCGTCGGGGATGGTGATCTCGGTGCGCACCGAGGCGGCGGCGGGCATGGTCGCCGCCGCGACGATGGTCTCGCAATCGTCGGTCACCTCGAAATAGACCTGGTCGCCCTCCTGCGGATCGCTGACCCAGGCGCGGGCGTCAAGCAGCGCGTTTCCATCCTCGATCGTGGAGGACACGGTGACGCCGGGGCCCGCATGGTAGTCGAGATCGAAGTGGGTGGGATTGACCTGGATGACCGTGACGGGACGGTACAGGCCGCCATAGAAGGTGAAATCGGCCATCTGCGGATAGATGTCGGAACGTTCGGCGTTGTCCACCCGCACGGCCAGTTCGTTGGCCGCGTCGGTCAGCACATCGGTGACATCCGCGCGGAACGCGCCGTACGCCCCCTCATGCTCGGCCACCTTATGGCCGTTGACATAGACCTCGGCCACGGTGGCCGCGCCTTCGAACTCCAGATAGGTGCGTGTGCCGGGGGCGCTTTCGGGCAGAGTGAGCTCGGTGACGTACCAGCAGGCGCCACGCCAATAGTCGGCGCCGCCGTCCTGTCCGTCGAGCGCGTTCCAGCTGTGCGGAACCGTCACCGGCCGCCAGCCTTTCGCGTCGGAGCAGGTGGGGACGCCATCGATCTGGTCCTTGGTGAAGAGCCAGCCGTCATGCAGGGTTTGCGTGGTGCGCATATCACTCCTTTGTCGTGCGTATCGTCTGTCGATATCGCGACCGGTACCTCGTTGTCTTCCGCCGGCCGATGAATCAAGGCTAGAATCGCGCGCGCAAGCGTCGATATGTCTTTCCATGTTTTTCCATGGAGCCCACGTCCGATATCCGCTCTGCGTGAACGAGGACCGGGTGCGGGCTACGATGGGCGTATGTCCGATCACGAGCAGAACGCAGATGCCGCCGCCGGTCGAGCGGTCACCATCAACGACATCGCCAAAGCCGCCGGGGTCTCCCCCGCGACGGTTTCGCGCTCGCTGTCGCGGCCCGGGCGGGTGAACGCCGAAACCGCGAACCGTGTGCGGCGCATCGCGCAGGATCTCGGCTATCGGGCCACGAATTCGACGTTGGAGCATGATCAGGCGTTGCGTGGTGCGATATTGGCGGTCGCCGCCGATCTGCGCTACCCCATCTACGCCGAATTCCTCTACGGCATGCAAGGCCTTTGCATGGCCAAGAACTTCTGCCTGACCACCGCGGTCAGCGCCTACCGCACCGACACGGAACGCGGCATCATCGCGCGGTTCTCGCCCTCCGTGGACGGCATCGTGCTCATCGGCACCAGTCTGTCCGACGCGGCGATCCGCAAGGCGGCCCAGATGCGTCCGCTGGTGGCGATCAACCGTCAGGTGAGCGGCGTGCAGTCCGTCGTCTGCGACGACCAGCACAGTCTCGACGAGGCCGTGCGCACGCTCAAAGCGCTCGGCCACACCTCGATCGAATACGTCGCGGGACCGGAACGCTCATGGCAGAACGGCATGCGCTGGCTGGCGCTGCTGAACGCCTGCCACAGGGAGCATATTCGGCTGCACCAGATCCCGGGCCCGAACCGCATATTCGACAGCGACGACGAGGTGGACGAATGGTTCGCGTCCCTGCTCGATCCCTCCGTCACTGCGGTGATCTCCTACAACGACCTCAGCGCCGAGATGATCCTGAACATGTACCGACGTCATGGCATGGATGTGCCGGGACGGGTCTCGGTGATCGGCATCGACGACATTCGCGAGGGAACCCTGCTCACCCCCGCGCTGTCCAGCATCAGCGTGCCGCGCGAACGCATGGGGGAATTGGCCGCGACCAAACTGATCGAGCGCATCCTGCGCGTATCGGACGGCATCGCCCCCGTGACGGTGCGCTCCACCTTCGTGCGCCGCGACAGCATCGGACCCGCGCGGGCGGCATGACCGCCGTCGCATCCACCAGACTGCCGTCACCCATTCGTCGGGCCCGCGCGTGCGACGCGACTGCCGTCCCACTGACGTACGGGGTATAACCGACGGGGCGGACCAGTCCCGCTGCTATAAATAAGCCTTATGACTCTGCTGCAACTCAAGTACATCGTCAAAATCGTCGAATGCGGCTCCATGAACGAGGCCTCGCACGCGCTGTACGTGTCGCAACCGGCGCTGAGCTCGTCGGTCAAGGAGCTGGAGAACGAGCTGGGCATCGAGATCTTCACCCGCTCGTCGCAAGGCATCGCGCTGACCGTGGACGGCGCCGAATTCCTCACCTACGCGCGCCAGGTGCTCGACCAGGCCGCCCTGCTCGAGGAACGCTACAAGCACGCCAAGCCACGCAAGCAGCTGTGCCAGGTCTCCACGCAGCACTACATGTTCGCCGTCGAAGCCTTCGTCAAGATGATCGAATCGCTTAAATCCGACGAATACGAGTTCACGATCCGCGAGACCCGCACGCGCGACATCATCAACCAGGTCGCCAACATGCAGTCCGAGATCGGCATCATGTACCTTTCGGACTTCAACAAGGACGTGATCGGCAAACTGCTGCGCGAGAAGCATCTGGAATTCCACCCGCTGTTCCGCGCGCCGCTGCACGTGTTCATCTCCCGGTCCAATCCGCTGGCCGGCAAGAAGGTCGTCACCATGGAGGATCTGAAACCCTTCCCGTTCATCCAATACGAGCAGGGCGAGGAGGGCTCCTTCTACTTCTATGAGGAGGCGGTCTGGCCGGACTACGCGCCCAAGCAGATCAACGTGACCGACCGCGCCACCATCCTCAACTTCATCATCGGCCTCAACGGATACACGGTGTGCACCGGCATCGACAACGGCGATCTCAACAACGAGAAGATCATCACCGTGCCGCTCGACTCCGACGAGACGATGCTGGTCGGTTGGATCACCAACGAGCGTACGAAACTGTCCAAGGCGGCCGAAACCTATCTGGACAAGCTCAAGGCGGTGGTGAGCGATCAGGGGTACACGCTGATCGACTGATCCGGCCCGAAGCGCCCGTCCGTGCGGAAGATCGGTCGGAGCCTACCCTGATTTTCCCCTGAAAGGCTTGTCAGACGCCCGTCCACGCGCAGGGGCGGCGTATTCTATGAGGAGCGAAGAGGGAGGCTCCGCCACATGGATAGAAAAGAGATGAAAAGGCAGGCCCGACGCACCCTGCGCGGACACTACTGGATTCTGGTCATCGTATGCCTGTTCGCGTCGTTTCTTGGCGCGGAATACGGTTCGTCGTTGTGGACCGCCACCTATGAGGATACGAGCGTGGTACGCGCCGAAACCAGCGATCGGCTGCAATCGCTGGTCGCGGACATCGCCACGGACAACGAAGCCGAAGCCCGCGACGAGGTGCAGCAGCGTCGGGATGAGATCAAACGTGAGGACACCATCAAGGCGTTGGGTCGTTCGCGCGGCGTGTTCTCCACCGTGCTCAACTCCTTCTCGTCGGGCGGCGTCATTCTGACCGTCTTCGATGCGATTCGATCGGTCGCGACATCGCAGAGCATCGCGGTCGTGATACTGGTGGTGTTCAGTCTCGCCGTCTACACCTTCGTCTGGCTGTTCATCAAAGAGACGTATCTCATCGTCGCCCGCAGGATGGTTCTGGAAAGCCGCGTCTACGAGCGTGTGCCGCTGCGCCGCTTCCTCTACCCCATCCAAACCCGCCAGTGGCCCAGGATGGCATGGAACATGTTCGTGTGCAACGTCTACCAATTCCTGTGGACGCTCACCATCGTCGGCGGCGTCGTCAAACACTACTCCTACATGATGGTGCCGTATATCCTCGCCGAGAATCCCACCATTTCGGCGAACGAGGCCATCACCCTGTCCCGGCGCATGATGAAGGGGCACAAATGGGAGTGCTTCGTGGCCGGGCTGAGCTTCCTCGGCTGGGATCTGCTGAATCTCGCCTCCTTCGGCCTGGTGGGCATCTTCTATTCCAACGCGTACCAAGCCGCCTTCTATGGCGAGTACTACGCGTACCTGCGCGGTCTGACCAAGACGAGCGGACTGCCCGGCAGCGAACTGATGTGCGACGTCTACCTGTTCGAGAAGCCCCAACGCGAGGTGGTGCGCTGCTCCTACAGCGACGTGGCGAGCGTGGTGGACGACGTCAGAGCCGCCGAACCGGTCGCCAAGCCGAGCGGATTCGTCGGATTCCTGTCGCAGCAGCTGGGCATCCAAATGAAATCCTCCCCGCAGGTGGTCGCGTATGAGGCGTATGAGGCGCGGCGGCATATGACGCGCGATGGACGTGACATCATCGAGGCTCGCGTCTATCCGGGCAGACTCGCCCCCGCTCCGATGCGTTTCAAAATGGAGGTGACGTCCGACCTGACCTCCGCGCGAAGCTATACGGTGCTGAATCTGGTGATGATGTTCTTCATCTTCTGCTTCGTCGGATGGCTGTGGGAGGTCAGCCTCGCGCTTATCACGGAGGGCACGTTCGTCAACCGGGGCACCCTGCACGGCCCTTGGCTGCCGATCTACGGCACGGGCGGCGTCGTCATCCTCGTGCTGCTCAAGCGTCTGCGCGACCGGCCATATCTGGAGTTCATCGCCGCGACGGTGTTGTGCGGCGTGCTGGAGTATTTCTCCTCCTGGTATCTGGAGGTGACCCATGACGGGCAGCGCTGGTGGGATTACACCGGATACTTCCTCAATCTGAACGGCCGTATCTGCGCCGAAGGATTGCTGACCTTCGGACTGGGCGGCCTGGCGATCGTCTATGTGATCGCGCCCGCGCTCGACAACCAGCTGAGGAAGGTCAACGCCAAAACGTTGGCCGTGATCGCGGTTGTGCTGTTGGCCGTCTATGCGGTCGATCAGGCGTATTCGATAGGGCATCCGAACAGCGGGGCCGGGATCACGGATTATGCGGTTCGCACGTCCGCGATCTCCGCGCCGGACGTGCGAACATTCCGCACACGATAGTCACAGAGGCGCACACGACGAAAACAACAGGAATGGGTGGTTTTCCAATGAAAACCGCCCATTGCCATGTTCGTTTCAGAGCCTCGATAGGGTCGCACGGGAGTCGTCGGGGCCGACGTCCGTGCGACGGCCCTTAAGCCCCATACCGCTCAAGATAACCATCGGCCGCGGCCTTGATCGCCTCGGTCACATACGGCTGCCCGTCGGCGGTCATGATGCGCCGGCCGGCCTCGAAGATCTCACGCACATTGGCGATGGCGAACACCGGGAATCCGAACTCCTGTTCCACGGCCTTGACCGCCGACAAATCGGAGTCGCGGGTCTTCTCCATGCGGTCCACGGACAGCACCAATCCCACGACCTCGACGTCCGCCTCGGCCTTGAGCTTGGGAATCACCTCGCGCACGGCGGTGCCGGCGGTCATCACATCGTCGACGAGCAGCACCTTCATGCCGTCGGTCAGCTGCGTGCCGACCATCATGCCGCCGTCGCCGTGGTCCTTCTTCTCCTTGCGGTCGAAGGTGTATCCCACCTCCATACCGTGCGCGCCGGTCAATGCGATCGCGGTGGAGACTCCCAGCGGAATGCCCTTGTACGCCGGGCCGAACACCGTGTCGATATCGGCGGGCAGGTTGCCGGCCTCGATTTCGGCGGCGATCTTCTCGGCGTAGAACGCGCCGAGCGTGGCGATCTTACGGCCGTCGTTGAACGCGCCCGCGTTGATGAAGTACGGACTTTGGCGGCCGGACTTCAACGTGAAATCGCCGAATTTGAGCGCCTGCGATTCGAGCAGGAACCGGGTGAAACGGATGTCAAGCGAATCGGACATCATGCGTGCCTTTCTATGAACAAGGTTGCTATGAAATATGCGTGGCTGTGGGAGTCTGACTGCGGGCCGGAACCGTCCGGTCCGACAAGGCGGGCCGTCTTGCGGGATCGCCGGAGCGGTTTTCCCTCAGCGCCAGGTCTGGCCCGCGGCGAGTTTGGCCGTGAGTTCGGGCCGCTCGTCCAGCAGGTCGTCGAGTTCGCGGGCCACGCGCAATGGTGCGACCGGGTCGAACAGGGCCGCGGCGCCGACCTCGACGGCGTTCGCGCCGGCGTACAGGTATTCGAGCGCTTTTTCGCCCGAATCGATGCCGCCGATGCCGATGATCGGAACCTCGGGAAGGGCCGTGCGCACACGGTAGACGGCGGCCAGACCGACAGGCAGCACCGCAGGGCCGGAGACGCCGCCGGTGACATGCGCGATAACCGGCTCTCCGGTGCGTATGTCGATGCGCATGCCGAGCAGCGTGTTGATCATGCTCAGCGCATCGGCGCCTGCTTCGACGGCCGCGCGGGCGGGCGCGGTGATGTCGGTGACGTTCGGCGTGAGCTTGACGATCATCGGCTTGTCGGTCATGGCGCGCAGACGGGTGATGAGCTTGCTCAACGCCACCGGATCGGTGCCCACGCTCATGCCGCCGTGGGTCACGTTCGGGCAGCTCACGTTGATCTCCAGCATGTCGGCGGGCGAGTCGGCGAGTTTGGCCACGACTTCGGCGTAGTCGTCGTCGCTATGGCCGGCCACGTTGGCGATGACGTTCGCGCCGATCTCCTTGAGTTTGGGAAGGTCGTCGACGAGATAATGGTCGACGCCGGGATTCTGCAGGCCCACCGCGTTGAGATTGCTGCCGGGTCCCTCGGCGGTGCGTGGGGACGGATTGCCCTCCCACGGCACGGGAGAGACGCCTTTGGTGCAGACGGCGCCGAGTTGGCTCACATCGTAGAACCAGCGCACGGCGGCGTACTGGAAGGTGCCGGAGGCGGTGCCGACCGGATTCTTCCACGGCACGCCCGCCACGATGGTCGGATGCTTCCACTCGTGGTCCTCGTACAGGTTGATATGCTTGGTTTCGCTCATCTCACTGCCCCCATCCCAATTGTTCGCGTGTGAACACCGGACCGTCGGCGCACACTTTGAGCCGTCCGTCCACGGTGTCGACGGTGCACAGCACGCAGGTGCCGAAACCGCAGCCCATGCGCTGCTCCATGCTCAACTGGCATGCGAGCGAACGCTTGGCGGCCCATGCGGCGACGGCCTTCATCATCGGCAGCGGGCCGCAGGAGAGGATCACCGTCTCCAATCCGTCCACCGTCAGTCCGCCGTCCGCCTCCAGACGGTCGAGCAATGTGACCACATTGCCGTGCGCGTTGTCGATGCTGACCGTGCGATCGGCGTATCGCGCGAACACGTCGTCCGCGAAGCGCACGTCGCGGTATCCGACCACGGCGGTGGTGCGCGACCGTTCGTCGGCGGCGAGATGCTGCGCGGCGCGCACCAGCGGTGGCACGCCGAGACCGCCCGCCACCAGCAGATAGTGCGCGGGGTTTTTCGTTTTGAAGGGATTGCCGAGAGGACCGAGCACGTCGACCGTGTCTCCGGCCTGATATCGCGCGAATTCGGCGGTGCCCTCGCCCACCACGGCGAAGATGACGCTCACCTCGTCGCCCTCGATTTCGCTGACGCCGAAGGGACGCGGCATCAGACGCATCGGATCCTTGGTATAGAGGTTCACGAACTGCGCCGGCTTCGCATGCGCGGCGATATAGGGATCATGGAAGGCCAGACGGACGACGCCGGGCGTGAGCTCCGTGACGTCGGTGATCTCGACGGTGTGGCGTGGCGGAAAATATCCGGCCTGCACGGCCTCGGCCACCACGTCGGCCGTTGGGGTGAAGGTTGCCATTGCTCTCCTTGTATGGTTGTGCGGAAGATGGAACGTGTCGGTCGTCTACAGCACCATGCGCAGGTTGTCGCGCATGTCGATGGCCGCCTCGCGCGCGGTGGCGGCGACCAATTCGAGCGCCTCGTCGGCGGACATGGACTCGCGCCACTCCCCCGACTTCTTCCACGCGCCGATGATGCCTCGAGACGAGTTGACGATCGCGCCGGAGCCGTCACGGTCGAACATGCCGCGCACGTCGGCCGCCGTGCCGCCCTGAGCGCCATAACCCGGCACCAAGAAGAAGGTGTGCGGCATACGCGCGCGCAGGGCCGCGCCTTCCTCGGGATGCGTGGCGCCGACCACCGCGCCGACGCGGGAATAGCCGTGGGCTCCGATCGAATCGGTGCCCCAGCCTTCGACCAGATCGGCCACATGCTCGTACACCTTCCCGCCGTCTGCCAGATCGAGCATCTGCAGTTCGCTGCTCGACGGGTTGGAGGTGCGCACCAGCACGAACACGTCCTTATCGGCCTGTTTCGCCGCGTCGACGAAGGGCGTGATGCCGTCGGTGCCGAGATACGGGTTGATGGTGACCGCGTCGATGTTCCACGGGTCATACGCGCCGTCGCCGGCGGCCACGCCGCTGAGCATATGCGCGTAGGCGGCGGCCGTCGAGCCGATGTCGCCGCGCTTGACGTCGGCCAGCACGTACAGGCCCTGCTGTTTGGCGTATTCGCAGGTCATCGTGTACACGTCGATGCCGGCGGGGCCGAGCGCCTCATACATGGCGATCTGCGGTTTGACGGCCGGTACGATATCGGCCACCGCGTCGATGATCGCGCGGTTGAATTCGAAGTAGGCGACGGCGAGCTGCGCGGCGGGCGCCTCCTCGGGGGTTTCCACGGAGTCGCGCACCTCGTCGGCGAAGCTCGCCACCACCTGCGGGGGCACCAGCGCCTCGGTCGGGTCGAGCCCGACGACGCTGGGATTCTGGGTGGCGTTGATGGCTGCGATCAGACGATCCATAGTGGGTCCTTTCTCTGCCGGATCGGCGGTGGCTTGTGGTGCGGGTGAGGTTGTTTCTACAGTCGGCTGAACGCCAGCGCGGCGTCGACGATCGTGGCGAGCGGACGGCCGGTGACCCGCCATCCTCCGAACGGGGTGTTGCGCGCCTGCGAATGGAATCGTTCGGGCTCGACGGTCCATTCGGCGGTGGTGTCGAGCACGACCAGATCCACATCGCCCGGGTCCGCGACCTGGGTCAGATCGAGGACACGTTTGGCGTCCGGTTCGCGCGAAGCGTCGGTTTCCCTGTCGAGCAACGCCGTGATATCCGTCGGCGTGTGTCCCATCAGCCGCGCCGGGGCGACCGACATGAGTTCGATCAGCCGCGCGTCGGAGATATGACCGCCGTCGACCAGCACCTTATGACATACACCGTACGCGCATTCCAAGCCGATGATGCCGTTGGGCGCCTCGAGGAAGCCGAGCGCCTTCTCATCCAACGTGTGCGGGGCGTGGTCGGTGGCGAGCAGATCCACGGTGCCGTCCGCCACGGCGGCGATGGTGGCCAGTCGGTCGGCTCTCCCACGCAGCGGCGGATTCATTTTGGCGAGCGTGCCGTATTCGAGCAGGGCCTCGTCGCACAGGGCGAGGTAGTGCGGCGCGGTTTCGCAGGTGATGGGCAGTCCCTCGGCTTTGGCCGCGCGGATCGCCTCGAATGAGATCGCGGTGCTCACATGCTGGAAATGCACGTGCACGCCGGTTTCGCGAGCCTTGTCGATATCACGCCGCACGATGTTGAGCTCGGTGTCTTCGGGAATGCCGGGCACGCCGAGTTTGCGCGAGACTGGGCCCTCGTTCACCGCGCCCGTGTCGTGATGCTCGCAGTGTTCGATGAGATACAGTCCGGTCTCACGCGTGTTGGCGAACACCTGGTCGAGGATCTCCGGGGTGACGGCCGAACCGTCGTCGCTGATCGCGGTGACCGGATGGGCGAGTTGGTCGGCGTCCTTCTCCTCGTCGTCGACCCCGGGCAGATAGCGCCCCCAATCGTCGGGATCACTGGCCTCATGGCCGTCGCGTCCTTTGGAGGCGCATACGCACAGGTCGTATTTCACCGGCAACGTGACGTTGTGCGCGGCTTCGTAATGCTGCAGGAAGTCGATCACATTGTCGTATCCGGCGTCCAGCACCTCCTTCGCGCCCGGAGCGTTCGGGTCGGTGATGGTCGCGCCGTCCATCGCGGGCACGGTGTTCGGCATGATAAGCACATTGGTGTAGCCGCCGGAGGCCGCGGCCGCGCAGCCGGAGACCATGGACTCCTTGTAGGTCTGTCCGGGGTCGCGGAAGTGCACGTGGGGGTCGGCGAAGCCGGGGGCGAGCGTCAGCCCGGTGGCGTCGATGTGGATGGGATCCTTCGACTGCGGGCTTCGCCCTTCGCTCAGGATGACGGAAGGGGCGGGCTGCGCCTCATTCGCGATTGCGGAAGGATCGGAATGGTCCTCGTTCGCGATTGCGGAGGGGGCGGTCGGCGATTCCACGAGCAGGTTGGGTGAGGCTTCGACCTTGAGGTCGATGATCTCATCGGTGTCCCACACGCTGATGCCATGGAAAACGATTGTGGTCATATCGGCTCCTTTCGCACGCGGCCCGTGGGCTCCCGTGGCGTCGTTCGGTCGTCCTGTCTGCAAGCCGCCCGTCGTGGCACTGGGCTTGGCTGTTGCTCGTCTCTACAGTTTGGCTTCCTCGTCGCAGTAGTCGCAGCGGTACTCCCGACGTTCGGAATGCGCCAGATGGAACATCTGCTTGATGCCGCGCTCGGTGGTGGTCACGCAGCGCGGGTTCTTGCAGGTGATGACGTCGACGATATGCTCGGGCAGCTGCGGCTCACGCTTCTCGATGATCCTGCCGTCGCGCACGAAGCCGACGGTCGCCTGACGCGCCACCAGTCCCAGCACCTCGAGGTCCACATCGAGGGTGTCCTCGATTTTGATGATGTCCTTGGTCCCGTAGGTGGGGCTGTCGGCGTTCATGATCAGCGCGAGCCGGGTTTTCGCCGGGTCGATATGCAGGTAGCGGAGCACCTTCAGCGCGGTGCCGGCCGGCACGTGGTCGATGATGATGCCGTTTTGGACGCTGGTGACTTCCATCAGGCGAGCACCTCCTTGTTCGCGAATTCCTCATATCCGGGCAGTTCGTCGCCCACCACCGAGCTTTCGAGGGCCATGCGCATGAGCATGCCGTTTTTGACCTGCTCGAAGTAGGCGGCGCGCGGGTCGTCGTCCACCTCGACCGCGATCTCGTTGACGCGCGGCAGCGGGTGCAGCACGGCCATGTCGGGCTTGGCGAGGGCCATCTTCTCCTCATCGAGGATGTAGGTGTCGCGCAGGCGCAGGTAGTCGTCCTCGTTGAAGAAACGTTCCTTCTGCACGCGCGTCATGTACAGCACATCCAGGTCTCCCATCACGGACGCCAGGTCGCGCACCTCCACATAGGAGCAGGATGCCGTGGCGTTGATGCGGTCGAGCACGTACTGCGGCGTGGTCAGCTCATTGGGGCTGATCAGCACGAAACGCACGTTGCCGAAGCGGCACAGCGTCTCGATCAGCGAATGCACGGTACGTCCGAAGGTCAGATCGCCGCACAGGCCGACGGTCAGGTCGGTGATGCGGCCGAAGCGCGACTGCAGGGTGGCCAGATCGGCCAGCGTCTGCGTGGGGTGCATATGCCCGCCGTCGCCCGCGTTGATCACCGGCACGGATGAGGCCTGCGAGGCGACCAACGCCGCGCCCTCCTTCGGGTGGCGGATGGCGACCACGTCGACGTAGTTCGAGACGGTTTTCAACGTGTCGGCGATGGATTCGCCTTTGGTCACGGACGCCAGCTGCGAGCCGGCGAATCCGATCACCTGGCCGCCGAGGCGCAGCATGGCGGTTTCGAAGCTCAGGCGCGTGCGGGTGCTCGGCTCGTAGAACAGGGTGGCGATGACGCGGCCGTCGCAGGTATGCGCCACCTCACGGCGGTGGGAATCGATGTACTCCGCCTTATGCAGCAGCTCGCGGATCTGGCCGGTGGACAGGTCATCCAACGTGACGACGCTTTTGCCTTTCATCGGCGTTGGGGAAAACTCACTGACAGCGCCCGCTCCGGCGGATGTCTTGTGCTCAGCAGACAACGGCTCACCTTTCGTGTCGGGAAGGCGGCCACGTGATGTGACCTAATCAAATGTACGCCATTTTCCCGACAGAAGCCGTGATTCGCATGTTCCCGCGCCGAACGTGTCGCCGGCCCATGCGGGTCGGCGACTATTCCTCTTCGGTGACGCCGTAGAAAAGACGTTGGGTGATGGCACGGCAGCGACGCATCACGGAAAGCAGATCGTTCTCGAAATGCTGGCCACGGTTCGCGTCGTATCCGAGATAGACGGCGATTCCACCCAACGAATACATGTCGTCCGGCAGAATATCGGCCTGGTTCGCCCGTCCGCTCCACAGATAGCTGCCGTTGCGCGCCGCCGTGCACAGCCGCCATGCCTTGCGCAGCTGGATCGCATCGGCCGTGTCGAGCAGTTTGCGCCGCTCCAGCACATCCAGAGCCTCCAGGGTGCCGCCCACACGCAGCTCGCGCACATCGCCCGCATGGCGCAGCTGCAGCAGCTGCACGGTCCACTCCACGTCGGACAGTCCGCCTTTGCCGAGCTTGAGATGCCTCTCTCGACGCACGCCGCGCGGCAGACGCTCCGCCTCCATACGCGCCTTGAGCTTGCGGATGTCGGCCAGTTCGGTTTCGCTCAGATCGGTATGCGGGTAGCGCAGCGGATCGGCGATGTTGGTCAGAAAGTCATGCGCGAGTTCGGCGTCGCCGGCCGCGTGCCGTGCGCGCAGCAGCGCCTGGTGCTCCCACGTGCTCGCCCACGAACGGTAGTACTCCTCGCAGGAGGCGTAGGAGCGCGCCAACGGACCGTTCTTGCCCTCGGGCCGCAGATCCAGATCGAGTTCGATTTTCGGTTCCAGGGTGGTGGGTCCTTGCAGGATCGCACGCAGGTCGTCCGTGGTTTTGCGGGCGAAACGGTTCGCTTCGGCGTCGTCGGCGTCGTTCGGCCGGTAGATGATCATGGCGTCGGCGTCGGAGCTGAAGTTCACCTCGCGTCCGCCGTAGCGGCCCATGCCGATCACCGCGATGGCCGCGGGCGCCCGGTCGAGCCCGAATTCGCGGCACTGGTGGCGCATCGACCAGGTCAGGGCCGCGTCGATGATCGCGTCATAGACGTCGGTCATGCCGGCGAGGCATTCGTCGTCGCTCATCACGTCGCTCATCCACGCCAAGCCGATGCGCTCGATCTCATGGCGGCGCATCGCACGCATGGAGGTCGCGAAATCGTTGATGTTGTTCGCGTTGCGTTCCAGCGAGGAGCGGCATTGCACGTCGAGACTGTCGCGCGTGCGCGCTTTGAGCCGGCCGTCGTCACCCAGCCAGGTGACCGATTCGACCGACCTGTTGAGCGCGTCGCCGAGGAAGCGCGAATTCGACAGCACATGGCACAGGCGCTGCGCCGCCGACGTGGAATCGCGCAGGAAGCCGAGATATTCGCTTTCCGTGCCGAAATGCTCCTCCAGTTTGCGCCAGTTGAGCAATCCCATATCGGGATTCTGCCCCTGTCCCAGCCATTCGAGCACGGCGGGCAGGATGATGCGGTTGATTTTCGCCGCCCGGCTGACCCCGGCGGTGAGCGCGACCACATGACGCATGGCCGCGTCCGGGTCTCCGAATCCGATGGACGCGAACCGCTCCTGCGTGGCCTGCTGGCTCAGTTCGATCTGGTCCTCGTCGAGCTGCGCGTTGATGGGCAGCATGGGGCGGTAGTAGATGTCGAGATGCAGGTGGCGCACCTCGCGGCGCACCTCGTCGTAGCGGTCGACCAGCTCCTCGGGATGCAGACGGAAGGTGCGGGCGAGCCTGCGCAGCTCCTGATTGCGGTTCAGCTCGTCGATGTCGATATCGCGTTTGCGTTCCAATCCGCCCAGACTGGCCGCGCCGAGGTCGGGGAACAGGTGGGTGCGTTTGAGCGCCCACATCTGCTGGCGGTGCTCCATCACCCTCTCGAAACGGTAGTCGGCGGCCAGACGCGCCGCCTGCTTGCGTGAGACGTATCCGCCTTCGGACAGCCGCTGCAACGACTCCAACGTGGAGCGGGTGCGCAGGTTCTCGTCGGTGCGTCCGTGCACCAGTTGGAGCATCTGCACGGTGAACTCCACATCGCGCAGGCCGCCCTTGCCGAGTTTGATCTCGCGGTCCTTGAGCGCCGCTGGGATCAGATCCTCCACGCGTTTGCGCATCTGCTGGCAGTCGTAGACGAAGTTGGGGCGTTTGGAGGCGGACCATACGAACGGGCGGGTCATCGCCATATACGCCTCGCCGAGTTCGGGGTCGCCCGCCACCGGCCGGGCCTTGAGCAGCGCCTGGAACTCCCAGTTCTCCGCCCACTGCTCGTAGTAGCCCTGATGCGAGTCGAGCGTGCGCACCAGCGGGCCGTCCTTGCCTTCGGGGCGCAATCCCCCGTCGATCTGCCAGAGGGTCGGCTCGGCCACGCCCATGATCACCGATTGGCAGACGCGCTGCAGCACGGTGCCCATTTTGGTGCCGATGCGGGCGAGCGTCTGGCCGTCGACGTCCCGGTCGGCCGGCTCGACCACATAAATCAGGTCGACGTCGGAGATGTAGTTGAGCTCCTGCGCGCCCAGCTTGCCCATGCCGATGATGGCGAAACGCACATGTTCACTGCCCGCCACCTCACGTCGGGCGATGGCCAGCGCCCCCTCGAGCGCCGCGTCGGCCAGATCGGAAAGCTCCCGACTGATGGTCGGTTGGATGGCGCACGGATCGTCCGCCACCGCATCCTGCGCCATGATGGCGGCCAGTTGGCGGCGGTAGGTGCCGCGCAGCGCGGTCGCCGCTTCGGCCAGATCCTTGCCGGCCACCGGCGCGGCAAGCTCGTCCGGATCGGCGCCGACGGCGGTGAGCATATGGGCACGGCGTTGCGCATGGTTGTACAGATGGCTGTCGCAGCGGTCCACAGAGGCGGCCTCGACAAGTTCGGGGCGGAAGCGCATAAGCTTGCCGAGCGCGTCGGATACGCCGAGCACCGTGACCAGCCGTTCGAAGGCGGCCCGGTCGGGCAGCATGTCCTCGACCCGTCTGCCTTGGCTTTGCATGGCGTTGATGATGTCGACGATATTGCGCAGCGCCCCGTCGGGATCGCAGGCCTTCTCCAACGCCTTGAGCAACAGGTGCAGCCCGTCGTCGGGGACGCCGCCCACACGCAGGGCGTCGAACAGCGAGCGGGCGTCATCGAGGTTCTGCAATCCCGCGCGGATCAGATCCATGGCGCGGGGGCTGAAAGTCGTCGGTTCCATGGTTTCTTATGGTAATACACTCGTTTTCGCGTATTCGCCGACCGTCGCGCATACCGGACGCCTGATATGCGCGGACATGGATGTCCATATGCGTTCGCCCCGATCCCATGCGGGAGTCGGGGCGAACGCATATGACCGCGGGTTAGCCGAACAACGGCCTCACGTTGTTCCAGATGCGGCGGGTCACGGCCGGGCGATTCATCGAATACAGATGCACGCCGTCCACGCCATGCGCCACCAGATCGGCGATCTGCTGCGAGGCGTAGATGATGCCCGCCTCGCGTAGGGTCTGCGAATCGTCGCCCCAACGCTCGATCATGCGCTCCACCGGTTTGGGGATGCGCGAGGCGCACATCGAGGACATGCGGAGCACGGATTTCGCGTTGGCGACCGGCATGATGCCCGCCTCGATCGGCACGTCGACGCCCGCCGCGCGCGCCTTGTCGAGGAAGCGGTAGAAGTCGTCGTTGTCGTAGAACAACTGCGAGATGAGATGGGTCACGCCCGCGTCGACCTTGGTTTTGAGGTTGTCGATGTCCTCGTCCAGCGTGGGCGACTGCGGATGCTTCTCGGGATAGCAGGCGCCGTACAGCTTCAGGTCGGGGCGCCGCTCGCGCACGTACGCGGCCAGATCGCTGGCGTGTTCGAACACTCCGGCCGGCTCTCGGCCCTCCACGCGGTCGGCGCAGGGCAAGCACGCCGGAGACCTTGGCCTGGTCAAACATGTCCAACGCCTCGTCGACCGCCGCCTTGTCCAGGTACTGCGCGGTCAGATGCGCCACCGCGGGGATGTGGTACTCGTTGCGGATGGTGTGCGCGATGCGGGCGGTGGCGGTGCGGTCCGCTGACTTGCCCGTGCCGTAGGTCACCGAGATGAACGCGGGGTCGAGACCCTGCAATCCGTCGAGCGTGTCGTAGATGGTTCCCACCGGAGCGTTGCGCTTCGGTGGGAACACCTCAATGGAGAACAGTGATGCGGCCATGTCAGCTCAGCGAGGCTCGCACGGCCTTGGTCGCGGCGACCAGATGCTCCAGGCTCGGCCATGTTTCGGCCACGCCACGGGTCTTCAGGCCGCAGTCGGGATTGATCCAGACCTTGGAGACGTCCATCTTCTTCAGGATCTCGCCGATGCGCTCCTCGATCTCGGCCTCGGAGGGGATGCGCGGCGAGTGGATGTCGTACACGCCCGGGCCCGCCTCGGTTTCGAACTCGGCCTCATGGATCGCGTCGAGCACCACCAGATCGCCACGCGAGGCTTCGAAGGAGATCACGTCGGCGTCCATCGCGTCGATGTCGCGGATGATGTCGTTGAACTCCGAATAGCACATATGCGTGTGGATCTGCGTGGCGGGCTTGACCGCGGAGTGGACCAGACGGAACGCGGGGATCGCCCAATCGAGGTACTTCGCATGCCAGTCGGTTTTGCGCAGCGGCAGCTTCTCGCGCAGCGCGGCCTCATCGATCTGAATCACCTTGATGCCGGCGGCCTCCAGATCGAGCACTTCGTCACGGATGGCGAGGGCGAGCTGCTGGGTCTGCTGCTCGTGGGTGATGTCCTCGCGCGGCCAGGACCAGTTGAGGATCGTCACCGGGCCGGTGAGCATGCCCTTCATCACGCGGTCCGTGCGCGACTGCGCATAGGCCGACCATTCCACGGTGATCGGGTTGGCGCGCGAGACATCGCCCCACACGATCGGAGGCTTGACGCAGCGGGTGCCGTAGGACTGCACCCACGCGTTCTTGGTGAACAAGAAGCCGTTGAGGTTCTGGCCGAAGTACTCGACCATATCGTTGCGCTCGAACTCGCCATGCACCAGCACGTCGAGGCCAATCTCCTCCTGGCTCTTGATGCAGTCGTCGATCTGCTGTTTGATGAACGCGTCGTAGGTGGCCTGGTCGATCTCGCCCTTGCGCAGCTTGGCGCGCTCGGCACGCACCTCGCGGGTCTGCGGGAAGGATCCGATCGTGGTGGTGGGCAGCAGCGGCAGATTCAGCGCCTCACGCTGCAGCTGCTGGCGTTCGGCGCGCGCGGGCTGGCGGGTGAAATCGGCGTCCGTCAGCTGGGCCAGACGTGCCGCCACGGCCGGGTCGGCGGCCACGCGGGTGCCGTCGAACAGCGCCTGATTGGCGGTGAGCGCGGCGGAGGCCTTCTTGGCGTCCTCATCGGCGTCGGCCAGTTCGGCCACGTCGCGAAGCTCGCCGAGCTTCTCCACGGCGAACGCGAAATGCTTGAGCACCCCCTCGTCGAGACCGTTCTCTCCTTCGGTGCTGAACGGCACGTGCAGCAGGGAGCTGGCGGTGGAGACGGCCACGTTCGGCGTGATCTGCTTGATGGCATCCACCAGTCCGAGACTCACGGCGTAGTCGTTGCGCCAGATGTTGCGGCCGTTGATCACGCCGGCGAAGATCACGGTGCCTTCGGCCACGCCGTACTGCGCGAGGGCGGCGAGGTTCTCGTCCTTGCCTTCGTTCAGATCCAGGCCGATGCCGTCGAAGCCGAGCAGGTTCACGGTCTCGTACACGTCGGCGATATGACCGAAATAGGTGTTGAGCAGCACCTTGACCTTGCCGTCGCGGGCGGGAAGGATCTTGGCGTACAGCGCCTTGAACAGCTCCACGTCGCCCGGCTCCTTGTCGAGCACGAGATACGGCTCGTCGATCTGCACCCAGGCGGCGCCGAGCTCGGCGAATTTGGCGAGCGCTTCGGCGTAGACGGCGGACACGGCGTTCACCAGGCCCTTGTCGAACTCGAGCTCCTGGGCCTGCGGGTCGCGGGCGAGCTTCAAGAAGGTGTAGGGGCCGATAAGCACCGGCTTGGTGTCGATGCCGAGCTCCTTGGCCTCCAGGTATTCATCGAAGGGCTTGGTGCCGTTGAGCTTGATGTCGGTGGCGGCGTCGATCTCCGGCACGAGATAGTGGTAGTTGGTGGTGAACCACTTCTTCATCGGCAGGGCGGTCACATCGCCCTTCTCGCCCTGATAGCCGCGGCCCATGGCGAACAGCGTCTCCTCGGGGTTCTCGAAGGCGAGACGCTGGTAGCGCTGCGGGATGGCGTTGAGCAGGATGGCGGTGTCGAGCACCTGATCGTAGAAGCTGAAATCATTGCTGGGGATCAGATCGATGCCGGCGGCCTGTTGCAGCTTCCAATGCTTGGCGCGCAGCTCCTTGGCGGTGGCACGCACCTCGCCGAGCGTGTTGGCGCCTTTCCAGTAGCCTTCGATGATCTTCTTGAGCTCTCGGTTCTGGCCGACGCGCGGGAAACCTGAGACGGACGTCAAAGCGGACATGAAACCTCCATGGGCTTGTTTCGTGGGTGAAACGTCTTGAACCCGACAAGAGTATCAAGAAACCGCGCAATCGCAGTCATCAAGCCAGTTAAGGTGTCGCTATAACCGAAATCTATATGCTTCGCCGTCTCTTTCCGTCATTCTGAGCGAAGTCTTCTCTCCGTCATCCTGAGCGGAGCGTAGCGGAGTCGAAGGATCTCATAGGATTTGAGATCCCTCGACTCCGCTCGGGATGACTAGGAACGACCTTCGCTCGGGATGACAAGTCACGCTTAGTCGAAATCCTTGGCGGTGATCACGGCGAGCA
Source organism: Bifidobacterium eulemuris (assembly GCF_014898155.1). Taxonomy (NCBI): domain Bacteria; kingdom Bacillati; phylum Actinomycetota; class Actinomycetes; order Bifidobacteriales; family Bifidobacteriaceae; genus Bifidobacterium; species Bifidobacterium eulemuris. Next base: position 307,541 of record NZ_CP062938.1, on the reverse strand, counting down.
GGTCGCCGCTGTGGGTCTGCCACTGGTCGAAGGGCTTGTTCGAGCCGAACACCACCACGGAGGCGGGCGAGACACCCAGATTGAGCAGATCGAGCACGGCCGGATCAGAGGCGGACGAGGCGAGCCACTGGCTGCAGATGGACACGGTGGGCTCATGGCCGAGCACCATCAGCACGCGGGTTTTCGGCTTGGTATGCGCCAACTCGTCGAAGATGCTCTGCATGCCGCCGTCGTACAGGCTTTGGCGGTAGTCGACGGTCGGCTCGTCGCCGAAGGTTTTGAGCATGCGATCCAACGTCTGCGTGGCGCGTGTCGCCGCCGAACAGGCGATGCGTCCGGGCTTGAGCTTCATGCCGACCAAGCCTTTGGCCACCTTTTTCGCCTGTTTGAGTCCTTTGTCGGTGATCTCACGGCTGCGGTCGCCGTCCGGGTTGGACGGCTCGGCCTTGGCGTGCCTCATCACCAGCAGAATATGGTTGTAGTTCTTGGCCTTTTTGGCCACCTTGCTCACATTGACGCCCATAATGCCTTCTGCCTTTTGCATAACCGCGGGGCCGTTCGCCGACCCCACGTCATTCCTGCTCTATTCTTGCAGATAATCGGCCGTATCGCCGCCAAGCGCGGCGACCTGCCTGTCGAGATCGCGCAGCACCTTACGGAGTTTGCGGTCGGAGATGTCCCGCAATTCGAGATCCTCCAGTTGCGCCTCGCGCTCCTCGGGCGTCAAATCGTCGATGTCGGTGACCGTATCCTTGGTGGCGCGGTCGCGTTTCCTCAACGCCTGGAAACCCTCCGCCATCGCCCGTGAGACGACGAGGAATCCGGTGTGCCCGATCATCTGATGGTCGGGGCGCACGGCGAGACCCTGAGCCTTCCAACTGCGCTCCAGCGTCTCCTGGATCATCGGCTCCGTCCACGTGCCGGCCTCGCGCAAGGCCTCCACCAGACGGCTCATCTGCGTGGTGGTGGTGATGTAGGCGATAAGCACGCCGCCGGGCGCGATCACACGGTACGCCTGCTCCAAGCGGTTCCACGGGTCGAGCATATCGAGTACGACGCGGTCGAAGGAATGCTCCTCAAGAGTGGCGGCGACGGAATCGAAATCCCCGGTTTTCAGATCCCACCATGCGGGGCGTTCCCCGTAATACAGCGTCGCGTTCGCCTCCGCCACGCGGGCGAAGTCGGGACGCAATTCGATGGTGGTCAGATGCCCCGACTCCCCCACCGCGTCGAGCAGATTCAGACTCATCGCGCCCGAACCGGCACCGGATTCGAGCACGCGCGCGCCGGCGCGGATGTCGCCGAGCTGGATGACCTGGGCGACATCCTTGGGATACATGATCTGCGCGCCGCGCGGCATGGACAGCACATAATCGGCCAACCGCGGGCGCATCACCGCGTACTGCCATCCACCGATCGCACGTGTCGCCTTCCAAGGCTTGGACGCGTCGCGTTCGGGATGCGCCTGGTTGAGCTGCGACTCACGTTTGGCGGTCACCGTGGTGACGAGAACGCCCTCGGTCCGGCCGATCACATCGTCGTGCAGGATCAGACCATGCTCGGTCTGCGTGCTCCCGCCCGCCACCAGCTGGTCGGTGATCTTCTTCGCCTTGCGATCGGTGAACTGCACCTTCTCCCCCGCCTCAAATGCTCCGCGTCTCATGCGTCCTCTTTCCACGATGCTCTCATGATTGTTCCGGATGCCATTGTCGCATATGGAACCCATGCCTTGCGACATCATCGTGGCCCGGCTTCGTGCGATGGGCGGTCGACTGGGCGGTTTTACAGCGCGGCGGAGGCGAAGGCGCCCCAACGGCCGTTGTCGTGGGTCACGGTGAGGTCGAGGCCGAAGATGGCGCTGAGCCGTTCGGCGGTGAAACCGTGCTCGAGGTCTCCGGTGTAGATGATCGTGCCGGGCGCGGGATCATTGCCCGCCACATTGTCGGCATAGGCGTCGGCCTCGCTGCCGGTGATGCGGCCCATAATGGCCACATGGTCGAATCCGACGGGAATCTCCTCAAGACGATGCGTGACGAGAATCACCGTGCGGTCGGTATCCTCTTCGCCGATGCGGCTGAGCGCCCGCAAGGCGAGTTCGCGTCCGCCCAGGTCGAGTCCGGTGGTCGGCTCGTCGAGGATGAGCAGATCGGGATCGGCCATCAGGGCCCGGCAGATCAGCACACGCGTGCGTTCGCCCTCGGAGAGTTTGAACATCATCTTGCCCTCGAGATAATCGATGCCGAACTGGGTCATGAGGCTACGTGCCTTGGCGTAGTCCTCGTCGGTGAAATCCTCGCGCCAACGACCGGTGGTGGCGGTGAGCGCGGTCACCACGGCGTCGAGCGGATCCTCCTGGGGAGGGAAGGACCGCGCGAGCTCAGCCGAACTCAAGCCGATGCGGTTGCGGTAGGAGAACACGTCGACCTTGCCCATGCGGTTGCCGAGGATGTCGACCGTGCCGTTGGAGGGGAATCCGCGCGTGCTCATCATCTGCACGAGTGAGGATTTGCCGATGCCGTTGGGACCGAACAGCACCCACTTCTCGCCACGCTTGACGGTGAGGTTCACGTCGGTCAGAATCACACGCCTGCGACGGCGGAACTCCACATCACGCAATGCCAAAGTGATTTCGTACATAGTCTCCCCTGTCTGGTTGTTCCCGTCATCGTTCCAAGCGTCGTCTTTTCCCTCGTCGTCCCGAACGCGTCCCGTCATCCCGAGCGGACCATAGCGTAGTTCTCTCCGTCATCCTAAGCGGAGCGCAGCGGAATCCTCCCGTCATCCTGAGCGGAGAGTAGCGGAGTCCTCCCGTCATCCTGAGCGGAGAGTAGCGGAGTCGAAGGATCTCTGAACAACTGCCTCAAAAGGCATGAGATCCTTCGACTCCGCACTTCGTGCTTCGCTCAGGATGACGGAAAGGAACGGACCGTTGCCTTCGCTCAGGATGACGGAAAGGAACGGACCGTTGCCTTCGCTCAGGATGACGGAAAGGAACGGACCGTTCCCTCGTCGTCTATTGCTCGTCAAGCACCGACTGGTAGACGGCGACCGTCTTGTCGGCGATGGACTCCCAGCTGAACATGTCGCGGGCGCGCTCGTAGCCGGCCTGGCCCATCTTCTTGGCGAGTTCGGGATCGGCCATGATCCTGTTGATCGCGTCGGCCATATCCTGCACGAACTTGTCCGGATTGGTGGGGGTGCCGGTGCCGTCGTGCAGCTGGTCGATCGGCACGAGATAGCCGGTTTCGCCGTCGACGACGACCTCGGGGATGCCGCCGGTGGCGGAGGCGACGACCGGCAGACCGCAGGCCATGGCCTCGAGGTTCACGATGCCGAGCGGCTCGTAGATCGACGGGCAGATGAACGCGTCGCAGCCATGCTCGAGCGCGTTGAGCTCATGCTTGGGCAGCATCTCTTCGATCCAGACGATGTTGCCGCGCTCCTCGTCGAGCTTGGCGAACGCGGTTTTGACCTCCTCCATGATCTCCGGAGTGTCGGGCGCGCCGGCGCACAGCACCACCTGGATGCCGGGGTCGACCAGATGCAGGGCCTTGAGCAGATACGGCAGGCCTTTCTGTCGGGTGATGCGGCCCACGAACAGCAGGGTCGGCTTGCTGCGGTCGATGTTGTAGCGCTCGAACACCTTCCAGCCCGGATCGTCGTCGGCCGGGGTTTCGAACTGGCTCATCGTGATGCCGTTATGCACCACAACCACCTTATCCGGGTCGACGTTCGGATAGGCCGCGAGGATATCCTCGCGCATACCGGCGGAGACGGCGATCACACGGTCGGCATGCTCGTAGGCCTCCTTCTCGGCCCAGGAACTCAGATTGTAGCCGCCGCCGAGCTGCTCCTTCTTCCACGGGCGGAAGGGCTCCAGACTGTGCGCGGTGATGACCAGCGGGGTGCCGTGCAGCATCTTCGCCAGATAGCCGGCCATGCAGGCGTACCAGGTGTGCGCGTGGCTGATGTCGGCATCCACATCGTTGGCGATCTGCAGATCCACTCCGAGCGTTTTAATCGCGCCGTTGGCGTCCGATAGCTCCGCGGGGGTGTCGTAGCCGACGAGTTTGAGCGATCCGGCCGGATTCTCGCCGGGAATTTCGGGGATGTCGGCTTCGGTGCGCGGGCCGTCGAAGGCACGTACGGTCACGTCGACGCGCTCAGCCAGCACCTTGGACAGCTCCTCGGCGTGCACGCCGGCGCCGCCATAGACTTTCGGCGGGTATTCGCGGGTAAGGATATCAACCTTCATTGGTCACCTCTCCTATAGGTTTTCGATTCCACTGACCACTTTAGGACATCGCCCCATGCGAAACGCACAATCCGCATGTTCGTGTCCTGTCCGCGTTTCGCCGCTTGCATCCGCCGGCTGTCGGGTGGAACCTAAAAAAGGTTTTCGAGAACGAAGCCCGAATGCCCGCCATGAGATTCGCGAAGGATCGCGCATATCACGGCGGGGTGATGACGAACGACGAAGGAGCCTGTATGACGGATAAGATCACGATGGCCACACCCGAGGGAGTGCCGTACGACTACTGGACGGAGGTGGATGGCGATCTGAACGACTGTCCCGAATCCTTGGCCGCGGTCATCCGAGAGGCCCGTCTGGGCTTCGTTCGGTGCGACGAGGCTCGCGTGCCATTATGGCACGACCCCGAAGGCGTGGATATCATCGAGGATCTTCACTATGCCGACGATGCCGATGAGGTTCGTGGCCACAGGCTCGACCTCTACCTGCCCCACGACGCCGTGGTTCGTGGCGGGCGCACGCTTCCCGTGTACGTGGATGTGCACGGCGGCGGATTCGTATACGGATACAAGGAGCTCAATCGCAATTTCTGCACCCATCTGGCCGAACGTGGCTTCGCCGTGTTCTCATTGAATTACCGTCCGTTGCCGCAAACCGATTTCGTCGGACAACTGCGGGATATCGCCACGGCGCTGGCATGGATTCGCGACCATCGGCATGAGTACCCCATCGCGCAGGACGGCGTATGGATGACCGGCGATTCCGCCGGCGGATGCTTGGCGTTCTTCACCACGGCGATCGAGCATTCGCCGGAGCTGGCTCGCCAGCTCGGCGTGACGCCCAGTGGAGTCAATGTCCTCGGCGCGGCCCTCATTTCAGGCGTGTACAACATGCTGCCGTATATGCCGCGTGAGGATGGCGAATCCCAGATCGATCCCGATCACAGCTCCCTTTTGCATAGGTTCTCCGACAGCATGCTGGGATGCGTGAAGGATCTGGATCCGCGCACATTCGATCTCGGCGAGATCACAAGCAAGGTCGATCTGCCGCCGTTGTTCCTGAACACCAGCAGCGATGATTTCATTCAAAACGAGACGCTGCGTCTCGCCATGCATTTGGCCGAGGCGGACGCCGATTTCGAACTGCATGATTGGAAAACCGCCCCTGCCGAGACGCTGGGACACGTGTTCCCCGTATGCATGACCTGGCTTGAGGAAAGCGGCGTCGTGCTCGATATGATCCGCGATTTCACCTACGCGCGCTTGTAAAGGAAAACCGCCGTCGCTCGTCATCCCGAGCGGAGGCGGTCCATTGTTACTCGTCATCCTGAGCGGAGGCGTAGCCGGAGTCGAAGGATCTCATCTCTGGAGATCCCTCGACTCTGCTCGGGATGACGGATATTGAGGTTATACGGCAGTGCCGTGCGCGTCGAGGTTGGGATTGTGCTTGGAATCGCCGGCGGTGAAGAACAGGCTGAGCACGCCGATGATGAACACGCCGGAGATGGTGGCGACCAGCCAGATCGGATGGCTCGGCAGCCACATCACCACGAAGAACGCGATGATGGACAGGGCGATCAGCGTCCAGCTGCCCACGCGGAACCATTGGCGCAACGAGTGCGGCGCTTTGAACATCTTGGGATTCGTGTAGTTCGGATTGGTGGTCAGCGTGGTGTCGGTGGCCGTGATCGAGCCGCCGGTCGGCTTCCATTCGCCGCCGTCCAGTCCCTCCTGCAGGCGCATCGACTTCTGCTGCAGCGCGTATTCGTCGATCATGCCCGAGCGTCCGCGCCCGCGGGTCTGGTCATACTGGGACGGGATTCCGCGGCGCGCGTTCTTCGCATCCTTGCGGCGTTCTGCACGGTTCGGCATTGGGACAACTCCTTATTCACGAGATTGACGGATACGCTGGAGAACAGTGTACCCCAGCCTCTCCCGCCATGTGCGGACCGCCGCATCGAAAGGCACCCTTTTCGAGATCCGCAATCCCGTCCAGGCTGCGCTCAGTCCTTATTCTCCTGAATCCTTTGGGTGATCTGAATCATGCAGATCAGCAGTCCGATCACCGTGACCACCAGTGCGACGGCCATCGCGACGGCGAGATCCATGCCGAACAGTCCCGGCAAGGCGGTCGTCTCCCCCATGCCATCAACAGAGGCGAAAAACGGCGTGGCGACCACGCTTGCCGCGAACAGTATGGCGCTGGATATGAATCCCATCGTCATCAGCGTCAATCCAAACTGCCAGATCTTGTCCATCATGTCTCCTTCTCAAATCCGCAAGAACAATCCGATGCATCCTTGCGTCGGCAATATCATTATGTGCCCCCCCCCAAAAAAAATAAAGTCAACACGCATGGACTGCGGCGCATGCGTGTATGGGCGCTATCAAGTCATGGAAAACCCGTCCGATCGCGGATCCTGCTTCTTGACAGGAAAGACGAGTGGTACGAAACGCAGGTGGCCCCTCGGGTGAGGGGCCACGAATGCGATGCGCTGAATTTACGGGCGCGCGTGTCAGCGCGGCAATGCCATCGGACGCTGGGAGGCGACGATCGGCTTGGGCAGTTCGGTCGCGCCAGTCAGATACTCGTCGACGGCGGCGGCGCAGGAGCGGCCTTCGGAGATGGCCCACACGACCAGGCTCTGGCCTCGGCCGGCGTCACCGCAGGCGAACACGCCGTCCTGCGAGGTGGCGAAGCCGTCGTTGCGGGCCACGTTGCCGCGGCCGTCCAACTCCACCGGCAACTGGTCGACCAGCGTGGTGGTGTCCGGATGCAGGAAGCCCACGGAGATCAGCACCAGATCGGCGGGGATCACGCGCTCGGTGCCGGGCTGACGGGTGAACGGACCGTTCTCCCCCGGCGCCACGTCCACGACCCTCAAGCCGGTCACATGGCCGTTTTCGTCGGCGACGAAGCCTTCGGTGGCGGTCGAGTTCTCGACATGCACGCGGGCCTGCTCCTCGTCGGAACCCACGAAGTTCACCGAATCGGTGCTGTACATGTAGGTGCCGCCCTCCTCCATCGAGGAGGTCTTCTGGTACAGGCGGGCGTAGGTCGGCCACGGCTGGCCCTCAGGGCGCTCGGTGGGCTCCTTCGGCATGATCTGCAGCACGGTCACGTCCTTCGCGCCCTGACGGATCGAAGTGCCGAGGCAGTCGGAGCCGGTGTCGCCGCCGCCAATCACCACCACATGCTTGCCCGCGGCGGTGATGTCGTTCTTGGTCTCCAAACCGTACACACGACGGGTCGCGTCGGGCAGGAAGTCCATGGCGAAGTGGATGCCCTTGAGCTCGCGGCCGGGCAGGTTCATATCGCGCGGCACGGTGGATCCGATGGCCACGACCACCGCGTCGTACCGGTCGCGCAGATCGTCCCAGGAGATGTCCTTGCCGATCTCCACGCCCGTCTTGAACACGGTGCCCTCGGCCTCCATCTGCTCCACGCGACGGTCGATCAGACCCTTGTCGAGCTTGAAGTTCGGGATGCCGAAGCGCAGCAGGCCACCGACCCGCTCGTCACGCTCGTAGACGACCACCGTGTGGCCGGCGCGCGTGAGCTGCTGGGCGCAGGCCAGACCCGCTGGGCCGGAGCCGACGACCGCGACGGTCTGGTCGGTGAGGCGCTGCGGCGGCAGCGGCTTGACATAGCCGAGCTGCCACGCCTGGTCGATGATGGCGAGCTCGTCGTTCTTGATCATCGTCGGCGGCTGGAAGATGCCGAGCACGCAGGCCGACTCACACAGGGCCGGGCAGATGCGGCTGGTGAATTCGGGGAAGTTGCTGGTCATGGACAGACGGTTGTAGGCGTCCTCCCATTTGCCCTGACGCACCAAATCGTTCCATTCGGGGATGAGGTTGCCCAACGGGCATCCGGTCATGCAGAACGGGGTGCCGCAATCCATGCAGCGGGCCGCCTGCTCGCGGGTCCACGGCTGCAGGCCGGATTCGGCGTGCACATCGCACCAATCCTTGATGCGCTCCTCGACGGGGCGCTCGGCCAACTCGCGGCGGGTGCGGACTTTCAGAAATCCTCTCGGGTCGCTCATGTCAGCGCGCTCCTTCCATAACCTGCTCGTACACCTGTTCCCAGACGCCGGGCGAATTGAAATCGATATCGTTGGCCTCGGCCTCGGCCATCGCGTTCGTCATCGCGACGAACTGCTTGGGCACCACATGCGTGAAGCGGGTCTTGGCATGCTCCCAGTCGGCGAGCAGTTCGGCCGCGAATGCGGAGCCGGTCTCCTCGGCATGCGTTTTGACCAGCGCGCGCACGGTCCGCTCATGCTCCGCGTCCAACGGCTGGAAGAGCAGCGCGCCGCTCTTGACCGCGCTCGGATTCACTTTGGACATGTCGAGGTCGAGCATGTACACGTGACCTCCCGAGAAGCCCGCGCCGAAGTTGCGGCCCGTGGGTCCGAGGATGACGACGGTGCCGCCGGTCATATACTCGCAGCCGTGGTCGCCCACGCCCTCCACCACGAAGGTCGCGCCGCCGTTGCGCACGCCGAAACGTTCGCCCGCGCGTCCGGCCACGAAGATCTGGCCGGAGGTCGCGCCGAAGCCGGTCACATTGCCGGCGATCACGTTCTCATGCGTGTCGAAGGTGACGCCCTCTTCCGGGCGCACGATCATGCGGCCGCCGGAGATGCCCTTGCCCGCGTAGTCGTTGACCTCGCCGTAGACGCGCATGGTCTCGCCGCGTGGGATGAACGCGCCGATGGACTGGCCGCCCGCGCCGTGGAATGTCATGTCGATGGTGTCGTCGGGCAGGCCCTCAGCACCGTAGCGCTTGGTGATCTCATAGCCGACCATGGTGCCGAGCGTGCGGTTCACGTTGCGAATCGGCATGTCGATGCGCACGGGCTCCTTGTTCTCGAGCGCCGGCCGGGCCATGGCGATGAGCTCGTTGTCGAGCGCCTTCTCCAGCTCGTGGTTCTGCGGCTCGGTGTTGTGCAGGATCGTGCCGGGCACCGGGCCGGGCTGCATAAGCACGTGGCTCAGATCGATGCCATCGGACTTCCAGCGCTTGATCGCTTCGTTCTGGTCGAGGCATTCGACGTGGCCGACCGCCTCCTGAAGCGTGCGGAAGCCCAGCTGTGCGAGCAGCTCGCGCACCTCTTCGGCGATGAACATGAAGAAGTTCACCACATGCTCGGGCTTGCCCGTGAACCGGGCCCTCAGCTCCGGATCCTGGGTGGCGATGCCCTGCGGGCAGGTGTTCTTCTGGCATGCGCGCATCATCACGCAGCCTTCGACGATCAGCGCGGCGGTGGCGAAGCCGAACTCCTCGGCGCCCAGCAGCGCGGCGATCATCACGTCGCGGCCGGTTTTCAGCTCGCCGTCGCACTGCACGGTGATGCGCGAGCGCAGGCCGTTCAGGATCAGCGTCTGCTGGGTTTCGCTCAGGCCGATCTCCCACGGGGTGCCGGCGTGCTTGATCGCGTTGAGCGGAGCCGCGCCGGTGCCGCCGTCGTAGCCGGAGATGAGCACCACGTCGGCATGGCATTTGGCCACGCCTGCGGCGATGGTGCCCACGCCGAACTCGGAGACGAGCTTGACGTGGATGCGGGCCTGGGGATTGGCCATCTTCGCGTCGTTGATCAGCTGCTTCAGGTCCTCAATGGAGTAGATGTCGTGGTGCGGCGGCGGGGAGATCAGCTCCACGCCGGGCGTCGCGTGGCGCACCTTGGCGATCCACGGCGGCACCTTCGCGCCGGGCAGATGGCCGCCCTCGCCGGGCTTGGCGCCCTGGGCGAGCTTGATCTGCAGGTCGGTGGCGTGCACGAGGTAGTCGCTGGTCACGCCGAATCGCGCGGAGGCGATCTGCTTGATCTTGCTCACGCGTTCGTCGTCGCGCAGACGCTCCGGGGACTCGCCGCCCTCGCCGGAGTTGGAGCGCGCGCCGATGCGGTTCATGGCGATGGCGAGCGTCTCGTGCGCCTCCTGCGAGATGGAGCCGTAGCTCATGGCGCCCGTGGAGAAGCGCTTGACGATCTCGCTGGCGGGCTCGACCTCCGAGATGTCGATCGGCTTGCGCGCGTTGGTGAACTTCATCAGGCCACGCAGCGTCATCAGACGGTTGGAGGTGTCGTCGATGTGGTGCGAGTACTTCTTGAACATCTGGTAGTCGCCGCGCTGGGTCGACTGCTGCAGCAGGAAGATCGCCTCGGGATCGTTGAGATGCTCCTCGCCGGTGCGACGCCACTTGTAGTCGCCGCCCGTGCGCAGATTGCGGTGCGGGGTGGCGGTCCACTGGTTCGGATAGGCCACGCGGTGGCGGATGGCCACCTCCTCGGCGATCTCGTCGAGACCGACGCCGCCCACGCGCGACGTGGTGCCGGTGAAGTACTCGTCGATGATCTCCTTGTTCAGACCCACCGCCTCGAACAGCTGTGCGCCGCGGTAGCTCATGATGGTGCTCACGCCCATCTTCGACATGATCTTGAGCACGCCGGTCGACAGCGCCTTGGTGAGGTTCCTCACGGCGGTTTCGGCGTCCACGGTGAGGTATCCGGTGCGTGAGAGGTCCTCGACGGACTCGAACGCGAGGTACGGGTTCACGCAGGCCGCGCCGTAGGCGATGAGCAGCGCCACATGGTGCACCTCGCGCACGTCGCCGGCCTCCACGGCCATGGAGATCTGCGTGCGCGTATGGCAGCGCAGCAGGTGGTGCTGCACGGCGGAGGTGAGCAGCAGCGACGGGATCGGGCCCCACGTGTGGTTCGAATCACGGTCGGAGAGCACGATGAAGTTCTTGCCGCCCTCGATCGCGAGATCGATTTCGGCGAAGATCTCGTCGAGGCGCTCCTGAAGCGCCTTGCCGCCGCCGGCGACCTGGTAGAGGCCCTTGACCACATACGGCTTGTAGTATCCGCCGAGGATCTTGGCGCGGTCGAGGCGCTTGAGCTGGGCCATCTCATCGGAGTTGATGACGGGCAGCGGGATGAGGATCTTCTTGGCGTGCAGCGCGGAATCGCTCAGCAGATTCGGTTCGGGGCCGATCGCGGATTCCAGACAGGTGACGATCTCCTCGCGCTCCCAGTCGAGCGGCGGGTTGGTGACCTGCGCGAACTTCTGCGTGAAGTAGTCGAACAGCATGCGCGAGCGGCTGGAAAGCGCGGCCATGGGCGCGTCGTTGCCCATCGAGCCGAGCGGTTCCTTGCCGGTGTTGGCCATGGGGGCGAGCAGGAGCTTCAGATCCTCCTCCGTGTAGCCGAAGGCGCGCTGGCGGCGCACCACGGACTGTCCGGAGTGGTTCACATGCGCGCGAGTGGGCAGGTCGCTCAGCTCCACCGAATTGCCCTCCACCCATTCGCGGTATGGATGCTGGGAGGCGAGCGTCTTCTTGATCTCCTCATCCGAGATCATACGGCCTTCGGCGGTGTCCACCAGGAACATCTTGCCCGGTTCCAGTCGGCCGTTCGCCTTGACATGCTCGGGTGCCACCTCGGGCAGCACGCCGGCTTCGGAGGCGAGCACCAGATAGCCGTCGTCGGTGAGCCGCCAGCGGCCGGGACGGAAGCCGTTGCGGTCGAGCAGCGCGCCCACCTGGGTGCCGTCGGTGAAGATGATGTGCGCCGGGCCGTCCCACGGCTCGATCAGTGTGTTGTTGTACTCGTAGAACGCGCGCACGTCCGGATCGAGTTCGGCGTTCTTCTCCCATGCGGGCGGCAGCATCATGGAGACGGCGTGCGGCAGGGAGCGGCCGGCCAGATGCAGCAGTTCGAGGCATTCGTCGAAGGTGCCGGAATCGGAATAGCCGGGCGTGTCGATCGGCAGCAGCGGCTCGAGCTCGCCGAGCAGTTCGGAGCTGAGCCTGCCTTCGCGGGCGGACAGCCAGTTGCGGTTGCCTTGGATCGTGTTGATCTCGCCGTTGTGGGCGAGCATGCGGAAGGGCTGGGCGAGCGGCCAGCTGGGGAACGTGTTCGTCGAGAAGCGCGAATGGACGATGGCGACCTTGGCCTTCATGCGCTCGTCGGTCAGATCCGGGAAGAAGGGCGTGAGCTGCATGGTGGTGAGCATGCCCTTATAGGTGATGGTGCGCGCGGAGAGGGAGGCGAAGTAGATGCCCACCTCATGCTCGACGCGCTTGCGGATGCGGAAGGTTTTGCGGTCGATGTCGATGCCTTCGAGCCTGCCCTCCGGGTCGGCGAGCACCAGCGTTTTGAAGCTCGGCATGGAGGCGAGGGCCTGCAGTCCCAGTCCGTCCGGATTGGTGGGCACCACGCGCCAGGCGAGCACCTCGAGACCCTCCTCGCGGGCGATGCGGGCGATGGCCTGCTCCTGCTGGCCGGATATGGCGATGTCGCGGTCGAGGAAGGCGATGCCGGCGGCGTAACATCCGGGTCCGGGAAGCTCGACGCCCAGTTCGCCCAACGTGGCGCGCATGAACTCATCGGGCATGCTCATCAGGATGCCCGCGCCGTCGCCGGTGTTCTCCTCGGAGCCGACCGCGCCGCGGTGGTTGAGATTGACGAGCACCTCGATGGCGTCCTTGACGATTTTGTGCTCGGCCCGCTTGTTCAGGGTGGTGACCATACCGACGCCGCAGGCGTCATGCTCGGCCCCAGGGTCGTACATGCCTTGGGATTTATGGACCGTGAGATCAAGCGGGGCGTGGAAAGTCACCGAAACCACCTTCATTGTCGTTTTGGCAGAGCCCGAAGGTCCTGCGGTTCTTTGGGTAAAGCTTTTATAGGGTAGCGCCGGCTTGCGTCATTTATGTTACGTGTCCCATATACCGAATATCGAAAAAAGTCAATACCCTTTTTTCGGCATTCGCGCCAGACCAAGCAACACCCTCTTTTCCCGTCATTCTGAGCGGAGCGCAGCGGAGTCGAAGAATCTCATACTCCCGACTCAACCAAACGAGATCCCTCGACTGCGCGCTCTGCGCTCCGCTCGGGATGACGGAGGAAAGATGAACCGCTTCTCGGATGACGGAAAAAATCGCTTCGCTCAGGATGACGTGCGGAGCGTTGGTACGGCTTCAGCCGAGCAGGTCGAAAAGCTGTTCGATGATGGTGTCGTTGAGCAGACGGCCCCGAAGCGTGGGAACGATGCTGTCGTCCGCCACGTCGATCAGTCCGGCTTGGCGCAATCCGTCGAAGCGTTCGCGTGGAATCGCATGTCCGGCCGCGCGCTCGACGTCGGCGATGGCCAATCCCTCGCGCAGGCGCACGCCCAGCATGATCACCTCTTCAAGATGCTCCTGGGCGGATATGGTTTCGCTTCCTGCCCATGGCACTGTGCCATCGGCGATGGATTGCCCCCACAGTTTCGGATGCGTGATGTCCCAGGCGCGCATATCGTTGCCGTCGAGCGAATAGTGGCTGTGCGCGCCCGGTCCCAGCCCCGCCCAATCGACGTTGCGCCAATATCCGAGGTTATGGCGGCTTTCGAAGCCAGGTCGGGCCCAGTTCGACACCTCGTACCAGCGCAGTCCGGCGGCGGTGAACAGCTCGTCGGCGATTTCGTATTTCGCCGCCTCGTCGTCGTCATCGGGTTTGGGCAGGATTCCCGCGGCGATCTGACGGCCCATCCTGGTGGTCGGCTCCACGGTGAGCGCGTAGGCGGAGATGTGGTCCACTCCCAGATCGATGGCGGTGCGTACGGATTCCCGCCAGTCGTCGAGGCTCTCCCCCGGCGCTCCGTAGATCAGGTCGACGCTGGAGCGCAGCCCAGCCCGTTCGGCCGCGCGCACGCCGGCCTCCACGTTGGCGGGCGTATGCGTGCGGTCCAAGGTTTTCAGCACATGCGGCACCGCCGACTGCATGCCGAAGGAGATACGGGTGAACCCTCCATCCGCGAGCTCACGGATATAGTCGGCATCCACGGTGTCGGGATTCGCCTCGGTGGTGATTTCCGCATCGGGTTCCAACCCCCAGACGTCTCGGACCGCGTCCAGCATGGCGATCAGATCGGACGCCGGCAGGATGGTGGGCGTGCCTCCCCCGAAGAACACGGTGCTAGCTTCGGGTTCTTCGATGCCGTGCGCGAGCTGCCAGTCGCGCACCAGACGCATCTCGCGCACCACCATGGTCGCGTAGTTGCCGCGTGAGGCGCCCCCACCCAGATCAAAGGCCGTATACGTGTTGAAATCGCAGTATCCGCAGCGCCTTAAGCAGAACGGCACATGCACATACACTCCGTAGGTCATGATATGCCTTTCATACGTGCGCGACGGATGCTTTGCCGTCATGCTGAGCGGAGCCGCAGGCGCAGTCGAAGCATCTCGTGGCGTTGGGATCCCTCGACTGCGCTCGGGATGACGCTGTCCGACCGTTCCGACGGCCGTCTCGATTTGGGATCCCTCGACTGCGCTCGGGATGACGGATGTTACAGGACGCCCGTCATCCTTCGGTTTTCTGGGCGGCGCGGATCTTGTCCTTGGTGTCGCGGTCATTGCCGGAATCGCCGGTGGACAGGGCGGCGATGAACGCCTCCTGCGGCACCTCCACATGGCCGAGCATCTTCATGCGCTTCTTGCCGGCCTTCTGCTTCTCGAGCAGCTTGCGCTTACGGGTGATGTCGCCGCCGTAGCATTTGGCGAGCACATCCTTGCGCAGGGCGCGGATGTTCTCGCGCGCGATGATGCGCGAGCCGATCGCGGCCTGGATCGGAATCTCGAACTGCTGTCGGGGAATGAGCTCGCGCAGCTTCTTCGTCATCATCACGCCGTAGCTGTATGCCTTGTCGCGGTGCACGATGGCGCTGAACGCGTCCACCTTCTCGCCCTGGATGAGGATATCCACCTTGACCAGGTCGGCGCTCTGCTCGCCATCCTCATGGTAGTCGAGCGAGGCGTAGCCCTTGGTACGGCTTTTCAGCTGGTCGAAGAAGTCGAACACGATTTCGGCCAGCGGCATACGGTAGTGCATCTCCACTCGGTCGGTGGAGATATATTCCATCGTGCCCATGATGCCGCGGTTCTCCTGGCACAGGTCCATCACCGCGCCGATGAACTCCTTAGGCGTGATGATGTCGGCCGCCACCATCGGCTCGACGATGCGCTTGATCTTGCCGTCGGGGAACTCACTCGGATTGGTCACATGGAATTCGGTGCCGTCCTCCGCGGTCACCTCGTAGGTCACGTTCGGTGCTGTCTGGATCAGGTCGAGGCCGAATTCGCGGCTCAAGCGCTCGGAGACGATCTCCATATGCAGCAGTCCCAGGAAGCCGCAGCGGAAGCCGAATCCCAACGCCACGGAAGTCTCCGGCGTGTAGACGAGCGCCGCGTCGTTGAGCTTGAGCTTGTCGAGCGCGTCGCGCAATTCGGGGAACTGCGCGTTGTCGATCGGGAACAGGCCGGAGTACACCATCGGCTTGGGATCGCGGTAGCCGTCCAACGGTTCGGTGGCGGGCTTGATCGCGGAGGTGATCGTGTCGCCCACCTTGGACTGGCTCACGTCCTTCGCTCCGGTGATCACATAGCCGACCTCGCCGGCGCCCAACGCCTTGGTGGGGGTCATGTCGGGGCTAATCACGCCGATCTCGATGGGGTCGTGCGTCATGCCGATGCCCATCATATGCAGCTTCTCGCGGCTGCGCAGCTCGCCGTCGACCATACGCAGATAGGTGACGATGCCGCGGTAGGAGTCATAGACCGAATCGAAGATCAGCGCTCGGGCGGGCGCGTCCGGGTCTCCGTTCGGTGCGGGCACGTCCATGACGATCTGATCGAGCAGATCGGAGACTCCTTCGCCGGTTTTGCCGGAGACGCGCAGCACATCGCCCGGCTCGCAGCCGATCAGACCGGCGATCTCCTCGGCGTGCTTGTCGGGTTCGGCGCTTGGCAGATCGATTTTGTTAAGCACCGGAATGATGGCCAGATCATGGTCGATGGCCATATACAGGTTGCTCAGGGTCTGGGCCTCGATGCCCTGCGTGGCGTCGACGAGCAGCACCGCGCCCTCGCAGGCGGCCAGCGCGCGCGATACCTCATAGGTGAAATCCACATGGCCGGGGGTGTCGATCATACCCAGCGTGTATTCGACGCCGTCGAAGGTCCACGGCACGCGCACGGCCTGCGATTTGATGGTGATGCCGCGCTCCTGCTCGATATCCATGCGGTCGAGGAAGCGGTCGCGCATCTCACGTTCGGGCACGATGCCGCTCAGCTGCAGGATACGGTCGGCCACGGTGGACTTGCCATGGTCGATATGCGCGATGATGCAGAAGTTGCGAATCACCGACTGATCCGTGAACCCCGGCTGGTTATGCTGATCGACCACCAAACACTCCTTCTAGCTGGCGCAAGACAAAACTCAGTCCATACTAGCGAACTCCCCCGTCCGCCGTATCCCGCGCGTGTGCGCGGGCTATGCGCGTGTCGCGGCCGGATGCGTGAGATTATCCGGCTTGCGTGCTATCATCTCTGTTTTGTATGTCCGTATAGCAAACGTCGTTTGGAGTTACATTGGCAAACATCAAGTCGCAGAAGAAGCGCGTACTGACCAACGAGAAGGCGCACAAGCGCAATGTGGCCGTGAAGTCCGGTCTTAAGACCGCCATCCGCGCCACCCGCGAGGCCATCGCCGCCGGCGATAAGGCCGCCGCTGAGGCCGCCTACAAGGTCGCCGCTCAGAAGCTCGACAAGGCCGCCGGCGCTGGCGTGATTCACAAGAACCAGGCCGCCAACCGCAAGTCCGGTCTCGCCGTCGCCATCAACGCGCTGTGAGATATGAAAAAACCGCACCCCGTTCGGGGTGCGGTTTTTTCATATCTTGGGGTCGCACGGAGCAGGTCGTCGCACTGCTCCGTGCGACTTTTTCTTACGGATGCGCACATGGCCGCACATCGTGATTTTGGCGGAATCCCAACGAAGTATCGAATATCATGTGCGTTTGAGCTGCACAAAAGGGTCTCACAGGTGAGATCGAGGGGCAAGTCCGTGCGACGGTCGTCTACAGATACACATGCCGACGCTCGACCGCGCCCGGCACCGTGAGATTGAATTTCACCGACAGCAGCCGCATAATCACCACCACCGCTACGATCGCGAGCTCCAACGCCATCTCCCATTCAAGATTGATCCAGCCAGCGTTCAGCGCCTTGCATACGAAAACGGTCAGCAGGCAGCCCACCGCCGACGGTACCGCGTACCAGTGCTTGTCGCGGATCACCATCGGGACCTCGTTGATCAGCATGTCGCGCACCAACCCGCCGCCCAACGCGGTGAACATGCCCATGAACGCGGCGGTCATGCCCGACGATCCCAATCCCATGGCCTTGGCCGTGCCGTTCACGGCGAACAACGCGACGGCCAGCGCGTCGATGGTCAGCATCGGCCATTTGAGCTTGTCGACTTCCGGGTGGATCACCGCCACCGCGATGCCGGACGCCAGCGCGGTGAGCACGAAGCCTTTGTCGGTGATGCCCACAGGAGGCACGTCAAGCATCACATCGCGGATGATGCCGCCTCCGAGCGCGGTCAGCCACGCGGTGATGACGATGGCGAAGAGATCATAGTCCTTGCGCACGGCCGACAATCCCCCGACCATGCCGCAACAGAAGATGGCCATATATTCGATGCCCAGTATAAACGCATTGCTTTCCAGCGCCACTTCCATCGCAG
The DNA here is from genome assembly GCF_014898155.1 of Bifidobacterium eulemuris. Classification (NCBI taxonomy): domain Bacteria; kingdom Bacillati; phylum Actinomycetota; class Actinomycetes; order Bifidobacteriales; family Bifidobacteriaceae; genus Bifidobacterium; species Bifidobacterium eulemuris. The sequence goes on along the minus strand of NZ_CP062938.1, from coordinate 289,711 downwards.
ATCTCCTTTTCGCCGCCCCTCAATATAACAAACCCCATGCTCCCCCACCTTCAGGCGCGCCGCGTTTTCCACGAGACGAAAAGAGGGCTTCCGTCCGGAACGGAAGCCCTCGCATAAGGTTGGGTCGCAGGTCAGCAGACCTTCCACATCCAGTTGTGCGGATCGTCGATCTCGCCAAGCTGGATGCCGAGCAGCTCGTTGCGCAGATTCACGGTCAGCTCGCCGGATTCGCCGTTGCCTACGGTCACGTCGAACTTGTCGGACTTGAAGCGGCCGATCGGGGTGATGATGGCGGCGGTGCCGCAGGCGAACACCTCGGTCACCTCGCCGGACTTGATGTCCTCGAGCAGCTGCTCCAGCGGAATCATCGTCTCGACCACGTCGCGGCCATGGTCCTGCATGAGCTGGATCAGGGAACGGCGGGTCACGCCGGGCAGGATGTTGCCGGTCAGCGACGGGGTCTCCACATGGCCGTCCTTGTGGACGACCATCATGTTCATGCCGCCCAGCTCCTCAAGATAGGTCTTGGTGGCGGCGTCCACGAAGCACACCTGCTCGCAGCCGTTCTCGATGCCCTTGTACTCGCCGAGCAGGGAGGCGGCGTAGTTGCCGCCGCACTTGGCGAAGCCGGTGCCGCCGGGGCCGGTGCGGAACCACTTGTCCTCCACCCAGATGCTCACGGGCTTGACGCCGCCCGGGAAGTACGGGCCGGAGGGGCTGGCGATCACGCAGTAGTCCACCTCGTGCGGGGCACGCACGCCAAGGAAGGGTTCGGAGGCGAACATGAACGGACGCAGATACAGCGTGTACTCGCGGCGGGAGGGCACCCAGTTCACATCCTGCTTGACGAGCGCGGCGCAGGAGCCGAGGAAGTCGTCGATCGGCAGTTCGGGCAGATACATGCGCTTGGCGGAGTTCTGGAAGCGTTCCGCGTTCGCGTCCGGACGGAACAGCCAGGTGGAGCCGTCCGCGTGACGATAGGCCTTGAGCCCTTCGAAGCATTCCTGCGCGTAGTGGAGCACGGATGCGCCCGGATCCATCTTCAGCGGCGCGTACGGTTCGATGCGGCGGTCGGACCAGCCCTCGCCCTTGGTCCAGCTCATGTGGGCCATATTGTCGGAGAACAGCTGTCCGAAGGCGGGCTTGTCGATGAGTTCGGCGCGCTTGGCGTCGGAGGCGGGGTTATCGTTCGGCAGGACGGTGAACGCTTCGGCGAGCTTGCTGAGCGCGGCCGGATCGTGATGCGTGTTTTCAGTCATAGTCACTTCTTCTTGGAATGTACGGCCGCGAGGCGGCGTATTCTCTTGGGGTTCGCCCGTGATGCTTGTGGCATGGGGCCTGCACTTTACTTTTCCACACCGGTGCCGTCCATGCGGCACGGGGTTCACATGGTGAAAACCGGGCGCTGAACGCAAAGGACCCATGACGGCGGGTCATGGGTCCGGATGCTGTCAGCCGATGGTCGCGGGATCGGGTCCCGCCATCATCACTCGGCGGCCGGGGCCTCGGGCTCGGCTTCGGCGGAGGCGTCCTCCGGCACGGTGACGGAGACGACGGGCTCCTCGAGATCGGTCATGTCGAGCTCGACGCCCTCAGGCAGGACGACGTCCTTGAGCAGGACCTTGGCGCCGTCGGTCAGGCCGTCGACGTTCACAACGATCTTCTCGGGCAGGTTGGCCACGTCGGCGCGCACCTTGAGCTCCTGCATGTCGACGAACGCGACGGCGGCGCCCTTCGGCTCGCCTTCGGCGAACACCGGCACCTCGACGTCGATCTTGTCGCCGGCCTTGACCTCGTAGAAGTCGACATGCTCGACGATGCGCTTGACGGGGTTGCGCTGCACATCCTTGACGACGGCCATCTTGGTCTCGCCGTCGAAGTTCAGAGTGAACAGGGCGTTGTTGTGACGCAGCGCCAGGGTGGTCTCCTTCATCGGGAGCTGGATGAACTCGGGATCGGCGCCGCCGGCGTAGATGGTGGCGGGGATGAGCTTGGCGACGCGCAGACGGCGGGCCACGCCCTTGCCGAACTCGGTGCGCTTGGCGCCTTCGAGGGTGATGGTAACGGCCATGATGACTCCTTGAATCGTTTCGTATATTCCGCTTCGACGCATCGACGCGCCGAAGGAACACACTCAAGGAGTGGGTCGAACGCCGAGTCGATAACGGAAGTCTGCCATGCAGCTTCCCTCGCCAAAGCAACAGTTCACCAGTATAGACATGTCGTGGACATTGCGTTCCTCCTTGGCCTCCTCTACCGGAGCGCGACCGTGTGGAGCCGCTCATACGACTAAGATGGATGTCGATCACCCCTCAACGAACCGAGGTCATATGGCTGGCTCATCACGTCGCTTGTCCCCCACCATCCGCGAATCCGGACGCGGCCTTGCCCCGGCGGTTATCGCCTCGTCGCTGCTGGCGGCGACCGGAGGGTGGGCGGCGCTTTCGTACACCGTGTTCGCCCGCGCGTTGGATATGCGCTCGGGTGTGGCGACATCGCCGCAGACGCGGATTCCCTCGGGAGTGGGACGGGACGCGGCCGAAGAGGCCGACGCCATCGACTGGTTCGTCGCGTCCCGACAGCCGGTTACGGTGCGCAGCGACGATAGACTGCTGCTGCACGGCTGGCTGCTGGATCCCGACCATGCCGCTCCCAAGGCGCATCTGTATGCGATCTGCTGCCATGGGCATGGCAGTGAGCCCGAAGCAGTGGCGAAATACGCCCGTCGGTTCGCCAGGATGGGATTCACCGTGCTGTTGCCGGCCTCGCGTGGGCATGAGCTGAGCGAGGGCCGCTATGTCGGCATGGGATGGCTGGAGCGTCGTGATCTGATGCGTTGGATCTCGCTGATCGTCGCCAGCGACCCCCAGGCGCGCATTCTGCTGCAGGGGATTTCCATGGGTGCGGCCACGGTGATGATGACCGTCGGGGAACCGGACCTTCCCCGCAATGTGGTGGCGGCGATCGAGGAATGCGGATACACCTCGGTGTGGGATGCGTTGATGTCCGGTGCCGCGATGCAGGGCAAATTGCCTCGTTGGATGTTCGCCCCGCTGTTCGCCGGCGTGGGGCTGATGGCGAGATGGCGTGCGGGATATGGGTTGCATGAGGCGTCATGCCTGCGTCAGCTTCGCCATACGACGGTGCCGATGATGTTCATTCAAGGCTCGGAGGACGAATTCGTTCCCGTTCGCGCGATGGAGGCCAACTACGAGGCGTGCTCGTCGATCGACCGCGAGAAGTTGCTGGTCGTCGGGGCCGGACATGCGATGTGCGCGGGCACCGATCCCGCTCGCTACTGGAAGCGCGTCGGCGGCTTCGTCACGCGGGTGTTCGATTTGTGAACCTAGGCCCGCTGGTATGGAAAGAGGGACGACATTCAGATCCTCCCTCTTTCCATACCAGCGGATGTCGTGCCGTGACGCGATCAATTCGAATTGGTCGCATAACGTGTGCGGCATCAAGGCGTGGAGGGCGAAGGCGTACACACGGTACGTCGAGCCCTCCACAACGCGGATGACGCTCCGTTATGCGATCAATTCCTTGACGGCGGCGATGACGGCTTGCAATCCAGCCTTCGCGTCGCCGAAGAGCATCTGCGAGTTGTCCTTGAAGTACAGCTCGTTTTCGATGCCGGCGTAGCCCTTGCCGCGGCCGCGCTTCATGACGACGACGTTCTGCGCCATGTCGACGTCGAGGATCGGCATGCCGGAGACCGGAGTGCCGGGACGACGGGCGGCCGGGTTGGTCACATCGTTCGCGCCGACGACGAGGGCCACATTGGCGCTGGAGAACTGCGGGTTGATGTCATCGAGGTCGACGAGCTCCTCGTAGGGCACGTTGGCTTCGGCGAGCAGTACGTTCATATGGCCGGGCATACGGCCGGCGACCGGGTGGATGGCGTAGGAGACCTCGACGCCGTGGCCCTTGAGCAGTTCGCCGAGGTCGGCGAGTTCGCGCTGGGCCTGCGCCTGGGCCAGACCGAAGCCGGGCACGAAGATGACCTTCTCCGCGTAGACGAGCTGGACGGCCACGTCGTCGGCGGTGGTCTCCTTCATGGTGCCTTCGGGGCCTTCGGCGTCGCCGGCGGCCGAGGAACCGCCGCCGAATCCGCCGGCGAGGACGGACAGCAGCGGACGGTTCATGGCCTGGGCCATCAGGATGGACAGGGTCACGCCGGCGGAGCCGACGAGCGCGCCGGCCACGATCAGCGCCACATTGTCGATAGCGAGGCCGGACATGGCCACGGCGGTGCCGGTGCAGGCGTTGAGCACGGAGATCACGACGGGCATGTCGGCGCCGCCGATCGGGATGACGAACACCAGGCCATAGCACAGGGCGAACACGGTGGCCAGCACGCTCCACAGCAGACGCTGCTCGGGCTGCACGCACAGCATCACGAAGGCGATCAGCGTGAGCGCGATGAAGACCACGTTCCACACGCCCTTGGCGGGCAGCGTGAGCTTGCGCATGAACTTGAGGCCCTGCAGCTTGCCGGCGGCGACCAGCGAGCCGGTGAAGGTGACGGAACCGATCACCACGCCGAGTCCGGCGGTGATGAGCACGACGATGTCGGGCGTTTCGGCCTTGGTGAGGATGTCGTTGAGCGCGACGAGGGCCGCCGCGCCGCCGCCCACCGTGTTGAACACGGAGACGAGCTGCGGCATATCGGTCATCTTCACCTTCTTGGCGGAAACGACGCCGGCGATCGCGCCGATGGCGATGCCCACGACGAGGATCACCACGGCCACGGTGGAGATGAATCCCTTGGCGAACAGCACGATGAATGCCATGAGCACGGCCACGACCATGCCGAAGGCGGAGATCATATTGCCCTTGCGCGCGGTCTTCGGCGAGTTCATATAGTGCAGGCCGACCACGAACATGACGGCGGAGAACAGATAGACGAACCAGGCGACGATGTCGATGGCTCCGATGGTTTCAGTTGCCATGGCTTACTTCTCCCCCTTCTTCTCGTTCTTATTGGACTTGAACATCTCAAGCATGCGGTCGGTGACCACGTAGCCGCCGACCACGTTCATCGTGCCCAGCACGGCAGCCAGGAAGATGAACACATACGCGAGCGGCGAATTGGCCTCGGCCGCGACGATGACGACGCCGACGATGACGATGCCGTGGATCGAGTTCGCGCCGGACATCAGCGGGGTGTGCAGGGTGGCGGGCACCTTGCCGATCACCTCGATACCGATGAGCAGGGCGAGGACGAACAGGGTGATGGAAACGACAAGAGTGGGCATGGTTTACTCCTCTTCCTTCTTGGCGGCCGGAGCTTCGGCGCGGCCGGCCACGACCAGCGCGTCGTCGAGCTCTTCGGACAGGTCCTGGGCCAGCTTGCCGTCGCGCACGAAGTGGGCGAGCACGTCGGCCACGTTGCGGCTGAGCAGGTTGGAGGCCGTGGTGGCGACGCCGGAGGCCAGATACGGGGCGCCGATGATCTTGACGCCGCCGTCGGTGACCTGCTCGCCGATCACGGAACCTTCGACGTTGCCGCCGAGGTCGGAGGCGGCGCAGTCGACGATCACAGCACCGCGGTGCAGTCCGTCGACGCCGGCCTTGGTGAGCAGCACCGGGGGCTTGCGGCCCGGCACCTTGGCGGTGGTGATGACGATGTCGAAGCCGGCGGCCTTCTCATCGACCGCGGCCTGCTGGGCGGCCTGCTCCTCGGCGGTGAGCGCGCGGGCGTAGCCGCCCTCGCCCTGACCCGCGGAGAAGTCGAGTCCCAGATCGAGGAACTTCGCGCCCAGCGATTCGACCTCGCCCTTGGAGGCGGGACGCACGTCGTAGGCGGTGACGACCGCGCCGAGACGCTTAAGCGTGCCGATGGCCTGTAGGCCGGCGATGCCTGCGCCGAGCACCAGCGCCTTGGCCGGACGGATCGTGCCGGCGGCGGTGGTCATCATCGGCAGGAAGGAGCCGTAGGCGTCGGCGGCGGCGATGGCGGCCTTGTAGCCCATAACGGAGTTCTGCGAGGTCATCTCGTCCATCGACTGCGCGGAGGAAAGCTGGCGGGGCAGCTTCTCGATGGCGACGCCGACCAAACCGGCGTTCTCGAGCGAGGCGACGTAGTCGGCGTCGGTGAACGAGCCGAGCATGCCGATGATCCATGTGCCGGCCTTGACCTTGGCCAGCGTTTCGGCGAACGGACGGTCGACGAAGCCGAGCGCGTCGGCGCCGGCGATCACTTCGTCGCGGGAGGCGACCTTCGCGCCCGCGTTCGCGTAATCCTCGTCCGTGTACTGTGCGGCGGCACCCGCGCCGCTTTCAATCAGGCAGGAGACGCCGCTCTTGCCCAGCCGGGTGACGATGTCGGGCGTCAACGCGACGCGCGACTCGATATCCGACGTCTCGTTCAGGACGCCGAACGTCACCGTGGCTTTCTGGGTTTCAGCCATGAGAGCCCTTTCTTCTTACGAAACCTTGTCATAACACGTCGTAACGCATGCGAAACCTTGTCATAACAGGTCTTGGTGTACAGCGGAACAGTGTAACCCAGACCACAGAGCTTGCGGCCACGAATCCCGCCAAATGGGCACCGCATGGTTGTTCCATTCGCGCGCTGACCGTTCTTGCGGGCTCTCCGCCTACGGTAGCGTAAGGTGACGTGTCGCGTTTTGCCGGCTAAACTGGCCATTTTGAGAACCGCTTAGGTCATATAAGAAGAAGACTTGTCAAGGAGCATCACGTGTCCGTTATTTCCTCATTGAAGCAGCAGACTGCGAATATGACGCGCAAGGCGCTGCGTCTGGGCGCTGATTTCGTGCATCCGGTCAGTGATGATTCGGCGGGCCAGCCCGATTACGCCGGCGGCGAATACGCCTCCTCCAGCCAGGTCGATCTGCCCCACACCGACGAATGGGGGCCGGGATTCCCCACCGTCACCGACATCGACGCGATCTCCAAGCTGCTGACTTCGCACACCGAGGGCAATCCGCCGCTGGACGAGGGCATGTCGATCTACGACATCTACGCAGACCGTGCCGCCCGCATGGGCGACGAGCCGCTGTATACCTATAAGATCGGCGACCAGTGGATCACCAAAACCGCCAACGAATTCCTCGCCGAGGTGCGCGCCGTGGCCAAAGGCCTGATGCACTATGGCCTGAGGAAGGGCGACGCCGTGGCCTTCATGTGCCGCACCTCCTATGAGTGGGATCTGACCGACGCCGCGGTCATGGCCTGCGGCGGCGTGCTCGCCACCATCTACGACACCGATTCGGCCGAGCAGATCCGCAATATCGTGAACAATTCCGACGCGCGTCTGCTCATCGTCGAAAGCACCGAGATGCGCGACAAGGCCGAGGGCGCGGTGGAGGAATGTCCCTCGCTGGAGCATGTCGCGACCATCGAAACCGGCGGACTCGACGAGCTCAAGGCCTATGGCGCGTCCGTGAGCGACGAGGCCCTCGACGAGCGCATCGACTCGGTCAAGAAAACCGACCTCTGCTCGATCGTCTACACCTCCGGCTCCACCGCGGCACCGAAGGGTGTGGAGATGACCCATGAGCACTATTGCACCACGGCGCTCAACCTGCCGAACTACATGCCGGAACTGCTGCACGACAAAAGCCATTCCGTGCTGCTGTTCCTCCCCCAGGCGCATTCCTTCGCCCGTGCGATCAACTACATCGTGGTGGCCTCCGAACTGCATATCTATATCGCGCAGGGCATCAAGACGCTGATCTCCGATCTGCAGGTGGCCAAGCCCACCGTGATGATCGTGGTGCCGCGCGTGCTGGAGAAGGTCTACAACGCGGCCTCGCAGAAGGCCGGCCATGGCGCCAAGGGCGTGGCGTTCGCCGCGGCCGTGGTCGCCGCGCAGAACTATATGGCCGAGCTTGGCGAGGGCAAGGTGCGCGCGCTCACCCGCACGCGCCGCGCGGCCTTCGACCCGCTGGTCTACAAGGCGTTGCGCGATGTGCTCGGCGGTCGGGCCAAGTGGATCGTGGCCGGCGGCGCCCCGCTTGATCCGGAGCTTCTCGCCTTCTTCCGCGGCGCGAACGTCCCCGTCTACGAGGGGTACGGTTTGACCGAGACGACGGCCCCCTGCGCGTTCACCCCGTTGGGCGCGTCGTATCATCCCGGTTCCGTCGGCATCCCATTCCCCGGCTTCAGCCTGCGCATCGCCGAGGACGACGAGATCCAGGTCAAGGGCACGGCCGTGTTTCCCCGCTACCATAAGAACGAGGATGCGACCGAGGGATCGTTCACCGAGGACGGTTGGTACGCCACCGGCGATCTGGGTCGTCTCGACAACGACGGGTTCCTTTACATCACCGGACGCAAGAAGGATCTCATCATCACCGCAGGCGGCAAGAACGTCGCCCCGGGCCCGATCGAGGAGATCATCCAGCGCTGCCAATTCGTCTCGCAGGCGCTGGTGCTCGGCGACAAGCGTCCGTTCATCTCCGCGCTGGTGACGCTGGACGAGGAGTCGCTGCGGCCGTGGCTGGAATCCAAGGGCTTGGATCGGAACATGTCGATGCAGGCCGCGGCGAACAACGCCGCCGTACGCGCCGAGGTGCAGAAGTTCGTCGACCAGGCCAACGACGGCGTCTCCCGCGCCGAATCCGTGCGCAAATTCATCATCCTGCCCGAGGAGTTCACCCAGGAGAACGGTTTGATGACCGCCTCCATGAAGGTGATCCGTCCGAAGGTGATCAAGCATTACGCCACGCTGCTCAACACGCAGATGTACACCACCAAAAAGAAGTGACGAAAAAGGATGGGCCGCTCGAGTTGAGCGGCCCATCCTTTTTCGTCTTATGGCAGAAACCTAGAAATCGGTGGACGCGGCGAGTTCCGTCTGGGTTTTGAAATCCGCCAGACGGTCTTCCAGCCGTTCGATGGTCGCCGCCAACGCTTGGCTGCCCAGCACCATGCGCAGCGGAGCGGGTTCCTGGTCCGCGCTGGCGATGATGCGTTCCGCCATGCGTTTGGGGTCTCCCGGAGCCAGTCCCTTGGAGGCGTCGAGCATGGTGAGGAATCCATGGCAGCTCTCATATTCCGGCATCAGCTCGGCCATTTTGGCGCTGCCGTAGCGGAATTCGGTGCGGGCGCCGCCCGGTTCGACCATGGTCACGCCGATATTGAACTGCGCGACCTCCTGCGCCACCGCCTCGCAGAATCCTTCGATGCCGAATTTGGTCGCGTGGTACATGGAATTCGCGGGAAACGCCACCTGCGCGCCGTAGCTGGACATCTGGATGATGCGGCCGCCGCCTTGGGCGCGCAGATACGGCAGCGAGGTTTTGATGAACTGGATCGAACCGACCAGGTTCGTGGCGACGATATGGTCGATCTCGGCGTCGGAAAGCTCCTCCGCGCAGCCGAACAGGCCGTATCCGGCGTTGCTGACCACCACATCGATGCGCCCGTGCCGCTCGAAGGCGTCCCTGACCGTGCGCTGGAGCGCGGGCACGTCGGTCACATCCAGCAGACGGCAGTTGAAGGTGTCGGGATAGCGTTCGATCAGGTCCCTGACCTTGTTTTCACCGCGTACGGTGCCGGTGACGACGTCGCCGCGTTCAAGCAGCTGCTCCGTCATTTCGCGGCCGAATCCGATGGATACGCCGGTGATCATCCATGTCTTGCCCATGATGTTCTCCTTATCGTATTCTTATCCGACATCCCCGTATGCAGTGCCGTTGCAACGATTGAACGTCGAATCAATCCTTTGAGATGCAGGTGCTCAACGGACGAGCTCGACGGCTTTAAAATCGTCGAGCACGCGTTCCGGCTGGGCAGACAGCGGGAAGTTGTCCTCATCGAGCACGCCGTCGATGCCGTCGGACGGATCTCGTTCGAGCGCGGCGAACAACGGTTTCAGATCCTCCTGCTCCGCTCCGTGTTCGGCGACGAGCTCGAGCGTGGTGTTGGCGGCCTCGTCGCAGCCAAGCGCGTCGATGAGCACGCGCGCGATCTGACGCCGGGCTACGACCCCGTCCTCGGGGCTGGCGTTGCGGCGGGTGTCGCCCTGCAGAAAGGTGATGCGCAGCTGGTCGTCGTCGTTGTAGTCGAACCAGCCGGGACGCACGATGGTGTATTCGTTGCCGCTCGCGCGCACCAGACGTTCCGAGCGGCGCTTCCAATCATGCGCCTCGATGGTGCGGTTGTACTGCGAGTCCATGTAGGTCACGCCGATGGCGGTCATCAGCGCGATGCGCACCTTGCGCCCATGCAGCGCCAGCAGCGCGTTGCGCACGGCGCCGTAGTCGACGGCTTCGACCATGGCGGCGCTGGCGTGCGAGCCTTGGGTGAACACGATGCCGTCGATGCCGTCCAGCGCGGTTTCGAACGTCTCGAGGCGCGTCAGATCGCCGACCGCCAGTTCGACCTCGTCGGGCAGTCCGGCCTGTGCCGCGTCGCGCACCAGCGCGCGGACATGGTAGCCCTGACGCAGCGCCTCGTCGATGGCGAGGCGTCCGATGCTGCCGGTGGCGCCGACGAACAGAATGCGGGTGGGGATTGTCATGATGTGCTCCTTACGTGTGGGATCGCTGATATCCCTCACGTTAGGCCGCGACAAAAAAGAATACAAATACAGAAACTTATACCAAACACATCTGTTATCTGAATATATTTCCGGTAGTCATACCGTATCGTCCGCATCGCCGGAAGACTCGCCATCGATGACGTCACGCAGCAGCGAGAGAAAGACCTCGGCCTGCCGCGATAATGGCTGGTTCTTCTTCCATGCCAGACTCACGCGCACGACATGCTCCGGCGACACCGGCACGAACGACAGACCGCTCCCCTCGCCCGTCTCGGCCACGCTCGCAGGGCAGATCATCGCGCCGAATCCCTCCCGCACCAGATAACCCGCGTTATGGGCGAGATTCATCGTACCGACCACAAGCAGCCCATCGGTTAGACGACGCGATTGCACCAACGCGTCATTGCGGCTGATGGAGCCTTTGGGCACAATGGCGCGTATGTCTTTGAGCTCGCCCACATCGACGCTCGCGCGTCCCGCCAACGGATGGTCCTCGCGCACCACGACGCCCAAAGGGTCGAGTCCGGGAATGTCGAGGTAGTCGAAACCGCTCATATCCACCGGCTGCACCAGCAGACCGAAGTCGGTCAGACCGTTGTTGAGCCGGTCGATGATGTCGTCGCTGTAGGCGTCCTGCAGATGCACCACAACGCCGGGATGCCGTTCACACAACGCGGCGAGCGCCTTGGCCACGATTCGCATCGAGCAGGTCTGGGCCGCGCTGATGTGCAGATCTCCCTCAACCGTCTCGCTGGTCGCGATCTCCGTCTCGGCTTTGTCCGCGAGCGCGATGATCTCGCACGCGCGCCGGTAGAGCATGCGTCCTTCGCGGGTGAGTTCCAGAGCGCGACCACGGTTGCCGCGGGTGAAGAGTTTTGCTCCTAGTTCGCCCTCCAGATCTTTGATCTGGCGTGACAGGGTGGGTTGGCTGACATGCAGCGCATCGGCGGCTGCGGTGATGCCTTCCTCCTGCACGATCGTCACGAAGTACCGCAACGCGCGTATTTCCACGCCACTCTCCCTATGCTCGATGGAACCGATATTCAAATATTGTACGTGCCGCGATGCGCGATGCGCATGTATTGGACGAAAAGCGCCGCCGCGGGAAACTCCGCGGCGGCGCTTGCAATGCAGGGTGAGAAGTCAGGGGTTACTTGATGTCGGTTTTGGCCTCCTTCGTGCGGGTGAGATAACGCTTGACGGCCAGTGCCTCAAGCCCCACGAGCAGCACGCCGAGCACGGCGATGGTCGTGTAGGTCGCGATCTGCCACATCGGGGTGGAGGATTCGGGCTCGCCGTTCTCGTACCGGTAGCTGTTGACCGCCGTGTACAGGATGTTCTTGGTGGCCTGGCGCATCGCGATCACGGAGGTGGCGCTTTCGTCGGTGATGTGGTTCGTGGTCTCGGTGGTCGCCAGCATCGCGTCGGTGCCGCCGCGGATGGCCTGGTCGCCGGTCTGGTAGGCGTAGTTGGTGCCGGAGAAGTAGTCGGTCTCCACGAAGCCGCGGAAGCCCCACTCGCCGCGCAGCACGGTGTTGTTCAGGCCGGTGTGGGCGCTGGAGTAGGTGTTGCCGATGTAGTTGAACGAGCCCATCATGGCCTGCGCGTCGCCGTCGGCCTTGACGATCGTCTCGAAGGGCTTCAAGTACAGTTCGCGGATCGACTGCTCGTTGGCCCAGGTGCACAGCTGGCCGTTGCGCTGCGTCTCCTGCTCGTTCAGAGCGAAATGCTTGGTGAACGAGTAGACGCCGCGGTCGGCCGCGCCCAGCATCTGCTCGGCCGCCAGATCGCCGGTCAGCACCGGATCCTCGGAGAAGTACTCGAAGTTGCGGCCGCCGAAGGCGGAGCGGTGCAGGTTCACGGACGGGGCGTACCAGCCGGAGATCTGCAGGTCATGGGCCATGTCGCCGATGACCTCGCCGAACTGGCGGGCCAGATCCCTGTTCCAGGAGCAGGCGAGCACGATGTTCGAGGGCAGGCCGATGGAGCTGGCGCCGGTGAAGTTGTCCTTCAGGGCGGCGGGGCCGTCTGCGTCGGAGAGACGGATCTTGCCGATGGAGTCGATGGCCGCGTTCTGGTAGCCGGCGTTGGCGATGATCTCATCCATCTCGTCGAAGTCGAGCTGGTCGAGCAGCAGATCCCACTGCTCGTCGTCATAGTCGACGCCGCGCAGGTCGGCCAGACGCAAGCCGTTGTCCGCGTTCATGGTGGGCATCTCGTCGTCCGGATCGTCGAATTCGGTCGGATCGTAGTTGCCGGTGTTGTAGAACGTGGCCTTGTCCTCGTCGGACATGCTGTAGTCGGTCGGGGCGGCGGTGGCCTCGGCGTAGTTCGCGAAGCCGTCCTCGCGGCTCAGGTAGTTCAGGCCGCCGTTCGCGTCGTCGAACACGTTGGTGGCCACGACCTCGTCGCCGTTGTGGGTGTTGTCCTCGGTGTCGTAGGTGATGGTCTCGGCCACGTTGATGGTCTGCTCGTCGATCACCGTATGGGAGTCCGAATTGATGGACACCACGTAGTCGCCCGCCTCGAGCACGTAGGCTTCGGCGTTCTCGTAGTCGTAGGAGGCCATGTCGTCGTCCTCGAACTCGATCGAGATGGTCTGGGACTCGCCCGGGGCGAGCTCGTCGGTTTTGGCGAATTCGACGAGGTTGGCGGTGGCCTTCTCGATGCCGCCGTTGGTGTAGGGCGGGTTGTAGTAGACCTCGACCACGTCCTTGCCGGCGGTGTCGCCCGTGTTCGTCACCGTCACATCGAAGGAGACCGTGCCGTCGGAGTAGGTCACATCACCCATCTCCTGGGAGAAGGTGGTGTAGCTCAGGCCGTAACCGAACGGATACTGCACGGCTTCGTCGTAGTTGATCAATCCCTCGTCGTCCGCGGTCTCCCAGAAGCGGTAGCCCACGTAAATGCCCTCCACGTAGTTCACGAAGTGCGGGTAGCGCACGCCTCGGGCGGATTCGACCTCGAATTCCTCGACGTTGTCGTAGGCGAAGTCGCCGAAGTTGTTCCAGCTCGGGGCGGTGGTCAGATCGGTCAGGAAGGTGTCGGAGGTCTTGCCGGAGGGGTTCACTGCGCCGGAGAGCACCTCGCCGAGCGCGGCGAAGCCGGCCTGGCCGGGATGCGGTGCCCACAGCACGGACTTGATCTGCGGATAGTCGTTCAGGAAGTCCATTTCGAAGGCGTTCGCGCCGTTGTACACGAGCACCACGTTCTCGAAGCGTTCGGTGACCAGATCGATCATGTCGCGCTCGGAGCGGCTGAGCTCAAGATAGTGCTGTCCGTCCTCGAAGTCGGCGTACTCATCGGAGTTGTTGTCGTAGTTCACGCCCTCCACGGTGCCGGCGACGCTGGCGATATCACCCATGTTGGTCGGCAGATCGAGGCCTTCGCCGCCGACGCGTCCGATGACGATCATCGCGGTGTCGGAGAACTCCTCGGCGTTGGCGAGCAGCTCGTCGCTATAGGTGCTGGCGGGCGGCTCGGGCAGCGTCCAGTCGGCGGCGGTCACGGAGATGACGCCGCGTTCGGAACGGTAATCGGTGTAGAAGTCGGTCAGTTCGTCGTTGGTGGTGAAGCCGGCGTCGTTGAGGCCGTCGAGCAGCGAGGTGGTGTCGTATGCGTCAGACAGCGCGCCGGAGCCGGTGCCGCCGTAGATCGGGTTGGTGGACGCCCAGCCGAACACGTTGATGTTGCCGGCATCGCTTAGCGGCAGCAGATCGTCGTTGTTCTGTAGCAGCGTGATACCTTCGCGTTCGATATCGACCGCGAGCTCGTTGGCCGCCTCGATGTTCTCCTGACTCAGATCGTATCGGGTGGCGGTGGCCATGGTGATCATGCTGTTGAGCGGGCCCATCAGCATCATGGCGACGGAGACGATGGCCGCGACCGCGGCGACGACCCAGGTGGTCGAATGGGTGAGTTTGCGCACGGCGGCGTTCGCGACGGTGCGCTTGTTGACCGCGACGGTGACGATGATCGCCAGCACCAGTGCCACGGCGATCACGATCAGCTGGGTCTGGATGGATTGGATGACCGCGATGACGTCATCCATATTGATTTCCAGCATGGTTTCTCTCCTGCGTAGGACTACTTGTTTCTCTACCGCTCGCAAGGGCTTCGCTGCCGTTGTGTTGAGGAACGTGTGCACGCCGTTATGCGAGTGGTTCCATTGTCGGAGAACCACGGTTCGCGAACCAATACATGACCGGTATCACTTACCATGCCTGACGTGAATAACATCGTGCCAGGCATGGCTGGAAAGCCAATCATTTCAAGGGTTCTGTAGATTTGCTGCGGACGGTCACCACCGTCCGGATACCACGATATGGCCGCATAACCTGTCGAATCCGCCGCATAACCTGTCGCTTCCGTTTCGTGGGATGCTTGCGCCTCGCTGCGTCTTTCTTCGTCATCCTGTGGAGATGCTTGCGCCTCGTTGCACTCCACTCAGCATGACGAATAACCATTATCTTCGTCATCCTGAGCGGAGGGGCGCAGCCCGGAGTCGAAGGATCTCTCCATGCTCACAAGACATGAAGAAAGCAACGGGGCACGTATTGGTTTTCCGTTTTCCCGCTTCCTAGGATGCGTGGTGAAACCCACGATTTGGAGAGCACCCATGTCCACCACCATCATCGAAACCTCCGCCGCAGCCCCATCGTCCGCGCGCTCCGCATCCCACATCCCCGTGTTCGTGGCGTCGGCCGCGTTCTTTCTAAGCGGTCTTGACGTGCTGATCGTCAACCTCGCGCTGCCCACCATCAGCCAGGAGCTGGGAGGCGGCGTCTCCGCCCAGCAGTGGGTGGTCGACGGCTACACGCTACCGTTCGCCGCGCTGCTGCTCACCGCCGGCGGCCTCGCGGACCGGTTCGGTGCCAAACGCATGTTCGGCATCGGCTGCGCGCTGTTTCTGGCAAGCTCCGTCATCTGCACCTTCGCCGTATCCATGCCCATGCTCATCGCCGGGCGATGCCTGATGGGCGTGGGAGCCGCGATGTTCCTGCCCTCATCGATGAGCGTGATCCGCGAGAACTACCCCGATCCCAAGGAGCAGGCTGTGGCGATGGGCTATTGGGGACTGGGCGGAGCCGTGGCCGGCGTCACCGGACCGATTCTCGGCGGAGTGCTCACCCCGATCCACTGGAGTCTGGTGTTCGGCATCAACATTCCCGTATGCGTGCTGATTCTGGCGCTGCTCCCCCGCCTGTCCGCATCCCAACGCAAGGAGACGCCGTTCGACTGGCCGGGTCAGATTCTTGCGCTGCTCGCCTTGGGCGGTGTGGTCGGCGGTCTGATTGAAGGCGGCGAGCTGGGCTTCGTCTCGCCGACCGTCATCGGATTGCTGGCATTCGGTCTCGCCGCGCTGGCGGCGTTTCTGTTCGTCGAGCGGCGCGCCACCCATCCGATGATGCCGCTGCATCTGCTCAGGTCGTATGATATGCGCGTCTCGTTGGCGATCGGACTGGCGTTCATGATCTCCTGGTATGGCACGGTGTTCCTGTGCACCAGTCTGTTGCAGAATGAATACGGACTGTCTCCGCTGGTCTGTGGGCTGATTTTCGTGCCTTCGGCGGTATGCGGCGCCATCGGCAACCTCTCCGCCCCGAGGATCGCCAACATGTTCGGCACCAGGGTTCCGGTATTGGCAGGCCTTGCCCTGATGATTCTGGGTTTGGCCGCGATGGCGGCGCTCGGCACGCATCTCGGGGCTGTACTGGTCGGAGTCTTCAGCGGCATCGTCGGTCTCGGCTGCTCGTTCGTCACGCCTCCGGTCTCCGCTTTGGTGCTCAGATGCGTGGATCCGCACGAATCCGGCATCGCCGGCGCGATGTTCAACACCAGTCGTCAGATCGGCAGCACGCTCGGCATCGCCATCTTCGGCTCGCTCGTCGCCTCGCTGCCCACCTTCGACGCGGCCATGCGAGTCAGCTTCCTCACCGCCGCGGCGATGCTCACCCTCGTGCTCGCCGCATCCACCCGACTCGACCGATAGATAGGAACAGTCGGCGTACGCGCAGGCATGGCGGCTGCATTCCGGCTTTGAATGGGCATCGGCCGTGAGGGAACCCGCGAATCGTGAGTCCCTCACGGCCGGCTTGCGCTCTCCGTTAGCGTTCGAACGCGGATTGGCGGGGTTTGCGTGACGGCAGGGCGACCACCACGAGCAGCAGCGCCAATCCGACCGCGCCGACCACCAGCAGCGGGGCGCTGCCCGAATTCCATGCGCCGTGGCTGTTGTAGACGATGTCGCGCACACCGTCGCCGATAAAATGCTGCGGCACCCACGGGTAGATCCAATCCTGCCAGAATTCGGGCAGCATCTCATAGGGGAACATACCCGAGGACAGACCGAGCGCAAGCGTCAAAGCGCCGCATGCCGCGCCCAGAGGCGTCGCGATGTCGAACAGCGCCAGCGCGGCGAGCATCACGCACAGGCTCGCCATCCACATGAACGGAATCGCCGCGGCGGGCATCCAATTGCCGGAGACGACCGCCGAGATGCAATCCACCGCCAAGGACGCGGCCAGCGAGACGACGACCGCGAGCGCAAGCTGCACGCCGATGCGCTTGGTGCGCTCGAGCCGGCTGTCGGTGTAGGAGATGCTCATCGTCCTCGAAACGAACATGGCACCGACGAAGCTCATGACGAACAGCGGCGCGATCGCCATGTTCTGGGCCATCATGGTGCCGATGGCCAGTCCGGAGGACGAGGATGACGCGGTATCACCCTCATGCACGGTTTCGGTCTCGACGTTCGCGCCCGTCTGTTCGAGCACGCTGGGCAGCGCCTGGGCCAGCAGGCTCGCGGCCACCGGGCTTTTGCCGTTGTCGATGATCACGCGCAGCGTCGGCGTGGCGGACTCGTCGTCGGGGTTGAGCTGGGCCTGCACCTGTTGCGCGCTGAAATCTTCGGGGATCACCACGGCGGCGTAGTACTCGTTGTTTTCGATGGCCTCGTCCAACTCGGCTTCGTCATCCAGCCGCGTCCACACCATCGTCGCGGAGTCGTCGTTGTTCGACGTCAGCTGTTCGGCCATCGTCTCGCCCACATTGACGCTCGCCTGCGGCGTCTCGACGCCTTCGTCCAACGAGACGATGGCGACCGGCAGACCCTTGACCTCCAGGTGCATCATCGGGTAGAAGATCACCATCATCATGCACATCACGCCCAACACCACCGCGAAGGGCATCGCGAACCGTTTCGCCATCCCGATACCGTGCTTCTTCCGCTGTTCCATAGAACCGCCTTGCTTTCCTTATGATTTTCGTATGGTCGTTACCTGATTCAGCTGAAATCAAAAGGACATAATATTAGAGAGTTATTCTAATTAAAACGGAATCAACCAGACGGTTCCTCTAGTTTTCGCACCGTCCCACGCCATCCAAGGAGCACGCATGCCACGACCGAGAAAAGACTCCGGACTGCCTTCGGCGCAGGAACGCATGGAACAGGCGTTCTGGACACTGCTCGAACGCCATCCGTACTCCCAGATCTCCATGAAGGAGGTCACCCGTCTCGCCGCGGTGAACCACAACACCTTCTACTACCATTACAGCGGATTGGACGAACTGGCCGAAAGCGCGCTGCAGCACGCCATTCCGCACGAGCTCGTCGCCGCGGTACTGCGTGGATTCACCGGTTCCGATGAGGCGCTCGCCCGGCTCATCGACGATCCGACGCTCAGTGACCATATGGAACATCTCTGTCATGCGGCCAGCGAACGCAGCTCGCCCCATATGCGCGCGATGGTGAGGGACGCCATCCGCCAGACCTGGTTCACCGTTCTCGACATCGATCCGCAGGCGATGGGCCCGAACTCGCAGCTCGCCGTCGAAGCGGCGCTTGGCGTGTTCATGGCGATGTTCTCCTATCGGGCCGAACATGCCGCGGATATGACGTTGGTGGAGCTGTTGCGCGCGGATTCGGCGAGCCAGTTGCGCATCATGCTGCCGAATCTGGTCATGTCCGCGCTGGTCGAGGATGGGGCGATATCGCAAAGCATGTCCCACACCGCCGTGGAAGCGGATCGGACCGCCATATAGAACCCCCTATATCAACCCCGTATTCCCCCTCCGTGCAAGTCGGTTCGACATGGAGGCAACGGTCTAATATGCGGCCAATAGCCCGAAAACGCGCGATATTGGTCATTTCGTGTCCAATCTGTGGATACTATGTGACAAGTTTGCCAAATCTGTCAACTACCCCCGTTATCTTGTTCCCTGTCGCGATATGAGGTTCAATTCGCGCCTTATATCCACAAGATCCGACACCACAGAACAACCCGTACAGAAGAACACCATCATGAGCGAAAACATCGAAAACCCTGATGTCTCTTCCGAAACCACCGACACGGGAGAGCATTTCTCCTTCAACCCCGCAGGAGACCCGCAGCCGTTGGAGGCTCAGCGCAACTTCCCTCTCGACGAATACGGAGTGCCATATCTTCCGTCCGCCATGGCCAACGGCGACTCCGGCGACCTGCCGGTGTCCGGCGAGATGCTGCCGATCGACGACCCTCTCGACGACCGGACCATATGCCGTCCGCTCTCGAACACCGCAGAAGCCGCGGATCAGAACAATGAACAGGCGGATCCCACGCTGGCGCTGAACACGACGGCGCAGCAGCAAACGGATATGCCTCCGGTCCCGTCGACGGACGGCCATCCGCAGACGTCGAACCAACAGCAGCCGGTCCCCCAGGCAATCCAACCGACGTCTCCCCAGCAGACGTCGGACCAGCAGACGGCCGCCCCGGTGAATCCGCCGCAGACGCAGACGTCGGCGCAAACGCAAGCCTTCGCCACGGCGTTGCCCGACACCTCGGCGACGGCCCAACAGTTTACCCAACAGTCGTTCTCTCCCCAACAGACCGGCATGCAGCAGCCGGTGACCTTCACCGGCATGGCACCCTTGGGCGTCGCCGCGCAACACGCCTCGGCGCAACGCGAACGCGCCGAATGGAACGCCATGTCCATCACCGGCTTCGTGCTGTCCTTCACGGGTCTGATCGGACTTGTGCTGTCGCTGCTCGGCCTCAACCAGACCAAACGCCTCCATGAAAAAGGCCGTGGTCTGGCCATTGCCGGCATTGTGATCGGCACGGTGATGACTGTTGCGCTGACCGCG
Source organism: Bifidobacterium eulemuris (assembly GCF_014898155.1). Classification (NCBI taxonomy): domain Bacteria; kingdom Bacillati; phylum Actinomycetota; class Actinomycetes; order Bifidobacteriales; family Bifidobacteriaceae; genus Bifidobacterium; species Bifidobacterium eulemuris. Next base: position 270,071 of record NZ_CP062938.1, on the reverse strand, counting down.
GCTCTGGCGTTCGGCACCCTGTCGCTGCTCAATCCGCAGGAAAGCTCCCCCGCCGCCGACACCACCGACCAAAGCCAGGTCGCCGAGCCCGAAGCGACTCCCTCGGACGAGCAAACGACGGATGCGGCGGGCGACGAAACCTCGCAGAACGACGAAACCCAGCAGTCCGATGAGGCGGACGCCGACAACGGATTGTTCGCGGACGCCGTGGAGATGCTCAATTATCCGGAGATGCAGCGTCTGTTCCAAGAGGATATGCAGACGTACGAGGAGCAGGGACTGGCGACCTCGGTCACGGCCCAAGGCGATGTGGTCACCATCGACATCATCGTGCCCACGGCTCTGGAGGTTCAGGGCGATGTGCTGCGCACCGCGGTCGAGGGCCGCAGCACCTCCTTCCAGTCCATCGCGAATCTGGCCAGCGCCACACTCAAAGGAGACAAGAAGCTGTCCGTGAGGGTGCTGCTCCACACGCAGCGTGGCCAGTCGCTTTACGACCAGACCTTCACCGGCCAGTAAAGGGCCGCCGCATACACCGAAGGCCGGGGTGGACGGGCGTCCGCACCGGCCTTCGTGCATCCGGACGTCGCGGGTGCCACTATGATGAGGGAGGCTCACGAGGAAGAGGCATGATATGACCGACGGCGAACAGCCCGCAGATCGCACACGGAACCAACGGACGGCGGATCGCGAGGGGCTCGCGGCCCCGACAGCCGATCCGACCCGCGTCAGAATGAGATTGGGCGCGCGCGAACGCATGCTGCTCACCTTCACGTTCTTCTCGATGTTCTTCGGCGCGGGCAATCTCATCTTTCCGCCATGCATCGGCGCACAGGCCGGCTCGCGCACCGCTGTGGCGACGGTTGGATTCATCCTCTCCGCCGTGGGACTGCCGGTATTGGGCGTGATGGCGGTCTCCGCCGCCGGAGGCTTCGAACGTCTCGCCAACCGCGTCTCCCCCGGTTTCGCGCAAGGATTGGGCGTGGCGATTATGCTCACCATAGGCCCATGCTTCGCGATCCCCCGCACCGCCACCACCTCATTCGAGATGGCTGTGGTGCCTTTCGCCGGCTCTTCGTCCCGAGGATTCGCGCAATTGGCGTATTCTTTCGTGTTCTTCGCGGTTGCGTTCGCGCTGTCGAGACACCCGGAGAGGCTTTCGAAAGTGCTCGGCCGATTCATGGGACCGCTGCTGTTGGCGATGATCGCCGTGCTGTTCGTCGCCTGCGTATTGGGCTTCCAAGGAGAGACGGCCGCTCCGATGGGCGATTACTCCGACGGCCAACTGGCGAGGGGATTCCTCGACGGCTACCAGACGATGGATCTGCTGGCCGCGTTGTACTTCGGCATTGTGATCTCCGCGAACGTCAGACAGATGGGAATCGCATCCGACGTGCAGGTGCGGCGCGAGACCGGCTATGCTGGACTCGGCACCGGCGTGCTGCTGGTCATGATCTACAGCGCGCTGTCGTTCGTCGGAGTGGTGTCCGGTTCGCTGGCCACGATCGATCCGAAATCCGACACTGGCGCGACCGTGCTCACGAACTTGACCAGCGCGATGTTCGGTCCCTTCGGCACGGCGTTTCTCGGCGTGGTGTTCGTCATCGCCTGTCTGAACGTGTGCACCGGTCTGATCTGCACGTGCAGCTCGTATTTCCAGAGCCGCTTCCCCACCATCGTCGGCCATCACATCGGATACCGGGTGTGGACGGTGGCGTTCACGGTATTCAGTTTCATCGTCTCGAATGCCGGACTGAGCGCGATTATCACGGTGTCGGTGCCGGTGTTGTCCGCCCTGTACCCGATTGCCATCGTGTTGGTCGCGCTTTCGCTCGCCCACAATGTGTTCTCCGCCCGGTTCCCGCGCGTCTACTTCTGGACCGTGCTGTTCGCCGGAGTGGCTGCCGGATTGCGCTGCATCGCCAGCCTCGCCGTCGTATTCGGATTCTCGATCCCCTGGCTGGATACGGCGCTGTCATGGCTGCCGTTCAGCCAGTTCACCCTCGGTTGGGTTGTGCCGGCTCTCGTCGGCCTCGTGATCGGCATGGCCGATAGCCTGCTGCGCCGCCGCTGACGCGAGCGCATGCTCGCGGAAGGTATGTCCCGCCTCGTGCCGGGCCACGACCGCCCCGCGCACGGCGACGCGCGATATGTCACTTTGAACGCATGACCTACGTCAGCCGAGCAGTCCGCTGGCGCGTTTGGTCAGCTCGTAGATCGAATCGTAAACCGCTTCGATCTGCGGCGCGGCCTTCTGCTGGGCGCTCGACAGCACGGCGCGGTACGCCGGGTACGCGGCGATCCACAGGATGAATCCAGGCACGGCGAGGATGATCATCAGCGCCATGAGTCCGCCCAGATAGGAGAACGTCGCACCGCCAAGGAACACGCAGCCGAGGATGCCGAGCGTGAAGGAGACGATGGAGGCTTTGGTGCGCGGGGACGCCTGCAGCGCGTTCACACGCTGGATCGAGGAGTCGAATTGGCGTTGCAGACGGGAGAGTTCGGCTTTGTTGCGGATCTGGCGGTCGCGCTTGAAGCGCAGTTCGCTGTTGCCGATGGTCTGGCGGGGGCTGGCGGCGTCCAGCATCCAGCCGAAGCTGCGGTAGCTGTCGATGACCAATCCTTCCAGATCGGCGGGAACCTGCATGGTGCGGTATTCGTAGCCGATGAAGTCGGTGGTTTCGGCGGTCGCGTTCGTTGCGTTCATGTTCGCTCCTTCGAGGAATCGTTGGTTTGGTTGGTGATTCCTAAAGTACGGGGCGAATGTTGGCCGACTGTTGGCGGATTGTTTGGTTTGGATGAGGAATTGTTTGAGTTGTGTTAAACCGTGTTCGCGTCGCCCGTCTACCGCGCGACGGGCACGCGCACCGTGACCGTGGTGCCTCGTCCGGGCTCGCTGGCGATGGCGATGTCCCCGCCGCACAATTCGACCGCCCGCTTGGTCATGGCCAATCCCAACCCGTTGCCTTCCGACGCATGCGAGGTGTCGCCTTGATAGAACTTGTCGAAGGCGTGCATGGCCTCCGAAGCGGTCATGCCGCAGCCGGTGTCGTCTACCGTCACTGTGGCGGAACGCTCGTCGGAGGTTTGGGTCAGGCTCACGCGCCCGCCCGACGGCGTGAATTTCAACGCGTTGGACAGCACGTTACTCCACACGATCTCCATCATGCCGGCATCGGCGTGCACCAACACGCGGTCTTCGATGTCCACGTCGAATTCGATGCCCTTGGCGTCGAAAAGATCACCCATGCCCAGCACCACATCGGCGAGCTGGCGGGCCAGATCGTAGTCGTCGACCTGCGCGTGGGCGCCGGCGGCTTCCATACGGCTGAGCCTGAGCACATTGGACACCAGCGTGCTCAGCCGCTTGGAAGCGACGACCACGGTATGCGCGTATTCGATCCGCTGCTCCTCGCTCAGATCCGGCCTTTCCAGCAAGGCGGCGTAGCTTTGGATGATCGAAAGCGGCGTTTTGATCTCATGCGAAACATTCGAGACGAAATCGTCCTTCAGCATCTCGACGCTGCCCAATTCCTCGACCATGGTGTTGAAGTCGGCGTACATCTGGTCGATGGAATCCCATTGCCTCGAGCCTTCCAGATGGCGCGGCTCCAGCCAGACGCTGAAATCGCCGGCCGCGACCTGGCGGCTGGCCTCGGCGAACTCCTCCATCGGTTTGACCCGCCGGCGAATCTGCCGGTAGGTGACGGCGCTCATCACGGCCGCGACGATCACCCAATAGCCGGTCATGCCGAGGATGAACGGCAGCGGCAGCTTGTCGATCCGCGCGTATTCGGCGAGGATCAACGCCTGTCCGCCCGCCAGCACGCAGAGGATCAGGAACGTCCAGACGAATACCCATGGGGAATAGCGGCGTTCCTTGACCGTGGGGCGGGCGTTCACCGCGGCACCGCCTTGTATCCCAACCCCCGCACGGTGAGGATGTCGAAATCCTCACAGGCGCCGATTTTCTTACGCAGATTGGTGATGTACACGTCCACGGCGCGCAGACTGGTCTCACCGCCGGCGTCCCAGAACTCGTCCATCAGCTGGGCGCGTGAGAACACCTGTTTCGGGTAGCTGAGCAGCTTGTAGAGGATGTTGAACTCGCGTGCGGTGAGCGCGATCGGCTCGCCGTTCAGACTGGCCGTGGCTTGGTCGGCGTCCATGACGAACGCGCCGACGACGAGTTTGCGCTCGTCCTCGATATGCGCGCGCCGCAGCAGCGCCTCGATGCGCAGGGTCAGCTCCTCGAAATCGACCGGTTTGACGATGTAGTCGTCGACGCCGGCGTGGAATCCGCGTTTTTTCGAGGCGATGTCGTCGCGTGCGGTCATCAGGATGATGGGGATATGCCGGTCGAGTTCGCGCAGTTTCTCGGCGAATTCGTAACCGTTCGCGCCGGGCATCATGATGTCGGAGAGCACCAGGTCGAACAGCCGGCCGTGCATGGCCTCATAGGCGTCGTGCACGTTGCGGCAGCCGGTCACGGCATAGCCCGCGTCGCGCAGATACATGCAGGTGACCTCGTTGAGGTCCCCGTCGTCCTCCACCACCAGTATTTCGGTCATGGTCGATCGAGAGCCTTAGAAACCGAGCTTTTCCAACTGCTTCGGATCCGACTGCCAGCCCTTGGCGACCTTGACGTGCAGGTCGAGACGCGCCTTGCAGCCGACGATGCGGTTGACTGGCGTGCGCAGCTTCTTCTTGACCGCCGTGAGGTTCGAGGCGCCCTTGCCGATGATGATCGGCTTCTGCGAGTCGCGTTCCACATACACCGACACGCTCACCAGGGCCTTGCCGTCGTAGGTCGCGCCGGTCTCGTTGTCTTCGGGATAGTCGATGGAGTCCACGACCACGGCCAGGGAGTGCGGCAGCTCGTCGTCCAACGTCTCCAGGAACGCGCCTCGGATCAGTTCGGCGATGGTGTCTTCAGGGCGTTCCTCGCTGATCTGGTCGTCCGGATACATCTGCGGGCCTTCGGGCGTATGGTCGATCAGCACGTTGCGCACTTCGTGCAGATTATCGTCCTTCAGCGCGCTGACGGGCACGATGTCCGCGAAGTCGGCGAACTCGTTGATCTCGATGAGTTTGGAGACCAGCTGGTCGCGGCTGAGCGTGTCGATTTTGGTGACGATGGCGATCAGCGGCACACGCCATTTGTAGGTGCCATCCTCGCGCTTGGTGGCGAAGTCGGTGCGCAGACGGGATAGGATGCGCTTGTCGCCGGGGCCGATCTGCTGGTCGCCGGGCAGCAGGAATGCCACCACATCCACGTCGGATAGGGACTCGTCGACGATGTCGTTAAGGCGTTGGCCGAGCAGCGTGCGCGGACGGTGGATGCCAGGGGTATCCACCAGCACGAGCTGCGCATGATCGGTGGTCAGAATGCCGCGAATCGCCTTGCGCGTGGTTTCGGGCCGTGACGAGGCTATGGCGATCTGTTTGCCGATCAACGCATTGATCAGCGTGGATTTGCCCACGTTCGGACGGCCAACCACCGCCACGAATCCGGATCGGTAGACTTCCTCGCCCTGCACCGATTCGTTGTCGGTCATATCACTCCTCGTCATTCGATTGTTCGGCGACGGTTTCGTCGCCCGATTCCTCGTCATTGTCCTCGTCGGCCTCGACGTGCGCGGGTTCCGCCACGATAATCGACACCTTCTTGCGTCGGCCGGCCGAATCGACCGCGGTCAGCCGGATGCCGCGCGTCACCGCGGAAGCGCCAACGATCGGCACCTGACCGAGCAGCTTGGTGAGCAGGCCGTACACGGTGTCGACGTCGTCCTCGTCGATATCGACCTCGAACAGCTCCTCCAGTTCGGCGATCGGCGTGCGGGCCGGCATCTGCCACTTGCTCTCGCCGATCTTCTCCGGTTCGGCGCGCTGCGTGCGGTCGTGCTCGTCCTCCAATTCGCCGACGATCTGTTCGATGGCGTCCTCGATGGTCACCAGGCCCGCGATGCCGCCGTATTCGTCGACGACCACGGCCACATGCTGCCGTCTGCGCTGCATCTGGTGGAAGAGATCGTCCACGGGCTTGGATTCGGGCACCAGCATCGGCTCGCGGCAGATGGACTCCACATCACGGTCCTTGGCCGCGGGATTGAACGCGGTGGCGCGCACGGCGTCCTTAAGATAAGCCACACCGACCAGATCGTCCACGTCGTCGCCGATCACCGGCACACGCGAGAATCCGGAACGGGAGCACAGTTTGAGCATCGACTCCAACGTGCAGTCCCGCTCGATGCAGATCATGTCGGTGCGGGGCACCATGATCTCGCGCGTCAGCGTATCGGAGAGCGAAAGCACGTTGCGCAGCATCTCCGAAACCTCGGGATCGAATTCGTTCGTCTCCATCAGACGGTCGATGGCGGCGCGCCCCTGTTCGAGTTGGATCTTCTCCAATTCCTCATCGTCGGACAGACTTTGCCTGCGTTTGGAGGCGGCCTGCTCGCCGATGCGCGCGAATGGCGTGACGGCCGCGGCCACGGCGATTTTGCCGGCATGCTTGAGCATGATGTCGGTCGGCTTCGAAGCGCCGGCCGATCGCGGACGCACCAGCACCGACACCACGGCCACGACCAGCGCGACCAGCAGACCGAGCAGCAGCTCCGCCCACAGCGGCGCGCCGTACAGCGAGGCGATGCAGGCGACGAGCACGCCGACGAGCACATTGCAGGCGATGCGCACGAAGGCGCAGCTTCCCGCCGTGGCGTACCGGTCCGCGATCAGCCGTTGGACTTTGTGGATGCGGTCGATCTTCTTCATCCGCGCGAACTGGCCGGACTCACCGTCGGTCTGCACCTCGAGGATGAGATTGTTCAGACTCGAGCGGGTGACGCGGGCCACCGCGCCCTCGGCGGCGGCCATGGTCAGCGACAGCCAGACGAACAGCGCCGCGACCAGCACGAGCGCGACGGTAAGGGTGATGAGGACGGTACTGGAATACTCCATCGGTGTGTGTTCCTTTGCGGAAAGAATCGTTGTGTCTACTATGCGGATGACTGGTGAGGGTGCGGGTCAGTGGCCGAGCTGCCGGCCGCCGCCGTGTTCGGCGTCCCATGCGGCGAGCAGATCCGGCGTGCCGGCCGGCAGCACCGCCTGTTGGATGCCCGAAGGGCGCACCGCGAAGAAGGTGAGCAGCAGTTGACGCTGCAGGCCGAACATCTGACGCTCCTGCTCCTCGGTCACGTGGTCGTAGCCGAGCAGATGCAGGATGCCGTGGATGGTGAGCAGCATCATCTCCTGCATGGTGCTGTGCCCCGCGGCGGCGGCCTGTTGGGCGGCCACCCACGGGCAGATGATGATGTCGCCGAGAATGCCCTCCATCACGGTTTTGCCGTCGCCGGGCCGCAGCTCGTCCATCGGGAAGCTCATCACATCGGTGGGGCCTTCGAGGTTCATCCACCGCATATGCAGTTCGGCGATCGGATCGGGGTCGACGAACATGATGGTCAGATCGGACTGCGTGCTCACACGCATCTGGTCGAGCACCCACAATCCCAGTTCGGAGAACGCTTTGGGATCGATGGTCCATGAGGTCTCATTGGTCACTTCCACGCTCATTGGCGCACCTCCTTGCCTTCGGCGTCCGCAGGCCGCGCGTCGTCTTCGCGCTCCCGTTTGTGGTCCGCGTGCCGTGACGCCCGCGAGACGCCCGCCTGCGCGCGATGGTCGCCGTCGATGGCCGCGTGACGGTCGTAGGCGGCGACGATCTGCCCCACCAAGCGGTGGCGCACCACATCGTCGGCGCCCATATGAACGAAGGCGATGTCGTCGATGCCGCCGAGAATGCGTTCGATGGTCGCCAGACCGGAACGCGGCACGGTCAGATCGACCTGCGTGATGTCGCCGGTGATCACCATCGTGGTGTTGAATCCCAGGCGCGTCAGGAACATCTTCATCTGCTGTTCGGTGGTGTTCTGCGCTTCGTCGAGGATCACGAACGCGTCGTTGAGCGTGCGGCCACGCATATAGGCGAGCGGTGCCACCTCGATGGTGCCGTCGTCCAAATAACGTTTGAGCTGGTCGGAGCCCAACATATCGGACAGCGCGTCGTACAGGGGGCGCAGATACGGGTCCACCTTCTCGTTCAGCGTGCCGGGCAGGAAGCCCAGGCTTTCGCCCGCCTCCACCGCGGGCCTGGTCAGGATGATGCGGCGGATGCGCCGGTCCTGGAAGGCGCGCACGGCCTTGGCCACGGCCAGATAGGTTTTGCCGGTGCCCGCCGGTCCGATGCCGAAGGTCACCGTATGCGATTCGATCGCGTTCACATACGCGATCTGGCCGGCGGTTTTCGCACGGACCGGCTGGCCAAGCGCGAAGGTGATCACACCGGGCACCGTGGGCTTGCGGTATTGCGTCTGCTGCCGGGTGCTGAACGCCGGGGAGGGCGCGCCGTCGCGCTGCGCCGACTGCACGGCGAGCCGGGCCGGAGCGGTGCCCCGTCCGGGGAATTCCTTGCGCACGTCGTTGCGCAGCACGCGCTGGTCGAGCATGCGGCGCACGGTGTCCGCGTCCATGGGCGCGGTGAACGCGGCTTGGATAATTGAATTGATGAGGTCCTCGGCCTGCGAGGCGTCGGATTCGGTGCGGCTGGATCGGGACATGATGGCGACGCGGTTGCCCCGCACGATAATCGTCAGTTCGGGAAACGCGCGTTCCACCTCGCGGATGACCTCGTCGACCGGTCCGAGCACCGCGACCGGGTCGAGCTGCGGGGGAATCGTGATGGTGCGTGTTGTGGTGGCCACAACGTCCTTTCGTTAACTACTACGAGCGTCTCGCTGTGATGACTGGGGGTTATTCGTCAAGCGTCTCGCCGGTCATCACATGCGCATGCACATGGAACACGGTCTGTCCGGCATCCGCGCCGGTGTTGAACACCAGACGGTAGTCGCCGTGGAAGGCGTCGTCGGCGATGCCCTGCGCCACCTCGACCATATGCGCCAGCTGCGCGGGGTCCGCCGCCGCCAGTTCGGCGGCGTTCGCGTAATGCTTCTTGGGCACGACGAGCACATGCACCTTCGCTTTGGGATTGATGTCGTTGAAGGCGTAGGTCGTCTCGTCCTCATAGACCTTGCCGCTGGGGATCTGCCCCGCGATGATCTTGCAGAACAGGCAGTCGTCGGAATCGCTCATCATGCTCCTTGGCTCGTCGTCGCCGGCCCCTCGGCCGTCGCTTTCTATGCTATTGCGTCGCGTGGAGATTTCGCGTTACGCAAGAATGAATTTTTCTCGTCAGGCGTATCGTCCCAGCGCGCGGCTGAGCAGGCTCAACGCGACGGGCCCCGCGGTCGAGGCGCGCAGGATATTGGATCCCAGCACACAGGAGTGGGCGCCCGCTTTGACGAAGCTCTCAACCTCAGCCTCGCTGATGCCGCCTTCCGGCCCCACCACCACATAGACGGTACGTGGTTTGCCGTCGGCCAAGCAGCGGTCCTGCAGTTCGTCGACACAGCGTTCGATACCGTCCCAGGTGTCGGTGGCGTCCTGATGGAGCACCACGACCAGATCGCCATGCACACAGGCACGGCGGCACAGGGCCACGATCTGTTTGCTGGACGCGCATTCCTCCAGCGTCGGAATCCAGGAGCGGCGGGACTGTTCGGTGGCCGCCTGAAGCACCTGCGACCATTTGCGGTCGGTGCGCCCCGTCTTCCATTTGGCGATGGACCGGTCAGCCTGCCAGGGCACCACCGCGTCCACCCCGATCTGCGTGGCCGTGTCGACGGCCTGCTCGTCATGTCCGGTTTTCGCCAACGCCTGCACCAACGCCAGCCGTGTGAGCGGCTGCGGTTCCAGGCCCACCTCGGTCACCTTCGCCGAGCCCTCCTGCGCGTCGTCGAGCACGGCTTTCAGTCGCAGCCCGCGTCCGTCGCTCAACTGCAGACTGTCGCCCGCACCCAGCCGCATCGCCTGGATGGCGTGGCGTCTGACGTGGGCGGGCAGGGTGAGCGTCCATCCGGCGCGCAATTCGTCGGTGTTGACGGGCACGCCGTCGACGTCGGGATCGAAAAGAAACAAGGCATCGGTCATGGTCCCAAGGCTACACCGACACACGCGACACTCCGGAATTGCACGCTCGTAGTTTGGTGGTAAAGTATCTACTCGTTGTCCAAACGACACCTGCCCGGGTGGCGGAATGGTAGACGCGCTAGCTTGAGGTGCTAGTGCCTATTTTAACGGGCGTACGGGTTCAAGTCCCGTCTCGGGCACCAACGAAAACCCCTTGGATTCCAAGGGGTTTTCTTGTATCCAGACAGCATATGGAAAGGCCTCGCATGCAGTTCATCACCTTGAGCACCATCGACGACGAACGCGTATCCGCCTATGTGAACCTCACCGAGATGCAGCTGCGCAACCGGCTGGAGCCGGCCAAAGGTCTGTTCATCGCCGAATCCCCCAAGGTGATCGACCGCGCGCTGGCCGCCGGTCGCGAACCGATCTCGCTGTTGGTCGAGGAGCCGTGGATCGAGGGCATGGCCGAAACCTTCGCGCGCATCGACGCGCAATGGGGGCCGGACATTCCCGTCTACGTCGCCAGTCCCGAGCAGTTGCAACGGCTGACCGGCTATCGGCTGCATCGCGGCGCGCTGTCGGCGATGCGCCGCTGGCCGCTGCCGTCCGTGGCCGAGGTGTGCCGCGGCGCCCGTCGCATCGCCGTGATGGAGAATATCGTCGACCCGACCAATGTGGGCGCGCTGATGCGTTCGGCCGCCGCGCTCGACATCGACGCCGTGCTGGTGACACCGTCCTGCGGAGACCCGCTGTACCGCCGCGCGGCCCGCGTCTCCATGGGCACCGTGTTCCAAGTGCCGTGGACGCGCATCACCGGATACGAGCCGAGCGGCGTCGAGAACAAACGGTACTGGCCGTTCCAAGGAATGGATGAGCTCAAGGCGTTGGGCTTCACCACGGTGGCTATGGCGTTGCAGGACGATTCCCTGTCCATGGACGAACTGGTGGACCGTCTGCACTCCCCCGCGTCCGCGCCGGACCATATCGAACGCCTCGCGTTGATCTTCGGCACCGAAGGCGACGGCCTGTCCCATCACACCATCGCGCGCGCCGACCTGACCGTGAAAATTCCCATGAGCCATGACGTGGATAGCCTCAATGTGGCCGCCTCCAGCGCCGTGGCCTTCTACGCGACGCGAATTCGCTGAAATCTCTTGCGCCACGCCCGCGCCTTACCTTGCGTGTCGGAAAAAATCTGCAATTATGGACAGTGCGAGTCATTGGCGACGAAGCCGGGGACTCAGAGGTAATAGTTCGGTGTCGAAAGACGCTCCGGCAGTGACTAAAGAGAGGATGCAGCGATGGCGAAGAACAAACAGAAAATCCTGTCCATCGTTCTGGCAGGCGGCGAGGGAACGCGCCTTATGCCGTTGACCCGAGACCGTGCGAAGCCGGCCGTGCCGTTCGGCGGCGCGTTCCGACTGATCGATTTTCCCCTAAGCAATCTGGTGAATTCGGATTACCGTCATATCATCGTGCTCACGCAGTACAAGTCCCATTCGCTTGACCGTCATATCTCGCAGATGTGGCGCTTCTCGTCGCTGCTGGGCAACTACGTCTCCCCGGTTCCGGCGCAGCAGCGCCTCGGTAAGCACTGGTATCTCGGTTCCGCCGACGCCATCTACCAGACGATCAACATCATCGAGGACGTGCAGCCCGACATCATGGTGATCGTGGGTGCCGACCACGTGTACCGCATGGACTTCGGCCAGATGGTGCAGCAGCATATCGAATCCGGTGCCGAGTTCACCGTGGCGGGCATCCGCCAGCCCATCGACCAGTCGAACCAGTTTGGCGTGATCGATGTGGATCCCGAGCATCCCAACCAGATCAAAACCTTCCTGGAGAAGCCGGACACCTGCGCCGGCCTGCCGGACGATCCGAACTCCTTCCTCGCCTCGATGGGCAACTACGTGGCCAACACGGACGCCCTGTTCGACGCTTTGGCCAAGGATGAGAAGGCCGCCGACACCAAGCATGACATGGGCGGCGACATCGCCCCCTATTTCGCCGCACGCGGCGAGGCCGGCGTGTACGACTTCAACACGAACATCATCCCCGGATCCAACGAGAAGGACCACGCCTACTGGCGCGACGTGGGCACGCTCAAGCAGTTCTACGACGCGCATATGGATCTGATCTCCTATGTGCCGGAGTTCAACCTGTACAACCAGCAGTGGCCGATCTACACGAACACCGGTACGCTGCCGCCCGCCAAGTTCGTGCACGCGGGCCGCGACCGTCTCGGCCACGCCACCGATTCGATCGTCTCCCCCGGCGTGATCGTGTCCGGCGGCGAGGTGCACCACTCCGTGCTCTCCCCGAACGTGCACATCCACTCCTGGGCGCAGGTCGTCGATTCGATCCTGTTCGACGGCGTCACGATCAACCGTCGCGCGCGCGTCTACAAGGCGATCCTCGACAAGAACGTGGTGCTCACCGAGAATTCGACCGTCGGCATCGACACCGAGCATGATCTGGCCCGTGGCTTCACCGTCACGCCGGAAGGCATCACCGTCGTCCCGAAGGGCACCGTCGTCGACGACTGATCGACCCGATCAAGAAACGCGATGAGGGCCTCGCACCACACCGGTGCGAGGCCCTCATCTTTTCGTCATCCTGAGCGGAGCCCGTGGGGCGAGGCGCAAGGATCTCTCAGCCGGACATATGTCGTATCGGCCGTTCGGGTTCCCGCTTGCGGCATCGCAGCAGCATAACCACAGATCCCCCTAAGGCGAGCGCTCCCACCGAGACCCATATGCCGACGGTGCGCGCGTCGTGCAGATCGGTGGGATCGGGCGCAGGCTCGGGAATGGAGACGCGGATTCCGGAGACAAGCAGACGGTGCGTGTTCACACCGTAGGGGGTGCAGGTCATCAGGGTGAGTCGGTCCTCGCCTTGCACGATGGTCAGCTGCGAGGTGTCGTTCGGCTCAATCACGGTGATGCGGTCCACCTGATAGGCCAATGTCTCGCCCATCACCTCCACATACATGAAGTCACCCACCACAAGCTCGTCCAAACGGGTGAACATCATGGCCGAGACCAAGCCGCGATGCCCGGTGAGCACGCTATGGGTCGATTCGCCGCCCACGGGCAGGCTGGTGCCATACAGATGTCCCGCGCCTCTGGCCAGAGCGTCATCACCGGTGCCATGGTAGATGGGAAGGTCCACACTAATGTTCGGAATACGGATGGCGCCCATCTCCCCCGACCCGGCGTCCAACATACTCTGGTATTCCGAGTCGTTTTCTGCGGCCGAAGAAGAGCCGTCGTTCTCCGTGACGCCGCTCGCGCCGGGTTCGCCGGAGAACGGGTCGGAGGCTTCGCCCAAAATCGGCTGACCCTCCACCGCCAGATGCTTGTTGTATTCGCGCGCGGCCCGCAGAGCGTCCTCGGCCTGCGGGTACGGCCAGCCGGCCACACGCTCCTGCGCAGATGCCGTCCGCTCGGCCAGAAGCCGATCCGATCGCCATTGCATGGCGAGCGGATAGCCGGTCACACAAACCGCAGCGACCAACAATACCGCAGCGACCGCACGCAACGCCACCATTTGACGGTACACTCGTCTGCGCCATGCCACGAAACGTGAGACATCGATCGCCTCGCTGAACGATGGCAAAGGATTGGTCTCACTTTTCGTCATGCGCGCCAAGCGAATCCTTCAACCGTACGATCTCGTCCTCCAACATGCGGATCAACAACGACTGTTGACGAATGATGTCATCACGCATATCGGTCACCCCGTATGACGGTTTGAGTGAGTATTTTCTTTTGGGTTTTGCGCAGGTACCAGACATCTCCCGCCACCGCGCGAATGCCCGTTCGATACGTTTATGCCCAATTAATTGAGGGTAGAGCCCGGCTTCGCGAAACAACACCAAGGGTTTCTCCCCGGCGCGGTATCGCCGCATGCATTCGTCGCGGAACTCCGGGGCATAGTAGATACGCGAAGATGTTACACGGTCCACAGCGGGCAACGACTCAAGATACGCCATCTGCTGCTCGGTGAACTTTGACACGGCACTGACACCACCAGCCATATCACAATCCGTTCTTCTCACGTGTGGCAGGGCGTCGAACAACATCCGTCGTCCTGCCACGCATACTTTGAGATTCGTTTCACACGCCCAGCGCGCGCTTGGCGTTGCGGGACCTCGCGTACACCACGACGGCCGCACCGGCAAGCACCACACCGACCACGGTGAACAACGCGACACCCATACCACCTGTCAACGGCAGTTGGGTGATGTTGGTCACATTCTTCACCTTCAGGTCGGATGTGATCGAGCCGGGGGATCCCGTTCCCGAAACCAAACCGGCGTATTCTCCCGAACCGTTAGCCTCATAGGACATCTGGCTGCCGTTGATGTTGATGGTCACGATGAATGCCGGATTGACGTTCTGCATGAAACCAGCAGGAACTGTTGTTTCAACAATCTTGTAGGTTCCGGCAGGGATATTGAGCAATTCCACCCGTCCGCTGTTGTCACTCTCGAACTCGGTGGCGGTTTTTTCATCAGTGGCATCAGACCACAGGCCGGAAGCCGAAGCATAATTCTGATACGTATATGTATCAGGGTCGCTGGTCTTCTTCTGCACCTTGAATTTAGCTCCCTGCAGGGCGGTCGTGCCATCGGCCTTCACCTTCTGGAATTGGAAGGAGCCAAGCGCGGTGGTGGTGATGGTCTGCTTGACATCGACAATCGGCACAATGCCTGTGCTGTTCCCCGTGACTTCAGGGTCAGCTCCGCTGATACTCGTGCCCGCAAGCACCGTGCTGATCTTGGACACGTCCACTCGGCCGTTGGTATCGTCCATGAACGATTGCGTAGCGGAATTGGTGACGTCCCAAATCAAATAGACACCCGCCCTACCAAGCGTGATCTCCAGATCAGTGCCACTAAGCTCGACTTTTTCTGGATCGCTTGCTTGGGTACTCAACGTATCCTGAATTTTGTTGACCAGCACACGATAGTCCGCGTTGGACTGCTTCGTCAGCCACACCAACGGATCACCGTCGGAAACCTCACCATCATATTTGACACCAGTGACGACGCTCTGGTCCGCTGCCGTCAAGACGGCCACGATAGAGTTTTTGACGTCGCCGGCAACCGTCTGCAACGTGACCGCGGTACCATTGGCATCCGGTGTCCTGACATAATCAGCGATCTTCAACGCCGTAAACGAACGCACCGCACCCGAAGGTTTGCCATTATCACCGGCGATCTGGAACGCGCGAGCATCGGATGCCCGCAATGTGATCGTCGTGCTGTCGAATGACGGTGCGGCGTTGGCTGTGGTGGTGGCCATCGCCATGCCGGCGGCGCCGACGGCGAAGGCGGCGAGAGCGGCCAAGCCCTTCTTGAATAATGAACCCTTCATCTTGGCTCATTCCTTTCCCCGCCTCCGCATAGAATCGGAGTCGGTTGTTGTTTCTTTCTTCAACCAGCCGGGAAAGGCGACGTGGTTCACGCGCCAACGAGATTCTCGTCGCCTTCCCGACATTCCCTTCGACGGACGCTTGCCGCATTCCACCGGAGGAAAGTCTCTTATTGTTCCTTATTTCTCAATATCCGTTTGGTTGAGTTTCGCCCTGCGCCAATACTGCGCTCCCAGCACACTCAGCACCGCCAATCCAAGCAGTCCCAAACCACCCACCAACCATTGGCGCGCAGTGCCGAACTCGCCCGTCAACGGCAACGACGACACCGATATCAACGTATTCGGCAGCGGGCACGGATTATCCTTTGTTCCACATTGATTCGATACAGCGTTCCACTCTCCAAACGTGGCGACTGTGATGACACCTTGACTGGTGAACGAGAACACCATATACGTCCGCGAAGCATCCGGCAGCTGATATTTGTCAGGCGACTTCGTCTCCGTAAGACGGTACTCATAATCGGTGCTAAGACCTTCCAATAAGAAACCACCAGGCTCAGGATTCTGGTCGATTCCGTTCTCGCATGCGGCGCTGTCTACGCAATCAGCAATGGAGTCATAAAGCGTCGTCCAAGCATCGGTTGTGTCTTTGTCTCGGCGTTCCAAACTCCATTGAGACCCCGACAATGCCGTTCCTTGCTTGGCGGAATCCACTTTGGACCAAGCGACGGAGCCCCGAATCCTCGTGTTGGTGAGGTAGATCGCAGAACCTCCGGGAAAAGCAACCGCGGTGCTAGGCCGTTTGCCAGTATCGTCAGTGCACGGTGAGAGGTAGAATTCGGTTCCTTCACTTTGCAGCTCATAGCCTTCAGGTGCGGACTTCTCCACCAGTTTGTATGCTGTGCCGCATTCCAGATTATTGAATGTGATTTCACCGTTGTTATCGGTTGTCGCGCTTGCAGTGGGCTCGCTCACATATTCCCCACTGCCTGAATCGTATTGATACAAACTGAATACCGCTCCGCTCAGCGGCAAGTCCGTATCTTTATCCGTTTTCCGCACGGTAAAAGCATCCACGAATCCGCCCGCAGATGATGTCGTCAACGTCACGGTGCTAGTTTTCGTATCCGAGGCCAAGGATGTGGAGGCATTCGTGATTGTCGCCTTGTTACTCGCGGTTATACTGCCTTCCCCTTGAAACACGACGTCATAGGTGATAACGACGGGCTTTCCATCCGGAATTTTCATGGTTGTGGTGAGCTTCTTCCCATCGCTGGAGCGTTTCACCTCATAATCCACCGGATAGTCAGTCATCGGTGAAGGGCAACCGCTACTCCCCCGGTATGAGCTCGAACACACTTTCACGGATACATTGGTCACATTCGCCGAGGCGTATCCTGTGCCGGAAATCTCAAGATCATCCTGGAGATTCAGGAACTCGGCATTCCTAGCCAAATCCAATCCAAGATTATTGACCGTGATGGAATACGTGCATTTCTTCACGCCATCACTGACAGAGCTTTGTGCGCATGTGCTTTTGGTGATGTTCCTAGCTTTGCGAACCGTATATGTGATGGATTGCTCATCTTGGCCGATATCTTCACCTTGTATCGCAGCCGACACCTTATTGGTGAATGTGTTGGCGAGATCCTGTCCGGCGCGGGATACATCCCACAGGTCGGAGCGACTAAAGTCCACTTCCGCGGACACATAGAGAATCACTTCCCCGCGTTCCTGCAGCGAAGTGGATTCTTTAGGAACGACAATCTTATAATGTTGATCATCTTGCTTTGTCACTTGAATAATGAATGTCCCTCCTTCCGCTTTCGTTATGACTGTGTCGCCTTCATTAAGCTCCTGAAAGCTGGAAGAATCCGTGTTTCCAGAATCACTATAGGAGAAGCGTACATTCCTCAACCCATCGGGAAGTTCCTCGACGATTGTGACATCGTTATTGCGTTCATCGGATTGCACATGAACGTCAACGCGCCATCCGATGGTGGGCACCTGCGTAGAGCCAATGCCAAAAGAAGCCGATACTGCGGTATCCTTCCCATAACAGTTGGAGGCACCACCAACGCAACCGTATTTAGTCACCGAAGCCAGTATGACGGGAACGCGGCCGGATGTCTCACAGTATTCACCAAGGCACGCTCCGCCTTCATTGGATGGGGATGCTGTGGTATTGGCGTCATAGTAGCCCGAATAGGAAAGGGTCAATGTAACGCCCGCGTCAAGTCGGGAGCTGGAAATGAATTTCAGCGAGCTGTATTGGACGTTGTCCGGAAGATCATTGGCCGGATATGAGTACGCAGTACCATTAACACTCTTAACTTCGAGCGTTCCCTGTATCAAAATGGTTTTTGCGGCATCCGCATACTGATTGGTGAGAAGCTCATACAACTCTTTGACTTGATCGCTTGTGTACCACATGGACTCCGCGGTGTCATGCAATTCCCAACCTGCGGGAAGAGGTCCGTCGCCTGTATTGGACATGGTGATTTTCCATTGAGCGACACCGCAGGAAGTCACGCCATCCGACGTGGACTGTTCGGGACATGATACGTTCTCATGGGACACATTTTCTTTCTTGAACGATATGTTGGGAGCACTATTGACTTTCGCCGATGCGAAATCCGTGGCTGACGCGTCATACTGATTCGGAGCCCAATTATCAGAGGACGGAGTACCTACGGTAAATCTGTTGTCCTGTTGAGCAACATTGTTAAGAACCGTTGTCTGATAAGTGATGGTCACCTGTTCGCCGGGATGCAACGTCTGTTGGAAATTAGCCCACCATCGAACATAATGAGCACTCTGATCAAGACCTGTTGGAACTGAAACAGAGCCTCCTGAACTGCTGGAGGAAGCATACACAGCCTGCGGCGTTATCGTCCGGTCACCAATCTCGTAGTTTTGCAGCGACTCATACACTGAGTTTATTTGGGTAGCGGTCATCCAGCCGTTGCCGGTAATGACATCATAGAGCTGCCATTTTTCAATATCTTGGTTGCCGCTATTGGTCACAGTCACCTGATATTCCGCCGTATAGGTCGCTTTGTCATCGGACTGCGTCAGGCTGATGAGCTTCTTATCAACTGCCAGGCCCGTCTTTTTCAAGCTGACCGACTGCGTGATGGTATCCGTAAAAACAAGCGCGGCATTTCCATTTTCATCAGCATCGATATGAGACGAGTTGAAACCCAACGTGATATAACCGCCTGAAATTGGTCCTCGCTCGTTCTTTTCGACAGTATCCTTATTGAAAGTCAGAGAGATAACGCCATTCTTAATAACATATGTTCCTAAATCTCCCGCAAGAGGCTGAGAACCGTTGGTCTCAGGCAGCGTTGTGAGTCCACCGATTTCATAGTCGAGAGTAACGCTTCCATCTTGGTTTTTAGTGGCTTTTTCCAATTCGCTTGCTGGAATCTCGAAGTTAATCGTTGCGGATATATCGACATCGACGTTATTGGTCACGTTTATCTCAATGGTGGAACCTGTAGGAACTTGATATACCGTTCCATTGATCGTTAATTGGGCTCCTGTGATATCGGCATACTCCGTCAAAGGATTCGTCATTGTCTGCAAGGTCTCATCAGCCGAGGCGATGGCTATGGCGGCGGACCCTATAAGGGCGAAGGCAACTGTTAAGGTCGTCAGCCGCATAATCGAGGCAATCAGTTTTTGACCGAGCTTACGCAACATTGTCCCACCTCACGTCATCTTTCTTTGCCCCCAAACAGTACCCCCCCCCCACCCGTGTCAAACAAAACATGCTGAAAGAGGGGGAAATTGCCCCCAAAAGGGTATTTGCACATTCACGTCTTCTTCCCCTATGCCCGCGAGGCCATCCATCAACCGAATACGTGGCTGGGGGAAATGATGAATCGCTGTCAGACTCCGCGCATCTTCGCGCATACAAAAAACCGGACCATCGCAATGGTCCGGTTCCTGTCATCGCGCAACGCGCGATCAAACAAATGCTAGTATTTCGGTAGGTTGTCGAAGTTGAAGCCGAGAGCGGCGAGCTGTTCGCGGCCCTCCGGCGTGATTTTCTCCATGGTCCAACGCGGCTGCCAGGTCCAGTCGATGCGGAATTCCTCCACAAGCCCGGCCAGCGTACTCGCGCACTCGTCCTCGATCAGGTCGGTGAGGGGGCAGGCGGGAGTGGTCAGCGTCATGGTGATGATGGCGCGTCCAAGCTCGTCGATCTCAATGCCGTACACCAATCCCAGATCGATCACGTCGATGCCGAGCTCGGGGTCGATCACCTGATGCAGCGCCTCACGCACGTCGGCCGCAGTGGCGCGTCCGATTTCATCGACGAATTTCAGCGGAATCTCGTCATCGTTCCCATCGGAGCAACCGCACTGTCCGCCTTCGCCGCAACCACAGTTTCCACCATCGCCCTCGACTGGCTGCGGACGTCCGTTCGGGAATCCTTTGGCGAGGGCCGGATTCGCCATCACACGACGCGCGGCGTTCTCGTCCTGCAGAACGCCGTTGACGGCATCGAATACGGAGGCGGAGGGTTCAGGAACCAGATTGTCGCTCATTGCTACTCCATCATTAAAAGAACATGCTGCTACACAGCATAATCGTCATATACGGTGTTTGTCACCACCATCACGCCGTTTTCATCCGGCGGCGCAGAGCCGCATCGACCCTTCGATGGCGGCGCTCCGTCAGGCTTTGGCAGCGAGGGCTTTTGCCACCGCATCCTTCATGCCTTCCCAGCCGAGCAGCGCGCATTTGATGCGCATCGGATATTTGGAGACGCCTTGGAACACGACGGCATCCTCCAAAGAGTCTTCGAGCGTCTCATCGTCCAGTCCGGCACCGCGCGACTCCATCAGCTTGCGAAAGGCTCCGGCGAGGTCCATCGCCTCGTCCACGGTTTTGCCGTCGACCAGATCGACCATGATGGACAGGCTCGCCTGCGAGATCGAGCAGCCCTGTCCATCCCACACCAACCGTTCGATGGTGTGGGGTTCGGAGTCGGAGACCTCCACATGCACGGTCGCTTCGTCGCCGCAGGTCGGATTGAACTGGTGGGATTCGCCGGGCGTGCAGTATTCATGCCCCGCACGCACGATGGCCTCGCCACCGGACGCCCCCTCTTCCTTGGTCAGGTCGCGAGCGAAACGTTCCTTGCCGTGCGGGTCTCGCGCGGCCTCCATAATAACCTGCTGGTACATCTGCTCCAGCTCGTCGCCGCTCATACCAAAATCACTCATAGCTCTCCAATCTACCGCCATTCACGGTCACACGCCGAAGAACGCGCGCACCTTGCCCAATGCTTCGACCAGAGCGCGCGCGTCCTCCACGCTGTTGTACACGCCACTGGAGGCGCGGTTCGACGCGTAGATGCCGAAATGGCGGTGCACGGGCTGCGCGCAATGGTGTCCCACGCGGATGGCGATGCCCTGCGCATCGATGAACTGGCCCACATCATGCGGATGCACACCGGCGACATCGAACGCGACGGTGCCGATGCGGCCGACATTCTCGCGGGGGCCGAGAACACGAACGCCGTCGATGTCGCCGATTTTCAGCAATTCGGCAGCGATCTGACGTTCATGCGCCTCGATATTCTCCAAGCCGATGTTCATCATCCAGTCGGCGGCCACGCCGGCGGCCACGACCTGCGCCACCGGCTGGGTTCCGGCCTCGAAACGGGCGGGTGGCACCATGTATTGGGCCGGCTGGTCCATCCACGCGAGCTCCACCATCGAACCGCCGAAATTGGCCGGAGGCAACGCCTCCAGCAGTTCGCGTTTGCCATAGAGGAACCCCACGCCGGTGGGACCGTACATCTTATGCGCGCTCCACGCGGCGAAATCCACATCCAACGCATGGAAATCCACGGCCAGATGAGGCACGGACTGGCAGGCGTCGAGCACGAACACCGCGCCCACCTCATGCGCGCGGGACACCAGCGGCGCTATATCGGTGATGGCGCCGGTCACATTCGCCACATGGGTGACGGCGACCACTTTCGTGCGTTCGGTGATGACCTCGCGGGCCTCATCGACGCGCACGCGTCCCTCGTCGTCCAAGTCCAGCCATTTGAAGGTCGCGCCGGTGCGGGCCGCCAGCTCCTGAAAGGGCAGCAGCACCGAATGATGCTCAGCCTTCGAGACGACGATCTCGTCACCGGGTTTCAACGCGAAACGGGCTGCTTCCGCTCCCCCACGCCCCAGACTCGCGTTGCCGAACGCGGTGGCCAAGAGATTGAGTCCCGCCGTGGCACCGGAGGTCACCACGACCTCCTCCTCGCCCTCCTTCGCGTTCGCGCCGACCAGACGGGCCACTTTGGCGCGCGCGTCCTCAAAGGCCA
This sequence comes from Bifidobacterium eulemuris, assembly GCF_014898155.1. Taxonomy (NCBI): domain Bacteria; kingdom Bacillati; phylum Actinomycetota; class Actinomycetes; order Bifidobacteriales; family Bifidobacteriaceae; genus Bifidobacterium; species Bifidobacterium eulemuris. The sequence goes on along the minus strand of NZ_CP062938.1, from coordinate 248,315 downwards.
TGGTGCTGCGGGCCGCAAGCTCATGCGCCCCGCGATGCACGCCGGCGTTGATGGTGCGGTAGAACTCGCTTTCCGCATCGATCACGCATTGCGGTTTCTGGGCGGTCGCGGCCGAATCCAGATACACCAGCGGACGCCCATGCACCTGCTGGTCCAGAATCGGAAACTCAGCCCGCACCTTATCGAAATCAATCATTTAATCTCACTCCTACGCACAGACGCCTCGCACAAAACTGGAGCGGGGGCCTGGAATATTCTGTTTACGACCGTAAAGACTTGGCCTGAGCGGCCCGGAGCGTGTCGGAAATAGAATATTCCAGGCCCCCGCGGACCCCGCTGGAACTCTAGCCCTTACGCCAAAGCGCTTTCGGAATCGGAGCCGGCAGGCAGGTACTGGTCGTAGCCCTGCTCTTCGAGTTCGTCCGCCAGCTCCGGGCCGCCGGTTTTCACGAAATGTCCGTCGGAGAAGACGTGCACGATGTCGGGCTTGATGTACTTCAGAATGCGCGTGTAGTGCGTGACCATAAGGATGCCGAAGTTGTTGGCTTCCTTGGCGCGGTTCACGCCTTCGGAGACGATGCGCAGCGCGTCCACGTCCAGGCCGGAGTCGGTTTCGTCGAGGATGGCGAACTTCGGGCGCAGCAGTTCGAGCTGCAGCACTTCGGCGCGCTTCTTCTCGCCGCCGGAGAAGCCTTCGTTCACGGAACGGGTCGCGAACTTCGGATCCATCTTGAGACGCTTCATCGACTCGGTGAGCTCCTCGGTCCAAGTCTTCAGCTTGGGGGCTTTGCCGTCGATCTCCGTTTTCGCGGTGCGCAGGAAGTTCGTCATCGACACGCCCGGCACTTCGACCGGGTACTGCATGGCCAGGAACAGGCCGGCCTTGGCGCGCTCGTCCGGGGTCATTTTGAGCACATCCTCGCCGTCGAGCAGCACTTGGCCGGAGTCGACGATGTACTTGGGGTGGCCGGCCAGAGTGTAGGCCAGCGTGGATTTGCCGGAGCCGTTGGGGCCCATGATGGCGTGCGTCTCGCCCGAGTTGACGGTCAGGCTCGCGCCTTTGAGGATCTGCTTGATGCCGTCCTTGGTTTCGACGTGGGCGACGAGGTCTTTGATTTCCAGGGTTGCCATTGGTGTTCTCCTAAAACTGGTAACGACTTACTGCTCTTCGAAGGCCTTCGCGAGTTCCGCGTTCTCTCCGCGGGACAGGCGTCGGTCGATGACGGTCATGAGATGCTCGGAGATGGCGGGCACGCCGATCTCGTCGACGAGTTCGCCGAAGAAGCCGCGCACCACGAGTTTGCGGGCTTCGACTTCGGGGATGCCGCGCGACTGCAGGTAGAACAGCTCCTCGTCGTCGAAGCGGCCCACCGACGAGGCATGGCCCGCACCGACGATGTTGCCGTTCTCGATCTCCAGATTCGGCTCGGAATCGGCGATCGCGCCCGGGGTGAGCACGAGGTTGCGGTTGAGCTCGTACGAGTCGGTGCCGGGGGCGGTCGGTTCGATCAACGCGTTGCCCACCCATGTGGAGTGCGCGTCCTTGCCGTCAAGTGCGCCCTTGTAGACCACGCGGGATTTGCATTCGGGATGGTTGTGCACCACCATCGTGCGGTGTTCGATATGCTCGCCCGGATCGACGAAGTAGATGCCGAGCATGTTGAGCTCCCCCTGCTCGCCGCCGAAGTCCTGATCCATGCGGATGCGCACCACGTCGCCGCCGAGGGTGACGACGGAGTGGCGCAGGCTCGCGCCCTTGCCCACATGCAGGCGATGGTTGCCCACATGCTTGGATCCGTGTGCCCATTCCTGGATGAACGTGGCGGAGATGTGGCTGTCCTGACCGGTGACGATCTCCACGCCTTCGGCCAGACGGGTTTCGCCGTCGTGCTCGACGACCACGTCGGCATGCGTGTTGGGGGCGGCCGCAATCACCAGATGCAGGGCATCCAACGCCTGGCCCGCGCCGTGCACCCGCACAAGCACCGGCTGGTCGAGTTCGCCGTTCAGTTCGATGACGGTGGCGGTGTCGCCGGAGTTCCATTCCACGGCGGCCACGCGGTCGCTGGGCTTGGAAACGGAACCGGAGGGCGCCTCGCCCAGCTTGCGTTGTGCGATGGTGACCTGGTTCGAGGGAACCGGGGAACCATCCACCATGCCGATCTGAACCGCGGTTTCGCCGGACGGCTCGAACACGTCGAAGAACTCCTCGATGCGCTCGATCGGGGTATAGCGCCAATCCTCCTGGTCGCGCGAGGGTTCGGCGAAATCCGCCACGTCGAAGGAGCGCGGATTGCGGTCGGCGCTCGACGGCATGGCCGCCGGGGTCGCATACGGATCGTTCGGATCCGCGACGGGGATGTTGATTTCCTTCTCGGCCATGCTCAGCCCACCGATCCTTCCATCTGCAGTTCCACCAGTCGATTGAGTTCGAGCGCGTATTCCATCGGCAGTTCGCGGCTGATCGGCTCGACGAAGCCGCGCACGATCATTCCCATCGCCTCGTCTTCGTTCAGGCCGCGACTCATCAGATAGAACAGCTGGTCTTCGGAGACCTTGGAGACGGTCGCCTCGTGGGCCATCGACACGTCGTCCTCACGCACGTCCACATGCGGGTAGGTGTCGGAACGCGAGTAGTCGTCCACCAGCAGCGCGTCGCATACGGTGGAGTTCGACGAACCTTCGGCACCGTCGACGATTTTGACCAGACCGCGGTAGGCGGAACGTCCGCCGCCGCGGGAGATCGACTTGGCGACGATCGTGGAACTGGTGTGCGGAGCGAGATGGATCATCTTCGCGCCCGTGTCCTGATACTGTCCCTTGCCTGCGAATCCGAGCGACATGGTCTCCGCCTTCGCATACGGCTCGGCGAGCACGCAGGCCGGGTATTTCATCGTGGCTTTGGAGCCGATGTTGCCGTCCACCCATTCCATCGTGCCGTGCGCGCGCACGTAGGCGCGCTGGGTCACGAGATTGTAGACGTTGTTCGACCAGTTCTGCACGGTGGTGTAGCGCACGCGGGCGTGCGGCTCCACGAAGATCTCCACCACGCCGGAGTGCAGCGAATCGGTGGAGTAGATCGGAGCGGTGCAGCCCTCCACGTAATGCACATAGGAGCCTTCGTCCGCGATGATCAGCGTGCGTTCGAACTGGCCCATATTCGGGGTGTTGATGCGGAAGTACGCCTGCAGCGGGATGTCCACATGAACGCCTTTGGGCACGTAGACGAACGAGCCGCCCGACCATGCCGCGGTGTTGAGCGCGGAGAACTTGTTGTCGTTGCTGGGAATGCACTTGCCGAAATATTTCTGTACGATTTCGGGGTATTCGCGCACCGCAGTGTCGGTGTCCACGAAGATCACGCCCTGCTTTTTGAGATCCTCCTGGATGGAATGGTAGATCATCTCGGACTCGTACTGCGCGGCCACGCCGGAGATCAGACGGCTTTTCTCCGCTTCGGGGATGCCGAGTCTGTCGTAGGTGTTGCGGATGTCGTCGGGCACTTCCTCCCAGGTGGCGGCCTGCTTGTCCATCGGCTTGACGTAGTACTTGAAGTCGTCCGCGTCGAAGTCCTTCAGATCGACGCCCCACAGGGGCATCGGGCGGTTCACGAAGTCGCGGTAGCCTTCGAGGCGCTTCTCGAGCATCCACTCGGGCTCGCCTTTGTCGGCGCTGATCTCACGCACCACCTGCTCGCTGATGCCCTTTTTAGCAGCCTCGCCGGCGGCGTCGGAATCATGCCAGCCGTAGAGGTATTCGCCGAACTGCGAGATGATCTCGTCATCCTGCCTGATCTTGTCCTCGTTGACGCGGCCGCGATCAGCCACATACTGGCTCATCTCCACGTCAGACGCGGCGCCGGGGGCTTGTTGCTCGCTCATGTGCCCGCCTCCTTACATCTCTGGATTTCGTCTTACGCCAACGTAACAGAACTCGGCCCGCAATACTAGTATCCGCACCGGATGTCGGCCACCCGCGAACGTGATATGGAACACACCTGAACGGGTCTACAGCCAGTGGTGGCGGACGCCTATGACAAAGCGGCTTCCCGTATGCGGAAAGCCGCTTTGCATGACTGCCGAATCGGCTGGTGCGGCTCGTCAGGCCTGCACGTGAACGGTGGTGCCCATCACCAGCCAGTCGTAGAACCATTCGGCCTGATCCCAGCCGATGCCCACGCAGCCGTGAGAGGTGTTCACTCCCATGGCCGCGACGGCGGCATCGCTGTAGTATCCGTCGCTGGCGATGCGGTGGATGGCGCAACCGGTGTGGGAGAAGTAGTTCACGTAGCCGACGTTGGGGGCGTTCCAGGTCTCCACGGAGCCATCCGAAAGCGTGACCGAGCCGCTCATGGTCTGGGAGGGATACTTCAGCCAAACGGTGAAATCGCCGGTGGGCGTGCACAGATCGCCGGTGCACTCGCCGGTGGTGTAATCGTTGCCTTGGCCGGCGGACATACTCATCGCGCGGATCAGCTGGTCGTTCTCGTAGGCGTAGACCTTATGGTCGGACAGGTCCACCACCACATGGCGCTTGGTGGTTTTCGTCTGCATCGGATCAACGGTGCCTTCGACGCTTACGGAGCCGCCGCCGTCGGCCAACGCTTCGACGAGCTGCGGGCCGATGTTCGTGTCGGCGCCATCCGCCACGGTGACGCCGTCATGGCCTTCGTTGACCACTTCGAGCTCTTCGCCGTTGTTGTTGACGACGACTTCGCGATCCTCGCGGCCGGTTTGCAGATTCGTCTTGATGGAGTTGTTGTAGTATTCCTGCATCTTGTCGGCGTTGAACACCACGTAGCCGTTGCGGGTCTCGTTATCCGCCAGCTTGGACTGTTCGTTCGCGTCGATGCGCATCGCGGCCGCGAGTGCGGGAGCGTCGATGGTGGCGATGGTGTGGTCGTTCACCTTGATCTCAACGGGGTCGCTTACCAGGCCGTCGAGTGTGGTCTTCGCCTCGTTGGCGATCTCGTCGGTGACCGCGGGCTCGGTGTCCTTCAATTCGATGGTTACGGTTTCCGGCTGGGTCTCGCCCAGGGATTCCAACGCGGCGATGCCCTGCTCGGCCACCGCCTGCGCGTCGGCACCCTTGCCGAGCTGCATCGACACCACATCGAAGCCGTTACTGTCGGCGTTCAGGGTCACTTGGGCGTCCACAGGCGTCACTTCGGCCGTGCCCAATGCCGCGTCGATCACGGATCCGTCGGCGACGGACGGTGAGATGGACGGCTCGATGTTCTCCTGTTCGCTCGGCAGATAGCGCTTCCACCATGCGCCGTCACGCTTGGCGTTCACCACCTGGTCGGCGATCTCTTCGGAATCGATGTCGTAGCCGAGTTCCTTCAACGTGAAGGAGGCGGTTTCGCCGTTGTATTCCACCGGCACGGAGGTGTTGTTCACCTGATCGTCGATGGCGTTGATGATCTGCTGCCTGGATTTGCCCACCATCGAATTACCCCACAGGCTCACGCCCGGCAGCGCATGGGATTCGAAGAACCACCAGCCACCGGCGGTGGCGCCACCCAGCACAAGCACGACGGCCAACACAATCCACGGCCAGATCACACGCTTCTTCTTGGACGCCAGCACATCCATGTCGTCGTCCACCGGGTCGATAACCGCGGCAAGCGGCGAGGCAGCCACGGGATTGATCACCTCGGTCTCGTCTCCAGTGCTCCACTGCAGCTCTGGTACGGCATCGGAACGGTTCGGGTCCACTGACTCATCGGCCATTGTTGTTCCTTCTTTTGAAAACCCTGGTTTCTCACACAACGAGCGCCGCAGATGCGACGGCGCTCACTGTCTGCCAATATAGCAGCACGCCCCGTCCAAGAGACGGGGCGTGCTTGACATGCGTCACAGGGCGTGATCAGCGGTCCTGCTGATGGTCGAGCGCGGCCTTGACCAGGCCCGCGAACAGCGGATGCGGCTTGGTCGGGCGGGACTTGAATTCCGGATGCGCCTGTGTGGAGACATAGAACGGGTGAACCTCGCGCGGCAGCTCGACGAATTCGGTGAGCTCGCCGTCCGGACTTTGGCCGCAGATCCTCAGGCCGGCCTCGCGAAGGGCGTCCTTATAGGCCACGTTCACCTCATAGCGGTGGCGGTGGCGTTCGGTCACATGCGTGGTGCCGTAGAGTTCGGCGACCAGCGAGCCCTCCTCCAATTCGGCCGGATAGGAGCCCAGTCGCATGGTGTGGCCCATATCGCCCTTGCCGGCGACGATGTCCTTCTGTTCCTCCATCGTGGCGATGACGGGCGTGGCGCACTCGGGATCGAATTCGGTGGAGTTCGCGTCGGTCAGGCCGGCCATATGACGGGCGTATTCGATGACCATGGACTGCAGGCCAAGGCACAGGCCGAGGGCGGGCAGTTTGTTCTCGCGGGCGAACCTGAACGCGCCGATCTTGCCGTCGATGCCGCGGATGCCGAAGCCTCCGGGCACGACGATGCCGTCGACCTGGTCGAGCGCGGCTGCCGCGCCCTCCTCGGTCTCGCACTTGTCGGCCGCGACCCATTTGACGTTCACCTTCGCGTAGTTGGCGAAGCCACCGGCCTTGATGGCCTCGGTGACGGACAGGTAGGCGTCCGGCAGATCGATGTACTTGCCGACGATGGCGATGTTCACCTCATGCTTGGGGTGGTGCACACGCTCCAGCAGGTCGGCCCACTCGTCCCAATCCACGTCATGGAAAGGCAGACCGAGCTCGCGCACCACGTAGGCGTCGAGTCCCTCGTCGAAGAGGATCTTCGGCACGTCGTAGATGCTCGGGGCGTCCACGCAGTTGACCACGCCTTCGGCGTCCACATCGCACATCAGGGAGATCTTGTCCTTGATGGACTGGTTGAGCGGACGGTCGCTGCGCAGCACGAGCGCGTCCGGCGTGATGCCCAACTGGCGCAGCATCATCACGGAATGCTGGGTGGGCTTGGTTTTCAGCTCGTGCGCGGCGGAGATGTACGGCACCAGGGAGACGTGCACGAACATGCAGTTCTCGGCGCCGAGATCACGGCGCACCTCGCGCGCGGCCTCAAGGAAGGGCTGGGATTCGATGTCGCCGACCGTGCCGCCGATTTCGGTGATGATCACGTCCACGTCGTCGCTCGCCTGGGCGCGCATGCGGGACTTGATCTCGTTGGTGATGTGCGGGATGACCTGCACACACTGGCCGAGGTATTCGCCGGCACGTTCCTTGCGCAGCACTTCCTGATAGATCTGGCCGGTGGTGACGTTCGCCTTCTGGCTCAGGTAGACGTCGAGGAAACGCTCGTAGTGGCCGATGTCGAGATCGGTTTCGGCGCCGTCCTCGGTCACATAGACCTCGCCGTGCTGGAACGGGTTCATCGTGCCCGGGTCCACGTTGATGTAGGGGTCGAGCTTCTGCTGCAGCACCTGGATGCCACGCGAGCGCAGCAGACGGCCGAGGGACGATGCCGTCAGGCCTTTGCCAAGGGATGAAACCACACCGCCGGTGACGAAAATATGCTTGGTGATGTGTTCGGAGGAATTGCCATGTTGTCTTCTAACCATGGAATTTCATCCTATCATCCGTATGTGACCCGGCGTGTTTACAAATAGCGCGAATGCGGCTAATCCGCGACCAAGTGGGCGACGGCGTCGAGGGCCATCTTGTAGCCGTAGAAGCCCATGCCGGTGATGGTACCGGTGGCGACGGGGCTGATGACGGAACGTTTGCGGAACTCGTCGCGCGCCGAGGGGTTGGAGATGTGCACCTCGATCAGCGGCAGGCCCTCGTCGATCACCATGTGGGCGGCGTCGGCCAAGCCGTACGAATAGTGGGTGAACGCGGCCGGGTTCATCACCACCGGGGTCTTCTCGTCAGCTGCCTGGTGCATCCAGCCGATGATCTCGGCCTCGTCGTCGGTCTGGCGTACTTCGACCTCCAGGCCCAATGCCGATCCCCATTCGGAGCACAGGCTACGCAGCGTCTCCAGGTCCTGGCGGCCGTACACGTCGGGCTGGCGCACGCCAAGACGTCCCAGATTTGGACCGTTGACGACGATGACTTTGGTCATATTGATCACTCCTTATCCATTTCGCCCCGCAGGACGGGCAGGTGGCGGGCCGGGAGATTCCGGCCCGTTGTCTTCTGGTTGCGACGGATGCGTTTGGGATACGACGTGCCCGCGGATGCCGCGGACTATCGGCTGATACGCTCGAAAGCCTCACGCACGGCGTCGGCCGGTGGATTCTCCAGATGCACCACATGTCCGGGGCGGTCGAGCACAACGAAGCGCAGCGTGTTGCCTCGAGCTTTCTTGTCTTTGTGCATCAGGGCAAGCACATCGTCGAAGGATCCGTTGCTCCATGAGATCGGCAATCCCAGCGAGGAGAGCAGCGAACGGTGGTAGTCGACCAGATCGGCGTCGATGTAGCCGAGCAAACACGCCAGTTCGGCCGCATACACCATGCCGACGGCCACGGCGTTGCCATGCCGCCAGCGGAAATGCTCAAGCTTTTCGATGGCATGGCCCATGGTGTGTCCGTAGTTGAGGAACTCGCGCATGCCGGCTTCTTTGAGATCGGCGGAGACGTGCCGTGCCTTCACGCTCACCGTGCGTTCGATCAGCTCGGCCACCACATCCTGCAGGCCGGAGCCGAGGAAGGTCGCGCCGTCGAAGGCACGCAGCTCGTCGGCGTGCTCTTCGAGAATGCGCAGGATCTCCGTGTCCATGATGAAGCCTGATTTGGCGACCTCGCCCAAGCCTTCGGTGAAGATGTCGTTCGGCAGGGTCGCCAGGGTCTTCACATCGGCCAATACGCCGGCGGGTGTGTAGAAGGAGCCGACGAGGTTCTTGCCCGCGGCCGTGTTCACACCGGTTTTACCGCCGGTGGAAGCATCCACCATGGCCAGCAGGGAGGTCGGGCAGTTCACGTAGCGCACGCCGCGCATCCATGTGGCGGCGATGAATCCGGCCAGATCGGTGGCCGCTCCCCCGCCGAGTCCCACGATCGCGTCGGAACGGGTGAAGCCCTCGTCGCCGAGACGCTCCCAAATGCCGTTGGCCACGTCGACGGTTTTGCCGCGTTCCGCATCGGGGATCACGATATCGCTCACCTCGTAGCCGGCCTGCCGCAGCAGCGTGCGCGCGCGGTCGGAATGACGCTGCACCGGCTGGGTGTGGATCAGGGCCACGCGCACCGGCTTGGGGCCAAGCACGTCGGCGAGATGGTTCATCACCCCTTCGCCGATGGCCACGTCATAGGGTTCGATGGTCGAACCGGTCACATGCACCGTACGCTCCGCGAGCATATCCATCACCTTTCTCGCCGCCATCTGCGGCGTCAATCCACGCGTGCGCACATGCACATTCGCAACGTGGCGGAACACGGGGTCGCGTTCTTTATACAGGGTCTTCCAACGAGCGTCGGCGTCGCCGTTGAGCATGGGACGTCCGCCGCCGCGGTTGGCGCGTTCCATCGCCTCGGCGGGGTCGGCCATCAGATAGACGACCTTCCCACCGTCACTGATGTACGAGGCCAGTCCCCGCTCCACGGCCGGCGTCATGGGAGCGCCGCCGCCCAGCGAGAAGACGCCGTCGAAATCCTCAAGCGTATCGAGGATGAGATCGCGTTCCACCTCGCGGAAGGCGGGCTCGCCAAAGCGCTCGAAATAGGCGGGGATCTTCATGCCCACCTCGCGTTCGATCTCCACATCCGCGTCGGCGAACGGCAGGCCGAGCATATGCGCGACTTCCTTGCCCACGCGTGTTTTGCCCGCGCCCATCATGCCGATGATCACCGCATACGGGCGGATGCCATGGCTTTCGCCGGCCGGACGGCCAGTGTGTTCAACATTCATCTGCACAACCATTCATTCGTCGGTTCGAGGGCGTCTGTCGCGAGCCTGAGGGCCGTCCGGATTTCGGACATCATCCGTCTCGGCATGGGTTCGCCCGCCTCGAGTCAGCGCATATGCTCGGGCCAGGAGGCGATATAGCCTTCCATATTGCGACGGGTCTCCTCGACGCTGTCGCCGCCGAACTTCTCGAGCGCGTACTTGGCGAGCGTGAGTCGCACCATCGCTTCGGCGACCACGGCTGCGGCCGGCACTGCAGTGGAGTCGGAACGCTGGTTGATGGCCTGCGCGGCCTCGCCGGTGAGCACGTCCACGGTGCGCAGGGCCTTGGGGATGGAGGGAATCGGCTTCATCGCGGCGCGCACGCGAATCGGCTGCCCGTTGGACATGCCGCCTTCGATGCCGCCTGCGCGGTTGGTCACGCGTTCGATGCCGCCATGTTCCCCCGGCACCATCTCGTCATGCGCCTGGGATCCGGGACGCATGGCTTCGAGGAAGCCGTCGCCGATCTCCACGCCCTTGATGGCCTGGATGCCCATCAGCGCGGCGGCCAACGCCGCGTCCAAACGTCGGTCGGATTCCACATAGGTGCCCACGCCGGCTGGCATGCCGTAGGCGATGACCTCGACCACGCCGCCCAAGGTGTCGGCAGATTCCTTCGCCTCGTCAATCCGTGCGATCATACGGGCTTCGGCGTCCTTATCCAAGGTGCGCACGGGCGAGGCGTCCAGAGCCTGAACATCGTCCGCGGTGGGCAACATCGCCTCGGTGGGGTCGGTGATGCCGGCTCCTCCGATGGACAGCACATGCGAGGCGGTGGTCACGCCCAGCGTCTGCTCGAGGAACTGGCGTGCTACTTCACCCAAGGCCACACGGGAGGCGGTTTCGCGCGCGCTGGAGCGTTCCAGCACGGGGCGCGCGTCATCGAAGCCGTATTTGCGCATACCGGTCAGGTCCGCATGCCCGGGGCGGGGACGGCTGAGCGGCGCATTGCGGCCCTCGCGTTCCAGCTCATGGTCGAGCGGGTCGGCGCTCATCACTTCGGTCCACTTGGGCCATTCGGTATTGCCGATTTCGATGGCGATGGGACCGCCGATGGTCACGCCGTGACGCACGCCGGTGAGCAGCCGCACCTGGTCCTGCTCGAATTTCATACGCGCGCCGCGGCCGTAGCCCAGGCGGCGGCGGGCCAGTGCGCCGACGATATCAGCCGTGTTGACGCGCACGCCCGCTGGCACTCCCTCGATCATCGCGACCAACGCCTCGCCGTGTGATTCTCCCGCGGTCTGCCAGCGCAACATGCCTTCTCCTTTATCCGATGGGTAACTTCGGACTATCCTACCGGTATGTCATACCTTGCGTGTCTGCCGAGTCTTCTATGTGGACTGGCGTTGTGCGTCGAAGACGTGCGCCATCGTCGGGTGCCGCGCGCATGGGTCGCGGCGGGTTCACTCGCGCAGCTGCTCGCCATCATCGTGGTGGCGGTGGCCGAGAACAACGCATTCGTGATAGTGCAGTCGCTGCTGTTCGCGCTGCTGTGCGCGGCGGTGCAGGGTGTGCTGGCGCTGATTCGGCCGGGAGCGTTGGGATTCGGGGATGTGACCTGCACATTCGCGATTGGACTGGCCGTGGGAATGTTCGGCTTGTTCGCCGTGGTGGTCTGGTGGCTGGCGATGGGGGCGTTCGGCCTGCTGTGGATGGCGGGATGGCTGCGATTCGACCCGCAACGGCACACGCCGTACCGCGGCAAGGTGCCGTTCGTGCCGGTAATCGTCGTCGCCGCGGTTGTCGCCGTGGCATGCGCCGCCATATGGGGTTGAGATCCTTCGACTTCGCCTGGCGGCTCCGCTCAGGATGACGGGTTTCGGCATTCGCACCGGCCCGTCATTCCGCGCAAACCGCAATACCCACCCTCCGTCATTTAAATCAACCGCAATCCCCGTCATCCCAAGCAAACCACCTCTTGTCACCCCAAGCAAACCACCTCTTGTCATCCCGAGCGGAGCAAAGCGTAATACCCCCTGTCATTCCGAGCGGAGCGCAGCGAAGTCGAGGAATCTCTTCCGCAAGAGGAATCTCTTCCGCGAACGTCCAAGAACAACGAAAGCGGCTCGGAGCCGAGCCAGTCGGTTCCGAGCCGTATGCGATTCGCCTTCAGCGCATGTCAGTTGGCGTTCTCGTTGTTGCTCTTGTATTCGTCGCGAATCTGCCAGAATTCGTCTTCGGTGGAGACGAACTTGGTTTCTCCGGTGGAGAGGTCGACCGTCACGAAATACAGCCAATCGCCTTCTTCGGGACTGATCGCCGCTTCGATGGCGTTGTCTCCCGGATTGCTGATCGGCGTGGGCGGCAGTCCCTCGTGGTTGTGCAGGTTGTACAGGTTCGAGGTGTCGGCGATATCCGCGTCGGTGATTTCGCTGGCGCTTTTGCCCAAACCGTAGGCCAACGAGGTGTCCATGCCCAGATTCATGCCGATTTCGAGACGGTTCTCGATCACACGCGTGACCTTGCCGTAGTACTCCTCGCGATTCACTTCGGCTTCGGCGATGGAGGCGATTTTGAGCACGCGTTGGCGTTGGTCGGCGGCGACGCCCAGATCGTCGAGTTTGGCGATGCGGGCATCGACCATCTCCTGCAGGATTTCGGCGACGGTTTTGTTCTGCACGTCGTAGGTGCCGGGTTCCAGCCAACCTTCGAAGCTGCCTTCGGCCTCGGATGGCAGAATGCCGTCTCCGCCGCCATCGACTACGCTTTCGAAATCGCTTTCGCTGTAGTCCGTCAGCAGCACGGCATTGGCGATCACCGCGGAGACGCGGTCGCCGGGGAGCACTTCAAGGAAGCCGCTGGCGTTGTTCTGGTCGGAAAGAATATTCGCCGCGTCTGCGGCGGCCATCTGCAATCGCAGCGTGTAGGTTCCGGGATATAGCGTCAGATCGTTCGCGGCCACCACGGTGGTGAATGCCGCCGCGGACTTGATGATATCCGCTGCGGCGAGGTTTTCGGCGATCTGGGACGCGCCCTCACCCTGCTGCACGGTGAACGTCACTTCTTCGCCGCCTGGCCCTGGATAATCCTGAATCGCGGACTGCGCTTGCTCCGCGTTGCGGGCGGCGCTCCAGGAGAGCAGCGCACGGTATCCGAAGAAGCCGCCGGCAGCCAGCAGCGCCAGCACCACGATGACGATGATCACACGCATCACGCGCTTGCGTGCACGCTTCTCACGACGTTGGCGCATCTCCTTGCGTGATCTCGGTGGACGCGGAGGCTCCGCGCCGACGGAGGAGCCATTGGGATCAACCCATTGCGTGTTCTCGTCGAAAAAATCGTTGAAGCTATCGGACATCGATCGCCTCCTTACATCTCTCTCGCACCGTCAAGTGCTGTCTGCAATATCACCACAGCAGACTGTTGGTCGACGACGGGCCTGTGCCTGTTCGTGCGAACCGACGCGTCGAGAAGCAGACGGTGCGCACTGACGGTCGTCAGCCGTTCATCCACCAATGATACCTGCGGAACCTTCTGAAGCGGCGACTGTTCGTCGTCCACCAGCAGATTCAGGCGCTTGGTGAGATTATCCGCCCATCGGCGGGCTTTTTTCGCGCTTTTGCCTTCCGTGCCGTCCATCTGCAGGGGAAGGCCCACGACCACATGGTCGACATGTTCGTCCTCGATCAGCGCGCACACATCCTCCAGCGCGAAGAAGGAGTCGCCGTACACGGCGATGTTGCCCGCCGGATGGGCAAGGGTGAGCTCCGGGTCGGACAATGCGAGTCCGACCCGTGCGTTCCCCAGATCAACGCCTAACCACACCATAGGCTTGTCGGTCAGGCCTTCGCCACCTCGGAGGACAGCGCCTCCAGCGCCTCGTCGATCTTCGTCGCGTCGGCGCCGCCGCCCTGGGCGAAGTCCGGCTTGCCGCCGCCACCGCCGCCGAGAATCTTGGACGCGCCGCGCACCAGATCGCCGGCCTTGATGCCGAGCTTGCGGGCGGAATCATTGGTGGCGACCGCCACCATGGGCTTGTCGTCCTCGCTCACGCCGGCGAGGGCCACCACCACGGGAGCATCCTCGCCGAGGCGGCCGCGCACGTCGAGCACCGTCTTGCGCAGCGCGTCGAAGGATCCGAAATGTCCGACGTTCTTCGCCGCGACCTTGACCGCATGGTTCGTGTTTTTGGCGGCCGTCACCAGTTCCGGCACGGACGCGGCCAGTTGGGACTCGTACATGGAGGCCAGACGGCGGTCGGATTCCTTGAGCTTGGCGAGCAGCGTGTTCACACGGTCGGCAAGCTCGTCCGGACGCGCGTTGAGCTTGTCGCTCAGCTGCGAGACGAGCGCATGCTCACGCGCATTGTATTCGTAGGCGCTCTGACCCACCAGCGCGTCCACACGACGCACGCCGGAGCCGATCGAGGCTTCGGACATGATGTTGACCGCGCCGATCTTGCCGACATGATCAACGTGGGTGCCGCCGCACAGCTCGCGGCTCCAGCCGTCCTCACCGATGGACACGACGCGCACGATATCGCCGTACTTCTCGCCGAACAGGTGCATGGCACCGAGCGCGATGGCGTCGTCGAACTTCATCTCGTTGGTGGTGACGGCCAGATTGTCGCGCAGACGGTCGTTCACGCGCTCCTCGACGGCGCTGATCACCGTCTTGGCCGGCGCCTTGGACCACTGGAAGTCGAAGCGCAGACGGTTCGGGGCGTCCTCGGAGCCGCGCTGGGTGGCCTGCGGGCCGAGCTCCTCACGCAGCGCCTTGTGCACCATGTGCGTGGCGGTGTGCGAGCGGGCGATGGCGCCGCGGCGGTTCAGATCGATGTTGGCGTTGACCTGCGTACCCACCACCAGCGTGCCTTCGGTCAGGCGGCACTGATGGACGATGAGGTCCTTGATGGGCTTCTGCACGTCGTCGACCTCGAGCACCGCGCCGTCATCGGAGAGAATCTCGCCTTGGTCGGCGAGCTGGCCACCGGCCTCAGCGTAGAACGGCGTGCGGTCGAGGATCACCTCGACGGTCGCCGGAGCGGTGACCGCGGGCACGGAGCCCTTGCCCTCCTGCATGATGCCGAGCACCGTGCCGCGGGCGGAGAAGTCGGTGTATCCGAGGAAGTCGATCGGCTTGGCGAGCGTCTTCTTGAAATCGTCGTAGACGGACAGGTCCACATTATGACGCTTCTTGAGCGCGTCGGCGCGGGCGCGGCCCTTCTGCTCGGCCATCAGCTCGCGGAACTTCGCCTCGTCGACCTTCACGCCCTGTTCGGCGGCCATCTCGAGGGTCAGCTCGATCGGGAAGCCGTAGGTGTCGTGCAGGGTGAACGCGTCCTTGCCGGACACGGTCTCCTCGCCGGCCTCCTTGGCCTTCCTCACGGCCACGTCGAGGATGGTGGTGCCGTTCTCCAGCGTGCGCAGGAAGGTGTCCTCCTCGCCGTAGGCGGCTTCGGTCACATCGTGGAAGGTGTCGTTGAGTTCGGGGTAGCTGGCTTCCATCGCGGCCTTGGAGACCGGGAACAGGCTGGGCAGCACCGGATCGGTCACACCGAGCATGCGCATCGAACGCACGACGCGGCGCAGCAGGCGGCGCAGCACGTAGCCGCGGCCGACGTTGCTCGGGCGCACGCCGTCGCTCATGATCATCAGGGCGGAGCGCACATGGTCGGCGACCACGCGGAAGCGTACGTCGGCGTCGGCGTCCTTGCCGTACTTGTGGCCGGACAGGCGTTCGGCCGCCTCGATCACCGGGTAGACCTCGTCGGTCTCATAGATGTTCTGCTTGCCCTGCAGCAGGTAGGCCAGTCGTTCCAGGCCGGCGCCGGTGTCGATGTTCTTGTTCTCCAGCTCGCCCACGATATGCAGGTCGGTTTTGGATTTGACGTTGTCGACCTCATAGTTTTCGAACACGAGGTCCCAGATCTCGATGTAGCGGTTCTCGTCCGCGATCGGGCCGCCTTCGACGCCGTATTCGGGGCCGCGGTCCACGTAGATCTCGGAGCAGGGGCCGCCGGGGCCGGGGCCGCCGGTGGTCCAGAAGTTGTCCTCCATGCCCATGATCTGGATATGCTCGGGGTCGACGCCTTCGTTGCGCCACATGGCGCGGGCTTCCTCGTCGTCGGTGAAGGTGGTCATCCACAGCTTTTCGGGGGCGAGTCCGTAGCCGCCCTGCTCGACCGGCAGGGTCAGCAGCTCCCACGCGTAGTGGATGGCCTCCTCCTTGAAGTAGTCGCCGAAGGAGAAGTTGCCAATCATCTGGAAGAAGGTGCCGTGGCGGGTGGTTTTGCCCACCTCGTCGATATCCAGCGTGCGCACGCACTTCTGGTTCGAGGCCATGCGCGGGTACGGGGCGGTCTGCTCGCCCATCAGGTAGGGGATGAACGGCACCATGCCGGCGATGGTGAACAGGGTGGTCGGGTTCGGCGAGATCAGGGACGCCGACGGCACGACGAGATGGTCGTGCTTCTCGAAATAGTCAAGGTAGCGCTTCGCGATTTCAGAAGTGCGCATTGTGGTGCCATGCTCCTTGTGGGTTGTGGTGTGCGGGCGTGCTGGCCCTTCATTTAAGGAATTACAGGTGGCCGACGAGGCCGTTGAAACGTCGAAAACAGTCGCGCCTATGGTGTTCAGCGGGCGCGGTCCGCGTATTGCCGGTTGAGTTCAGCCTCGCGGGCTCGACGCGTGGCGTTGAATTCGGCGATCAGGCCTTCCAGCGTTTTCATCGTCACGTTCTCGGGATCGGGACCGAGCAGGAACTGACGCGCATTGTCGGGGGTGTGCGCCTTGACGTAGGCTTGCGCTTTGGTGACGGCCATCACGCCGACGGCCACGCCGATTCCGATCCAGAACAGTCGTTTGAACATCACTTCTCCCCTTGGTCGGTGCTCTGCTTGGCAAGGAAGGATTGGGCGGTGCTTTTCAGCGCGTACGCAGCGGATGCCGCCTTGATCACCGGCTTGCCGAGGAAGGATCCGTACAGGTCGGTGAGAGCGCCGACGTTGTTCGCCGTGGTGGATGCGGCCGCGGAGATCTTGTTCACGTCCTCCAGCGATTTGTTGACCTGACGCACCGTGGTCACGGACTCGTCAAGCGCGGGAATGGCGTGTTCGCCGGACTGCTTGACGGTGTCGGCGATCTGGTCGAACAGCTTGCCCAGACGGATCAGCGGGTAGATCATGAACCCGGCGAGAATCGCGAACACGATCGCCGCGATCAGACCTGCGATCTCTCCTACAGCCATCTTGAACCTCTTTCCTGCTTATGCTCGGCATACTCTTCCGTACACAATACCGCACCAGACTAATCAATAGGCGCGACTCGCGAACCGTCACCGGTTGTATGCGGTGATGGTGATCGCTTCGGCGAAGGGTTTGTCGGTGTCGAAATCGAGCACGGTGACCGAACCGTTGGCGGGGCGTTCGCTCAGATCCAAATCGTCGCCGCCGAAGCGGTGGGCGAGGCTGAGCAGCGTGTTGCCGTGGCTGATCTGCAGCACGTCGTCGCCGTCCTTGAGCGCGGGATTCGCGGCGATCAGCGCGAACGCGCCTTCGACGCGGGTCCAGTACTCCTCATCGGATTCCGCGTCGTGGAAGGGGTCGGCCTCTTTGAGGAAGTCGCGTGTGGCGGCGAGTCCGAATTTCGAGACGATCTCGTTGTAGGTTTTCGCGCCGTGCGGCGCGCCGGCCGCGTACCAGGCCATCGCCATATCCTGGCCTTCGTAATAGCCGTAGCATTGTTCACGGAAGTGCATGTCCGAGACAAGCGTGGGACGTGTGTGGCCGGCCGCCTCGTTGATGTCGAGGATGCGTTCGGCGGTCATCTGCGCGCGTGTGGTGTCCGAGCAGTAGGCGGCGGCGAAGTCGATCCCCTTGAGCTTCTCCCCCGCCGTGACGGCGTCGGCGAGCCCCGCTTCCGTCAGAGGAGAATTCGACCAGCCCTGCAGGCGGTTGTATCGGTTGAAATAGGTCTGTCCATGCCGGACGAGGTGCAGATGAAGAATCATGCCTCCCAGTGTACGCGCACGACGGGGAGTCGCAATCGTTTCCGTGCGACTTTTCCGAACAGGAACCGAACATCGTGTAACAGCGTGAATCGGCGGAATAACGGCGATTCCTCGGGAATATGTGCGTTTCGGCGGGATTTATGGGTCGCACGGGACGGTCCGGGACGTCGGCCCGTGCGACCCCGACCACAACGAACGATGCCCCGCGGCCACATTCGGCCACGGGGCATCGCCCGGTATGTCCTAAAGGATGGGTTCGCTGAAAATCAGCGAGCGTAGAATTCGACCACGTACTGGATGTTGACCTGCACCGGCACCTCTTCGGCTTCCGGCTTGCGGGTCAGGGTGGCCTTCAGGGAGGCGAGGTTCACGTCGAGATAGCCGGGAACCTGGGGCAGCACGTCGCGATGCACGCCTTCGGCGGCGATCTGGAACGGCACCATGGTCTGGCTCTTGGCCTTCACCTGGATGGTCTGGCCGGGCTTGACGCGGTAGGACGGGCGGTCCACGATGTTGCCGTCGACGAGGATGTGACGGTGCACCACGAACTGACGGGCCTGGGCGGTCGTGCGGGCGAAGCCGGAGCGCAGCACCAGGTTGTCGAGGCGGACCTCGAGATCCTGCAGCATGGCGTTACCGGTCTGGCCGGCGGTGCGGGTCGCCTTCTCGTAGGAGGCGCGCAGCTGCTTCTCGGAGACGCCGTACTGGGCGCGCAGACGCTGCTTCTCGCGCAGACGCACCGCGTAATCGGACTCGGTGCGGCGGCGGGTGCGGCCGTGCTCGCCGGGGGCGTACGGACGCTTCTCGAAGATGCGCTGAGCCTTGGGGGTCAGTGCGATGCCCAGGGCGCGGGAAAGACGCACCTGACGGCGGGAACGCTGAACGTTCGTCATGATATTCCTATTCTTTCTGTCGTTGTCTGAACGGAACGCGGGATTCCTTGGGTGGTTCCCCACGCTGAGCCGGCCTCTCCAACGCTTCGTCGTGATCGCTCACGAACGGCCCGTCTCCTTACGGATTCGGGCCGCCGACCCGTTGATGGGCTAAGGCTCCAGACAGTGCGTCCCTGATGGGACACACCAAAGTGAACATAGTACCCGCGCCTCGTGACAAGCGGCACTGGGATCCCTCGGCTTCGCTCGGGATGACGGGTAGGTACGCTCGGGATGACGGGTAGGTACGCTCAAGATGACGGGTAGTCATGTTCGGGATGACGGGAAAAACACCCATGACGACGGAAGAACCACTCGGGATGACAGCGCCTCTATCCGTCATCCTGAGCGAAGTCGAGGGATCTCATACCGACCGCTCCAGCACAAGAGCGCCCCGGTCCATGCGATAGCGGCGGTCGACGTAGGCCAGCGCGTCGGGATCGTGCGTGACCATGAGCACGGCGGTGCCCCGGTCCGCGGTTTCGCGCAGCAGATGCATGACGATGGCGGTGCTTTCCGCGTCGAGATCGCCGGTCGGTTCGTCGGCGATCAGCAGTTTGGGATCGTTCATCAGCGCGCGGGCGATGGAGACGCGCCGCATCTCGCCTCCGGAGAGTTCCTTCGGATAGCAGGCGGACAGATCGGCCACGCCCAGGCGGGTGAGCAACTCCGTCGCACGGTCGACCAGAGGGTCGGCTTCGCTTGCGTGGGATTCGGCGGCGTGCATCGGCGCAATAACGTCGGGCATGTCCGGATCGACCTGCGTTTCGGAAAATTCCTCGACTTCGCTCGGAATGACGGAGGAACCATCCCCCGTCTTGGCAAAGGATTCCTCGGCTTCGCTCGGAATGACGAGAGAACCATCATCATCCGTCATCCCGAGCGCAGTCGAGGGATCTCTTCCCACCGGAGCCTTGCCTCCGCCACCCAGCACGGCGGGCAGGATCACATTGTCGAGCACGGTGAGGTTGCCGAGCAGCGTATGGCTCTGCGGCACGAATCCGATGACCGTGTTGCGCAGGGCCGAGATCTCACGGTCGGAAAGCGAGGCCACGTCACGCCCGTCCAATGTCACCGAACCGCTGGTGGGCTTCAATAATCCGGTGATGAGATTGAGCAGCGTGCTTTTGCCGTTGCCGGAACGTCCGACGATCGCGATGAATTCGCCGGCGTCCACGGTGAGATCCACATGGTCGACGGCGGCGAAGGCCTCACCTCGGCGTTTGAATTCGCGGGTCAGATCGTGTATCGCAAGTAAAGGCGTTTCGTGATCCTGCATCGTTGTGGCTGAGGCCGTCGCGCGCGTCTGGTCCATCTGCGTCATCGCTTCGCCTCCTCTTCTCTATATTCGGGATAACCGAAGGGTACGAGTTCGATCATGCGCGTCACTCCCCCTCCCTGAGCATGAGATAGGTCTCCGGTTTCGACAAACGGTAGGCGGACGCCACCGAAGCGATCATGCCGGTGACCACGGCGAACACAAGTCCGGCCGCCATCAGGCCAAGCGTGGTAGGCACGCCGACCTGTAGGTACGGCAGTTGCAGCTGGCGGCCGATCAGCGTGCTGAACGGGAAGATCACCAGCGAGGCGAGCGCGATGCCGATCAAGCCGCCGATAAGTCCCAGCAAGGCGGATTCCTTGACGATCAGCCCCACCAGCGTGCCGCGGGTCGCCCCCATGATGCGCAGCGACGCGAATTCGCGTTTGCGTTCGTTGGTGGACGAGGAGAACACGGCGAGCAGCACGACCACGCCCATCACCCAGAAGGCCGCGAGGAACAGGGCGACGTAGCCGACGATCGCGCTCAGATTCGTCTTCGTGGTGGCGGTGATGCCGCCCGGATACACGTATCCCAGGCCGTCGAGTCCGGAGGCCTCGGTGATGTTGTCGGCCACCTGTTCGGCCGAATATCCGTCGGCCACTTTGATCAGCACGGCGGAGACGGCCGTGTCGGCGTATTCCTCGGGAATCGCGGGATGTCCCACTTGGGCCGAATATCCCACGATGCGCGGGATCGTCTCCTGATTGACGAAGACGGAATTGTCGAGGCTGGTGCCGGTGGTGGCCAGTTGCGCGGCCACCGGGAACTCGTGGTCGTAGAGTTTGATGGTGCCGGACGTGGACACGTTGATGTTCGCGCCGGCGATCACCTGGCCCGTCTCCAACGTCTGGTCGTATTCCGAGGTGATCCACGGTTCGATGACGAAGTCGGTGGCGGGATTGAATCCGATGATCTGCACCTGTTCGTCGCAGCAGTCGGCGGTGAGCGAGGAGATGTACGTCTGCACGGTGGATTGCGCGATGCCGTCGGCTTTGCTCACCAATGAGTCGATGTCGTTGGTGAAATAGAAGGTGCTGGAGGTGGAGCTGGTGAGCAGCGCCTCGGCTTTGGCGCCGGTGTTCTGCGGCACCACCATGAGGTCGGCACCCAGACGCTTCTGCATGCTGTCAAGGCCTGCGTTGAGGTTCAATGCCAGCATCGCGCCGCCGAAGAACGTGGCGGAGAGCATGGTGACGATCACCAACAACGCGGCCGTGCGGAACGGTTTGCGTTTGAGATTCTCGAAGGGCAGCCTGCCCAAGGTGATGTGCGGCATGTCGGTCAGCGCACCCGCGTGGCGGCGGCGTTGGTGGACTTCGCGTCCATGACCAGGGCGATGGCGGCGAACACGATGGTGAGCGCGCCGAGAACCATCAGCGTGGGCAGCATCACCATACGGCAGTGCATCATCGCTCCCTGGCATACGCCGATCAGCACGGTGGGGATGGCGAGCACCAGCAGCGCGTTGATCACGACGGCGATGTTCAGTCCGATGCGTTCGCGCGTGCCGACGAACAGGGAGGCCACGCCGAGCAGGGCGATGACGACGCCGACGCCGCTGGCCGCCAGCGCCGAGTAATGGCAGGCGCCGGGAACGTCATGGCCGGCGCAGGCGTGCGCGAAGGTCTGCGGGGCGATGGCGGTCAGCGCGCCGAGGATGATGGCGGGCAGGGATGCGATCAGCTTGTTCTTCATGATGTCCTCTCATCAGTTGCATAAACCTTCGAGATTATGCAGCCGAACATCAAGAAAATCAAGACTTGATTTGCATGCCGGTCTGTGGTAACGGCAAACTCTTAGAGTTTTTCGATCGGTGCTACGCGAAGCATGAGACGTTTGGTGCCGGCGGAGCCGAAGTCGACGGTGATCACCGAATTGCGGCCCTTGTCCTGCAGGTCGACGACGGTGCCGAGGCCGAACTTGTCGTGCGTCACCTTGTCACCGATTGAAAAATCGGCGATGTTCAGCTGGTTGTCCTTATCCAGCGAAGACACAGGCTGCGCGGACGAACCGCCGGACTTCGGAGCGACGCGGCGCGTGGTCACCTTGCCGCCGCGCGTACCGCCATACGAGGAGCCGGAACCCAAGCGTCCGGAACCATAGGACGAGCCCGAACCGGAACCGTATCGGGAACCGGAGGACCCATACGAACGCGAGCCGGAACCCGATCCGTAGGAACGGCCGTTCGAGCCGGAACCATACGACGAGCCTCCATACGAGCCGGAGCCGGAACGGCTGGAGCCGCCGTATCGCGAGCCGGAGCCATACGATGACGATCCCGAACCATACGACGAACCGTATCGGGAACCCGACCCGTATGACGAGCCATAGGACGAACCATACGAGGAGCCGGAGCCGCCGAAGGTCGCTCCGGAGGAGAAGTCGTCGTCCCAGCCTCCGAAATCATCGTCGAACTCGTCGCGTCCCCACGCGCCGCGCATACGCTCCACGCCGGCCTCGCGCCGCTTCCAGTCGATCAGCTCGTCGGGAATCTCATCGAGGAACTGGCTGGGCATCATGTCGCTGGCCTGCCCCCACTGGGAGCGCACGGCCGCGCGCGTCACATACAGTCGCCGCTTGGCGCGCGTGATGCCCACGTAGGCGAGACGGCGTTCCTCGGACAATTCGCTGATATCCTCCATGGCGCGCGAATGAGGGAAGGTGCCCTGCTCCATGCCGGTGAGGAACACCACCGGGTATTCCAGGCCCTTCGCGGTGTGCAGGGTCATCAGCGTGACCTTGCCGGAATCCTCGCCCTCGTCGGGCAGCTGGTCGGAATCGGCCACCAGCGCCGTGGTCTCCAGAAAGCCCGCCAGCGTGGCGTCCGGGGTTTTCTGCTCGAATTCCGCCGCCGTGGATTGCAGCTGGGAGAGGTTCTCCAGGCGCGAGGCGTCCTGTGGATCGACGGACTTCTCCAAGTCGGCGCGCAGACCCGACTTGTCGAGCACTTCGGCCACGACCTCGCTGGGTTTGGCGTCATGCGCGCGGGTGAACTGCGAAAGCGAGGCCATCAGGTCGCGGAAGGCCCGCAACTGGTTGGCGGTGCGCGTGGGCATGTCCTGGATCTCGTCCACATGCATCAGCGCGTAGAAGAAGCTGGCACCGTGCTCGCGCGCATAGGCGAGCAGAATGGCCTCGGCCCGGTCGCCGAGTCCGCGCTTGGGCACGTTGAGAATGCGGCGCAGGTTCACGTCGTCGTCGGGGTTGACGAGCGCCTGCAGATAGGCCAGCGCGTCCTTGACCTCCCTGCGTTCGTAGAACTTCGTGCCGCCGACCAGCTGGTAGGGCTCTCCCCCGTTGATCAGTGCCTCTTCCAGCGAGCGCGACTGCGCGTTGGCGCGGTACATAATGGCCATGTCGGAGTAGGCGATGCCTTCCTCGGCGTGCAGGCGCGCGATCTCGCCCGCCACCCATACGGCCTCCTGCTGCGCGTTGTCGGCCGCGTAGCCCACGATCGGCTCGCCTTTGCCCATGGCTGTCCACAGTTTCTTCGGTTTGCGTCCCTCGTTGTTGGTGATGACGGCGTTGGCCGCGTCGAGGATGGTTTGCGTGGAGCGGTAGTTCTGTTCGAGCATGATGGTTTTCGCGTTGGGGAAGTCCTGCTCGAAGTCCTGGATGTTGCGGATGTCGGCGCCGCGGAAGGCGTAGATGGACTGGTCGGAGTCGCCCACGACGGTGATCCACGCGGGGCCGGTTTTGCCGGCGAACCGTCCGTTGCCGCCGGGCGTGGCGTCCGCGGATTCGCGCGCGTCCACTCCGGCGAGTTCGCGCACCAGCACGTATTGGGCGTGGTTGGTGTCCTGATACTCGTCGACGAGGATGTAGCGGAAACGGTGGTGGTAATAGTCGGCCACCTGCGGGTCCTTGCGCAGCAGTTCGACGGTACGGCCGATCAGGTCGTCGAAGTCGACGGCGTTGGCCAATCCCAGACGATGCTCGTATTCGGCGTAGAGGACCGCGTGGATGGCCTCCAGATCGCCGGCGTGGCCGAACTGGTAGCCGCGTTGGCCGGGCGTGAAGTCCGGGGCGTGCACGGCGAGGTATTCCTGCCATCCGGTCAGATTGTTCTTCAGGTCGGAGATCTTGCCCAGGATGGAGCGTGGGGTGTAGCGCTTGACGTCCAGATTGAATTCGGTGGCGATGATTTTGATCAGGCGTTCCGAATCGGCGGAATCGTAGATGGAGAAGCCCGATTTGAGTCCGATGGACTGGCCGTCGCGGCGCAGGATGCGCACGCAGGCCGAATGGAAGGTCGACACCCACATGCGTTGGGCGACCGGCCCGATCAGGGTGGCGAGGCGTTCGCGCATTTCGGCGGCGGCTTTGTTGGTGAAGGTGATGGCGAGGATCTGGCTGGGCCATGCGCCGAATTGGCTGAGGATCCAGGCGATGCGGCGGGTGAGCACGCGGGTTTTGCCCGAACCCGCGCCCGCGCCGATTAACAGCGCCGGGCCTTGGTATTGCACGGCCTCGCCCTGCTGCGGATTGAGGTCGCCCACGAGTTCCTCGGCGGTGCGTGCGATGACATCGGGATCCTGCTGCACTGGTGCTCCTCCTGCTATCCAAACCGTCCGTTCCCTCCGCCGGTCCGTCATGCGTCGGGACGATGCGTATGCGCCCATCATGTCTATCACACCGTCGGGTCAGAACGGCTCCCGACGCGCACGTCGCATGTGCGCCCGCGAGTCAACTATGGGGCGTATGGTTTACCCATTACCGTTTGCATCACCATACGAGGAGTGTTTGTTCATGAAGGAACTCGAAGAGCGAATCCGTCAGGACGGAACGGTCAAACCGGGCAACGTGCTGAAGGTCGACGCCTTCCTTAACCACCAGTGCGACGTCTCCCTGTTCGACCAGATGGGCGCCGCATGGGCCGAGCATTTCGCCGGCAAGCAGATCACCAAGATCCTCACCATCGAGGCGTCGGGCATCGGCATCGCCTGTATGGCCGCGCGTCATTTCGGCAACGTGCCGGTCGTGTTCGCCAAAAAGGCGCAGTCGATCAATCTGGACGGCGACCAGTACACCACCACCGTGTATTCCTTCACCAAACAGAAGGAGTTCCCGGTGATCGTCTCGAAGAAGTATCTCGAGGCGGGCGATCGCGTGCTGCTTATCGACGACTTCCTGGCCAACGGCAAGGCGCTGCGCGGTCTGATCGCGCTGTGCGAGGCGGCGGATGCGAGCGTCGAGGGCATCGGCATCGCCGTGGAGAAGGGATTCCAGGGCGGCGGCGACAAGCTGCGTGAGGAGGGCTACGACGTCGATTCGCTGGCCATCGTCGAATCCATGGATCCCGAGACCGGTCATATCGAGTTCCGCTGAACGACGATTCCCACATAAACGCACTTTGAGATGCTTCGACTCCGCCTGCGGCTTCGCTCAGCATGACGATTCGTTGTCGTCATGCTGAGCGGAGCGCAACGGAGTCGAAGCATCTCTGACGTAAAACGCATACGTCACATCCACCAATGAATCCCAGAGAGGAACCCATGTCTGAAGAGAAGAAGAAGTCCGGCATCTCGATGGAGGCGCTGACCTCCCTCGACGCCCCCGTGTCGTTCTGGAAAGGCATTCCGTTCGGCCTGCAGCACGTGATGGCGATGTTCGTCGCGAACCTCGCCCCGATTTTCATCGTCGCTTCCGCGGCGAATATGACGGACGCGCAATCCGCGACCATCATCCAGGCCGGCCTGCTGGTCGCGGGTCTGGGCACCTGCCTGCAGTTGTATGGCGCGTGGCGCATCGGCTCACGCCTGCCGATGGTGACCGGCATCTCGTTCACCTATGTGGCCGCCGCGGTCGCCATCTGCGCCGACAAGGGCTATGGCGCGGTCGTCGGCGCCGTGATGGTCGGCGGCCTCCTCGAATTGGTGTTGGGCCTGACCGCCAAGTATTGGCGTCGTTTCGTGCCGCCGATCGTCTCGGCCATCGTGGTCACCTCGATCGGCTTCTCCCTGCTGACCGTGGGCGCGACTTCCTTCGGCGGCGGCGACGGCGCCGAGGACTTCGGTTCGTGGCAGAACCTCACGCTCGGTCTGATCTCTCTGGTGGCTTGCCTCGCGTTCCAGCTACTCATGAAGGGCACCGCCAAGCAGCTGTCCGTACTGTTCGGTCTGGTGGTGGGCTATGTGGTGGCGATCTTCATGGGCAAGGTCGATTTCTCCGGCTTTACCGATCTCGCCATCGTCTCCGTGCCGCAGTTCATGCCGTTCAAGCCCGAATTCGATTGGGGCGCGATCATTTCGCTGGGTCTGCTGTACGTTGTCTCCTCGGTCGAGGTGCTGGGCGATACGGCCGCGCTGACCAAGGTGGGCCTGAACCGCCTGCCCACGGAGAAGGAGACCGCGGGCGCGATCGCGGGCGATGGTCTGATCTCCTCCGTCTCCGGTCTGTTCGGCTGCCTGCCGCTGACCTCCTTCGCGCAGAACATCGGTCTCGTGGCCATGACCAAGGTCGTCAACCGCAAGGTGATCCTCTCCGGCGGCGTGATTCTGATCGTGGCGAGCTTCGTGCCGGCCATCGCCGAAGTGTTCAACTCGCTGCCGCAGTCCGTGCTCGGCGGTTGCACGATCATGATGTTCGGCAACATCATCCTTTCAGGCTTCCAGATGATCTCCGAAGCGGGCTACACGCAGCGCAACATCACCATCGCGGCGCTTTCGCTGACCATCGGCATCGGCTTCACGCAGGTGAGCGACATCTTCGTGAACTTCCCGGCCCTGTTCCAGTCGATCTTCGCTTCGAACTGCATCGCCGTCGCCTTCGTGGTGGCCGTGATCCTCAACGCCGTCCTCCCCAGCGAGGAGCACTTCCTGAGCGCGCCAGCAGCGAAGGAAGAGTAAGCACAGTCTGAGCGCGCCTCGCGCGGACTGACCTTATCTCAGTCCGCGCGAGGCGAATCAAGAGAAAGCCCGGTGGGTTTTCTCCCGCCGGAGCTATCCGCTAACAAAACCAAACCTAATTCCCCAAAACCCTCCCCGTCCCAAGCTGCTACACTGGTACACGATACGTACGCATCTTCCGACGAGGGAGGGTTTTCATGTTCATCGTGCGCATGCGGCTACGCTAGTCAGCCGCAGTCCCGCTTTTCATGCTGCGGCCTGTGAAGTCATAATATCCAATCATTCACACCGCGGAGTTTATTATGTCTTTCGACAATTACACACACCCTCATGCGCGCTCAACCGCATGGAAACGTCAAATCGGCGTCGTCTGGGGTGGCGAGGCCATATCCGTACTCACCAGTTCCATTCTGCAGATGGGATTCATCTGGCATATCATGGTGCAGACGAATTCTGCCAGCATGGTCGCGTTGGCTTCGGCAGCGGGATTCCTGCCGCTGGCGCTGATCGGCCCGTTTACCGGCGTGATCGTGGACCGCTACCCCATCAAAATCACGTTGATCGCCGCCGATCTCAGCATCGCCGCCATCAGTCTTGTCGCGTTGCTGTTCGCAATCGCCGGCGATCTGCCGGTATGGATGGTGGTCATCGCCCTGTTCCTCAGAGCAATCGGCTCGTCGTTGCATACGCCGGCGTTCAACAGTCTCACTCCGATGATCGCCCCGCCCGAAGCGTTGGCCCGCTTATCCGGCATCAGCCAAGGCGTGCAGTCGGGCGGTTATATCGTCGGCGCCGCGTTGGCGGCCGTGATCTACCCGATGTTCGGATTGGGTGCGATGATCGCGCTTGACGTGGCCGGCGCTCTGTTCGCTTCGATTGCAGTGCTGTCAGCCCGTCTTGAGGTCGGCGGCAGGCAGGAGGAGTCGCAGACCGCGCAGACCGTCGCCCAATCGTCGCTCGGCATGGCGGCGGCGATGACGCGCATCTGGCGCGAATCCTCAGACGGATTGCGCGTGCTGCGTGCGGACAAGGGACTGTTCTCGCTGCTGCTGTGCGGGTTCATGTTCACGCTGGCGCTCTCCCCTATCAGCGCGTTGTTTCCGGTATTGTGCATCAGCCATTTCCGCAGCGGCACGACGGGCGCGGCCACGGCGGAGATGTTGTTCTCCATCGGCATGCTGGTGTGCAGCGCGCTGATCGGGTTCACCGGCGGATTGCGCAGCAAGGTCGCCAGCGTGGTGCTCGCCACCGCGATGTTCGGCGCGGCCACAATAGTGGGAGGATTGGCCGGCAGTGGCGGATTCGTGCTGTTCCTGGCCATGAGTTTCGTGATGGGATTCAGTTCGCCGCTGTATTCCGCGCCATCGATCGCGCTGATTCAGCAGCGGATCTCACCCGAGTATCTCGGCCGCGTGTTCGGCCTCTACGGCAGTCTGATGGCGTGGGCGCTGCCCATCGGCACGGCGGTGTCATCGCTGTTCGTCGATAGGGTCGGCGCGCCGGTCTGGTTCGTCGGCTCGGGTGCGCTGATGCTCGCCCTCGCCGCGATCACATGGCTGATTCCCAGCATCCGTCATCTTGAACACGACTAAAAACGTCGGGTGCCGTATGGAACATGTACGGCACCCGACCGTCACATCACCTGCGTCAACGCGGGACCGGCGGCGGAGGGATTGAGCTGACGCACGCGGCCCACCGTCAATCCTATGGAGGCGAAGGCCAGCGAGAACAGCAGCAGCACGCCGACCGATGCGCACCAGCCGCTGAAATCAGGCGCTCCGGCGATGACGGCGTCGCGTCCGCCGAAGGATTGGTAGATGGACTCCACATACCACCAGCCAGGCGTGAACTTGGCCAAAGCGATCACGACATCGGGCATCATCGACGAGGGAACCCACGCGCCGGAAAGAAAGGCCGCGACCATGCTCGCCACATTGGCCACGCCACTGGTGGCGTTCCACGACAGTGAGAACTGCCCGATCATGAAACCGAACGCCAATGCCGTCAGGCAAAGCACCAGCATCGACGTCAGCGACAGGGCGATGCGAGACGGATCCAACGCGTCCAAACCGCCCGGCATCACGGCACCGACGACCAACAGCAGCGCCGCATGATACGCCCAGACGACCACCGCCACAACCAGACTGGCGACCATCACACCGCCGCCGATACTTGCGGACGATTGCGGTGCCGCCGCCAGCCGCGAGCGGACGAGCGGTTCATTGAACCGTGACACTACCAGACCGACGGCCAGTGTCATCACCATCATCATCGAGTAGACCATGCTGCCCGCCACCACGATGAACGCGGTGATCGACGTCGCGGTGCTGCGCTCCGCCTCGCCGTCGCCGCTTACGGCCCGCACCGTCACCTGCGGCAGATCGGCCTGTTGTTCGACCACGAGGTCGATCGCCTCGTCGATTGTCGCGTCCGTGTCCGAAGCGAGGGCGAGGCGCACCGCGTCGAGGAATCCGTTGACTTGGATGCCGGCCATGGCGGCCGTGCCGGAGCTGGCGCCGGTCACCGTGTCCATGCTGGGCATCTCGCTTCCCTCGCGTGCCGCCTGGACGAATCGTTCGGTGTAGCCTTGCGGGATGATGACCAGAAGTTTGATCTGGTCGGTGGCCAGGGCGTCCTGCATATCACGTGTGGTGTCACTCACCTCGTGGAAGGTCGCGTTGTCAACCAACGCGCGTTCGAGCCCCTGCTTGAACGCATGTCCCGAATCGGCGTCCCGGTCGATGACGGCCACGCCGACCGTCACCTGCTGGAAGGCGTCGGCGCGCTCGTTCCCATCGCTCAACGTGCCGTGGACCACGCCGACGGAAAGCATGATCATCAGCAGGCTGCAGGCGAATAGATAGCCGAGGAAGATCACGGTTTTATGCGACCAAATGACGAGAAATGCGGTTTTACAGGTGCGCATAGCGTTGCCTCCTGAGCAGAGCCGTCGCCGCGACCACGGCAAGCGCGGACATGATGAGCAGAACGGCGATGGTTTGGGCGAACGGGGCGAGGCTGTCGTAGTACAGCAGGTCATAGAACAGATTCGAAACCTGTTTGACTGGGTTGATGAGGTGGAACAAGGGAGCCTCGCGTTGAATCGTGTCGTTGAGCGCCATAGAGGTGACGCCCATCAGTCCCGCAGGAACGGACAATCCGACGGATATGGCGATCGATATGGCGTTTTTGGCGTTCAAGGAGAGTTCGGGAATCGCGCCAAGCGCCAGTCCCAAGGCGCTAGCTGTGAACGAGGCGACGAGCAGTCCGACCTCGGCCAGAATCTCACGTCCGCCGACGGTGATGCCGAGCGCATAACGGATGTACAGGAACGCGATGCTGGAAGACAGGAACGACATCAGCCATCCGGCGAGGAACGCTCCCAATACCATGCGTGATTTCGGCAATGCGCCCGCGGTGATGCGCGCGCCGCTGTCGGTCAGGTTCGCCTGCATGAGAACCAAAGGAATGCAGGAGAACAGCATGCTCAGCATGGCGGCCATGCCCAGTAGCGCGAAGTGGTATCTCGCCATGGGGTCGGGCGTGAACCGTGTGAGCGTGATCTCATTGGTGTAGGAGACGGCGTCGGAGTCGACCGTGCTGGTATCGAGGCGGTCGCTGAAGGCCGTCCAGAAGTCGGGGTCGCCGGCCAGCCGCGGATCTCGCCGCAACGCCGCGGTGATGGCGTCGGCGATGATGCCGCTGTTCGTGTTGAACACGTCGAGCGCATTGCTTAACGCGCTCAGGCTGATCGAGGTCGCATCGCCGCCGTTCACTTGGGCCGCTCGCACTTGGGCCGCGGTCGTGTCGGAGATGGTCATGACGATGCGGCCGTCGTCGTCCGCGGCCAGTATGGCGCTCACTTCGCCGCCGTCCAGCAGCTCTTCGGCCTGCTCGATCCTGTTTGTTTCGGTCATGCTCACCAGCGTGGTCTCGCCGTCGCCGCCCGCCGCCAAGGCCCGCACGAAGCGTTCGGCACCATACGCGCCGTCCCATGCCGCATCCGACACCACGGCCACCGGCACCGGCTCGATCACGTTTTGCTCGGAGATGCCGCCGAACACGCCCTGCAGCATGGTGGCAAGGATGACGGGAAAGCAGATCATCCAGAACACGCCCGATTTGTCGCGCAGATTGATGCGCATCATGGCGATGAACGTACTCCACATGTCCTGCTCCTACTCTTCGGTTCCGTCACCGTCGGCCGAATCACGCAAGGCGGTGCCGGTCAGTTCCAGAAACACGTCGTTCAGGGAGGGCGGGCGGCTGGTCAGATGCCCGACGTTGACGCCCGACTCGTTGAGCATGTCGAGCAGATCGGCGAGATTGCGTTCGCCGCGTCTGCAACGCACGTCCAGTTCCTTGCCGTCCCAAGTGGCTTCGATGACGAACGGCAGCGCGAGGATCCGACGCAACGTCACGTCATCAAGGTCCAAGGTCGCGACGCAGATGCGTTCCCCCATGCCGATCATGTTTTTGAGTTCCTCGGCGGTGCCGAGCGCGAGATGCCGGCCGTGGTCCATGATGAGGATGCGGTCGGCGATCCGCTCGACCTCCTCCATGTAATGGCTGGTGTATACGATGGTCGCACCTTCACGGTTGAGCCGCCGGATGCCCTCGAGGATGGCGTTGCGGCTTTGCGGATCGACGGCCACGGTCGGCTCGTCGAAGAAGATCAGCTCCGGCCGGTGGGCGATGCCACATGCGATGTTGAGCCGACGTTTGAGACCTCCGGAGAGTTTGCCGGGGCGGAACCTGCGGAACTCCCCCAATCCGACGAAATCGATGGCCTGCTCGACCAGTTCGGCGCGGCGCTTGCGCTCGGTTACGTACAGCGAACAGAAGTAGTCGATGTTCTCCGTGACGGTGAGCTCGTTGAACACGGCCACGTTCTGCGGCACGATGCCGATACGCCGCTTCACGTCGTAGCTGGTCGGTGTGACCGGTTCGCCGAACACGCTGATCTCTCCTTCGTCATAGGTCAGCAATGCGAGGATGCAGTTGATGGCCGTGGATTTGCCGGAACCGTTGGGCCCGAGCAGTCCGAAGATCTCGCCCCGCCGCACGTCGAGGTCGAAATAATCAAGCGCCAGCATGTCTCCGTACCGTTTGACCAATCCCTTCACTTCGACCGCCGAATCCGGCACGTCATCGCCTCCATCCCGAGCCGACGATGCCGCCCGAACGTCAGACGGACGCGATTCGTTTGCTATATCCCTCATCATCACCCTCCCATACTCGTCGATACCTCCATCATCGCCCATGCGTGGGGCTCGACACCGGTGACCACACTCACTATTCGACTTTCGACAATGACATTTGTCACGGCCGCACAGCCGACAAAGGTGGGTAGACTCATGCTTGTGACCGGATTATTGGACAAGCTGCTGCTGATGGCGCTGTGCGCGCTGCTGCTTGTCCAATGGCGGGGTGCCGTCACGGCGCGGGATATCGCCGTGATGCTGACGGCCGTCTGCTGCGCGTCGGTGACGGAATGGCTGCTCGTCACGATGCGGTTCTCTTGGGCGTGGGTTCCCGGATGCCTGACGCTCGCATGCTCGTTGGTATTGCCGACGTTTCTTTTCACCCTGCCGACGGTCGCGTTCGACGCCTGCCGCCTTGCCGGTCATCCCAACGCGGCGCAGGAGCCGCATCAACGCCTCGCAATGCAGCGTTCGGAATCCTGGCTGCGGCAGATTGGCCGTGTCACAGTATTGCCGTATCTGTGGATGGTCCCGCTGTGCTGGACGCTGCTGGCCCATCCCGACTGGCGCGCCACCGGTGCCGTGATCGCCCTGTTGACGGTGATGGCGTTCCTGTGGGGATCGTCCGCGCACCGGCAGACGCTGACGGGACTTCGTTTGAACCGCATACAGGATGAGCGGCGCAACAGCGTGCGGGCGCTGCGAGATCAACTCTCCGACGCCCACGAGGATCGCATGACGGCTACCCGCACCGCCATGCTGAACGAGCGTACGCGCATCGCACGCGATATCCACGACAATGTGGGCCATCTGCTCACCCGCGCGATCATGCAAAGCGAGGCGTCACGTGTGCTCGCCGAAGCGAGACATGACGCCGTATCCGAGCGGGGTTTCGCCGATATTCACAGCACCCTTGATGAGGCCATGACGATGGTGCGACGGTCCGTCCATGATCTCGATGATGAGGGGGTCGATTTCGCCGCGTGGATGGCGGATGCCGCCCGTTCGACGGGCCGACTGCGTGTCGACCTGCGCAGCACCGTCACCGACGCGCCCGCACCTGTCGCCCGCTGTTTCGCCGCGGTTATCCACGAATCCCTATCCAATGCCGCGCGACACAGCACGGCCAACCGGGTGACGGTGGTCGCACAGGAGTTCCCCGCATTCTGGCAGCTGGTCGTACAGGATAACGGCGATGCCGTCGCACGGAGGAATCCCCACGGCAGCGGAAGGATTGCGCCGACGATGCCCTCGCATCCGGTGGACCGCCGCGGTATGGGATTGGCCGATATCGAAGCCAGGGTGCGGACTCTCGATGGCGTCTGCTCGACTGGCCCTCATGGCGACGGATGGCGGGTGTTCGTGTCGATTCCCAAAGCGCCGTTCGCGCATCGCAACGGCGAGATTCAATCCTTAGCCCGGAATACAAGGAATGGAGCGGATTCATGAAAGTGGCCATCGCGGACGACGACGCCATCGTGTGTTCGTCTCTCACCACGATTCTTCAGGCGACGGGCGTCGCTCAAGTGGCTTGGACGGCCGCCGACGGGGTCGAGGCGCTGGAACGCTACCGTTCCGGACCGGCGATGCGGCCCGATGTGATGCTGATCGACATCCAAATGCCCGGTATGGACGGACTGGAAGCCGCCCGACGCATGCTTGAATTCGATAAGGCGGCCCGTATCCTGTTCCTCACCACCTTCGCGGACAAGTCCTATATTGACCAGGCCATGGCGTTGGGCGCGAAAGGCTACCTCATCAAACAGGATGTGGCCTCGGTCGCGCCGGCCGTGCAGGCGGTGATGGCCGGACAGATCGTGCTCGGCGCCGAAGTGCTTGGCAAACTCACCGGCGTGGGGGCCGAACGCAGCGTGGAGAAAGACGGACGGTCCCCTCTCTCCCAATCTGAATCCTCCGCTGGAACGCACAATGCTCCCAGTGTTCGTGCCGGGAACGACAATGCCGGAGGATGCAGCCACGACATCACCATCAATGGCGGCGACAGCGCCACGGACAAAGACCTGCGCCTACTACACTCGTTATCCGACCGCGAACGTGACGTCGCTGCCTTGGTCGCCGAAGGATTCGATAACCGCGAGATCGCCGCGCAACTGTTCCTCAGCGAAGGCACGGTACGCAACCGCATTAGCAACATCCTCGACAAGCTGCACCTGTCCAACCGCACCCAACTCGCCATCCTCTGGCTCAGACAGACTTCGCACAGAACTATTCCCTCCAACCGTCCGTGCGACCCTTTTAATCACCCAAAACGAGCATAGAATGGTGATATTCCTCGGAATGTCACCATTTCGTCTTGTGTGACAATGTGACTTTCCTGTGCGAAAGGTCGCACGGGCTCCATCCAACTTAGGCTTCGTGCGAAGGCTCCAACAACAATCTTCCTAAGAACCGATATCGGCAGCGGCGGCCTCAAGCCAGTTGCTGAATTCAATTGCAAGATGCCACTTATGGCCATCAACCACTTTCGCCATCGTCTTTTTCGGGAATTCTATGCAGAGATGACCCTGCAAGCCCTCAGGCGTGTCCTGAAACTGATGTCTCGCGGCACCGACGCGCTTCCCATCAGAAAGTTTCGATACCCCTTCTATTCGATGGGGGTGATCCGCCAACAACGGGATATTGATGCAATTCGTTTCGTTGAAATAAATGGTGAACGCCGCTGCGAATGGTGACCCTCCATTGGTTTCACACACATATTGCGTTCCATCTGGACGGTTATCAATAATGTAATGTTCAGGATGAGCCGCTAACATAGCCGGAATATTATTCTTCTTGACTTGCAGATCGAACCATGCGGTAAAGTCTTTCGCCGAAATTCCATTCGCATAGATATCTATCCCAGAGAGCACATATTCTTCATGTGACAAGCGTACGAATCTCCTGACGAGAATATCCGCCAAACAGGTTTCTTTTCTCATGAGCTTCTTCAAGACATCTTGTCCTAAATCCAGCTTTCTTTGCAATATGAGTTGGCGGATTTCCGAAAGTTCTTCATTCTGGATTTTCAGGTTAAGTTTCCTAGACGCATGAATGCATCGTTCCATTTCCTTTTTCTGAACGTCCTCTCTGGAAATCTCACGTCCATCGATTACGACACGAATTGAAACATCGCGAGCCATATCCGTTTCCTCCAAAAGTAAACTGTTATGTCACTTTATATTGATATGCTACCGTCGGACTTTAAGGTCAGCAATGTTTTCATGACAAATGACACAAACTGGTCCGAATGTGTCAGTTTGAGAGAATCGATGTACCGTTCAAATAATCCCAGCGCCTTACGGTCGCAGACCAGGATAATCAATTCCTTTTATCAACTTCTTAATGACACCGCTTACGAAGAAATATCTGTAAAGCAGATCATTTCAAAAAGTCAAATCTCAAGAAAAACGTTCTATCGTAACTTTGATTCAAAAGAAGATGTTTTAATTAGCTGCATCTACAAAATATTATCAGCTTACATTGAAGAGATGCATACTCAATCAGAAGTCACTCTGTCATGGATCATAGAACAAGCGTTCCGAATCCTTGAGCACAACAAGAATTTCTTTCAGCTGCTGCAAAGGGACAATCTGCTTTATCTTGTATTGAATGTCATCAACAGAGAAATTTTAGACGAGCATTTTTCTCTGTCTGACCAGAAATCGGATTTCAGCCGATATATTGTCTACTTTAATGTCGGAGCGCTGTTTAACGTTTTGTCTCTATGGCTTGAGAAAGACGATGCTTATTCAGCCGACGATATTCTACGCTTTCTCAGCGATTACATGACAAGCGGTATTACAAAGAATTTAAAAAGTCCTCTGGTCATCTAACCATGAGTTCGTCAGATACGGTTCCGATATTCAAACGAAGACGCTCTTTTTTTATTCTCGCCAAACTACATCCGACAACCGCACCCAACTCGCCATTCTCTGGTTCAACCCCACCACTAACCAGATTCCTTGCGACTCCGTTCGCCGTGCTCACTTCGCTCAGGGTGACGAGAAAACGGCCGCTCCGCCCAAGATGATGTTGAATGCCTACACTTTGAGAAGAGATGTCTCGACTCCGCTCGACATGACGACATAGCCATCAACGTCTCCTGAGCAAAGCGAAGTCTTTTTCTATCATCCTGAGCGGAACGAAGTGGATCCTAGGGATCTCCTGAGGATAAAACCGATATTACGGCTTACGATTGTTTAGATAGAATGATGTGCGGAAGGAGGCTTGTATGTCCACTGCGATATTTGATCCCAAGCCCATGAACGTAGATGCGGATGCTTTGCGCGTATTCAGCGGCCTCGCCAAGCTTAAAGGCATGACGCCGGATGAGTATGTCGCCGATTGGGTGAACTCGTTCAAGCCTGCCACCACAGGCGTCAGCGTAATCGGAGAGGATGAGGACGGGCCGATTTTCGACATCCCGGACGCTCTCGTATATCAGCCTCGATATGACGAGGACGGTGCGATGATTCTTCCCAAGTCCTGGAAAGACGATGATGACTGATCGCAAGCCTCTTCCTAATCAATTGCGTCGTTTCGACGTGGTACGCGCTTGGGTGAGGTACGAAGATGATAAAGGACGCGGCAAGTATCGCCCCATTGCGGTGATCAGAATCTCCAACGATGGTGAGGAAGGCGTGGGAATAAAGGTCACCAGTAATCCCACCTGGACCGAGGAAGGCGACATTCATATCGAAGATTGGGCCGAGGCCGGACTCGATCACCTCAGCACCGCCCGCTGCGCGCAACTTGTGCGCTTCGAGACTGCACGACTCGATGGCTACTATGGCCATTTGTCCCGCAACGACATCGAACGACTGAGTCAGGTCATTACGTCGCTACCGCCGGAACGATTCGTCTGGCTCTAGCGTGATTACACACGTCTAGAGCCAGCGGAAGACAGACACTAAAGCTCTCCGTCGCTACCGGTCATGATGGCTTTTGAAGATTTGGATGATTAGCGCGGCGATGCCGCAGCATAGGGCGCCGATGGGCCACGACAGCCAGAACAGGCCTTGTCCTGTGCGCCATCCGTCGGACCAATCCATCTCACCGATGGGCTCGCCTGTGAACAGAAGCAGCAGGGCGATGATGGTGGCGATGATCATGATGATGCCGCACACGGCGCCGGTGAGCTCCCCGTAGCGGTCACGTTCGCCAGCGCGTTCCTTGCGTTCCTTTTCCAACGAAGCGTTGCGATCCTCGATATTCATCAACTCATGGCGAACACCCACATAGACGAACAGCCATACGCCAACTGCGACCGTCATCAGCATGAGGCATACCGGCCATCCGTCGTCGACACCCAACACCTCGTCGGCGTATATCAGTATCAGAATGCCGATGATGATGACGGCGATACCGACGACCACGCCCACAGCGGTACGTCGCGCGGCGGATGTGCGGTCGGCGTCGGTGTAGAAATCCTCGATGAACGGGTGCTGGCGATTGAAGTCAGCGTGCCTCATGCCGCCCGGAATCAGCAGGGCCAATCCTATGACAGTGCCGACGAATACGAACAAAACGGCCAGCACCTCGTTCCATGAGCTCGGCCCGATGATCGAATGGTTGTCGTCGAACAGACTCGCCAATCCGGTGCCGATGATGATCGCCGCGATGCCGGACGCGACCATCAGGGCGAACTGGCGCACATGATCGTCGTAGCCGGTCATATCCTGCGCCGTTTCCGTGGATAATCCACCGTTCCCGACTTGCCGATCGTCGACGGTTTCAGTGAGCTCGGAGGCATCGCGAGACGAGACGATCGGATTCGCGGGATTGCGCACGTCTCCCATGACCAGATCGTCCAGCGTGCAGCCGAACAGGTCGCAGATCATCAGCAGCTTGTCCATTTCGGGATACGCTTTTTCACTCTCCCATTTGGATATGGCTTGACGCGAGACGCCCAGCAGCATCGCCAGACGCTCCTGCGTCAGATTGCGGCTCGCTCTCAGATATTGCAGATTGTCGCGGAAGCTCATCGCGGGACTCCTTACCGATTACGAATCAGTGTACGGCCTTCACTATGCGGCATCGACACGTCCTCGCGCTACCAACTTGCGGTCGCATCCCGATTTTTCTCCGCAACCCACGGTTGCATCGGCGTCATTCCAACGGTCTGCGCACGACATTATCTCCACCAAGTATTCGTGCGACCCTTGTGCCAACCCAAAACGAACAGGAAATGGCGACATTCCGAGGAATGTCGCCATTTCGTCTTGTGAAGCGATGTGACTTTCATGTGCGGAAAAGTCGCACAGCATCCACTCTCCGAAGATCCCGTGCGAACCCACTCAACAGCAGCAGCTCGTATTGGGATGCAGACGGTCGTATTCCTCGCGGGCGCGCAGGTATTCGACCTCGCTCATCGGGGTTTCGCCGGGATGTTCGACGGCGAAATGCTCGAGATAATGGTCGTAGCGCGCTTCGCCGCTGACCTCACGCAGATACCAGACGATGCCGCGCCATGCGCGCTTCAACTTGTTCAATACGAGGTTCATAGGCTTCCCATCGGCTCGAAATATGTGCGAATCGTCATTCTTCGAGGAGATACCTCGACTCCGCTCAGCATTATCAACGTCATTCTGAGCGGAGCACGAAGTACGGAGTCGAAGAATCCCTTACCCATTGCGAGTGAGATTCTTCGACTCCGCTGCGCTCCGCTCAGAATGACGCAATGCGGGGACGTGCGTCACCCCAGCCGCGGCGCGAATCAAGCCGCGGCTTCGGCGTTCTGCGCGAGTTCGTGCAGCTTGGCGCTGTATTCGCGCTGCACCTTCTTCTCCAACTTGGTGGCGACCAGTCCGGACGGGGCGAACCACTGGGATTCGACGAACGGCTCCTCGCTGGTGGTTTCGACGCCCACTTTGCCCGAGATCAGCGTCTTGGCGACGACCACGATGCCGACGATCAGGAACACGCCCATCATCACGAGGAAGAACACGCTCAGCACGCCGTCGAGGTAGGCGTTGCTCAGTGCGGCCCTCGCGTTGGCCAACGCCTCGCCCTCCAACGCGCCGGAGTCGATCTGCGCGCGGTAGTTGGCGGCGGTGGTGAAGTAGCTTAAGGGGCCGAAGATCTTCTGGAAGTCGGCGGTGAAGGTCACGGCGACATCCCACACGAGCGGAATGACGGGGATCCACGCGTACTTGGCGCGGCCCATCTTGACCACGCACACGGTCA
This sequence comes from Bifidobacterium eulemuris, assembly GCF_014898155.1. Taxonomy (NCBI): domain Bacteria; kingdom Bacillati; phylum Actinomycetota; class Actinomycetes; order Bifidobacteriales; family Bifidobacteriaceae; genus Bifidobacterium; species Bifidobacterium eulemuris. The sequence continues at coordinate 209,010 of NZ_CP062938.1, read as the reverse complement.
CCAGCATGAGGCAGGCGGCCGCGAGCAGCTGGTTGGAGATGCCGAAGATCGGGACCATGGCGTTGATGCCGCCGTTCGCGTCGGCCACGCCCATCCACAGCAGGCCGCCCCACAACGCGGTGGCCACCAGCGTGGTGATGATGTTGCCGGGCTTCCAGGTGGGGTCGCCGAATTTCTTGAGCCGCTTGACGTTGGCGAGCATCTCGCCGATCTGGTAGCGGGCCACACGGGTGCCGTTGTCGACGGTGGTGAGGATGAACAGCGCCTCGAACATGATGGCGAAGTGGTACCAGAAGCCGAGCGAGCCCTGGCCGCCCAGATAGGACTTGAGGAAGTTGGCCATGCCCATGGCGAAGGTGGTGGCGCCGCCGGTGCGCGAGACGATGCTCTGCTCGCCGAGGTCCTCGGCGGCCTTGGTCAACGCCTCCTCGCCCTCGTAGACCACCGGATCGCCGTTCTCGTCGACCGACTCCCACGTGGTGGTCATCTGCTCGCCTTCGATGTCGGAGACCTGCATGTTCTCGGTGGCGGCAACGGCGTTGGCTTCGGGTGAGGCTTCGGCGGAATAGGATTCGCCGGCCGTGGCCTGGATCTGCGCGGCGGACATGTTCGTGGCGAAGTACAGGCCCTGGCTCAGGGTGATCGCGGCGATCAACGCGATTACGGCGGTGAAGGATTCGACCAGCATGGAGCCGTAGCCGATCATGCGGATCTGGTTCTCCTTCTCGACGGCCTTCGGGGTCAGACCGGAGCTCACCGCGCCATGGAAGCCGGAGAGGGCACCGCAGGCGATGGTGATGAACAGGAACGGGAACAGGTCGCCGGAGAAGGTCGGTCCGTTGGAGGTGAAGGCCAGTTCGGTCAGGGCTGGCACCTGCACGGAAGGATTGGCGATGAGGATGCCGATCACCAGCAGCACCAGCGTGCCGATCTTCATCAGCGTGGACAGGTAGTCGCGCGGGGTGACGAGCAGCCAGTGCGGCAGCGCGGCGGCGGCGAAGGAGTAGATCACCAGGGCGATCACCAGCTGCGGGGCGGTCAGGGTGAAGATCGGGGCGAGGACCGGCGAGTCGGCGATATAGCCGCCGGCGACGATGTCGAGCACGAGCAGCACGAAGCCGAGCAGCGTGGTTTCGATGACGCGCCCCGGACGCAGGAAGCGCTGGTAGCAACCCATCAGCAGGGCGATCGGAATGGTCATGCCGATGGAGAACACGGCCCACGGCGAGGAGGCCATGGCCTTGATGGCCACGAGCGCGAGGAAGGCCATGGCGATGGCGGTCATCACCACCAGGAAGATCGACAGGATCATGCCGCCGAACTTGCCCATCTCATCGGTGGCCATCTGGCCGAGGGAGCGGCCGCGGCGCTTGGCGGAGATCCACAGCACCAGCATGTCCTGCACCGCGCCGGCGAGGATCACACCGAGGATGATCCACAGCACGGAAGGCAGGTAGCCCATCTGCGCGGCCAGGATCGGGCCGACGAGCGGGCCTGCACCGGAGATGCCGGCGAAGTGCTGGCCGAAGAGCACGCGGCGGTCGGCGCGTTCGAAGTTCGCGCCGTCGTGCACGCGTTCGGCCGGGGTGGCGTTCGCGTCGTCGGTGCGCATGATTTTCATTTGGATGTAGTACGCGTAGAAACGGTAGGCGATGGCGTAGGAGCACAGCGCCACGATCACGAACCAGATGGCGCTGATCTGTTCGCCGCGCGAGACGGCGAGGATGGACCAGCCGATGGCACCGACGATGGCGATGGCGGCCCACAGCAGGGCCTTGGGCCAGGTCCACACCATCTTCGGGCGCACGCCGACGGGCAGTCCCTTGCTGTTGCGGATGACGCGCTCGGCCTCGGCCGGCGTGTAGTCGTTCTCGAATTCCAGCCTGCCCGGCGCTGGCGCTTGGGCGGCCGCGGATGACGCAACGTTCGTCATGATGTCCTCGTTCGTGATCTCTCTCGTGATATCTCGTATGACTCGGCCACAGTAAGTGTTCCATGGCTTCCATCACGCTAGCCCCCATACATTGCATGGAAAGAAAAAGTCCACTATATGAGCGGACTATGAGATGGCTCACATATGATGGACGATAGAGGGAAGGCAGGTGAACCGGTGTTGCATATAGCGATTTGTGACGATGAAAAAGCTTTTGTTCAGCATTTGACCGACCTATTGAACCAATACAGCAAGGAGACGGGACTGGGCATAAAGGTCACTCCCTACTATGACGGCATGGAGCTGATCGAGAAATACGACCCCACCGTAGACCTGATTTTCCTTGATATTCGCATGAAGCTGGTGAACGGCCTTCATGCCGCCGAGCGCATCCGGCGGATGGATGAACGTGTGGGGATTATTTTCCTGACCACTCTCACGCAGTACGGGCTTGAAGGCTATAAGTATCAGGCGACCAACTACATCATCAAACCTTTACAGTATGTCCGGCTGAAATCGGAGCTGGATAAATTCGTAGAGCGCAACCGGAAGGAAGACAATCCTTCTCTGGTGATCGCCAACGACACGGGAAAATACAAGGTTCCACTGAAATCCATTCGCTATATTGAAACCTTCAACCGCAATCTGATGTTCCATACCGAACAGGAAAACATCATCTGCTACAAAAGCATGAAGGAAATGGAACGGGCGCTCTGCGACAACGACTTTGTGCGTTGCCATACCAGCTATATAGTCAATCTGTTTTATGTGAAAGGCATTAAAAAGCTGGATATTGAATTGATTTCAGGCGAGACCATTCCCATCAGTCAGCCGAAGCGCAAAGAATTCATGGAGCGTCTGACTGACTATTGGGGAGATATGTTATGACATGGGCATATCAGATTCTAGATATACTTTCAACGGCGACAGAAGCTATTTCAGTGTATCTATTCTGCTTATGGTTATGCAAAAAGCCTCGTTTCAGCGCCTTCGCAAATAAGTGCATCATCATAGGCATATATTTTCTCAGCATTTATGCTATGACATGGTTTACCGAGTTGGGCGCATATAAAATTCCCGTTCTTATCATTGTCGGTCTGACTGTAATAAAAATATGCTATGCAGATTCATTTGCCACATGCGGTATTTGCTATGAAGCTTACCTGATTACGATACCAATACTGACCGAAGGCATAGGAATGCTGATAGGACACGCTTTCTACCAGGACAATATTATTGTTGTGATAGACGGCGATTCGCTCATGCGCTGGGAAATTTATGCGATTATTTTGATCGCACGAATCATAGTTTTGTGCCTTTCTTACCTGATGTGCAGAAATTTCACTTATCAAGTGAATTATAAAGACTTTATCTTGCTGACAACGATATTTATTTTCGCAATAGTGTTTTTTATGTCGGATGTTTATATGCATTTGAACCTAGGAGTCGCGGGAGACAGACTCCACTATATTGTTTCAACGGCTCTTCCTGCGGCCGGTATTATGACATTTCTCTATGCGAAAAACACCATGTATCTGCGGGAACAGGAACAGCGAGGCAAACTGCAAATCGCCCTACTTCAGCAGCAGTTTGCCTACTATCAAGAAAAAATGAAAGACGAGGACCGGGTTCGCTCCATCTACCACGACCTGAAAAACCATTTGCTTGTAATGGAAAACAGGCAGAATACAGAGGAAACACGCCAGATGGCGAAAACGCTGCGCTCCCAAATCACAGACTACGAGGATTATGCGCATACAGGAAATGAATTTCTGGACATCATTGTAAAAGATAAGACGGCAAAGGCACGTGAAAAGCAGATTGATTTTTCCGCTATGGTTGACTTTCACGGAATTGACTTTATAGAGCCGCTGGACATCAGCACCATTTTCGGCAACGCCATTGATAATGCGATAGAGGCCAGTGAAAAACTGCCGGAATCCAAACGCCTGATCACCGTTAAGGCCGAGCGCGTCCGGGATATGCTGCTTATCACCGTGGAGAACAATACATTGCCGGAGAACCATCTCACCGAGAGAACCACAAAGAAAGACCGCTTTGCGCATGGCTTCGGTATTCCCAACATCAAAAAAGCCGTAGAGAAATACGGCGGCCAGTGCAGATTCCAACAGGAAGAAAGAACCTATCGGCTGAATATTCTGATCCCATGCCCTTAATCGAAAACGCCGTTTCCTCGCGAAGCGGCGTTTGCTCTTTCGGCGGAAGGCTTTAGTTTTCTCATCGTCGATATTAGATTACGCATTGTCCGTTGCGCCTTTTCTTTGCCTGGATACGGTGAAAACAAAACCAGAAAAAGAAAGCGAGGCTATGGCATATGAGTATTTTGAGCACCGAGCAATTGACGAAGCAATACGGCGCTGAACCGAACATCGTCAAGGCTCTGGACAGCGTGAGCATTTCCATCGAGCCGGGCGAATTCGTTGCCATCATCGGCACATCCGGCAGCGGTAAATCCACCCTGCTGAATATGTTGGGCGGCTTAGACCGTCCTACTTCCGGGACGGTCAAAGTGGACAACTACGAACTGGGCAAGCTGAGAGACGAGGACTTGACCGTATTCCGCCGCCAGCGGATCGGCTTCATCTTCCAGAACTACAATCTGGTTCCCATCCTGAATGTGTACGAAAACATTGTTATGCCCATTCAGCTTGATGGGAAAAAGCCGGATACGCAATTCATCAAGGAGATCGCGGCGCTGCTGGGGCTGGAAAAGAAGCTCCACAACATGCCCAATACCCTTTCCGGCGGCCAGCAGCAGCGTGTGGCCATCGCAAGGGCATTGGCCAGCAAACCGGCCATTATCCTTGCCGACGAACCGACCGGCAATCTGGACAGCAAAACCAGTGACGAAGTGATTGAACTTCTGAAAGTCACCAGCCAGAAATTCCATCAGACCATTGTGATGATTACCCACAACCCGGAAATCGCAGCGCGGGCGGACCGCACCATTCACATTGAAGATGGCCGGATTGCACAGTAAGGCGGCGACACCATGAAAGAACAGAAATCAATCATTCGCACACTGACAAACCGCAGTTTCAAGGCGAATACAACCCGCAACCTGATCGCCGTCTTCGCCATTATCCTCACAACGGTTATGTTCACATCCCTGTTCGTCCTGTCACAAAGCATGGTGGACAATATACGGAACATGAATTTCCAGCAGGCCGGATATAACAGCCATTTGAGCTCCGGCACCATGACGGACGCCGATGCGGAGAAAATCATCACCCACCAAGCTGTTCGGGACTACGGGAAAAGCGCGATCATAGGCGTGGCCGAAAATAAGGAACTGACCGGGCGGCAGGTGGAAATCCGCTATGCCGATGAAAACTACGCTCGTTCCAGCTTTTCCTACCCTACAACGGGAACCATGCCGGTACGGGAAAACGAGATCGCTTTGGACACCATCACCCTTGACAAGATGGGGCTGCCTTATGAATTAGGGCAAGAAATCACCCTTGAATGGCGCAAGGATTTAACTTCTGATGAATACACCACCAGCACCTTCGTCCTCTCCGGATATTGGGACGGCAATTCCGCCGCTATGGCAAGCATGGCATGGGTTTCCGAAGCCTTCGTCCAAATCCAGTGTGCAGATATCGACCAGGAAACGCAGCTTGCGAACGGGCAGGTTTTGGGAACCGTGATGCTCCACCTCGATCTTCACAATGACGACGATCTGGAAGGGACAGCGGAGCGGATCGTAGCCGACACCGGGCTGTCCGACGTGTTCTTTTCTCCCAATGCTGCCTATGACGCCACCATGAACCAGAACATCATCCGCGAAGTGCTGCCGATGGCAATTTGCATGGTGTTGGTATTTGCCAGCGGGTATCTGATTATCTACAACATTTTCCAGATTTCCGTCGCCGGAGACATCCGCTTTTATGGCAGGCTGAAAACTTTGGGAACCACCAAAAAGCAGCTCAAGACGATGATCTACGGGCAGGCCAACCGTTTGTCGCTAATCGGCATTCCTATCGGGCTGGGAATCGGGTATCTGCTGGGAGCAGTGTTGGTGCCGGTGATGATAACCGGGACAACAGGAGAGGCAAAAGCAGCGGTCAATCCCTATATCTTCATTGGCTCTGCGGCGTTCGCCTATCTGACCGTTCTGATCTCCTGCATGAGGCCCGCCAAAATCGCCGGCAAGGTTTCCCCGATGGAGGCCCTGCACTACACCGACGCAGGCACCGTCAGCACACGAAAAATCAAGAAAAGCACCGGCGGCGCAAGCATCCCGAAGATGGCGCTGGCCAATTTGGGGCGGAACACGAAGCGCACCATTACGGTGATCTGCTCCCTGACGCTGGGGCTTGTGCTGCTTTCCTGCGTCTTTGCGAAAAACGCCAGCTTCGATATCGATAAATATATGGGCCAGACGGTTATCAGTGATTTTGAGGTAGAGGACAGCTCGATTTCCTCCACCTTCGGAACCTACAATCCCTACGGCACAACCATTTCCCCGGAGCTGGTACAGAACATTGAGGGGCTTTCCGGGCTGGAAGCCACGGGCCGCTTGTACTCACAAGTATTCACCCACCAGATCGGGGCCTCCGCACTGGAAAATATCCAGACCTACTACCATGCTGACGAACGAATCGCCTACATTGAAGCAACGGACTCGGGGCTGGCCGAAGCCTACCATGACATGATCGAAAGCGGCGAATGCGTTTCCATGATGTACGGCGTCGACGGCCTGATACTGGACGCTTTCGCACAAGACGGCCGGATATTGGATGGCACCTTTGATAAGGATGCGTTCCTGTCCGGGGGCTATGTGGTGATGGAGGCGGCCACCGGCGCAGAGGACAGTGAGAAGGAAACCCAGCCGACCTATTCCGTTGGGGATATGGTGGAGCTGGACGGACGGCAGTATGAAGTGATGGCGATTGTGGCGGATATACCCACGATCACGGAGGGTGTCAACAGCGGTACGCAGGATTTCCTGTCGTTCTATCTTCCGGCAGACGCATTCCGGGAGACGCATCCGAACAACACCCTGCGAAAGCTGTTCTTTGATGTGGCGGAGGAACACCAGCCTCAGGCGGAAAACATGCTGGTCGACCACCGCGACAACGTGGATAAATCCCTGAACTATACTGCGAAATCCACTCTGATTGAGCATTATCAGGAACAAACACGGGCCAATACGGTTATGGGCTTCGCCATCAGCCTGATTATCGCCTTTGTCGGCATGTTGAACTTCATCAATTCCATGCTGACGGCGATTATCTCCCGGCGGAAAGAATTCGCCATGATACAGAGCATCGGCATGACAAAGCGACAGCTTCGACGCATGCTGATCGACGAGGGCTTGTACTACGCCGGAAGCACCTTGCTGGCATCCTACGTTTTGGGCGCTCTGGCCGTGGGAATCGTCGTCCGTATGATGGTGTCGACCGATTGGACGGCGACATTCCACTTCACGCTGTTGCCGCTGGTGATCTGTACGCCTGTTCTGATTGCGCTTGCGACTCTGATCCCCTATATCTGTTTCAAGAATCTGGAGAAGCAAAGCATTGTGGAAAGACTGAGGGCAACCGATTGACATTGTTCATGCGGTCAGTGCAACCGTCACTGGCCGCATGAACAGCAAATAAAGTAGGTCACTCCTCGTCGACGGTTTCGGCGTCGGCCGAGCCGTCGGGTTCGTCTCCGGTATCGCCTGACTCGTCGGAGCCGTCGCTTTGCGAGGAATCGTCCGCCTCGTCCTTCAGCACGTAACGGCCACCCTCGGTGGCGCAATCCTTGCAGGCGCGGGTCTTATGGTTGTCCGCGAACGCCTCCTCGATGGTACCGGAGTAGATTTCGGCGGAACGCTTGAGATGCGGGCAGTCCGGATTGAAGTGGTACACGTCGCCGGATGCGGTCCAGTACACCTCGCCGTCGTCGGCGAGCTGCGCGGCGGCGACCTCGGCCTGATCGTACGCTTCGGAGGTGGTGGGCTGCCAGTTGGCGCCACCAAGACCGGCCGCGACCAGCGCGACGCCGGCCACAATGGAACATACGGTTTTGGTTTTCTTATCGAGGTCCTTATTCATCAAGGTCAGCAGGATGATCGGAGCGAACGCGATCACCGCGATGATCACGCCGAGTTCGGTCTGGATCCAGTAGGCCACGGCGTTCTTCTTGGATGCCGGATCGATGCTGTTGGCGCGGTTCCACGTCAGCGAGCCGGCCAGCACGAATCCGAAGTCGACCACCAGCAGGATGATGACCCACCACATGCGGTCGAGTCCAGGGAAGTTGAAGGTGCCGTTCATCTCCAGCACGGCCAGCACCTCCATCACGATGCCGACCAGCCATAGCACGAACGCCACGATGCGCAGCGGCATGGCCTGGGAGCGGCGGCGCGCGTGCGAGGCGTCCAAGTCGACGCCCGAGACGCTGTGGGCTTTCACATCCGTGACGCTCTCACCGGTGGAACGGTCGATGAACTTGCGGTCTTTGGGATCGTCGACGCGCTTGCTGACGCGCTTCGCCGGGCTCTTCTTCTCTGCCATGATGCTCTCCATCGTCGAATTACAGGCAACAACCGCGATTATATGGACGCGACTCTTCCTCAGACGGGGAGCAGGCGGCGCAACATACCTGAAAGCGGTACGCCTACGCACGAAGATTGCGCAAGTCGACCAGTCAAACATCTTCCAGCGTGCGACGATGGACCAGTCAACACACATCAGAGCGAAGAAAGGGTGCACCCATGACACAGAAAACAGCCGGTGACGCCGGACATCAGCAGATCGTCGATCAGCTCGCCAACGCCATCAAAGACAATCCGCAGATGCTGAAGTCCTTCGGTGTCGACCCCGGTGCCATGATCGAAAAGGTGACCGGCATCAAGCTTGGCGACGAGCAGGTGGCCGAGGTCGTCGGCGCCCTTACCTCCGCTTTGCAGGGCAAAGGCTTCGACATCGGCGATCTGGGCGATCTCGCGCAGAATCTCATGAAAGGCGATGCCTTACAGTCGATTCTCGGATCCGTCGGCGGTCTGTTCGGCGGCAAGAAGTAACGGCGAGCCCGTGCGGGGCCTGAGACCTCCCGCACAAGGCTTCCGTATCGCAAACTAGGCACCGCTCCGGGACGGTGCCTACTTCCGTCCGCGCGCCCCGCATGAAACAATGGTGCCAATGACCTGACCGCGGACCCGACCGACGGGAGATATGATGACCGACGCATTTACGCCTCACTCCATGCCCGATTGGGTGCGCTACGGCATGTTCTGGCAGGTGTATCCCTTGGGATTCTGCGGATGCGACATCCGCCGTCAATACGGCCATGGCTTCAACGGGCGCGGTCTCGACGCGCTGGTCGACTGGCTGGATTACGCGATCGAGCTGGGCGCTTCCGGATTGCTGCTCGGACCGATTTTCGAATCCTCGTCACATGGTTACGACACGTTGGATCACAAACGCGTGGACATGCGGCTCGGCGGCGACGAGGCCTTCGACCGACTCGCTTCGGCTTGCCATGCCAAGGGGCTCACGCTGGTTCTGGATGGCGTGTTCAATCATGTGGGGCGCGAGCATCCGGCCGTTCAGGCGGCATTGGATGAGGCTTGCGGCAGACTCGCCGCCGCGGACAACCCTTGGCATGGGATGATTCGAGTGGAGCGCGACGGTGAGGGAAATCCCTCACTTGACGTGTTCGAGGGGCACGGATCGCTGGTCGACCTCGACCATACGGCATCGCGGACCGTGGATTTGGTCGCCGATGTGATGGGATACTGGCTGGACCGCGGCACGGACGGCTGGCGTCTGGACGCCGCGTACGCCGTGCCGCCGTCGTTCTGGACGCGGGTGCTGCCGCAGGTGCGCGCGAGCCATCCGCAAGCTTGGATATTCGGCGAGGTGATCCACGGCGATTATCCGGCCATCGTGCGCGAATCCGGTATGGATTCGGTCACGCAATACGAGTTGTGGAAGTCCATCCAGCACAGTCTGGAAACCGACAACTTCTTCGAACTCGATTGGAATCTGCAACGGCATAACGCCTTCCTTGACGCATTCGTGCCGCAGACCTTCATCGGCAACCACGACGTGACGCGCATCGCCTCGCAGGTCGGCCAATCCAAGGCGCTGCTCGCGTTGGCCGTGCTGATGACGGTCGGCGGCGTGCCCAGCGTCTACTACGGCGACGAACAGGGTTATACGGGCATCAAACAGGAGCGCTTCGGCGGAGACGACGACATCCGCCCGAAATTCCCCGACTCCCCCATCGAGCTTTCCCGATTGGGCGAAACCATCTACCGAGCCCATCAGGATCTGATCGGGCTGCGCCGACGCAACCCATGGCTGGTCGAGGCGAGGACCGAAGCCCTGACATTGGAGAACACACGCTACGTCTACCGCGCCACCAGCGCCGACGGCACGCACAGCATCGTCGTGGATCTCGATATCACCGACGATCAGAACCCGCACGTCGCCATCGCCGACGAGACCGGCGCGACGCTCTACCGGCGCTGAACGGCATCCTTCTTCAACCCACCCGTCATGCCGTTTCGCTATAGCGTTGCATAGCGTACGGCTATTGTTCCTCGAGGACCCGTGATTCTATAATGCCTGCCGGCATATGGAGCAGAGGGCGAAAGGGATGGTTGCGGTGGAAGGCGAGCGCGCGGTCGAAACGACGGATGGGAAGAACGGGCAAGGCGGCAAAAGCGCGATCGACATGCTGCACGGCCCCATTTGGAACCGTGTGCTCATGTTCGCGCTGCCGGTGGCGGCCACCGGCATTCTGGAGCAGCTGTTCAACGCGACCGGCGTCGCCATCGTCGGCAATTTCTCGGGCGGCGAGGACACGCAGGCCGTGGCGGCTGTGGGCGCGAACAGTTTCATCGTCATGCTGGTCATCAACTTCTTCATAGGCGTGTCTTTGGGCGCGAATGTGGTGATCGCCAACGCGATCGGCCGCGGCAGCATGGACGGCGTGCGCAAGGCGGTGCATACCGCGATCGTCATGGCCGTCGCCGGCGGCGTGGCGGCACTGGTCATCGGCGAGCTGGGCGCCACCGCCATTCTGGGCATGCTCAACGTGCCTGCCGACGTGTATCCGCTCGCATTGCTGTATCTGCGCATCTATCTGATCGGTCTGCCGGTGATCCTGCTCTACAATTTCGAGGCGGCGATCTTCCGTTCCGTGGGCGACACCGCCACACCGCTGAAGGTGCTCGCCATGGCGGGCGTGCTCAACGTGGCGCTGGGACTCACGTTCACCGCGGGGCTCAATATGAGCGTGGCGGGCGTCGCCACCGCCACAGTGCTTTCCAACGCCTTCGGATCGCTGGTGCTGCTGCGTCTGCTGGTGCGCACCGACGCGCCGATTCATGTGGATCTGCGTGAGCTACGCGTGGATATGATGGCCATGCGTTCGATTCTGCGCATCGGCCTGCCCGCCGGTATCCAAGGCGCGGTGTTCGCCTTCGCCAACGTCATCATCCAAGGCGCGATCAACAGTCTCGGCACCACGGTGATCGCGGCTTCCAGCGCCGCGTTCAACATCGAGGTGTTCGCCTACCAGGTGCTGAACTCCTTCGCCCAGGCGTGTTCCACCTTCACCGGGCAGAATTACGGCGCCCGTCAGGTCGGTCGATGCCGCAGGGTGCTCGCCATCTGCTATCTGGAGGATGTGGTCGCCACCGCCGCGGCGATCACGCTGGTGCTGTTGTTCGGCCGCAGTCTGCTGATGATTTTCGTGCATGATCCCGAGGCTGTCGATATCGGCTACATCCGCTTGACCATGGTGTTCATCGGCTATATCTTCTCCATGGCCTACGAGATGGCCTCCGGATATCTGCGTGGATTCGGCATCTCGCTGGTACCGGCCCTGCTCACCGTGCTCGGCGTGTGTGGCACGCGTATCGGCTGGGTGATGCTGGTGTTCCCCTCCCACCGCTCGTTCGAGTCGATTATGCTCGTCTATCCGATCTCCCTCGCCGTCACCGCCGCGCTGGTGCTCGGCTCGCTGATCGTTTACCTCCCTTCGCGCCGCATGCCCGCGCGCTAGGAAGCCGAATCGTTTAGACGGATCGCGCGCGTTATTCGACGCTGACGTCGGGCATGAACACGCCGACGATGAGCTCAAGCAGCTCCTCGGTGGGCATGGGGTCGGGGTCGGTGAGCCACCGGCGGACCACGGCGAGGACGCCTGAGAAATAGAACTCCCGCACATATTCCGCGTGCAGGGGCGTGGCGTCCTTGCTGATATGCCGCTCGACAAGAGGCATCATAAGCGGTTTGACGGCCTCCTTCATCTTCTCCACGAAGGCGGGGTCGCCATGGGGTCCAAGCAGCACTTTGAGAAAAGGCTTGTCCCTGGCGCTCTGATCGAGAAACGCGGCGAGATTGATGCGGATGCTGTCCGGATCGCTGAAATCGACGATGGCGTCCCGTATGGCGGTTATGCGGCGCGTGATGAAATCATCCTCCACATGTTCTCGCAGATCGAGCACACTGGTGTAGTACATGTAGAACGTGGCCCGGTTGTAGCCGGCGAGATCGGTGATCTGCCGCACCGTGATCTTCTCGATGGGCTGGCGTTCGTACAGCATCCAGAACGCGCGGCGCAGACGGTTGCGCGTCTTGGCGGTGACCTCGGGCTGTTTCATAACCATAACGGTATTCTCCCCACATCACTCGACATGTGTCGTATGATCTTCCTCATCTATGACGCGAAGGTAAAACATGCATCACTCAACAAATGTCGAATGATGCATTAAAGACATAACAAGTGCTATCGCCCGACATATGTCGAACACTTCTCGCCGCGAATATTCATAAATTAGAAAAACAACCAAACATGGCTTGGGCACGCGCAGGCCTGAGCGCGGCGACCGGCCCGACTCATGGACGCGCACGGCGTGACGCAGGTTCGACTGGTAGAGTCGGGGCCAACGATATGTTCCGGCGAAAGAAGGTCGATGATGACTGCAGCGGCTTGCGGCACGGTTTCCGCACTGACATTGGGACTGCCCGCCTCCACGGCGATTCCCGCGGCCAAAGGCACGCTGCCGAAGCAGATGTTCATGGCCAAGGCGCCGGTCTCCGCCAAACTCAAGCAGCGTTATGCCAACGAGGTGGAGTCGATCACCATGCTGTCGCTGATGCGCGCGGCGAACACCGGCCTCGCCGACGGCAAGCGCTTCCGTGAGATCCTGGTGATCGGCCTGCGCGTCTCCGGCACGGATGTGCCGGTCGAGGTCGTTGACCATATCGCCTCCCAACGCGCCTCGGGCATCGTGTTCGCCGTGGTGCGAGAGGTGGAACGCGAGGGCGCGCGTCACGAGGAGTGCGCCCTCGCCGTGCGCCGCAATGTGCCGGTCAGGCCGGGACACACGCCCGTCACGAAGGTGTATGCAGGCGACTGGAAGCCGGCCGGCGAGGCCCAGCTGGAACTTGCGGGTTCGACGTTGGACGAGGCGTGGGATGTGCTGTGCGCGCAGGCGATTCTGGATTCCGCCGATGGATCCGATCTGGACGCGCGCATCGCCCGACGCGAGCAGTTGACGACGCTGAAGGCCCAGGCCGACAAACTCGAGCGAGACCATTCACGGGCCAAAAATCCGGCCCAGCGCAACGAGATCTACGCCAAACTGCACAAGATTCGCAAACAGCTGGAAACCTTGGAATCCTAACCATCAAGCAAAGCCGTCATCATGCTGGTTCTCGATGCGAACCGCATGATCAGAACACCAGGTAAGAGACCGCGGACAGTGTGAACAGGCTGGCGATGGTGGTGCCCATCACCATGCCGATCGCATATTCGGGATGGTTGTGTTCCCGCTCTGCGAACATCACCATCGCCACCATCGTGGGCATACCGCAGGCGAGCGTTATCGTGTGCACGATATCGGGGTCAAGCGCGAATCCGAACAGTGGAGGTATGCCCATGCACAGCATGTAGAGCACGATAGGCAGCATCAGCATTTTGGCCACGATGCCGACGTACAGTTCCGGCTTTCTTAGAATCCCCATCCAGTCACGCAACGCGAACAGTCCTCCGAGATACACCATAGACAGTGGTGATGCGGTGGATCCGATGGCTTTGAGCGGTGCCAGCATATCCGTGGGCAATCGCGCGCCGGAGATGATAACCACCAACGCCGCAGCGACAGCGACAAGAGCGGGGCTCAGCATCGGGCGCAAGCGCCGTGCCATTCGCACGACCAACATAGGATGTTCGCGATCCGATTCCCGTCCGCCTCCATCCGTGGCAGCCACGGTCTTCCCGTCTTCTCCGATGCGTTTGCTCGTCCACACGCCGTAGGTCCACATCATGGTCTGATCTACCAGTGAGCACAAGGCGAAATAGAGGGCACCCCTGTCCGGATACAATGCCATGAACAACGGCAATCCCATAAACCCGACGTTGCCAAAAACGAACGAGCCTCGGAACAGACGGCCGCGTTCCGCTTTGAGTCTCATCACCCTGGACAGAACAGTGAACAAACCGATCAGCAGCACGTACATCACCAGATCAAGCACGATGATCTGTCCCGATTCGATCAGGTCGTGACGAGTGGTGCCGGACACCGCTGTGGCGAATACGATCAGCGGAATGCCGACTTTGAGAATGAACGAGCACAATCCGTCAAGGGCCTTCTCCCCCAACACGTTCGTACGTACGCAGATATATCCGATCAGCATCATCACACCCATGCCGATCAGCTGATTGAGCACAATGCCGAACTGTTCCACGCGTCCCACCTCCCCGTCAGTGCCCTTTCTTCCACCGAGACATCATAGCGGGCTCACCGAGCGCAACCGTAAGGTCATCTCAACGGGGAAGACCGATCGGGCGAATCGGAGAACGCAACAAACAACACCTATGCAATGCCCGCATTCCGGCCAACGCACAAGGCCGACTGTCTACAGTCTGTCGGCGATAAGCGCGCAATGCGAGCGCACGACTTCGGCGCAATGATGGAAGCGCTCCATTTCCTCCGCCGTCAGATGCAGGTCGGTGAATTCGTTTGCCCCACTACCGTCCAGTCCAATCGGTAGGCTGAGGAACACATCACGTTCGCCGTATTCGTATTCGCCGTCGATCAGCGTGGAAACGGGGATTACGCGGCGTTCGTCCCAGAGAATCGTTTTGACCAACCCAGACACGGTGGATGCGATGCCGTAGCTGGTGCCGCCGCGACGGTTCTTGATTTCGTCGCCGCGTCGACGCGTCGCATTCTCGATGCCGTTCAGGCTGACGCCTGGATAACGGCCGGGATTGTCGGCGAGGAATCGCGCGAACGGTTTGCCGACGAAGGACACCGTGGACCAGGGAATGAACTGAGAGTCGCCGTGCTCACCGATCACATATCCGGACACGGTACGTGGGTCAAGACCGGTGACCTCTCCGATGATGGTTTTCATACGCGAGGTGTCGAGCGCCGTTCCCGATCCGATGACCTGCGCGCGTGGCAGGCCGGTGCGTTTCCACGCATACCAGCTGAGTACGTCGACCGGGTTGGACACCATGATGAGGATGCCGTCGAAACCGGATTCCCTGATGCGGTCAAGCATCGGGGTGACGATGTCGACCGCGGCCATCAGCCCGTCCAAACGGGTCCGCCCTTCGACCGGCCGAGGCCCGGCTGTGATGATAATGATGTCGGCTTGCGAACAATCATCCCAATCGCCGTGACGGATGGATACGAACCGGCCGAGGAACTCCGATCCGTCGGCCAGATCCATGGCGAGTCCACGCGCTTTCCCCGGATTATGGTTGACGAGCACCAGCTCGTTGGTCAATCCCTGCAACACGATGGACGACGCCACCGCCGAGCCGACCTGCCCCGTGCCGACCACCACCACTCGCGAACGATTCGCCGTGACCATAGTACCCTCCTGCCGGCGTCCGTATGCTCAATACATATATGAGATCAACTGTACCGGCCGAAAAACCAAATGCGAACCGTCGAGATAGTCATGCGCATACGGTCGGCAACGATTTGTTCGAACATCTGACAACCCTCACGAACGTGTTCGCGGACGGCGGACGTATCGGCCATGGCGTTTCACCCTTCGATAGGCCATGATGATGACATGACCGACATGAACGCATCGCAGATAAACATCTCGAACAACGACCACGCGGAAGGCGGAACGGCATCCGTCGCGACAGACACCCGCATCGAACATGACTGCATCGGCGAACTCGCCGTCCCGGCCGACGCCTATTGGGGCATCCACACACAGCGAGCCATTGCGAATTTCCCCGTCTCGGGCACGACGGACGGTGACCATCCCGAACTCGTCAAAGCCTATGCGACGGTCAAACGCGCCTGCGCGGCGGCCAACGCCGAACTCGGTCTCATCAGCGACGACAAGGCCGCCGCAATCGAACAGGCGTGCCTCGAAATCGAGCATGGCGGACTCGCCGACCAGTTCCCCGTCGACGTGCTGCAGGGAGGCGCGGGGACCTCCGCGAACATGAACATGAACGAGGTGATCGCCAACCGTGCGCTGGAATTAACAGGGCACACCCGCGGCGATTACGAGTTCATCCACCCCAACGACCATGTGAACCGTTCGCAATCCACGAACGACACCTATCCCGCGGCGTGCAAACTCGCCATCGTCGATGCCTTGCATCCGCTGATCGCCGCCACCGAAACGCTGCGCCGGTCGTTCCATGACCTCGCCGACAGGCATGCGAACGACGTCAAGCTCGGACGCACGCAATTGCAGGACGCGGTGCCGATGACTTTCGGCCAGGAGTTCCACACCTTCGCGAGTTTCCTTAAACTCGATATGGCCGCCATGGAACGTCTCGTACCGGAGCTCACCGTGCTCAATCTCGGAGCCACGGCCATCGGCACCGGCATCTGCGCCGATCTGCGCTTCCGCAAGGCCGCGACCGAACATCTGGCCCGCATCACCGGGTTGCCTGTCACCGCCGCGCCGGATCCGCTGGCGGCTATGACCGATATGAGCGCCTATATCGCGGCGTCGGCATGTCTGAAGAATCTGGCGATCCATCTGAAGAAGGCCGCCGACGACCTGCGACTGCTCAACTCGGGCCCACGCGCCGGCTTCGGCGATCTGACGCTGCCTGCGAGGCAGGCCGGTTCGAGCATCATGCCCGCGAAGGTGAATCCGGTGATTCCCGAATGCGTGGACCAATGCTGCTTCACCGTCTTCGGCATGGATGTGACCGTGAACTGGGCGGCGGCCGAAGGGCAGCTGCAGCTCAACGCCTTCGATCCGCTCATCGTCCATGAGATCCTTGACGGCATGCGTCTGATGACCAATGCGATGGACACATTCCGTCTCAACTGCATCGACGGCATCATCGTCGATATCGAAGCGGGACGCCATCATGCGCAGCGCTCCCCCGCCATCTCCGCCGCATTGAACGACACGATCGGATACGAGGCGGCCAGCGCCGTCGCCGCCGAAGCGGTGACGTCCGGCCGCACGATCCGCGAGGTCGCGGCCGAACGTACCACGATCAACGATGAGGAACTTGACCGTCTGCTCGACCCGATCGCCCTGTCGCGCAGCCTCGGCCAGACCTGTCGCGAACGCCGGTAGCGCGGTTCTCTCAGCCGACGCGGCGCACCTGTTCGAAGAGATCGCGGTTCTCGTCGAGGATGCATTCGGCGTCGGCGCGGCCCTCGGCCACGGCGTTCCAATACATCGTTTTGATCGCGCAGTAGGACTGTTGGATTTTGATGCGCTCAAGCTGTTCGGCCAAACGCAGGGCCTGCGCATCAAGCAGTTCGACCTGCTGTTTCGCCCGTTCGCGCACGACCAGAGGATCGACGTCGCCCATCTCGGCGGACATGACTTCGGTCGCATTGCCCAGATATTGCCGCATCGCGTCGAGCGACATGCCGATCGCGTTCATGCAGGAGATGGTCTGCAACACGTCGATGTCATGCTCGCTGTAGACACGATGTCCGGAGCTGGGATCGCGCGCCACCGGCGGGATGATGCCAATCTGCTCATAGTAGCGTAACGTCGATTCGCTTAATCCGCTCAGCAGCGAGGCTTCGCGGATCGTATGCCATTGCGTCCGGCTGGTTGTGGTGTTCTGCTGTGTCATACCGTTCACGCTAATGACTTCAAGTACTTGAAGTCAATCGAGCGTCCTCTTCCGAAAAAACGGCGGCTCTCCCCCGCCAGAACAGGTAGGAGAGAGCCGCAGCATGCGTGTGGCTTAGTGTTTACAGCGCGAGTCGCACTTCCTCGGCGATCGTCTCAGGGTTGAGATGATAGCGACGGAACAGTTCGTCGGTGGGAACGCAGTCGTTGAACTCCTTGTCCGCACCGTAGTTGAGCACCGTCATGGTCCTGTCGGCGGCGAAATGCGCCGCAACCTCGCGTCCGAAGCCGCCGGTGAGCATGCCGTCCTCCAAGGTGACGACCACCGTATGCTCGTCGCGCAACGCGTCCAACGCGTTCGCGTCGACGGCGGAGAACACGCGCGGGTCGATCAGTGTCGCGTCCACGTCGAGCTTGTCCTTGAGTTCGGCACGAACCCGCACGCCGAGCTGCAGGAAGTCGCCCAGCGCGAGAATCGCGACCTTCGAACCGCGTGCGATGGTGCGGTACGACAGATCCTTCTCACCGAACGAATCCGACTCCTCTTCGGCGACCGGCTCACCCAAAGCGGCGGCCAGATCGGCCTCGGAATACAGCGAGCCGGGCTGGGCGATGAGTACCGGACGGTTCGCACGGTCGATGGACCAGTCGAGCATGGCGAGGTATTCCTCGCGCGTGGCCGGCGCCAGACCCGTCAGACCGGGGATGGTGTTGGCCATGGCGATGCCGTACATGCCGGCATGCGTGTTGTCGGCCGGCGCGATGGATCCCATGCTCATCATGATGATGGTCGCCGGATTGCCCTGCAGGGCGAGGTCCTGCTGCAGCTGGTCGTAGGCGCGCTGCATGAAGGTGGAGTACATTTCCACGACCGGTTTGCCGCCCGCCTTGCCGATGCCGGAGGCGAAGGCGATCGCATGCTGTTCGGCGATGCCCACGTCGACGAACTGACGGCCCACGCGCTCGCGGAAGTCGCGCGGGAAACCGGAGCCGGCTGTGGCGGCGGTGATGGCGACCACCGTGGGATCGGCCTTCATCTTGCCTTCCAGGAAGTCCACGGTCACGGAGTCGACGTCTTCGACGGGGCCGGCCTCCTCCATCTGCTTCAGCGCGGCTTCGGGCAGACGCCAGTGGCCGGCTTCCTTGTTCTCATCGGCCCATGCGGATCCACGGCCCTTGTCGGTGTGGATGTGCACGACGACGGGGTGGTCGATGTCGCGCACCTGCTCGAAGGCCTCGACGAGCGCGGCGGTGTCGTTGCCGTCGGCCACATACAGGTAGTCGAGGCCGAAGTCGCGGAACATATTGCGTTCCGAAGCGCCGTTCGTGGCGCGCAGTTCGGCGAGGCCCTCGTACATGCCGCCCTGGTTTTCGGCGATGGACCATTCGTTGTCGTTGAGCACGATGATGAGGTTCGTGTCCATCGCGCCGGCGTTGTCGAGGCCTTCGAGCGCCTCGCCTTCGGAGAGCGAGCCGTCGCCGATGAAGGCGATGACGTTCTCGTTCCGGTCGTTCAGGTCACGGCCTTTGGCAAGTCCCACGGCCATGGAGATGGAGGTGCCGGTGTGGCCGACGACGAAATGGTCGTGTTCGCTTTCGCTTGGATGCGTGTAGCCGGTCACGTCGTGATAGTGGGCCGGGTCGAGGAAGGCCTCCTTGCGTCCGGTGAGGATCTTATGCGGGTAGGACTGGTGGGAGACGTCCCACACAATTTTGTCGTTCGGGGAATCGAACACGTAGTGCAAGGCGATGGTCGCCTCGACCACGCCGAGGTTAGGGCCGAAATGGCCGCCTGCCGCGGTGACCTTGGTGAGAACCGCTTGGCGGATCTCGTCGGCCAGTTCGGGCAGTTGGGCGCGCTCGAGCTTCTTCAGATCGGCGGGCCCGTTGATGGAGTTCAGATGGTTCGTCACGGTTGTGTCCTTTCGATATGCGTTTGACGCAATGGACACGACGTTAAAAACTTCAA
The DNA here is from genome assembly GCF_014898155.1 of Bifidobacterium eulemuris. Classification (NCBI taxonomy): domain Bacteria; kingdom Bacillati; phylum Actinomycetota; class Actinomycetes; order Bifidobacteriales; family Bifidobacteriaceae; genus Bifidobacterium; species Bifidobacterium eulemuris. Next base: position 189,038 of record NZ_CP062938.1, on the reverse strand, counting down.
GCGCTTGAGGTCAAAACCGAATCCCCGTTTGTTCACCCTCGGCGTGAAACCTCCAAGCGAACACGTGCGCCAAACATCCCTTACGCCGTCATCCCGTGCGAATGCGTGCGCCAAACCCTCTACGCCGTCATCCCGAGCGGAGCATAGCGGAGTCGAGGGATCTCAGAACCCATGGCGCCAACCGTCTTCTCGACCTTGGTCAGTACAGATACTGCGTCTCACCCAAACCGGGCTTGATGTAGTTGGCGTACAGGTTGCTGACCGTCTCGACGTTCAGATGGTCGAAGATGCGCGGGAAGTCCGGATCCTCAAGTCCTGCGAACGCGGCCATGTCATCGGAGTCGAGATGGAAGTCGAACACATCGAAGTTCTCCACCATACGCTCGCGATGCGTGGTTTTGGGAATCACAGCGACGCCCTTGTCCAGCAGGGCGCGCAGCACCACCTGCCCCACGGTTTTGCCGTGCTTGTCGCCGATGGATTTCAACGTCGGGTTGGAGAAGATGCCGTTTTGCGCTTCGGCGAACGGCGACCAGGCCTCATGCGCGACGCCGAGGTCACGCATGACGGCATGCGCCTCCTCCTGCTGTCGGAAAGGATGCGTCTCGATCTGGTTGACGGCCGGCGCGACCTTGGACAGCATGCACACATCCACAAGACGTTCCGGATAGAAGTTGGAGACGCCGATGGCGCGCAGCTTGCCCTCCTCATACGCCTCCTCCAGCGCCCGGTACGCGCCGGGGTAGTCGCCCATGGCCTGATGCAGCAGCATGAGGTCGATGTATTCGAGCCCCATCTTCTCCAGGCTTTCGTCGATGGAGCGCTTCGCGCGCTCGTAGTTGAGGTTGATCAGATGGATCTTGCTGGTGACGAAGATCTCGGAACGGTCGATGCCGCTGCCGCGCACGGCCGCGCCCACGCCTTCCTCGTTCATATACGCCTGTGCCGTGTCGATGAGTCGATAGCCGACCTCAAGCGCCTCGCGCACGCAGCGTTCGGTGTCGTCGACGGGAGTCTGGAAGACGCCGAAGCCGAGCATCGGCATAGTCACACCATTGTTGAGGGTTACGAATTCCATAGTGATGTTCCTTTCTGATTCGGCATGAGATGCGGCGCATGGCTTCCGGAGCCACGCGCCGACTGTCGTGCGTTCTGTGCGAATGTTCCGCCGTCACGCCTGCTGGCTGTAGTCGTTGTGGCGCAGCACGAAGTCGGGGGCCTCTTCGGGCACCGTATAGTACGGGCGCTGCGGCAGCGCGTTGATCTCGGCCATCTCATCATCGGTAAGAGCGAAGTCGAAGATGTCGATATTGTCCTTGATATGCTGCGGATCGCAGGTCTTGGGGAAGGTGACGTTGCCTTCCTGCAAGTGCCAGCGCAGGATGATCTGCGCCGCGGTTTTGCCGTACTTGTCGGCAAAACGGGCGAACACCGGTTCGGCGAGCAGCGTTTGGTCGCCGTGTCCCAGCGGATACCAGCCTTCGAACACGAGATTCAGATCGGCCAGTTCGCTCTTGAGCGCGTGCTGGTTCCAGTAGGGGTTGATCTCCACCTGCAGCACGGCCGGCGTGATATCGGCCACGTCGAGGATCTGCCTGATCTTATGCACGGGGAAGTTCGACAGGCCGATGGATTTCACTTTGCCGGCCGCGACCGCCTCCTCCATCGCCTTCCAGCCGGAGACGTAGTCGCCGTAGGGCTGGTGGAACAGCAGCAGGTCGATATAGTCCATGTCGAGGCGTTCGAGCGTCGCGTCGATGTCGTGCGCGCACTGCTCGTACGGGTAGCTTTGCGGGAACAGTTTGGTGGTGACGAACAGGTCCTCGCGCTTGACGCCGCTCGCCTTGATGGCACGACCAACGGCCACTTCGTTGAAATAGGCGTTGGCGGTGTCGATATGCGTGTAGCCGGCGGCGATGGCCTGAGGCAGATGCTCATCGACCTCCTTCGATGTCATCTGGAACACACCGAATCCCAATGCGGGGATGGCTGCGCCGTTGTTCATGGTGAAATGCTGCATGCGTACTCCTTGATGAGTTGAATACCGTACATGCATTATTTTGACGGAGTTGATTCCGTATGTACAATGCAACACAAGGAACCGCTTATGCATCAGACGCATAAGTAGGATTAATGGTGGCGCAACCGCCCAAGACCATCCCAAGAAGAAACGAAGGAGTCCGGTATGGAACTCGACCAGCTGCGTGCCCTTGACGCCATCGCCGCCGAAGGCACGCTGTCCGCCGCGGCACAGACGCTTCGCGTCTCGCAACCGGCGTTGTCCCGTTCCATGCAGCGGCTGGAGGCGGAATTCAATCATCCGCTTTTCGACAGGACGGGGCGGCGGATCACCCTCAACGAGACGGGACGCACCGCGGTGGATTGGTCGCGGCAGATCCTGCGCGACATCCGTCTGATGCGCGAGGCCGTCGAGCTGACGGCCCGCCGCACGCGAACAGTGAGGGTGGGCACCGTCGCCCCGGCGCCGCTATGTCTGCTCGCCAGTCTGATGATGGAACGTTTCCCGCAGGAGACGCTCACTTCGGACACGCTGACCTCAAGCGAGGTGGAACGGCATGTGGCCGACGGCACGCTCGACCTCGGCATCATAGCCCAGAAGCCCTCGTCTCCGGCATTGCGATCCTGCGAACTCATGCATGAGCGTCTTTCCGTCGCTTTGCCGCCGAATCATCCGCTCGCCGCCCGCGAATCCGTCACCGCGGACCAGCTGGATGGCGAGACCTTCCTGATCCTCACCGATATCGGCTTCTGGCGCGAACGCGTGGACCGGTCCCTTCCGCACTCCACGTTCATCGAACAGCGCGACCGCGGCGTGTTCGATCGCCTGCGCCATTCCACGCCGTATTGCACCTTCGTCACGGACGCCCCGTTCATGCTGGATGCCATGACGGGGCGCGCCCTGGTGCCGATCGACGACGATATGGCCAAGGCCACCTTTTCGCTGATCATCCGCTCCGACGCCCAAGGCTTACCGGAACGGCTGTTCGACTGGGCCGCGAACCGCCATTCGCGCCAATAAGGCGCGTGACACGGGCCACCGGGCCGCGCGATCGCGCATCGGGACGAAACCGTGGACTTCACTCGTCTTCAATCGTTGCGACGTAGGGACGCAACTGTTCGAGCAACGATTTCACGTTCGCCGTGGCCGATTCGTAGAGCGCGTGCGATTCGATCTCGTCGTACTGATGCACGATGATGTTGCGCAATCCCCGTAGTTCCTTCCACGGCAGGGCCGGCGCGGACGAGAGGAACTCATCGGATAATCGCCTCGCGGATTCCTGCGCCTGCAGCATCTCCATCGCCACCGAATTGAACAGCCTCCGGTCGGATTCCAACGCATCAGCCGAATCCACCTGGGACGCGTCGGCGAAGGCGTGTTCCAGATGCTCAACCAGACGGAGCAGGTTGGTTTCGTCGCGATAGCGTCGATCGGCATGAATGGTCCCGGACATCACGCCACCTTGATCATGTCGGGTTTGATGTGGTTGAAGAACCGTCTGCTGGCCCGGCTCGTTTCGGCATGACGTTCCAATGAAGTCAATGAGGTCAGCGACACCTCCCTGCCCAGCATGGTCCGCAATTCCTCAAGCAGCGCGGCATGCTGCATCATACCGAAGCGCGCGTCGGGTTCGAGACGGTACAGCAGGTCCACGTCAGAGTCAGGCCGCGCCTCGCCGCGCGCCATGGAACCATACAGCCATACTTCCGCCAATCCATATTGTCGGCATACTTTGGAGATGATGAGTTTAAGCGTCTCCAGCTCAAGCGTGCTCTCGGAGCGGAAGGCGCCGTCCAACGCTTTTTTGTAGCGCTGCAGAAAATCCTGTGTGGGATTGCCGACGCGTTCGGCGCGGGACACGGCCGATTGGGTGGTTCCCATCGCCTCGGCGACCGCTTTCTGGCTCAACCCAAGCCGCACGCGCTCATCCTTGAGTTCATCGATCATCTTCATGCCCCAACTATAGCATGTATGCTATATCCCGCTGAAGGCCGATCGGCGCAGAAACGCGCGCATGCGCCTGAATGCGAACGAGAGACAACGAACGAACAGGTGGATATCCCTCACATCGAGTCATCGAATAATGGGTTTTTGTCAAAAAGTATTGCCTTTTGCGCGCCGGCTCGTTAGATTGAAAAGTCTGACCTCGCAACGCCCATAGGCATCACACGAAGGAAGGCCGTCCCTATGACCGAACAGACCACCACCGACGTCGCAAGCAACCGTCTCACCGTGCCCGACCTCATCACCATCGGCGTGTTCACCGCCCTGTATTTCGTGATGGTATGCGTCGCCACGCTGTCGAGCACACTGTTCACCGGCGGCTTCGGCTCGATCTTCCTGCCGGCCATCTCCGCGCTGATCTCCGGCTGCGTGTTCATGCTGCTGGCCGCGCGCGTCGGCAAATTCGGCGGCATCACGGTGATGGGCGTGGTGATCGGCCTGTTCCTGTTCATCTCCGGCCATTTCGTGCTTTCGTTCATCGCCAGCATCGTCTTCCCGCTGGCCGCCGACCTTATCGCCCGCGCCGGCAAATACAAAAGCAAGTCGCTGCTGCTGGTCAGCTACGTCGTGTTCTCCTACGGGCTCACCGGCCCGATCCTGCCGCTGTGGTTCATGAAGGACGCCTATGTGGCGAGCCTGGAGAACCGCGGCAAGGACGCGGCCTATATCAACGGCGTGTTCGAGAACATCAACATCGGCACGTTCTGGCTGTCGATGGGCGCGATCCTCGTATGCGCGGTTCTCGGCGGCTGGTTCGGCCAGCGGATGATGCGCAAGCATTTCGTCAAGGCCGGCATCGTCTAGCCCGCCCGGCATCCACCGGCTATCGCATCCCTCACGCAAGCAATCCCATGACATATACGAAATCACACGCCGGGGCGGCATTCGGATCGCGCGACGGCATGGAACGCGCTTCGCGCCGCTTCCTGCGTCTTGATCCGCGGGCGAAGCTGTATCTGCTGCTCGTCGCCAATCTTCTGCTGTTCTTCCATGTGAACACGCATACCGAAGCGCTGCTGGTCGCGCTGTTCCTGGCATTGCAGTTGGCATCGGGGCGCGTGCGCATGGCGGCGCGGTTCGCGCTTATCTATGCCGTGCTGCTTGCCGTGAGCATGCTGGTTCCGGCCGATACGACCAACGTCTGGCTGCAGTTCGCGGCATTGCTGGCGGCTGGCATGCGCATGATGCTGCCCTGTTTCATCACCGGCGCGTATGCCTTCGCCACCACGTCGGCCAGCGAATTGGTGTGCGCGATGCGGCGCATGCGCGCGCCCGAAGCGCTTGTCATCCCGTGCGTGGTGGTGATCCGTTTCTTCCCCACCATCGCCGAGGACTATCGGCAGATCCGCAACGCGATGGCATTGCGGGACATCGCGTCGGGTGGAGCGGCGCTGCTGCGGCATCCCGCTCAATCGCTGGAATACATCCTCATCCCGCTGCTGATGAACGCGACCACCGTCGCGCAGGATCTGTCGGTGGCGGCATTGACCAAAGGATTGGGACGCCCGGGCGCGCACACCTCGCGTACGGAGATCCGCATGCGCGCCGTCGATTGGCTGGTGATGCTCGTGTGCACGATGCCGTTGGCCTTGGATATCGCAGGGGTGTTGTGATGATGGATTCCGCCATGCCGAAGTCTTGTGATCATTCCGGTTCCCCCATGCCGCAGGATGCGGGCGCATCCATGCAGGGCGCGGGCGAGGAATCCGTCATCTGCGCCGCCGACCATGCGTCCTTCCGTTATGCCGCCGCCGGCGATGACTATGCGCTGCACGATGCGACGCTTGCCATCCGCCAAGGCGAATGTGTGGTGCTGTGCGGCCAGAGCGGATGCGGCAAAACCACACTCACCCGCCTGTTCAACGGTTTGGTGCCTTCGTTCTTCGCCGGCGAGCTCACCGGCTCGCAGCGCACCTGCGGACTCGATGCGGCGTCCACTCCGATCGACGCGTTCACACCATTGGTGGGCAGCGTGTTCCAGAACCCCAAAACGCAGTATTTCAACGCGGACACCACCGACGAACTGGCCTTCGCCTGCGAGAACATGGGGTTGTCGTCCGAGGAGATTCGCCGTCGCGTGGAGTCCGTCGCGCGGCGTTTCGATGTGACGCATCTGCTGGACCGCAGCGTCTTCCACCTGTCGGGCGGGCAGAAGCAGCGCATCGCCATCGCGGCAGCCACGGTGCTCGACCCCAAAGTGGTGGTGTTGGACGAGCCGACCAGCAATCTCGACGCTTCAGCCATCGACGATATGCGCCATGCGATCGAAAGGATGAAAGCGGACGGATTGACCGTGATCGTCGCCGAACACCGACTCGCCTGGCTGACCGGCGTCGCCGATCGGTACGTGGTTTTCGAGCATGGGCATGTCACGCATGATCTGTCCGCGAGCGAATTCCTCGCATTGCCGCAGGAGCGGATCCGCGCCTTGGGATTGCGCGCGTTGGACCTCACGCCATATCGCCAACGGATCGAACGAAAACTCCATAATGACGACCTTGCCGCCCCAGCCGACCGACCGCCTGCCGAGGCGGCGTCCGCCCGTGAGCGCTCGTGCCCCTCGTGCGGCGAAACCATATTGCGCACGGAAAACCTATGCGTCGGCTATCGCAAACGCGACGCGTTCAGCCGCGACATCCCGGACCTCGAGCTGCGTTCCGGCGAAATCACCGGCCTGATGGGACGCAACGGCTGCGGCAAAACCACGCTGGTGCGCACGCTCACCGGCCTGATCAAACCGCTTTCCGGCCGAATCTCACTCGACGACCGACCCGCGCGTCCCGCCACGCTGACCCGCGCCGGATTCCTCGTGATGCAGGACGTGAACTATCAGCTATTCAGCGACAGCGTGCGCGAGGAGCTCCTGCTCGGATTGGACGAAACCGACCCGCAAGTCGCCGCCCGCTGCGAACGGCTGCTGAGCGAGCTCGACCTCGACGAATTGGCCGATCGTCATCCGATGAGCCTGTCGGGCGGGCAGAAGCAGCGTACGGCCATCGCCTCGGCGATGATGTGCGGCAAACGACTGGTCGTATTGGACGAGCCGACCAGCGGGCTCGACCGGACGCATATGGAGCAGGTCGGCGCGCTGCTGCGACGTCTGGCCGACACCGGCACCGCTGTACTTGTCGTCACGCATGACGAGGAGCTGGCCGCCGATTGGTGCGACCGCATCATCGATTTGGAATCCACCACACCATCTTCCAAGGAGGAATCATGACGTTCAATCCCAACGACTGGGCCGGCCAGTGGGAAAGTTTCGAACATTACATCGCGTCCGACGATCCGGCCATGCAGGCCACGTGGAGCAAGGCGGAACAGGCCGCGCTCTCCAATCCGGCCACCGCGCCGATGGCCGCGCACGGCATCCGCGCGTTCTGGTCGATGGCCTGCGCGACCACTAGTCCGGAACAGCCGCGTCCCATCGCCGGATGGCGCGTCGACGCGCACGGCGACGACGGATTCGCGCTGACTTGGCTGGCTGAGGACGGCGACGAACTCGGCACGTTCGCCTACACCGTGCACCATGTGGTGCCGAAGGGACTCGAAGGCTCCCCCACCACGGTGTTCGAAGCCGCCGACGCGCCTGCGGAATGCCCGTTCCGTTGGCTGCTCTCCATCGATCCGATGCCCGCGCGCGGAGCGTTCGCGCAAGGCGGTCTGCTCAGCCATCTGCATTTCCAGTACGCCAGCGACCTGAACACCCTGCTTGACATGTCGGCAGACCCGGCCGGCACACTGCGCAACACGCGCTGGTACGCCACCATGTGCGCGGATGAGGGCACGATCGACGACCGCTGCGCCATCGTCCGCGCCCTGCATCATCTGGAAGACTGAGCGTCATCTGATCCAATGCCGAAGCCGGACGGCCATAGGGCCCCAGTCGCATACCTATCTGCGTTACGGGTAGTGGATGTACGCCATTGCGGAGGTCGATCTGCGTTACGGGTGGTGTCCGATTCGTCATCCCGGCAGTAGCGGCCTTGATATTATGCGGCTCCTACTCACGAGTAGGGCACATGGGCACTACCCGTAACGCAGATCGACCTCCGCAGTCCAAAGAATCCACTACCCGTAACGCAGATAGCCTTCAGCTGTTGCGTTCGATCTGCAGGTCGGAGACGGTGAGGTTGGCGTCGTTGACGAGGTTGAACAGCATGACGCGCGCCACATCGGCCGGATCCATGAAGGTGTGCTGCTTCTCCTCGGAGACGTAGTCGTGGCTGTCGCGGTAGAAGGCGGTGTCGATGCCGCCCGGGTACAGACCGACGATTTTCACGCTCGTGCCCTTGTATGCCGCCTGAAGGCTCGTCGTATAGCCCTTCTCTCCCCATTTGGTGGCGCAGTAGACGCTTTCGTTGGCGTTGCCGCGCGTGGCTGCGGTGCTCATCACGTTCGCGATTTTGACGTCCTTCTCCCCCGTGGCCTTCAGCGTCTCCACACTCCACAGGATCATGCCCTTGAGTCCCTTGAGACATTTGTCGACGTCCGCGGCCTCGTAGCCGGTGGGCGTTTTGAAGCTCGGCTGCCCCGCATTGTTGATGAGCAGATCGATATGGCCCAACTCGGCGATGCGTGCGACGGAGCCTTTGACGAAGGTCTCGTCGGAGACGTCGCCGACGAACGCATGGTAGGAATCCGAAGGAAACTCTTTGACCAGTTCGCGCTGGCGTTCGGCGTTGAAGTCAACGCCCGCCACAAGCCAATCCTGTTCGATGAGCTGTCTCGCCAGCTCGTATCCCAATCCCAATGCGCTGCCTGTGACGATCGCGATGCGCTTGCCATTGATATCGGACATGGGTTTTCCCTTCTCGAACCGGTTTATCTGGGTTTTCCGTCTATGGTACCTCGCGCACGGAAGGAGTCGCCCCACCTGCCCGTGCGACCCTAATCGCACGGAACCTCACAATCGCACACGCCCCGAATCCGCGGAACCTCGGCGTTTCCACGAATCCCATGTTCGTTTCACACCATGTCAAGGTTCACACGCGGGTCCGGGGCGACGCGCTTTGTGCGAGGGCGGTTCAGGCCTTCATGTCCTCCAAGGCGACTCCCTTGGTCTCTTTGACGAATCTCAGCACGAAGAAGAAGGAGAGGAAGGCGAACAGCGCGAACAGACCGTAGACCAATCCCACGTTGACGCCGAGCAGCACCGGGAACGACACGGTGACCACGAAGTTCGAGGTGTACTGCACGGCGGTGCCCACGGACATGCCCGCCGAGCGCATCGCGTTGGGGAACATCTCGGAGAGCATGCCCCACGACACAGTGCCCCAGGTCACACCGAAGGCGACGACGAAGAGGTTGGCGCACACCAGGGCCAGCGGTCCGGTGACCGGCCCCATCGACGGGGAACCGTCGACGATCGGGGCGGTGCCGAACAGCAGCGCGAGACCGCCTTGGGCCACGACCATGCCGATGGATCCGGCGAGCAGCAGCGGGCGTCGTCCGATACGGTCCACCAACGTCATGCCGATAAGCGTGGCCACGATGTTGACCAGCGAGGTGATGGCGGTGATGGTGAACGAGTCCTTTTCGGTGAATCCGACGGCGCTCCACAGCGTGTTTGAGTAGTAGAAGATCACGTTGATGCCGGTGAACTGGTTGAAGATCATGAACACCACAGCCACCCACACGATTGGCTTGACGCGGCCGTTCGCGCCGAGAAGATCACGGAAGGAGGGCTTGTGGTCGGCGCCGATGGAGGCGCGCATGCGCGCGATCTGCTCGTCGATGGGCGCGGGATCGACGCTGACCGAGGCGAGCACCGCCGCGGCCTGCTCGTCGCGATGCTGGGCGACGAGGTAGCGCGGCGATTCGGGGATGGCCAGAGCCAAGGCGAAATACAGCACGGAGGGCACGGCCATGCACATGAACATCCACTGCCAGGTGTCCAACGGACCCATGACCTCGCCCGCGCCGCCGGAGACGTTGACCAGCAGCGCGTTGACCAGCAGGGAGATGAAGATGCCGATCACGATGCCCAACTGTTGCATCGCACCCAACACGCCTCGCTCGTCGGCCGGCGAGATCTCGGCGATGTACACCGGCGCGACCATGGCGGCGACGCCCGCGGCGAATCCGCCGAGCACGCGGAAGGCGACCAGCATCCAGATGCTGGTGGAGAAGCCGCAGCCGACGGCGCAGATGAAGAACAGCACGGAGGCGATTTTCATCATGGGCACACGGCCGATTTTGTCGGAGATGCGGCCGGCGAGCAACGCGCCGACACCGCCGGAGATCAGCGCGGAGCCGACGGCGAAGCCGAGGACGGCGTCGCCGGTGGCGAATTCGGTTTTGATGGCTTCGGTGGCGCCGTTGATCACGGCGGAATCATAGCCGTACAGCAGGCCGCCGATGGCGGCGATGATGGCGAGACGCCGCGCGACGGCACGCTGGCTTTTGTTGTTTTCGGACATGGTTGTTCCTTCTTCGTTGAAAGATGTTTTTGAAAATGGAGGGAAACGGTCGGCGATGTCAGGCCAACATGGCGTCGCGTCGCGCGATGAGGGCATCGATGGCGTCCCGACCTTCGACGACGGTGAAGGCGAGCGTCTTGCGCTGCGAGCTCTGGGCCGCGATCATAGGCAGATCGCCGCGCTCCTCATGCCAGCCGCGTCCGTACACCTTGGAGTTCGAGGGTTCGAGTCCGACCACATAGTCGCCCGAGGCCATGGATTTCCATTCCATGAAATGGGGGAAGTCCTCCACAGAGAAATCGATGACGACGCCAAGCCCCAGCCCGCGGTTGACGACGGCCGCGAAGCTGCGTCCTGATTCGTCGGCGGCGAGTTCGTGGATGTACACGCTTTCGGGCTTGTTCGCCTCCGGAGCACCGATCTCGTTCCATGCGGTCGCGTCGGCGGCGGTGGTCTCGTCGCGGGGCGTGGCGGCGCGGCTCGGGATGACGACCTCGGCGCCTTCCGCCAGCAGAGGCCAGCCGAAGTTGCAGTGGTACATCCACATCAGCGGCTCGTCGCGGAACGATTCGTTGGATACCTCGTCCTCCACGATGATCGACGGCTCGCCGTATGTCGTGCGGATCGTGCGGCGCAATACGAGGTTCTCTCCGAACAGTTCCGCCTCGCGCATCTCGCCCGAGACCTCGAGCACGTAGTCGCCGCCCTCCCAGCGGGCGTCGGCGCGCACATGCTCGGCCGGAGTGGTGCGCACGCGGCCATGCATCGGATAGTCGCCGGCCGGATACCGCGAATCCTCAGGCGTCGAATACGGCCCGCAGATGTTCTCGAACCCGCAGGTGAAGAACAGTCCGCCCATAATCGAACGCAGCGCCTCCTGGCCGTGCGTGTCGAACTGGTTGCGGCCGTTGAGCCCCGGTTTGGACAGGAATGTGAGATTCTCGCCCCGGTATTCGAACTCGCTCACGTCGAGCGCCTTGTCGGCCATGGAAACGAACCTCAACGGCCCGTTCTTCACTTCGATGGCATCGAGTCCGTGCGCGCGCCCCTCCCGATAGGTGATCGGGCGGACGTAGGCGGCCTGCTGCATGCTGCCCATGTGGGCGAGCGCATCCGAGCGTGTTGCGTTATCGAACGCTACGCCCGCGGCGGCTTCGCCGACGTTGGCATGCGGGTCCATATGTTCCGCGTTGATGCCCGTCATGATCACGCCTCCTCCAATTCGTCGGGATACTGGGGCCATGCGCCCGACTGGGTGCAGACGAACGCGGAGACCTCGACGGCGCGGCGGTGCGCCGCGGCAAGGTCGTATCCCCGCAGCAGGTAGGCGAGAAACGCGCCGGAGAAGGAATCGCCGGCGCCGACGGTGTCGGCGACGTCGACTTTCGGCGTGGGCAGGATGGATATCTCGTCGCGGCCCATCACGATGCTGTAGTCGCCGCCCGCCGTCAGAATCACCACATCGAGGTCGAACTGCTCGGCCAGTACGCGCATGACGTTCTGCTGCGAAGCGATCGACTCGCCCGGCGCGTCGATGCCGAACAGATTGGCCACGACGGGCAGTTCCTCGTCGTTGATTTTGAGGATGGTCGCGCCTTCCATGAATCGGGTGATGACCTCTTTGTTCACGAATCCGGAGCGGATGTTGATGTCGAAGAACCGCACCGCGTCGTCGCGCGCGGCGTCGATCATCGCGTAGATGGCGTCCCTCGTGCCCCATGCCTCGCGCGCGGCGATGGTTCCGTAGCAGATCGCGTCGGCGTGGGAGACGAGTTCCTTCACCTCGTCGGTGAATGCGATATGGTCCCAGGCGACGCCGCGCACGACGTCATAGGAGGGCACGCCGTCAGCGTCGAGGCTGACGGAGGTGATGCCGGTGGGATACTCGTTGACTTGCGCGACGACGTTGACGCCGCCCTCGGACAGCACGGAGACGAGTTCGCGGCCGAGCTCGTCGTCTCCGACCGCGGTGACGGCCGTGGCTTCGACGCCGTTGTGCGCGGCATGGTAGACGAAATTGGCGGGTGCGCCGCCCGGCTTCTTGCCATCGGGCAGCATATCCCACAGCAGTTCGCCGATGGTGACCACGGTTGCGGGTGATGAGTTGGTCATGATGAAGACATTCCTTGGAAGATGATGGGTTTTGGGTATGCGGGGCCAAGGGAGCGGCGCGTCATGTGTCGGCCGCTCCCCTTGCCGGATGATGGGTGCGCGATGGCCTAGGCTACGGGCCGGGTCATTCCTTGACCGCGGGATACTCGTTGCACAGCAGGCGGTAGGCGGGCTCGTCCTCCTCGATTTCGGGGAAGCGGCCGACGGGCTCGTAGAAACGATTGTCGATGTTGTCGTCGTTGCACATCGACACCTCGCCCACCAGTGTGGGCACGGAGTCCTCCTTGATGTAGTACTCGTGGTAGGTGTACGGGTAGAAGGTCAGCGACTCGCCCTCGTTGAGCTCGATGTCCTCGCCGGCGGGCACGTAGTAGCGTCGGCCGTCGCGGCACACCAGCACCGGGGTGTCGAGACGCTCCTCGGTTTCGGGGTCGGCGTTGTACAGATGGAACACCGCGGTGCCGCCGCCGCGCACGATGATGTCCTCCATCTTGTTCCAGTGGAAATGCATCGGGGAGAGCTGGCCGGGCATGCTCATCATGATCTTCTCGGCGTAGACCTTGGTGTACTTGTCGTCCTTCACATTGCCGTTGCGCAATGTGATGAGCGCCAGACCCTTGTGTTCGAAGTCCCCTTCGCCGTAGTCGGTGATGTCCCAGCCGAGCATGTTGTCGCGCACCTCATCCCATTCATGGTCCTTTCCGGCCCACTCCTCGGGGGTGAAGCTCAGATACGGCGGAATGCGGAAGTGGTACTTGTCGAGCAACTCTTCGAACTGCTTGATGGTGGCGTTGATTTCGGAGCGCTTCATGGTGGCGTGCCTTTCTTATTCGAACGTCGGGCGTTGACGTCTTTGTTTCATTATCGGTTATTGGGGTCGGTGCCGCGCCATAACACGTCGCCGTATCGGCGCGACAGCCAAGCATTCCGAACCATTTCGTTTTAGTTTCGATTTGTTTCGTTTTGCTTGTTGACAAAGTTATAACACAAGGTTACGATAGTTGTCAACACAAAACGAAAGGTTTTGAAATGAATATTTCTCCATAAACGATAAAAAACGAAAATCTCTTGGTATGATGAACCCAGCGACCCAGCAACACCGCGACGCCAGCCAAAGGAGGCATATGATGATGAAGGCCGAACGACAGGAACTGATCCTCAAGTACCTCGAAGCCAACGGCCGCATCGTCGTCGCCGACTACGCCAAGGAGCTCGGCGTGACGGAGGCCACCCTACGCAAGGATCTGCAGGAACTCGATGAGATCGGCGCCGTGCAGCGCGTGCACGGCGGAGCGATCAAACCCGACACCGAGCTCAGCCGGTTCGAGAACCGCGTCGACCTCGGAGTGGACGTCAAAAAGCGCCTCGCGCAGACCGCGATGGGCGAGATCTGCGAAAACCGCGTGATCTTCATCGACGGCGGCTCCACGAACTATCTGGCGGCGCAGGCGTTCCCCCGGGATTGGGAGGGCACGGTGATCACCAACAGTCCGGCCGTGGCGCTGTGGCTGTCGGACTACGACCATATCGAGGTCAATATGCTGCCCGGCATCGTGCACCATAAGTCCAAGGAGACCATCGGCTCCGCGGCGCTCACCGTGCTGCAGCAGCTGCACTGCGATCTGGTGCTGCTCGGCGTCTCATCCATCGACCCCGAGCACGGCATCACCACGCCATATATGGAGTCGGCCGAGACCAAGCGCGTGATCATCAAGGCCGGCGCCAAGGTCATGAGCCTCATCACACCGGAGAAATTCAGGCACATCTCCACCTACCGCATCGCCGAATGCGACGCGCTGGACGTCATCGTGACGGAAGGCACGCCCGACTGCGTGGACGCGCTCACCGCCATGGGCGTCGCCGTGCGCGTCACCCAGCAGTAATTCGGCGCGCAACCACACCGCATCACACGACCCGACCGGGGTGGGCGAGACACGGATCCGCCGCACCCTTGGCCCAACGCACCCTTTTACCAGACAAGGAACTCCAATGACGGCCCCATTCCCCGAACCCCATTTCGCCATCTCCCTGTACTGCTCCGACTTCCGCAACCCGGCCCCGCAGGTCGAATACCTCAACACCGTGGCCGACACCTACCACGTCGACATCATGGATGGGCACTTCTCCCCCAGCATGGGCTTGTGCACCTCCTGGATCGAGCAGATCCTGCCCCTGAGCACCCTGCGCAACGAGGTGCATATGATGGTCACCGACCCCGACCATTGGATCGACCAGCTGGTGGCCGCCGGCGCGACCATGCTCACCCCGCACGTCGAATCGCTCGGCGCGCACGCCTTCCGCACCCTGCGCATCATCCGCGAGAACGGATGCGGCGCAGGCATCGCCGTGAACCCGCTGACCTCCTTCGCCGAATGCGAGATGCTGCTGGAACGCGTGGACCTCGTCACCGTGATGACCGTGGAGATCGGATACAGCGGCGAGCCGCTCATCCCCGAAACCCTGCGCAAGATCGAAGAGTTGGCGCGGTTCCGCGACGAACACGGACTGAACTACGAGATCCAGATCGACGGCTCGTGCAACGAGAAGAACTTCAAAACCATGCGCGAGGCCGGAGCGGACACCTTCGTGCTCGGCAACACCGGCATCTTCAAACGCGATCCCGACATCCGCAAGGCCTGGGCAATGACGCTGGACGCCTACGAGCAGGCCACCGGCGAGAAAACCGCCAACAACCGCTAAGCACGCACGCCACCGTAAGAAAGGAACGCATATCATGACCGCAACGACCTCATTCCGCGAATGCGAACGCATCATCGTCAATGAACTGTCCGACGTACTCGCCAACGTCGACGAAAACCAGATCGACCAGCTGGTCGGCATGATCACCGACGCGCGCAAGGTGTTCTTCGTCGGCGTGGGCCGCGTGCAGCTGGCTTTGGAGGCCATCGCCAAGCGCCTCGCGCATCTGGGCATCGACACCGTGATGGTGGGACAGATCACCGAGCCGGCCATCTGCGACCGGGACCTGCTCATCGTCGGCTCGGGCTCCGGAAAAACCGGCTTCCCCCTGTTCATCGCAGGCAAGGCGAAGCAGTACGGCGCCAAGGTGGCACGCATCGGCATCGTGGAGGAATGCCCGATGACGCCGTACACCGATCTGTTCGTGCATGTGCCCGCCGCGGGCAAGCCGGGATCGGGCACCAAGCCGAGCGAGCAGCCGATGACCAGCCTGTTCGAGCAGTCGCTGCTGTTGGTCGGAGACGCCATCGCCATGTCCATGGTGCGGGAGAGGCACATCGATCTCGATTCGCTGTGGGAGTTCCACGCGAACCTCGAGTAGCCCGGCCCGCCGCCGACACGACGAAGCCCACGCCCGCTGGAACGCGCGGCGTGGGCTTCGTCATATAAAAACGGACGACCGATCACTTCACGTCGGGATCGTCCTTGTCGATGGTGCCGGTGGCCTTGCCGATGGCCTTGAGGCCGTGGTAGGCGACGAGCACGGCGATGGTGCCGAGGGCGATGCCGTTGAAGGAGACGCCCTGGATGGCGAAGGTGAAGTCGGCGATGCCGATGATCATCACGATGGCCGCGGTCATCACGTTGATAGGCTTGTCGAAGTTGACCTTGTTCTCCACCCAGATGCGCACGCCGATCATGCCGATCATGCCGTAGAGCAGCGTGGTCACGCCGCCGAGCACGCCGGAGGGGATCGTGTTGATGATCGCGCCGAACTTCGGGCACAGGCTCAGCAGCAGGGCGAAGCCGGCCGCGCACCAGTAGGCGGCGGTCGAATACACCTTGGTCGCGGCCATCACACCGATGTTCTCGCCGTAGGTGGTGGTGCCGGAACCGCCGCCGAAGCCGGCGATCGCGGTGCCCAAGCCGTCGGCGAACAGGGCGGTGCCCATCTGGCCGTCGTAGTCGCGGCCGGTCATCTGGGCCACGGACTTGACGTGGCCGACGTTCTCGGCGACGAGCACAAGCACCACGGGGATGAACATAGGCAGAATCGAGAAGTCGACCTGCGGCAGGTGGAACTGCGGCAGACCGATCCAGTCGGCCTCGCCGATGGCGGAGAAGTCGACCTGGCCGCGGATGCAGGCGTAGATATAGCCGACGATCACACCGAGCAGGATGTTGAGTCGTCCGAGCAGTCCGCGGAAGAGCACGGCGATGAGCAGCACGGCCAGCAGGGTCACCAGCGCGGTGTCGGGCGCGGCCTGGAAGTTGGTCCACACGCTGGGGGCCAGGTTGAAGCCGATGATGGCGACGATGGCGCCGTTGACGACCGGCGGCATGATGATGTCGATCCACTTGGCGCCGGCGTAGTGCACGAGCACGCCGACGAGCGCGAGCAGCAGGCCTGTGACCAGGATGCCGAAGCTGGCCACGGCGATGCCCTTGTTCGCCGTGGTGACGGCGGTGATCGGGGCGATGAAGCCGAACGACGAGCCGAGGTAGCTGGGCAGCACGTTCTTGTTGATGAGCAGGAACAGCGCGGTCGACATGGCCGTGAAGAACAGCGTGGTCGACGGATCGAAGCCGGTCAGGATCGGCACGAGGAAGGTCGCGCCGAACATGGCGATCACATGCTGCGCGCCGATGCCGATGGTGCGGCCCCAAGTCAGGCGCTCGTCGGGTTCGACGACCTCGCCCGGCTTGAGCGTCTTGCCGTCGCCGTGCAGCGCCCAGGAGAACAGGTTGGACAATGGAGTCTCCTCACTTCTTGTATGAGCGCGGGCGCCACCCTGCGCGGCCCGGTTCCGGATCGCCGTCTCCGACCGCGCGCGGGGCCGCCCGCATATTCCTTGGTTATTGTAATCGCCCCGCCGTCATCGTGTGTCACCAGCCGGTTACAGGCCCGTCATCAAACAGTCGGAACGGTTGTTCGCCTGCCAGTCGATACTCCAATGCGACACGTGACGCCGGCATACGGACATCGCCGGACATGCGCGCCCCATCCCACGTATCGTGGGATGGTTTTCGTCGTGCGGCACCCGGTGCCGCGAGTCCGACGAGCGAAGACACGAAAGGAATACCACACCCATGACCTATGCGAAGAACGCCCCGTTCCGCGCCGATGTGGTCGGCAGCTACCTGCGGCCGGCCGAACTCAAAACCGCCCGCGCCGACTTCGAGGCGGGCGCAATCGATGCCGCCGCGCTCAGGGCGGTCGAGGACCGGGCGATCGCCGATCTGATCGCCAAGCAGAAGGCCGCCGGGCTGAAGGTGATCACCGACGGCGAGTTCCGCCGCAGCTACTGGCATCTCGATTTCATGTGGGGTTTGCAGGGCGTGGAGCGCCGCTCCGCCAAGCAGGGCTATATGTTCCATGACGAGGAGACGCGCGCCGACACCGCCGTGGTGACCGGCAGGATCGGCGGCGAGAACCACCCCTTCGTCGAGCATTTCAAGTTCGTCAAAGCGCTGGAGGACGACGGCCAGGTGGCCCGCCAGACGATTCCCGCGCCGATCCAGCTGTATTCGGAGATCACGCTCGACCGCGCCGAAGGCCAGGTGGCCTCCTTGCGCGCCGCCTATCCCGACGACGAGGCGCTCAAGGCCGATATCGCCACCGCCTACCGGCAGGTGCTGGCCGACCTGTATGCCGCCGGTTGCCGCAACGTGCAGTTCGACGATTGCACGTGGGGCATCTACTGCGACACCGATTTCGTGTCCAAAACCGGCATGAGCGCCGTGGATATCGAGCAGGTGAGCCGTCTGGGCGTGGAGCTCAACAACGCCGCCATCGCTGGCAAGCCCGAAGATCTGGTGGTCACCACGCATGTGTGCCGCGGCAACTACCACTCCACCTACGCGTTCGAGGGCGGCTATGATCCGATCGCGCCGTACCTGTTCGCGGATGAGGATGTGACGGCCTTCTATCTGGAGTTCGACGACGCGCGCTCCGGCGGCTTCGAGCCGCTCAAGCACGTCGCCGACGACAAAACCGTGGTGCTGGGTCTGGTCACATCGAAGAAGCCCGAGCTGGAGGACGCCGCCGTGATCAAGGAGCGCATCGCCGAAGCCGCCCAGTACGTGCCGCTGGAGCGTCTGTGCCTGTCCACGCAGTGCGGTTTCGCCTCCACGGAGGAGGGCAACAAGCTCACCGAGGAGCAGCAGTGGGCCAAGATCGCCCTCGTCCAGTCCGTCGCCGCCGAGGTCTGGCCCGAAGACTGATTTCGCCACTTCGCCCGACATTCTTTGATGTTCTGAGCCGCTCCGACCGCATTCGGAGCGGCTTTTCTTCGTCGCAAGACCTTCGCGCCGGCCGGATCACCCTATCGAGAACGATGTTGTGACGAATCCGCATTCAGCCGCCAGCCGACGGCTCGCACCGGCGCGTCGGCTACTCTGGAGAACATGAGACTTTTGGGCAATATTCTATGGCTGGTTCTCGGCGGTTTGGCGATCGCGTTCGGATGGGCGGTGGTCGCTCTGGTGTTGTGCGTCACCATCGTCGGCATCCCGCTGGGTTTGCAGGCGTTCAAGATGGCGGCCCTGACGCTCACCCCGTTCGGCAAGACGGTGGCGTATGGCGGCGGGGTGGGATCCACGCTGGCCAACATTGTCTGGGTGGTGCTGGTCGGCTTGTGGATGGCCATCGGATATGTGATCGCCGGTGCGGCGAACTGCGTCACCATCATCGGCATTCCGTTCGGCATCCAGTCGTTCAAGATGGCGAAGCTGGCCCTCTGGCCGTTCGGCGCCGAAATCCGCAATCTGTGAGACGGAGACGACACGCACCATCTCCTCCTTGTGACGCTTGTGCTTGCTTGGCCGATCTCATCGGATGTCCCATCGCCAATTTCGCGCATCGATTGATGGCGGGCGACCGTTCTCCCAGAATATGAAAAGCCCACTATAAGCAGGTCTTTATTCTCTCGCCGTATAATCGGCCTGTCTTTACCGTCTTAATCAAGGAGGATTCTCATGGGCAAACTCATTCTCACGGGCGTTGATGGCAATCTTGGAGGCCAGGCCGCCGACTATCTGCTTGAGATCGCAAAACCTGAACAGCTTATTTTCACCGGATACAGCCCGGCCTCCCTCGAACGGTATGCGGCGATCGGCGTCGAAACGCGCGTCGCCGATTTCAATGTGAGGGAAGGGCTTGAGGAGGTGTTCGAAGGCGGCGACGCCATGGCCTTGGTGTCGATGCCGTTCGTAGGCGTCAAGCGTCAACGGGCCCACGGCAACGCCATCGACGCGGCAAAGGCCGCGGGAGTGACCAAAATCGTGTACACCTCGCTGGTTAACGCCGCCGATCCCACGAATCCAAGCGTTGAGAAAAAGGACCACGCCTGGACGGAGCAGCACATCCAGGAGGCGGGTCTCGACTACATCTTCCTGCGCAACTCGCAGTATGCCGAGGCCATGATCACCAACTACTTCACCTATGTGCACACCGACGGCGTGCTCAAGAACAGTCAAGGCGACGGACTGATGGCCTACATCTCGCGCAAGGACTGCGCCAAGGCCGTAGCCTATGCATTATGCAATACCGATTTGCATCATGCCATTGAGAATATCAATGGTCCCGAGCTGATGACCATCGCCCAGTTCATCGAGATAGGCAACACCGCGACCGGCAACCATGTGGTCTACCAGGAGATCACCGACGAAGAGAACTATCAGGTGTTTGACGCGATGGGCGTGCCGCGCACCACGGATGGGGTGTTCCAGGAAGGCTCCGAGGCCCCGTTCTCATCCGATGGCATGGTCACCTTCGCGCAGGCCATCCGCGAAGGCAAAATGGACGTGTTCACGGACGATTTCAAGAAACTCACCGGAGACGATCCAATCACGGTGAAGTACATGTTCGAGCATGCGGACGAATTCCAAATCGGCGACCGCCACTCCAAAGACGCTTAGCGCCATATTGTTCTGGCATCGGCAATTGCGTCTAGCACGAAACTGATCGCGCTTCGACGATCCAAGATCATCGAAGCGCGATCCATCATGCCGTTCCAAGTAGGACAACAGTATCAAGAGCCACGGCAGTAGGCGGATTATCTTGAATGACTCCAAGCTTTAGCGGGCGTAATCCTCCAGGTGGGGGTCGACGGCGTGGACCACGTCCACCAGATCGCCGTTGGACAGGTACGGGCGCTGGAATTCGCGCCAAGGCTCGACCTTGACCTCCCAACGGCCGGTCTCCTGATCGAGCACGGGACGTGCGGTCTGTTCCCAGCGCAGGCGCTTGTGCGTGCGGCCCGTCATGGGATCTCGACGCGAATAGTGCAGGCAGGTGCAGTTGGTGATCGCCCATTCGGGGGCGTCCGCGCGGCGCATGAATTCCTCGTCGGAAAGATCCTCCAGAGTGAGCATCAGCGCAAGCATAAAGTCGCCGTGGCTCACCATCACCACGGATTCCGCGTCGGATTTGCGGTTGAGCGCGGTGAGCAGATTGTGCACGCGATCCTCGGCCACGTCGGCGATGGACTCGCCCGCCGGCGGACGCCAGTACAGCGGGTCGGTGGCTTTGAACATCCAGTTGCGTCCGTAGTTCTCACGGAATTCGTCTTTGGTGATGGTGTTGATCTCGCCCCAGGAGCGCTCGCGCAGCACGCGGGTCTCCTCCCATTTGGCTTTCGGCAGCGCCATCGTGGCGGCGGTCTCGCGCGTGCGCACGTAGGGAGACACCAGATATCGGTCGAACAGCTGTTGCTGCGCCACCAGCCAACGGCCGATGCAGTCCGC
Organism: Bifidobacterium eulemuris; assembly: GCF_014898155.1. Lineage (NCBI taxonomy): Bacteria > Bacillati > Actinomycetota > Actinomycetes > Bifidobacteriales > Bifidobacteriaceae > Bifidobacterium > Bifidobacterium eulemuris. The sequence continues at coordinate 167,816 of NZ_CP062938.1, read as the reverse complement.
CTGCTTGCGGCCGGTGGCGGTGAGCCGCCATGAGCGGTCGGGAACGGTGACGTTGTCTTGGGTGAACAGCGAGTTATCGCCCCGCTCCCCCGCCTGCACGATCACGTTCGCCTCGGATTGGCCATGACGGATGACATACAGGTCCAGTGGCATGCCCATGGGTGCGCCCTCGCGTTCTTTCTCGTCGCTGCGGCACGCGAGTCTCCTGCCATGTCGACATGCGTGCCACATTCCTATTCGATACTGAATCCACCGTAGCCCAAACCATCCGAGAGCGGCGGCATTGAGGACGGGAAGTCGTGAAGAATTTACCGCGACGTCTCCAGCATGTCATCCCGGACGCACGATGTCACCATCCATTGGAGATTCCTCGACTCCGCTCGGAATGACGAAAAGACCGCCCATCATTCCGAATAGCACTCCCACGATCGGCATCCCGGACAGTCGCACCGCACACAGGGATTCCTCGACTCCGGTCGGAATGACGAGAGACCGCCCATCATTCCGAGCGACACACCCACCATCCGTCATCCCGAGCGAAGTCGAGGGATCTCAGCACGATCCTCTTTATTCCGGCCAGATGCCGGTCTGCGCGTTGGCCTTGCGGTAGTCGCCGGGAGTCATGCCCATCTGCTTCTTGAACACCTTGCTGAAGTGGCTTTGCGAACTGTAGGCGAGGATCTGCGCGATCTCCCCCAGCGAGTACTGCGAGTATCTGAGCATATTCGCCGCGGCCTCCATACGCCGGTCGGTCACATACTGCGAGATCGACGTGCCGGTCTCCTTGGAGAACAGCTCGGAAAGATACGTGGGGTTGAGATGCACGTGGTTCGCGAGCATCGCCACGGTGATCCGCTCGTGCAGGTGGTAGTGGATGTAGTCCATGCATTCGGCGACCGCTTTGGAGTGCACGTCGACCTTCTGCAGGTCGGCCATCGCCCATGTGAAGAACGTCATCATATCGGTATGCATGCGGCGTACCTCGGCGACGCTTTCGCAGCGGTCCACGTCCTGGATGTACAGGTCGGACGCGTTGTAGGCGTCCTCCTCGTCCATGCCGCCTTCGATGGCGAAGCGTGTGGCGAGGGTGATCGAGGTGACGAACAGGTATTTCGCATTGCGCAACGGATCGTCGCAGACATGGCCGTACAGCCCGGAATCCCAGAGCTTCACGCTTTCGGCGATGGCCGCGCCGTCGCCCGACCTCATCAGATCGTACTGCTTCATCTCCTCGACGTAACGATGGTGCCGCACACGGTCCTCACGGCTCAGGAAGTCCAGATACCGCAGTTTCGCCTCTTCGACAACCGCCATACGCGTCTCCTTTCCTGACAATCACCTCAACACCATGTGAACAAAAGGTAAATCGCTCTGATTACCCGATGATTATATCAAGAATGCGATGAAAATGGCTAGCGAAACCCGTTCAACCCTCGTAATGTAATCATTGTCAACAGAACAAGGAAACACAACAAGTGAGGAAAGGAACCATCATGGATAACAAGATCATGAACGAAGCGCTCCGCGCTCCCCTCGCTTCCACGGATCCCTCGCTGGGCTCCTACGCCCTGGCCCAGGCTTCCTGGAACGCCGTCAAGAGCATCGTGCGCAAGTAAGACGCACCGCATACCGACTCGATAATCAATTAAAAAAAAACGTTAGATAAGAAAAGGACATAACCATGGATAACAAGAACCTGATCAACGAAGCCCTCCGCTCCCCGCTGGCCGCCTCCGACCCGTCCCTGGGCCACTACGCCCTCTCGGTGAGCGCCTGGAACGCCATCAAGGGCATCGTGCGCAAGTAAGCTTAGCTTAATCTTCCCAGCCCGCGTCCGAATCATTACGGACGCGGGCTTTTTGCTATTCCAAACCGCGATTGCGCCACTTGAGATTCCTCGACTTCGCTCGGAATGACGAGGAGGACCGCACCTGTGATGGCGGGCGGCGAAGTAAATCGTCATTCCGAGCGAAGTCCCTCATCGCTCCGGGCAAACAGTCTCCCTCGTCACTCCGGGCAAACAGTCTCCCTCGTCATTCCGAGCGCAGTCGAGGAATCTCCTCCATAAACGACGAGGTGCCTGAACCAGCGCATGCCGGTCAGGCACCCCACATTCGTGGAACTTAGAAGAACAGCACCGCGATGCCCACTCCGAAGAACATGAGCAGCACGGAGGCGATGAAGCTGGCGAGCACCGCCTTGGCGCCCTTCTGCGCGATCGCCTTGAAATTCACATTGATGCCGAGGGCGGCCATGGCCATACCGAGCACAATGTAGGCGATGTCGACCAGATTGGCGGAGATCGCGGTCAGGAACGGCACGTAGGTACCGAGCACGGACGCGGCGATGAAGCCGAGCATGAAGTACGGGAAAGCGACCTTGCGCTTGCCCTCATGTTTGACCGTGGAGTGCTTCCTATCCCACCAGATGGCGATGATGATCGCGGCGAACACAAGCATGAGCACACGGCTGAGCTTCATAATGGTGGCCATGTTGAGCGCCTCTTCACCGAAGGCGCCGCCGACGGCGACCGCATGCGCGATCTCATGCAGCGTCGCGCCGGCCGCGACACCCTGCTGGGCGGGCGTCAGACCGAACAGCGGGAAAAGCGCGATTTCGATCAGCGCGAACACGGTGCCCATGATGGCGACGGTGGCGACGGCCATAACCTCGTCATCCGCCTTCTCCTCTTCCTCCTCCTCAGAGACGGTGATGGAGCCGGACAGACCCATGACGGCGGCCGCGCCGCAGATGCCGGTACCGCCGGCGGTGAGGATGGCGAGCATCGGGTTGACCTTGAGCGCGCGGGCGATGGCGTAGGTGACGACGATCACCAACGTCACGATCACCGCGGCGATCGGCAGGCATTTGATGCCCTGGGTGAACAGCACCTCCAGATTGAGTTTGAATCCGAGCAGGATGATGCCCAGGCGCAGCAGCTTGTTGGAGATCAGTCCGGCCGCGTCCTTGACACCGGCCTTGCGGTCGTCATTGGAACCCACATAGAAGGAGCGGATCGGGAATTGGATCACCATGCCGATAAGCAAGGCGATGATCAGCGCGCCGAACAGCGAAAAGCCAGGGAACTGTTTGAGCCAGGAGCCGATGAAGGACGCGATCAGCGTAAGGATGGCAATGAACAGCATATCGGTGGTCGCGATGCGCTTCCACCATTTCGTGCAGAATTCTCTCATGCTGCCTATTCAACTCAAGCGTTCGTCATCGGTCAAATAGAACATCACGATATGTATCATCGGCTCTATCGATAACACATTCAACAGCCGGAATCCATCGGAGGTGCCGCTCAATGCAAGGCCGCATCACACGGCACGACCAGCCTCTCCTTGCCTATACGATCATCGCCGCAACGCATCGACCACCTGATCGACAAGTTCGTGTTGCGCGCGGGTCAACCCGGATCGTGGCACCAGCGCATAGAAACGCCGGGTGAATTCCGGACCAAGATCACGGATGGCAACGCCGTGGGGCACGCAGGCCTTCGAAATCACGGATTGGCCGACTCCCCCGGCCAGCGAGGCGGCGATCGCCGCATTGCTGGAAACCTCGACCACCTGGCCCGGCACCAATCCCACGGATTTGCAGTACAGATCGGTGTAGTAGCGCACGCCGGAGCCATGCTCGCGCATCATCCATACGCCCTCCGGATCCCCCGCCAGCACCAGCTGGTCCTCGCATAGGGTCACGCGATTGACGGAATCGTTGATGATCGGCTTCTCCACCACGCCGAGTTGCGCGGATTTCAAACCAACCTGTTCCAAGATAGTGTCCGAGTTCTGAGCGTGGGCGGAGACGTCGAACCGGTCGAGTCTGTCGGCGACGGTGGCCAAAGCCCGCGGAAGCAGCACGCCTGCGGTGGTATGGGAGAACAGCATGGTGAACGGCTCGTGCGCGGATTGATTGCGGGCGATGGCGTCGCGCACATCGCGCCATGACCCGCAGATATCCACGGCGCTTTCATAGAGCAGACGCCCCGCCTCGGTGGGGGTCACGTCGCTTTTCGCATGTCGGTCGAACAGAGGCGCGTCCACCAGCCGTTCCAATTGCGCGATGCGCGACGACACCGTGGACTGCGAGACCTTCAGCTCGTCGGCGGCCATCGTGAACTGGCCGGTCTCATACACCGCGATCAGTGTCTGCAACAAATCAAACATGCCACCAGTATTCCATGTGCGCCGCCCACCACGCCTCGGACCGCATTCGCGAAAGAACGACTTCATATGAAAAACGGAGCCGAAGCACCCCAAGGGACGCCTCGACTCCGTTATGTCGCGCCCGGACTGGCGGATGATCTATCGCCAGACCGGCGAAGGAACGGCTACTTGCTGACGTTGAACATGAATTCGACGATGTCGCCGTCGGCCATGACGTAGTCGCGGCCTTCGGTACGCAGCTTGCCTTCCTCCTTGATCTTGGCCATCGAGCCTTCGGCGGCGACGAACTCGTCGTAACTCACCACATTGGCTTTGATGAAGCCCTTTTCGAAGTCGGTGTGAATCACGCCGGCGGCCTGCGGGGCGGTCCAGCCCTTGTGGATCTGCCAGGCGCGCACCTCCTTCTCACCCGCGGTCAGGAAGGTCTGCAGGCCGAGGATGTCGAAGCCCACGCGGGCCAGCTGGTCAAGGCCGGATTCCTCGAGACCCGCGTCGGCGAGCATCTCGCGGGCGTCCGCCTCGTCAAGTTCGGTCAGATCGGCTTCGAACTGCGCGTTGAGGAAGATCGCCTTGGCCGGCGCCACGGAGGCGGCGAGCTTCGCCTTGAGCTCGTCGTTGGACAGTTCGTCGTCGTCCACGTTGAACACGTAGATGAACGGCTTGGCGGTCATCAGATGCAGGTCGTAGACGTCGGCCTTGTCGATTTCGCCCGCGGAGGCGGCCTCGTCGATGGTGCGCCCGGATTCGAGGATCTCCTTGGCTTTCTGCACGGCGGCCAGATAGGAGGGCTCAATCTTCTTGCCGCGCAGGTCCTTCTCAAGCTTCGGCAGCGCGTTCTCGATGGTCTGCAGGTCGGCGAGGATCAGCTCGGTGTTGATGGTTTCGATGTCGTCGGCCGGATCGACCTTGCCGTTGACATGCACGATGTCGTCGTTTTCGAAGGCGCGCACGACCTCGCAGATCGCGTCGGCCTCGCGGATGTTGGCGAGGAACTTGTTGCCCAGGCCTTCGCCTTCGGAGGCACCCTTGACGATGCCGGCAATGTCCACGAAGGTGACGGTCGCGGGCACGATTTTGCTCGTGTTCACCAGCTTGGCGAGCACCGGCAGACGGTCGTCCGGCAGGGGCACGATGCCGGTGTTGGGCTCGATGGTCGCGAACGGGTAGTTCTCCGCGAGCACGTTGTTGCGGGTCAATGCGTTAAACATGGTGGACTTGCCCACATTCGGCAGTCCGACGATTCCGATGGTAAGAGACATGGTTCCCTAGCCTACATTCCCCTCTTGTCAGTCTTCATCCGACGATGGCGTCCACGGCCTTGATAACGGATCCGCGGAACGCGCTTTCCTCCAGCGAAGCGACGCCCTTGATGGTGGTGCCGCCCGGCGAGCACACCGCGTCCTTCATGGCTCCAGGATGTGTTTCGGTGTCGAGGTACAAAGCGCCCACGCCTTCGATCATCTTCGCGGCGAGACGATACGCGGTGGCGCGCTGCAACCCGTACTTCACGCCGGCGTCGCCCAATGCTTCCATGTACATGTCGGTGAAGGCGGGGGCGCAGCCGGCCACCACCATGGCGATGCCCATATGCGCGGTATCGACGCGCTCGATCAGGCTGATCGGCGAGAACAATGCCTCGAAGACCGCCGTCTCGTCATCGGTGAGCGTGTTGGCGATTTCGGTGACGAGCACGCCTTTGCCCACGGCCATCGGCGTGTTCGGTATCGTGCACTGCACATGCGCGCCCTCCCCCAACAGCTCCTGATATTTCGCCAGATCCCATCCGGCCGCGATGGACACCACGGTTTTGCCCGGCATATTCAGCGCATCGGCCAACGGCCCCAGCACCGATTCGATCTGGTAGGGCTTGATGGCCACGACGACCATGTCGGAGGCCTCCACCACTTCGGCGGCGGAGCGCATCGCTCGCACACCGAGCTTGGCGGCGTTGGCCTCCAACTTGTCGAAGTGCGCGGCGCAGGCGACGATTCGTCCGGCCTCCACCACGCCTGCGTTCACCCAGCCTTGGGCGATGGCCTGGGCCATATTGCCGTATCCGATAAATCCAATGGTGGTGTTCATGGGAGTCCTTTCTAGAACAGCTCTTCCAAGTCGCCGCGGTTCAATGCCTCATCCCACAGATGCTTGAACACAACGTCGCCATGCAGCCCATCGTGTTCGAATTCGTTCGTGGTCCAGTAATGCGAATTGCCGACGCGGCTCAACGTGTCGAGCTGCATGCCGGAGTCCACATACATGTCGTCGAAGTACACGGCGGCCTGCAACGGCACCTCGTTGCGGGCGAGCTGGTCCGCATCGTAGATCACACCGAAGCGCGTGTCCTCCATCAGTAGGTCCATGGCGGGCTTGAACGGACGCAACGCGCGTTCCTGCTCGAACATCCACGGGAACATCGCCTCGCCGGTGAACATCAGCGGACGCTGGTCGGCCGCGAACTCGGGGCGGGTATCGCGCACGCGCTGGGCGGCCCAGCGGATCGGAGATGCCATCTCGCCGTTCGCGTAGATGAACTCCTGCAGCGGCCAGTAGAGCGGACGCGAACCGGTGGCGTCCATCACCTTGGTCAGGAATTCGTCGCTCAGCGTGCCGCCGGCCGCGGTCGAACCGTCTCCGGCGAGGAAGGCGTCGTCAAGAATCCAATGCACGCGCTCGAAACTGGGCTTCATGCCGAAGTCGGAGCCGAGCGTCTGGAAGCGTTCCACGGTGAGCGGATCGCCGTTGGGCAGCAGCGGAATCGACGGCTCGACGTCCCCCAGTCGCAAGTCCGCGGAATAGTCGGCCCCCTTGCCGCAGATTCCGGCGGCGGCGAGCCGTTCGGCGACTTCGGCCGCGGTGGGCAGCATGTCGGCGATGGCGGCGGTGCGTTCGGCGTCCTGCGGGTAGCGCTCGTAGAACTGCGTGGTTTTCGTGACCATGCGTGGGAAGGTGTGCTCGTACACTTCGGTCGCGTCCGCGGGCACGTGCGGGATACCGCCGGTGGTGAAGCTGGCGGTCACGCCGTGCGGGAACAGCGAGAGGGTGGTCAGCGTGAGGAATCCGCCGTAGCTTTGGCCGAGCGTCACCCACTTGCGGCCGTCGAATTCGCTCAGGCGCAGGTGTTCGAAATCGCGCACGATCGAGTCGGCGAGGAAATGCTTCAGATACGCGGCCTGTGCGGCGGCGGCCTCGGCCGGAGAGTCGGCTCGGGCGGCGAGCGCGGCCATGGTGTGCGTGTCGACGCGGTTCGAACGTCCGGTGCCGCGCTGGTCGGGCAGGATCACACGGAAATGCTTGATGGCTTCGGCGATCCACCCGTCGGAGGTGGGGCTGTTGGGGCGCGGACCGGAGCCGCCGGGGCCGCCCTGCAGGAAGACGAGCAGCGGCAGGTCGTCGTGCACGCGTTCGGGCGCGGTGACGACGCGGTAGAAGAGTTTGATGGTTTCGCCGGTAATCTCGCGGCCCGGCTCGTTGCCGGCCCAGTCGAGCGGCACGTCGATGGAGTGGTCTTCGATGGCCAGTCCTGGCACATAGTATTTCGTAAGCAAAGTCATGCCTCTATCTCACTCATTGCACGAGACAAACCGTACCGCGACGCACCGGCGCGCCCGTCCGTCGGGCGTATGCGCATCACGCGTGCGACCCGTCGCGGGGAGTGCCGACGAGCCCGGTTGCCGCGCATCCTGATTGCATCCCGGTCGCATCGTCCGCGAGGCGGATGGCGGGCGGTGCGGCGGAGGCGTTAGGCTGAACCTCATGACGAACAGCATGGCTTGGTGGCGGCGCGCGCGGCGGTGGATGGTGGACAATCCGCTGTTCATGGACACATTGAGCGCGCTGACCATGATGTTGTTCGTCGGCGTGACCGGTGCCTCAATGACCGATGGGACCGGCGCGTTGTTCGAGCAAACGCCTTCAAGCACCGCGTTCTGGACGATTGTCGTTATGGTGCCGCTGGCGTTTCGCCGACGCTGGCCGCAGGCCTCCGCGCTGGCGTTCGTCGCGTTGGCGCTGTTGCAGCTGGTGTTCGGTCCGAGTCTGGTGTTGGGCGATTTCTCCGCGCTGGTGATGTTGTATTCGGTGATTGTGTACGGCGATCCGAAGCACACGCACGCTTTTCTTGTGGTGGCGGCGGTGATGAGCGTGCTCACCTCCGTTGTGGGTGGTTTCTCGATTGACGCGGGACCGTTGTTCATGTCGCCTCCGGTTCCATCCGCTCGCGTATGCCGCTCTTCGACGGGAGCGTTCGAGATGACCGCTGATTGCGCCAGCACGATGGTCGGCGAGATCATCGGATTCGGTGTGGCGATCACGTTGTGCGTGGTTTCGGTGATTGTGCTCGCCTATTGGCAACGCGCCCGCCTGTACACGCTGCGGCTGATGCGCGAGCGCGAGCAGGCGTTGCGGGCCAGCGAGCAGGAGGAGCAGCATATCGCCGCGCTGGCGGAACGCGCGCGCATCGCCCGCGATATGCATGATGTGGTGGCGCATACGCTGTCGATCATCATCATCCAGTCGGATGGCGGTCGGTATGCGGGCGCGCATGATACGGCGGTCGCCCGCAGCACGATGGAGACGATCCGCCATGAGTCGCAGCGCGCGTTGGGTGATATGCGCCGGCTGCTCACCGTGTTCGGATGGTCGGCGAGCGCCGGCTACGGCGATATCGAGTCCCTCATCGACCAATCGCGGACGGCGGCGGGCGACGACTGGACGCTGGAGCGTCATATCGTCGGCGTTCCCGCGCCGCGGCGGCTCAGTGAGGATGCGAGCATGGCCGCATACCGTTTGGTGCAGGAGGCGCTGACCAACGTGCGCAAGTATGCGCTGGCGTCTGCGGGCGGACCGGCGGCGCGCGCCCACGTGCGGGTCGACGTCGTCGAGCATTGGGAGGCCAACGGCGTGACCTTGCAGGTGCTGGACGACGGTCGCGGCGTCGAGGCGGAGCGGGACGGCCATCAGCCCGGCTATGGTCTGGTCGGCATGCGCGAGCGCGTCGAGGCGGCCGGCGGTTCGGTGGCGGCAGGTCCACGTCCCGACTCCCGCGGTTTCGAGGTCACCGCATTCCTCCCCTACGCTCCGGTCGAATCCGAAACATCCTCGACTTCGGCTGAAGCATCTCCGACCGCCATCGAAACATCCCCGGCCGCTGTCGAAACGACTCCAAACGCTTTCTCTTCCCGTCATCCCGATCGAAACGCCCCTTTCCCTCGTCATCCCGAGCGGAGTGAAACGCAGTCGAGGGATCTTCTCCCCATTCCCATCCCCCTACCTCTTTCCGCGGCGGCCCAGGTTTTGCGCAGCGAGCCGATCGACCAGCCCGATTCGCTCCACGGCGAACGTTTCAATTGGATCGAGCGCCTGTCGCAGTGGACGGAACGCCACTATCTGGCCATGGACGCACTCGGCACATTGCTGCTGTTGGCACTGCTGTCAGGCACGTCGTTCACCTCGTCCACCTTGTTGGGCACGAACTCGAGCATTGCCGGTTCGACGGCATACGTGTGGTTCGTCAGCGGAGGCACCATTCTGCCGCTGATGTTCCGCCGTCGATTCCCCGACGCCGTGGCGTTGGTCGTGGCCGCCGTGTCGGCGTTCCAGCTGATTTTCCTGCCGACGGTGATGTTCACCAACGTATTCGCTTTGGTGGCCCTGTATTCCGCGGTGCTGTACGAGCGCAGGCACTCGTGGAAGCGGTATGCGGTCATCTCGGTGATCGTCTCCCTGCTGTTCGGTGCGAAGGTCTGGTCGACCACGGTGCCCATTTTCTCCGACTCGGAGGCTCACGGCGACTTCTCGTTGGCGTATGCGCTCTACCGGCTGGCGACGGGGCAGCGCGAACTGTTCGCCGGCATGACCTCCTATCAGCGTTTGATGCCGGTGATGTACATGATGATTGTGATGCTGTGCTGCGCGGCCACGATCGCCGGCGCGCTGTGGTCTCGTTCGCGCGGTTCGAACGCGCTGGTGCTGCAGGCGCGCGAGGATGCGTTGCGCGCCGAACGGGCCAAGCAGCGTGTGCTGGCGGCGAATATGGAACGCGACCGCATCAGCGCGAACATCCAAACCGAGGTGACGGCCACCCTCACCAGTGTGAGCGCGCGGGCCGAAGCGGGTCTGGCGATGCTGGACGAGGCGGCCGCACGCGGCGAGGAGCCGTCCAGCGAGGCGATTGTGTCGGCCTTCGAGGCGATCGGGCATCAGGGGCGCGAAGCGTTGGCCCGCATGCGTCAGCTGTTGCGCGTGCTGCGCGAGACCGGATTCAGCGACGAGGCGCATACGGCCGAGGCGGAAAATCCCGAATTGCAGCTGGCGCCCGCGGCCTCGCTGGACGAGCAGCTGCGCGGCATCGCCGAGACGGAACCGAACACGGGCCATTCCACCCAATCGGCATGAGCCATATGGTGGCCGAGGGAACGGAACTAGGCGCGCTTCGAGGAGCACGACGGCCGGAGGGCGATGCGTCACGGCTGATGCGGCGCATGGATGACTCAGGGAAAAATCAGGGTATGTCCGTCCGTGGCGGCGGCCGACGATTCGATAAGGTGAGTGTATGAGTGAAGAACAGCGGATTCGCGTGGTGATCGCCGATGATCAGGAGCTGGTGCGTGCCGGTTTCGCGATGGTGATCGGCTCGCAGAACGATATGGTGGTGGTCGGGCAGGCGCGTGACGGCGCCGAGGCCGTGGCTTTGGCCGAACGGATGCGCCCCGACGTGGTGCTGATGGATGTGCGCATGCCCGGCATGGATGGTTTGGAGGCCACGCGCCGCATCACCGCGCTGACTTCCGCCGCGGGCGATTCCGACTCATCCCCGATGGCGGATATGACTGGACCAGCGACGCCAAGCGATGACACCGTCCGCCAGACGCGTGTGATCATCCTGACGACCTTCGATTTGGACGAGTATGTGATGTCCGCGATCAACGCGGGCGCGTCCGGCTTCCTGCTTAAGGACACGGAACCGGAGACCCTGCTGGGTTCGATTCGCACGGTGTTCAACGGCAACGCGATCATCGCGCCTTCCGCCACCAAACGTCTCATCGAGAAGATGATGCAGGACGGCTATGCAGGGTCGCATGACTCGACCGCCGCCGCGGCCGAAGCGGCGCGAGGGTATGCGACGGCGATTCCCGGCGTCGGTGGAGAGACGACCGGCTATTACACCGATCCCGAACTCGACGATCTGACCGACCGCGAGCGCGAGGTGCTTATCGAAATCGCGCACGGCCTGAGCAACCAGGAGATCGCCGACAAACTGTTCATCTCCCTGCCCACCGTCAAAACCCATGTGGCGCATATCCTCGCCAAAATCAACGCCCGCGACCGCGTCCAAGCCGTGGTCTTCGCCTACGACAACCATCTCGTCTAGCCATGTGAGATCCCTCGACTTCGCTCGGGATGACGGTGGTGCGCGTCGAAATGACGGCGCTTCGCTCGGGATGACATTGCTTGTTTCGCCGTCATCCCGAGCGAAGCGCAGCGCAGTCGAGGGATCTCACATCACAAGAGACAAGTCGTCCCATAATGGGTTCTGCTGGTTGACCAAAGCGTTCTTCTTATCTCTCCGCCATTTCTTGAGCTGCTTCTCACGAGCAATCGCTTCAATAGCCGTCGGGTATTCTTCCGCGTAAACCAGCTTATGCACGTTGTATTGTTTGGTGAATCCATCAATCAACTTGTTTTTATGCTCAAACATTCGTCTATGAATGTCGCTTGTCATTCCGATATAGATCACCGAATTACTTGTATTCGCCAAAATGTATACGTAATACATGATCTTCCCCTTTGAGACGGTAAATACAGCGTAGCGGAGTCGAAGAATATGAGATCCTTCGACTCCGCTACGCTCCGCTCAGGATGACGCTCCTTTAGGCTTCAGCCAGAGCTTCGACCGGCGGCGTCTTGACGGCGCGGCGGGCGGGGAACACGCTGGCGAGCAGGGCGGCGACCGCGGCGACGAGCAGCACGATGCCGTTGGTGGCCCAGTCGAAGGGGAACACGGTTTCGCCGACGATGCTGAACACCATGTAGGATCCGGCCCAGCCGAACAGGGTGCCGAGCGCGATGCCGGCCATGCCGGAGACCACGGAGATGAGCAAGGCTTCGACGGCGAGCGAGCGCCGCAGCTGGCCGCGCGTCATGCCGATGGCGCGCAGGGTCGCGGATTCGCGGGTGCGTTCGATCACCGACAGGCTCAACGTGTTGGCCACGCCGATCAGGGCGATGAGCACGGCCACGGCGAGCAGTCCGACGAGCATGGCCATCATCGAGTCGATGATGCCGTTCCATTGCGTGCGTTCGGCGACCGGTCCGGTCAGGCTCACGCCCTCCTCGTCGGATAGGACGTTCTGCAGTTCGGTGAAGATGTCGTTGAGGGAGCGGTCTCCTTCTTCGATGCGCATCAGCGTCATATGCCCTTGTTCGGTGATGTCGCCGTCGTCGAACAGGGCGTCGCTGACGAACGCGACCGCGCCGTACATGCTGGAGACGCGTCGGTAGTCGCTTTGCGTGATGCCGAGGTCCAGCGTGGTTCCGGTCGTCGCGCCTTCCTCGTCGGTCAGTTCGATGCGCTGGCCGCCGTCGAAGACGAGGTGGGTTCCGGCCGACGAGTATTCGGGCATCAGCGCCGTATGCTCGTCGATGACTGCGTCGGACAGGTCGGCGCGCACCACGTTCGCGACCTGCGCTTTGCTTTCGATGCCGACGAGCAGCACGGTCGTCTCATGGCCGTTCGCGTCCGTTATGGTTCCGGTGGAGGTGGGCGCGTAGACGACGCTCGCCACTCCATCGACCTTGGCGATGGCCTCGCGCGTGCTCTGACTGATGTCGCCGGTGGCGACCACGTCGGTCGAATAGCGGGTGGAGAGCGTCTCGTCCATGGTCTGTTTGCCGCTGGCCGCGCCGGTGACGATGGTGGAGACGAGCGTCACACCGATGAGCAGCGCGGCGCCGGTGGCGGCGACACGACGCGGGTTCTTCTGGATGTTCGCGTGCGCGACCTTGGCCGAAGGGCCGGCGAGCGAGACAAGCGCGCCGAAGGCTTTGATGAGCAGCGGCAGCCAGAACACTGCGGTGACCACCATGCCGACGAACACCAGCGCGCAGCCGGCGATGGCAAGCAGCAGCACCGGCGTATAGCCGTCATCCATCTCGCTTGAAGTGGCCAGCAGTCCGTGCATCTGCCACAACGCGGCCACGGTCATGGCGGTGCCGGCGACCACCATCAGTCCGCCGAGCAGGCCACGCGCCATACTGGAGCGGCGCATGTCGGTCAGTTCGATCGGCCGCAACGCCTCCAATGGGGTGACGGAGGTGGCGGTGCGGGCGGAGCCGAGCGAAGCGAGGACGGTCATGACGATGCCGAAGGCCAGCGGCACGGCGAACACGGGCCAGGTGACCACCAGTTCGGCCTTCGTGCCGATCAGAACGTTCATCGCATTGGAACGGCATACCACCGCCATCAAGCCGATGCCGAGCGCGATGCCCAACAGCGAGGCGACGAATCCCAACACGCCAGCCTCGAACAGTACGGAGGCATACAATTGCCCCTTCTTCGCGCCGATGGTGCGCAGGAGGGCGAGCGTGCGGCGGCGTTGGGCCACGAGCACCTGGAAGGTGTTGGCGATGACCAGTGCGGCGACAAGCATGGCGAGCACGCCGAAGCCGAGCAGGAACATGGTGGTGATGTCGGTGCCGTTGTTGGTCAGGTTCTCCATGGCCCGGTCGGAGTACGACTGGCGGGATTCGGTGGTCAATGCCGAGGGCAGCAGCTTGGCGATGTCGGCGAGCGCGGCGTCGGCTTTCGTCTCGTCGAGGTCGAGCATCAGCATGGAGGCGTTGATTTGGGAGAAGTCATCGTATCCCCATACGGCGGCGATCACGTTGTTCGAGGCCACGGCCGCGCCGCCGTAATAGGAGAACGCGCCGTTGGGGTCGTCGGTCAATCCCACCACGCGCACGTCGAGTTCGTCGGATTGGACGCGATGGTCGCCGCCGTCGACGGTGATGGTGTCGCCGACGCGCACGCCGAGCTGTTCGGCCACGGACTGCGGCAGAGCGATCTCGTTGTTGTCGATGGGCTGGTCGCCCTCCGTGATATCGACGGGCAGGATTTTGGTCTCTTTGGCGGTGCCGACCGCGAGGATGGAGGCGTGTTTGGAGCCGTGGTTCACCTGCATGGTCACGGAGACGTCCGCACGCACGTCGTTGACGCCGTCGATGGCGCGGATGCGGTCGAGTTGCAGGTCGGCGACCGTCATGGAATACAGCGACTCCGCTTCGGCTTCGCTCCGATCGCTTTTGGGGCTGGCGAAATAGTTCGCGCCGCCGAGCTGCGCGGTCAGCTGGGTGCGCAGTGAGGAGTCCATCGCGTTGCCGAACAGGAAGGTCGCCGCGATGAACGCGGTGCCGATGAGAATCGCGATGCCCGCGGGGATGAGCATCCTCGCGCTTTTCTTCATAAGTTTCAAAGTAATGGAAAACATGATGTGTCTTTCCTGTCGTGAGATTCTTCGACTTCGGCCTGCGGCCTTCGCTCAGAATGACGAGATTCCGCCGTCACGCCGGACGGAACCCCTCCCGTCATGTTGGGCGGAATCCCTCGTCATGTCGAGCGAAGTCGAGGCATCTCAGCCTGTGGATTAGCGGCGGTGACGCGGACCGGAGGCCGTGGGCATGGCAGTCTCTTCGGCGGCGGCCTGGCGGGCGGCGCGGTCGCGTTCGGCCATGAGCAGTTCGTTCATCACTTCGGCGGTCGGATTGGCCTCGTCGGCGACGATGCGACCGTCGGCGAACACGATGGCGCGGTCCGCGTAGGATGCGGCGACCGCGTCGTGAGTGACCATGATGATCGTCTGGTCGAGCTCCTTGACGGATTTCTTCAGGAATCCCAGCACTTCGGCGCTGGAGACGGAGTCGAGGTTGCCGGTCGGCTCGTCGGCGAACACCAGCGCCGGCTTGGAGATCAGCGCGCGGGCGATGGCGACGCGCTGCTGCTGTCCGCCGGATAGTTCGTTCGGACGATGGTTCAGGCGCTGTTCGAGTCCGAGCGTGCGCACCAGTTGGCGGAACCAGGCACGGTCGGGCTTGTCACCGGCGAGCGTGAGCGGCATGAGGATGTTCTGTTCGGCGGTGAACATGGGCAGCAGGTTGAAGCTTTGGAAGATGAATCCGATCTTCTTGCGCCGCAGCAGGGTGAGCTGGTTGTCGGTCATGGCGGTGATGTCGGCGCCGTTGAACATGATATGGCCGTCGGTGGCGGAGTCGAGTCCGGCGAGCGTGTGCATCAGCGTGGATTTGCCGGATCCCGACGGCCCCATGATGGCCGTGAAGCGTCCTTTTTCGAAGCGCACGTTCACGCCGCGCAGGGCGTGCACGGTGTTCTCGCCGCGCCCGTAGTCCTTGACGAGGTCGATCGCCTCGATGGCCGTGGGATAGGCCAGTCTGGTTTGCGAAGTCATGTTCTCCCCTATTCGTTGATTCTTTGTTATTGCTTGGACCCGGACCTTCCGCCGGGTGATACTTCCAAGGTACGAATCAACGCCCGCGCATCCCATCGTGCGCCGGGTGGAAATGCGCGCGGATCCGTCTCATCCTTGAGGACGAGTCCACCCGCCACCGGCCGGCAAACGCGCGAAGGGCCTCGCACCGCATGACTCGGTGCGAGGCCCCTGCAGGGTAAGTGTGTTCTCCTATGTAGTGGACGACGGCGCGGGACGCCCTTCACGTCCCGCCACCGCCACTTTCGGATTCATGCCGAGCGCCTCCCCCTGGATGACGCCCGCCATGAACGCATTCACTTGGCCAGGCCGGATTCGCGCAACGCGGCGAACGCGCCCTTCAAGTCGTCGAGGATGTCCTCGATGTTCTCGATGCCGATGGACAGGCGGATGGTGCCCTGGTGGATGCCCTGATCCTCGAGCTCCTCCAGCGTCTCCTGCGAGTGCGTGGTGGAGGCCGGGTGGATCACGAGACTCTTCGCGTCGGCCACGTTGGCCAGCAGGGAGAACAGGTGCAGGTTGTCGATGAACACGCGCGCCGCGTCCTTGCCACCCTTGATGTCGAAGGTGAAGATCGAGCCGCCGCCGTTCGGGAAGTACTTCTTGTACAGCTCATGGTCCTTGCGGCCTTCGATCGAGGGGTGCGAGACGGATTCGACCTCGGGCACGGTCTGCAGATACTCGACGACCTTCAGCGCGTTTTCGACATGGCGTTCGACGCGCAGGGACAGCGTTTCGACGCCCTGCAGCAGCAGGAACGCGGAGAACGGGCTCAGTGTGGCGCCGGTGTCGCGCAGCAGGATGGCGCGCACGCGGGTCACGAACGCGGCCCCGCCCAGCGCCTCGTAGAAGTTCAGGCCATGGTAGGAGGGGTCCGGCTCGGTCAGCGTCGGGAACTTGCCCAGCACGGCCGCCCAGTCGAATTTGCCGCCTTCGACGATCACGCCGCCCAGGGTGGTGCCGTGGCCGCCGATGAACTTGGTGGCGGACTCCACCACGATGTCCGCGCCGTGCTCCAGCGGGCGGAACAGGTACGGGGTGGCGAAGGTGTTGTCGACGATCACCGGCAGGTTGTGCCTGTGCGCGATTTCGGTGATGGCCTCGAAGTCGGGCAGGTCGGCGTTCGGGTTGCCGAAGGTCTCGAAATAGACGAGCTTGGTGTTCTCCTGGATGGCGTTCTCGAACTTGGCCGGATTGTCGGTGTCCACGAAGGTGGTGGTGATGCCGTCGCGGCGCAGCGTGTGGCGCAGCAGGTTGTAGGTGCCGCCGTAGATGTTCTTGGCGGAGACGATGTGGTCACCGGACTGGGTGATGTTGCGCACCGCGTATTCGACGGCCGCGGCACCCGATGCGACGGCCAGGCCGGCGGTGCCGCCTTCGAGGGCGGCGATGCGGTCCTCGAACACGCCCTGGGTGGAGTTGGTCAGGCGTCCGTAGATGTTGCCGGCGTCGGCCAGACCGAAGCGGGCCTCGGCATGGTCGAAGTTGTGGAAGACGTAGCTGGTGGTCTGATAGATCGGCACGGCGCGCGCGTCGGTCGCCGGGTCGGCCTGCTCCTGGCCGACATGCAGCTGCAGGGTTTCGAAACGGTAGTTCGCGTTCTTCTCAGCCATGATGAGATTCCTTCCGTGTGGTGAGGCTGGTGTGGTTCGTTTCCGCCCGTCGCCCGTCCGCCGTGCGGCGGTTGGCGAGGTGATGGTTATGAAGCTACCTGCGCGGCCTCGCGCGGCGCAAGCCGAACGCTATCGCCGTTGCTTATGACCCCCTCTAACTCGTTGGGATCATTGGGATGCCGCACTGCTCAACCCGGCGGAAACCACGCCTCCATCCGATGCGACACGCCGATACGACGGCTTGCGCGTCTTCTCCGCGGCCGTCCGACGGCATGTTCCGCCGAGACGATTCCCGTCGGATTGCGGACATGTTCCGCACGCCCGCCGCCCATCCGTTACAGTCGGTACCAGCAGTATCGTTCCATAGCCCTTCTGGAGGTTTCGATGACCGATGTCACCCTGTTCGACCGCGACCCGCATTACATTCCGCGCGTGGCCGCCGTGCACGATATGTGCGGCTACGGCAAGTGCTCACTGACCGCCGCGATTCCGATCCTGTCGGCCGCCGGCTGCGATGTGTGCCCAGTACCCACCGCCCTGTTCTCCGCGCATACGATGTACGCCGACTACACCTTCCACGACACCACCGAGATTCTCGACGGCTATCTCGACGCCTGGCGCAAGGAGAACGTGGAGCTCGACGGCGTCTATTCGGGGTTCCTCGGCTCCGCCGAACAGGTGGCGCTGATCCAGCGCCTCTACCGCGAGTATCCCGGCGCGCTGCGTCTGGTCGATCCGGTGATGGGCGACGGAGGCAAGATGTACCCGACCTACACCGAGGAACTGTGCCGGGCGATGGGCGCGCTGGCCGACGGCGCGGACGTGCTGATGCCGAATCTGACCGAGGCGAGCATTCTGACCGGCCGCGATTATCCCGGCCAGAACCTCACCGACGCCGAGGCCGAGGATTGGCTGGACGCGCTGCTGGCCTTGGGCGCGAAAAACGTGGTCTTGAAGGGTATCGACCGCGGCGACGGCACGCTGCGCAATTTCGTGGCCTCGGCCGAAACCGGCGCGGCCTCGAAGGTCGAACTCGTGCATGAGAAGCTGCCGTACATGATCCACGGCACCGGCGACGCGTTCGCCTCGGCTCTGTGCGGCGCGGTGATGGCAGGGCGCCCGCTGGGAGAGTCCGCGAGGATCGCCGGCGAGTTCGTGCGCCATGCGATGGAAAGCACCCGCAACCAGCCGCGTTTCGAGGAGCGCGGCGTGAGCTTCGAACTCAACTTGGGCGAATTGACCGGATTGGTCAAGTAGCCGTTCGCCGTTCCGGCCGTGAAGTTTTCATGGCACCTGACGTTTCCCTGATGGCCGTTCTTCGGAACGGCCATTTTGATATATCCGACCGCTTATCCACATCGCCGTGGAATCGGTGGATATCGCAATAGTTATCCACCTTGAATCCACAACACGCCGATTCCCATCGTTGGATTCACATTCGCCGTTCCCGCTTGCGCGCGACCACACGCGTCGCCGACAGTGGAAACATGAACACCATCGCACTATCCCCAACGCTTTCGCCGACAAGCCACCCGGCATCATCGCCGTCGACAGCATCGCCGGAATCTGGCGACGTTCCCTCCGCTGGCGGGCACACGCTGACGGACCTCGCCATGCGGTTATGCGACCGCAGACTCACCTCCCGGCAGTTTGGCGCGGCCGGCGAGGACTATGCCGCGGCATGGCTGCGTTCTCATGATTGGACGATACTCGACCGCAATTGGCAGACGCGTTACGGCGAGCTCGACATCGTGGCGATGGATCCGCGCCACGTCATCGCGTTCATCGAAATCAAAACCCGTCGTTCCCTGCACTACGGACTGCCGCAGGAGGCGATCACGCATGACAAGCAGCAGCATCTGCGTCACGCCGCCGTCGAATGGCTGATGGATCCGGCGCATCGCATCGCGCATCACGGCGTGCGTTTCGATGTCATCACCATCATTCCGCGCGGGCAGAGACCTGTGATCAACCACATCGCCAACGCGTTCTAAGCGCAAAAGTCTCGCACGGCCGCCGCGCCGACATTGAAAGGAGGAGGGAATGCCCATCGGAAGCACGCTGTCGGTCGGATTGATCGGATTGAAGGCCTTCATCATCCAATTGCAGGCCTTCGTCAGCCCCGGCCTGCCGTATTTCTCCATCATCGGACTGCCCGACACCTCGCTATCGGAGGCGCGCGAACGAGTGAAATCCGCCTGTCAGGCGTCCGGATTCACTTGGCCGTCCGTACGCGTCACGGTGAATATGAGTCCGGCGAGCCTGCCCAAACGCGGTTCCTCGCATGATTTGGCGATCGCCGCCAGCGTGCTGTCCGCGGCGGGCGCGATCCCACCCGATTGCCTGGCCGAGACCATCGTGTTGGGCGAGGTGAATCTGGACGGCTCCGTACTGCCCATCCACGGACTGCTGCCGATTCTGCTGCGCGCGCGGGAACGTGATATCCGCAATGTCATCGTGCCGTACGCCAATCAGGATGAGGCCGAGATGATCGACGGACTGCATGTGGTCGCCGTGCGCCACGTGGGCGAGCTCATCGAACTGATGGGCGGCAACGCCAAATACACGCTGCCCGACGGCCCACCGTCCCAAGGGGATTCCTCCGCGGCCGATATCGCCATGCAGGCCGCCGTCAAAGCGGGCGATATGCGCGAAGTGCTCGGACAGGAGAACGCCAAACGCGCCCTTGAAGTCGCGGCCGCCGGCGGGCATCATATTCTGATGACAGGGCCGCCCGGCACCGGAAAAACCATGCTCGCCTCGCGTCTGCCTGGCATCATGTGCCCGCTGAACGAGGCGGAGCAGCTTGAAGTGGCGTCGATCCGCTCGCTATGCGGCACGCTTCCCCAATACGGCATCAGCGATGTGCCGCCGTTCGAAGCGCCGCACCACACCTCGTCGACGGCGGCGCTGGTGGGCGGCGGTGCCGGTTTGGCCGCGCCGGGCGCGATCACACGCGCGCACCGCGGCGTGCTGTTCATGGACGAGGCGCCGGAGTTCTCCGCCCGCACCCTGCAAACCCTGCGTGAACCGTTGGAATCGGGGTATGTGGCCTTATCCCGGGCGAAAGGCACCACCTATTATCCGGCCCGTTTCCAACTGGTGATGGCCAGCAATCCCTGTCCGTGCGGGTATTCCTTCGGCAAAGGCGAACTGTGCACCTGTCGGGAGAAAGACCGTATGCGCTATTTCGCGCGTCTGTCCGGTCCGATCCTCGACCGTATCGATATCCAGATCCAAGTGCCGCCGGTCTCCCGCATAGCCAACGGCAACGCCGATCCGGGTGAGGCGAGCGAGACGATCCGGGCCCGTGTCATACAGGCGCGGGCGGCCGCCTCCGAACGCTTCCGTCGAAATGGTTGGAGCTGCAACGCGCAGGCCTCCGGCTCATGGCTGCACCACAACACCTCCCAACATGCGATGACCTTGGTGAACCACGCTTTGTCGACGCAACGGCTGACGTTGCGCGGCGCGGACCGCGCGATGCGATTGGCGTGGACGCTGTCCGATCTTGCGGGAGCGACCAGTCCCGACGCCGATATGATGAGCCAGGCGATCGCCATGAAAACCCGGGAGTTCTGACATGAACGGCGCAACCCATCCTCCCCTTCCGGACCAGTCGGAGATTCCGCAAGATCCACGAACCGTGACCAGCCCATCCGACCAAACGGCCCTTTCGCATCGTACGGACCGGCCGGTGCCGCAACCGCGATCGGAGGGGACCGCGCAGGCGACGCGGACGGACGCATCGGCATCGCGCCATTCGATCTCCCCCGCCGAACCCGACGCGGAGACCTTGTACCGCGCGGCGCTCACCTTTCTGCTCGACGGTGCCGACGCGTTCATGGTCGCGTTGCTCAAAGGCAGTTCCAGCGCCGAAGAGCTCTGGCATCTGCTGGCCGAAACCGCGCCCAACCGCAGCGATGACGGCAAACAACGATCCTTGGGCAAACTCGACCAGACCTTCGCCACCGGCATCGCCCGTTGGGGACGCTCCGTCACACCGCAGGCGATGCGCGCCTTCCACACCTCACTGGTTCGATGGCATGCGCGTATGGGCGAAATGCCCTCGGCGCATGTGACCACGCTCGGCGAATGGTTCACAGCCGAGGGTACGCAATGGATCATCGCCCCGCACCATCGTTGTTGGCCCGAACAGTTGATGGACCTGTCGATTCGTTCGGATTGGGCGCCGCCGCTCTGCCTGTGGGGCAAGGGCGATCCGCACGCGTTGGTCAGCTGTCCCAAGCCGATCGGCATCGTCGGCTCGCGCGATATCAGCGATTACGGCCGATATGTGGCGCATACCGTAGCCGAGCAGGCAGCCGCCGCGGGACATACGGTGGTGTCCGGCGGTGCGATGGGCGTGGACGCCGCCGCCCATTGGGGCGCGTTGCGCGCGGCGGAGCAGTTGCCGCAAGGCCATGCGGGACGTACCGTGGCCGTGTTCGCCGGCGGGTTGCATCATATGGGACCGCTGCGCAACAAACAACTGTTCGAATGCATTGAAGCGAATCAAGGCGCGCTGATCAGCGAGCTCTGTCCGGGAACGATTCCCGAAGCACGCCGTTTTCTGCTGCGCAACCGCATCATCGCGGCGTTGAGCTCCACGCTGGTGGTCGCCCAGGCGCGTCTGAGGTCAGGCGCGTTGAACACGGCCGGGTGGGCGGCGGAATTGGAACGCGAGGTGTACGCCGCGCCCGGAGACATCAACTCGCCGATCAACGCGGGATGCAACGCGATCATCAGTCAGAACAAGGCGATGCTGCTGTGCGCGGCCACCTCGATCGAGGATATCTGCCACGAAGCGCACCACCCCGTATCACCGCCCACCACTTCCGCACGCCCTCGGCGGAACGTCTCCCCGCCGACGCCGTCGAACGGCATACGGAAATCGGCGCCCATACCGGATCTGCGCGCTCCCGCAACCGAAAACCTCCGCAAGCGTCCGCACACGGCCGAACATCCACCAACGGTCGACGACGCACAACCCCACCCACCAGAGGATTCCGCGCCCATGCCGGATCCATCCGATTCCCCCATCGCGCTGACTCTCCCACAACGGCGCGTGATGGAGGCGATCGCCACATGCCGCGAGCAGCATCTCTACTCCACGCCGGACGCTCTGCTCGGCATTCTGCGCCGTGAGCGGAACGAAAGCGACTGCACCATCGCCAAGCTGATGGGGACATTGGGCGAACTGGAGCTGCTGGGCGTCATCGATTTGGATGATGGGGTCGCCACGCCCACAGGTGACGCCCCGACATGATGCGACGACACCGGCGCGGTTGTGGCGGAGACGTCGGTCTCCCCTTGTGGGACAATCGTGGGTATGAGTCCGAAGCAGTTGGAAGATATGTATGATGCGGTGGTCGTCGGTGCCGGAGCGGCCGGACTGTCTGCGACGCTGGGGTTGTTGAACTCCCCGGAAATGGAGGATCTACGCGCGCAAGGCCTTGAACCGAAAGTGCTGGTGGTATCCAAACTCCAGCCGTTGCGTTCGCATACCGGTTCGGCCGAAGGCGGCATCGCCGCATCCTTGGGCAATGTGGACGACGACGATTGGCATTGGCATTATTACGACACCGTCAAAGGCGGCGACTGGTTGGTCGATCAGGACGCGGCGCTGCTGCTCGCCCAACACGCCCCTGAGACCGTGATCAATCTGGAGCGTCAGGGAGTGGCGTTCTCGCGCACCGACGAGGGTCGTATCGCGCAGCGGCGGTTCGGCGGCCACACCAAGAATTTCGGCGGAGAGCCGGCGAAACGCGCCGCGTACGCGGCCGACCGTGTGGGGCACCAGATCCTGCACACCCTATGGCAGCAATGCGTGGCCGCCGGCGTCGAATTCGCCGAGGAATGGTATGTGACCGATCTGGCGCTCACCGACGACAGGTCGCGTGTGGCCGGCGTGGTCGCCTACGACACGCATACGGGCAAAACACATGCCGTGCGCGCGCATAATGTGCTGTTGGCTACGGGCGGCGCGGGCCGTCTGTTCCACACCACATCGAATTCGTGGGATCTGACCGGAGACGGCATGGCGTTGGCCCTTGCCGCCGGACTGCAGCTGGAGGATGCGGAATTCGTGCAGTTCCATCCCACCGGTCTGGCCCATACCGGCATTCTGCTCTCCGAGGCGTCGCGTGCCGAAGGCGGCATCCTGCGCAATGCGGACGGCGAGGCCTTCATGGCCCGCTATGCGCCGGAACATAAGGATCTCGCGGCCCGCGACGTGGTCAGCCGCTCCATCATGGCCGAAATCGACGCCGGCCGCGGCGTGGCCGATCCCAAGGATCCGGACGGTCCGAAGGATTGCGTCTGGCTGGATCTGACCGGCGTCGACGAGGCGCATATGCTCGCCGTGCTGCCGCAAGTGGTGGAGACGGTCAAACAGTACGCGAACCTCGACCCGGCCAAGGATTGGGTGCCGATCAAACCGACCGCGCATTACACGATGGGAGGCATTCCCGTCACCACGGAGGGTGAGGTCTACCAATGGGCCGATGGTGCGCGTCATATCGTCGCCGGTTTGTTCGCCGCGGGCGAATGCTCCTGCGTGTCCGTGCATGGCGCGAACCGTTTGGGCGGCAATTCGCTGCTCGACGCCTGTCTGTTCGGCACACGCGCCGGCTCCTCGATGGCCAAGCGCATCGCCGACGACCCGGTGGACGGTCCGATGGCAGATCCCGATATCGACGGCACTTTGGAACAGGCCGTGGATGCCGTCGAATCCACCCGGCAGGCCGAACTGCAGCCCCTGCTTGCCGGCCCGGCCGAGCCACAAGACGAGGTCGCCCCACATGACGACAACCCGTACGCGCTGATGGCCGAACTGGGAGGCGTGATGGAGCGCGCCGCCGCCGTGCGCTGCGACGCCGCTAGTCTGGCCGAAGCGATGGCCGCGTTGCGAGACGATCTGTCGCCTCGTGCCCAGGCTCTGACCGCCCATGAGAAAACCGCCGCGTTCAACCAGGAGGTCACCGCCATCTGGGAGACCCGCCATCTTATCGCCCTGGCCGAAGCGGTGCTCACCGCCTCCGACGCGCGTCATGAGTCACGCGGTTCACTGAAACGCACCGATTTCCCCGAACGCGACGATGAATGTTTCCTCGCGCATTCGATGACCGACGGCGACGGCACGGTCGCCTGGCAGCCGGTGCGCATCGTGGACATGCCGCCGCAGAAGCGCGAATACTAAGGAAGAGAAACGTATGACCAACACCACCGTGACTTTGCAGATCCATCGTTTCACCCCACGCGCCGAACGTGAGCGCGACCGTGCGCGTGGCGGCAGCCCGTTCGCGAAGAAAAGCTCGCCGTTCGGTGACTCCGGCGCCGCGTCCGCGCGCCGTCGCCCGCGCGGCAAACAGTGGGTGCAGGAGTATGTGGTCGCCGCCGGCCCGGAGGACAGCGTGCTCGACCTGCTGCTGACCATCAAACGCACCATGGATCCGACTCTCGCCTTCCGGTATTCCTGTGGTCATGGCATGTGCGGTTCGGACGCGGTGTCGATCAACGGCACTCCGAACCTGCTGTGCACCGCCATGGTGAAGGATTGGGCGAAGCCCGCCGGCTCCGGTCCGACCGCCGATGATGAGGGATTCCGTGCGACCGGCGACGCCACGACCGATTCGGATAACACGGCCGTTCCCGGCTCCCCCATCGCCGACGCCGACGGCAGTCTGGGCGTGATCGAGCTCGCCGCGTTGCCTGGGTTCCCCGTGCAACGCGATCTCGTCGCCGACATCGATCCGATGCTCGACCAGATCCGCAAGCTCAAGCCCTATCTGCAGGCGGACGGCGTGCTCGCCACCACCAGCGAGGGCAAGGTCGACGTGTTCGAGTATCTGCAGAATCCCGAACAGCTGGCGCGATACGAGACGTTGACCAACTGCATCGCCTGCGGCGTGTGCGAGGGTCTGTGTCCGGTGTATGCCGGCGGCGACGCGTTCATCGGTCCGGCCGCGCTGATCTGGGCCAGCCGTTTCGTCAACGATTCGCGTGACGAGCGGACCGCCGAACGTCTGGAGGCCATCGACACGGCCGATGGCGTGGCCGCGTGCCAGTCGGTGCGCGCCTGCACGCGCCAATGCCCGCGTGGCATCGATGTGGGCGAGGAGATGTGGCAGATCGTGGCCAAGGTGCGCGAACGCTAGTCACGTCCTTCTCCCGGTCATATCAACGCCTTCTCGATACGTTCACGCACCCGCGTATCGCGCGCTTGGCCGAAAAGAAGCAGTAGAGTGAGGATTTATGGATAGAATGCAGCACACGAATCATGCCAAAACATGGGAGTTCGCCGAAGACCGTGCCTTCGCCCACCAAAGCCAGGCGCTTATCGAGGTTCGCGCCTCCGCGGAGCAGGCGGGAGCACCGCAGACTTCCGCGGCCCAGGCCGAACTGCTGTCGCTTATGGTCACGTTGACCGGCGCGCAGTCCGTGATCGCAGTGGGCACCTGCTCGTTGGTGGAGACGCTCGCACTGTTGGAGGGCCTGCGTGATGGCGGCCAGCTGACCGCGGTGGATTCCTCCGCGCAGGGCATCGCGATGATCCGCAACATCTTCCATACGCTGGAGGATGAGACCCAGACCTCGCTGCGCGCGGTGAACGCCGACGTGAACGTGTTCCTGCCACGCCTGAACGCGAACGACTATGACCTGATCGTGGTGTCGGGCGACGCGGCCAACTATCAGGCGACGCTCGACCAGGCGCCGCGACTGCTGAGCGAGCGTGGCGCCATCGTGTTCACCGATGTGCTGGCGCGGGGCGGCGTGCTCGATGCGGCCGACCGCAGTGAGAAAACCGTGGCGATGCGTGCCTTCCTCGAATCGTTGGAAGCCAATGAGGAATTCGAGTCGACGCTCACACCCGACGGCACCGGCATGGTGATCGCCGTCAAACGTTAACGGATGCCGCTGACGGCGACGCGCACAGCCTCTTCGGGATCGTCGGTGACCGTGACCAGATGCGGATCTACGGGCGCGATCATACCGCGCCCGCTGACCTCTCCCGCCAGCCAGTCCAACAATCCCTGCCAGTAGTCGCGCCCGAACAGCACGATCGGCATGGACGTGACCTTATGCGTCTGCACAAGGGTGAGCAGTTCGAACATCTCGTCCAAAGTGCCGAATCCTCCCGGGCAGATGATCACGCCGGATGAGTATTTGACGAACATGGTTTTGCGCACGAAGAAGTAGCGGAAACTCATACCGAGGTTCACCCACTCGTTGATGCCCTGTTCCTGGGGCAGTTCGATGCCCAATCCCACGGATCGTCCGCCGGCCATGGCGGCACCGCGGTTGGCCGCCTCCATGATGCCGGGACCTCCACCGGTGATCACGGCGATTCCTTGCCGCGCGATAAGCTCTCCCATGGTTTGCGCCGCCTGATAGTCCGGATCCTGCTCCTGCACGCGCGCGGAGCCGAACACCGATATCGCGGGACCGAGTTCGGCCAGCGCGCCGAAGCCGTCCACGAATTCGGACTGGATGCGCAGCACACGCCATGGATCCATATGCAGCCAATCGGCGTTCTGGTCGGAGCGCAACAGATTCGCGGTGGTGCTCTCCTGCGGAATCATGTCGCCGCGCATAATCACCGGACCGCGGTGATAGGTGCTGCCTAACGGCGATTGCGTCTCATGTTCGGTCATCATGCCTCCTTTGGCGTATTTTCTCCCGTAGTTTTCGCGCTTTGATCTGCGCCAACTGTTCCTGTGTGAACGCTTCGATGGTCACGCTTTGCGTGCCGTCCGACAGTGTGGTGACCTGTTCGGACATCGCTTCAAGGCTCCGCTTGCCTTCCGTTTCAGAGGCCTGCTCCGCCTCGTATCGTTGGGATTGGCGGTGTAGCAGCACACCGGAGATGGCGGCCGCGATCAGCGAGGCCATCAGCACACCGAAACGGGCCTCCGCCGAAAGCTCCGCATCCGTATAGGCCAGCGAGGCGATCAGGAAGGACACGGTGAAACCGATGCCGCACGCGCATGAGGCGGGCAGCAGATCCCGCACGCGCAGCCCACGCGGCAGACTCAATCCGCCGATATGTGTGGTGACCCAGGCGGTGATCATAATGCCCAGAGGCTTGCCGACCACCAACGCCACGATGATGCCCACCACCACCGGTGAGACCATCAGCGCGGGAGTGAGCGCGTCGAAATGCACGCCCGTGGCGAACAGGGCGAAAATCGGCAAGGCCAGCAACGAGGAGAACGGCTGCAGCTTGTCGTGATAACGTTCGGCGCGCGGACTGGCCTCGCCGTACATCTCACGCGACGGAGTGAGCAGACCGACCAGCACGCCGGCCAGCGTCGGATGCACGCCGGCCTCGAACATCATCACCCAGGCGAGGATGCCCACGCAGCCGACGGCGATCCACGGCACGCGGCGCATACGCACCAGCAGCGCCCACACGACGGCGCATACGACGATGCCAAGGAACCAATACCAGTCGTTGAGCGACGAGAAGAACACGGCGATCAAAATAATGGCCAGCAGATCGTCGACCGTGGCGAGCGTCATCAAAAACGCGCGAATCGAGCCCGGCAGCGCTTTGGCGAACAATGCCAGCACCGCAAGCGAGAAGGCGATATCCGTGGCGGTGGGAACGGCCCACCCTTGCGCGATGTCGCTGAATGAGAACACGGAGCCGTTGGCGATCTGCTCCAGTCCGGGCCCGGGCGGCGCGAACCGCGAATACAGGGCGGTCACCGACAAAAACAGGATCGGAGGCACCAGCATGCCGCCCACGGCGCACAGCATGGGCACGGCGGCGGCTTTGGGATTGGACAGCGATCCGGTGGTGAGTTCCTGCTTCAGGTCCAGGCCGACCATCAGGAAGAAGATGGTGAGCAGACCGTCCTGCGCCCAATGGCCGAGCGGCAGGTCGATATTCGTGTACGGAATCGCCAGTTGCGTCTCCGAAATCGTCTCGAACAGGTGCGCGGTCCACGGCAGGTTGGCGAGCACCAGACCGGCGAGGGCGAATCCCAGCATGATCAGGCCTGATATGCGGTCGGAGGCGGCTACGCGCCGGATCCTTTCCCACATGCTCGGGGTGCCTGTCATGGTGGTGTTCACGCTCATCGCCGCTCCTTAGATCCGTTCCATTGTACGGACCGCGTAGGGACGTTCCGCCCCGGGCTTACCCGGTGGAACGACACGCCGTCGTCTCGCATGGCTGGCATGCCGGCGGCTTCTCCATGACGGGGCGATCCTCCATCCGCCATGGCATCGTCACTGGACGCGCGTCAGCGTTCGGACAGGGCCTTGCCCCACCGGTCAAGCACCCGCTCCAGCAGCGCGGTGGGGCATGCGAGGTTCACCCGCTCGAAATAGTCGCCGCATTGGCCGAACATCGAGCCTTCGTCGAGGAACACACGGGCCTTGCCGCGCAGGAACTCGCATTGCGCCTCGGGGGTTTCGAATCCGAGTCCGCGGCAGTCGAGCCAGGCCAGATACGTGCCTTCGGGTTCGATCAGACGGATGCCGTCGGTGCGTGCCGCGAAATCGCGGATCACGCCGAGGTTGCGCTGCAGCACGACCATCAGCTCGTCCAGCCATGGCTCGGCGTGGTTGTAGGCGGCCTGGCAGGCGACCAGACCGAAATGGCTGACGGTCAGCCCGCCGATGTTCTCGGCGGCCACGTCGAAGCGGCGGCGCAGCTCGGGGTTCGGAATGATCGCGTTCGAGCACAGCAGACCGGCTAGATTGAAGGTTTTGGTCGGCGCGGTGAATTCGAACGCGTTGTTCGCGTACCGCTCCCCCAATGATGAGAACATGACGGTGCGATGCCCCGGGTGGGCGAAGTCGGCGTGGATGTCGTCGCACAGCACGGTCACACCGTGTTCCAGGCAGATGTCGCCCACGCGCCTGAGCTCGTCGGCGGTCCATACGCGGCCGACGGGATTGTGCGGATTGCACAGCAGAATCGCGGTGCAGCGCGGGTCGGCGGCCTTGGCTTCGAGATCGTCGAAGTCCATCTCGTAGCGGCCTTCGTCGCTTAGGCGCAGTGTGTTGTCGAGAATGGTCAGACCGTTGCGTTCGCAGGCGAAAGTGAAGGGATAGTAGACCGGGCGTTGGATGATGACTTTGTCTCCCGGATGGGTGACGGCGCGCAGGACGGTGTTGATTGCGGGCATCACGCCGTCGGACAGGCGCACGGCGTCCGGGTCAACGGCGAGGTTGTGG
Source organism: Bifidobacterium eulemuris (assembly GCF_014898155.1). Lineage (NCBI taxonomy): Bacteria > Bacillati > Actinomycetota > Actinomycetes > Bifidobacteriales > Bifidobacteriaceae > Bifidobacterium > Bifidobacterium eulemuris. The sequence continues at coordinate 138,341 of NZ_CP062938.1, read as the reverse complement.
CGGCGGGCCATCCAGCCGGTGAACGCGGCGAAATAGTCGTCGGTCGCGTAATCGTAGCCGAACACGTCATGCGTGGCCGCCTCGACGATGGCCTCGACGATTTCGGGAGCGGGCTTGAACTCCATATCCGCCACGGACAGCGGCACCACGTCCTCGTTGCCGTGCCCCATCTCCTCCACGATCTGATGCCATTTGGCGGATGAGGAGCCGTGGCGTTCCAGGATGGTATCGAAGTCGTACACGCTCATCAGGCGACTCACCTTTCACGGCATCGTTATGGACTACAACTGAAAAAACCCTTGGTTTCCCAAGGGTTTCGTCTGGTGCGCGAGACAGGATTCGAACCTGCGACCTGCTGATCCGTAGTCAGCTGCTCTAATCCGCTGGGCTACTCGCGCATACCACTGTTATCCCCGTGGTTCGGGAGTGCGCGAGACAGGATTCGAACCTGCGACCTGCTGATCCGTAGTCAGCTGCTCTAATCCGCTGGGCTACTCGCGCATGCCGTCTGAACTTGAAGCCGTTCAGGCAACTCGAACAATAATACACATGCTGAGCCACATCGCAAGTCGGCGTGTCATACCGTCAGGCCACGCGCCTGCGGGGCAGGTCGTCGACGGCCTCGCGCAGCAGTTTCGGGCTTCCCTCGCCCCTGACGGAGGCTTCGTCGACGATGACCTGCCGCACATCCTCCATGCTGGGCAGTTGGAACATCGTCTCCTGCAGGGTCCGTTCGATGATGGAGCGCAGGCCACGCGCGCCCGTCCCCTGCGCGATGGCGGTTTCGGCGATGGCGCGGACGGCCTCATCGGTGAACGCCAGATCCACGCCGTCCACGGCGAAGAGCTTGCGGTACTGCTTGGTCAGGGCGTTGGCCGGTTGGGTAAGGATCTGCGCCAGATCGTCGGCGGTCAGCTCCTCCAGCACGCTGATCACCGGCAGACGGCCGATGAATTCCGGCAACAGGCCGAATTCGGCCAGATCGTCGGCGCTCACCTGGCTCAGCAGCTCCTCGTCCTTGATCTCATGGTCATGCCAGGCCGCGCCGAAACCGCTGGAGCGCCGGCCGAGACGGGTTTTGATGATGTCGGTGAGCCCCACGAACGCGCCGCCGCAGATGAACAGGACGCCGCGCGTGTCCATCTGCACGGTGTCCTGTTCGCGATGCTTGCGCGTGCCTTCCAGCGGCACGGAGGCGATGGTGCCTTCGAGGATCTTCAACAGCGCCTGCTGCACGCCCTCGCCGGACACATCGCGCGTGATGGACGTGTTCTCGCCCGACTTGCGGGCGATTTTGTCGATCTCATCGATGTAGATGATGCCGTGCTGGGCACGGTTCACGTCGCCGTCGGCGGCCTGCAGCAGGCGTTGCAGCACGGTTTCCACATCGTCGCCCACATAGCCGGCCTCGGTGAGCGTGGTGGCGTCGGTGATGACGAACGGCACGTTCATCACGCGGGCGAGCGACTGGGCGAGATAGGTTTTGCCCACGCCAGTGGGTCCCATAAGCAGGATGTTCGACTTGGCGACCTCCACTTCGGCGAAGGGGTCGTTGCGTCGGGCGATGCGGCGTTGACGGGCGCGCGCTTTGGCGGCGTTGTCGTCGTCCGCGCCTTCCAGTTCGTCCGCGGACTCGCGCAGTTCCATATTGACGCGCTTGTAATGGTTGTACACGGCCACGGACAGCGCACGCTTGGCTGACTGCTGGCCGACCACGTACCGGTCCAGATAGTCGTTGATCTGCACGGGCTTCGGCAGGCTCAACGCGTTGAGCTGCGCGTCGCGCTGGCGTTCCTCGGAGATGATGTCGACGCATAGCGTGATGCATTCGTCGCAGATGTTCGCACCGGGGCCGGCGACGAGTTTCTTGACCTGCCGTTCGGTTTTGCCGCAGAAGGTGCAACGTGGGATGTCCTCGTTGTAGCTCACCACACGTCCCATGACCGTCTCCTTCGTCTTGCCTCGCGCGTTTCGCGCCGTGCCGTCCCGCACCGCACCGGGCACCGTCACGATACGCCCTATCTGAGCGCATCCGTTGATGCCCGAGAAACAACGATACCCCTGAACCCAGTCGGGTCAGGGGTATCGCTTGTAAAGGTCGTGCGCAGTTCGTGGGGCGCGGACGCGGGATCTATTGGCGGTGTTCGAGCACCTCGTCCACGATGCCGTATTCCTTGGCCTGCGGCGCGGTCAGGAAGGTGTCGACCTCGATGTCCTTGCGGATGCGGTCGATATCCTGGCCGGTGTGCTTGGCGAGCGTGTTCTCCAGCCATTCGCGCATGCGCAGCATCTCCTTGGCCTGGATCTCGATCTCCGTGGCCTTGCCGAAGCCCTGGTCGATGGCCGGCTGGTGGATGAGCACGCGCGCGTTCGGCAGCATCAGTCGCTTGCCCTTGGTGCCGGCGGCGAGCAGGATCGCGGCGGCGGAGGCGGCCTGGCCGAGGCACACGGTCTGCACGTCGGGCTTGATGTACTGCATGGTGTCGTAGATCGCGGTCATCGCGGTCATGGAACCGCCCGGCGAGTTGATGTACATCATCACGTCGCGGTTCGGATCCTGCGATTCGAGCACGAGCAGCTGGGCCATGATGTCGTCGGCGGAGGTGTCGTCCACCTGCACGCCCATGAAGATGATGCGGTCCTCGAACAGACGGGTGTAGGGATCCTGACGCTTGAAGCCGTACGGGGTCTTCTCCTCGAACTGCGGCAGCACGTACCGGTTCTGCGGCGCGAACGCGGCCTCGCGGCGCGCGGACGGCATGAAGCCTATGACGCCGGTGGGGCCGGCGAGACGGTCGGCGCGTGCGGCGAACTTCGCTTCCTCACTTGCCATGGGTCACTCCCCCTTCTTCATCGAGTCGCGTGTGGTGATCACCTGGTCCACGAAACCGTAGTCCAGCGCCTCCTGGGCGGTGAACCAGTGGTCGTATTCGTTGTCGCGGTAGATCTCCTCCACCGTGTGGCCGGTCTGCTCGGCCGTGAGTTCGGCGAGCGTCTTCTTCATATCCATGATGAGTTCGGCGTTGATGCGCACGTCTGTGGTGGTGCCGCCGATGCCGCCGGACGGCTGGTGCATGAGCACGCGGGCGTGGCTGGTCAGATAGCGCTTGCCCTTGGTGCCGGAGCTCAGCAGGAACTGGCCCATCGAGGCGCACATGCCCAGGCCCACGGTCGCCACGTCGGGCTCGATGAGCTGCATGGTGTCGTAGATGGCCATGCCCGCGGTGATCGAGCCGCCGGGCGAGTTGATGTACAGCCAGATGTCTTTCTTCGGGTCCTCGGCGGCCAGCATGAGCAGCTGGGCGCAGATGCGGTTGGCCATATCGTCCTTGACCTCTTCGCCCATCCAGATGATGCGGTCCTTCAGCAGGCGGTTGAAGATCGGATCGGCGGGGCCCGCGGGCGCCTCGTCGCCGGCCATGACCGGGGCGGTTGCAAACATATTGCTCACCGTGGTTCTCCTTCTATGTTTTCAAACAGTGTCTAGCCTACCGCCTTCAAGCGACGGCGGGCGCGGTTTCGCGCTTTTTCGGCGGCCAGCGTACGCATGTGCACATCACGCCTTGCGCATGAGCTGGTCGGTGTCCATCACGATGGTCACGGGCCCGTCGTTGGTGAGGCTCACACGCATATGCGCGCCGAACTTGCCCTCTTTCACAGTCAGACCTTCGGCTCGCAGGGCGTCGCCGAATCGACGCCATACCTTCTCGGCGTGCTCGGGTTTGCCTGCAGCGATGAAACTCGGACGGTTGCCTTTGCGCACGTCGCCGAACAACGTGAACTGCGAGATGGACAGCACTTCGCCGCCGACGTCGTGAATGGAGCGGTTCATCTTGCCGTTCTCGTCCTCGAACACGCGCAGGTTGGCGATTTTACGGGCCAGCCATGCCACCTGCTCGTCGCTGTCCTCGTCGTCCACGCCGACCAGCAGCACGTAGCCTTCGCCGATGGACCGTGGCTCAAAGCTCGCATCCCGCTCACCGGTCGTCTCATCCATCACATCCACCGACGCGGCGCTCACTCGTTGCAAAACAATCCTCATACCCGCCACTGTACGCAACCCCATACCGTACTCCCGAGCCAACGTTCCCCGTCTTCCCGAGCCGCCCCTTCCGTCATCCCGAGCGAAGTCGAGGGATCTCCCCGCAACGAGACTAGACTGGTATGCAGCCGCCGAACGCAAAGGAGCCTGACATGAGCGCAGCACCATCCACCATCATCGAACCATTCGCCATCGCGCACGCCACGCTGGTCACCGGCGATGCCGAAGGCACCACACTGAACGACATGACCGTCATCGTCGGCGCGAACGGACGTATCGAGCAGGTCTCCCCCAGCCTGTCCACGCCGATTCCGTCCGACTACCATATGCTCGACGCGACCGGCAAAACCGTGATGCCGGGCCTGATCAACGCGCACGCGCATCTGTTCTCCGGTGGCAAGCCGATCAATCCCAAACTGGCGACGCCGACCGGGCAGCGTCGCGTGGCCGCGTTCGCCCATTCTCCATTGGGCCGGCCGTATATCGCGGCGAAAGCCAAGTCGAGTGTGATGACGCAGCTATGTTCCGGTGTGACGACCCTACGCACCTTGGGTGATGTGGGGTATGAAGCAGTGGCGTTGCGCGACCGTATCGACGCGGGCGAGATCGTCGGACCGCGTCTGTTGGCGTCCGGTCCTCTGCTGGCGATTCCCGAAGGTCACGGCGCGCCGCTGATCGCGCTGGTCTGCCCGGATGAGGACGCCGCGCGGGCGAACACGTTGGAGAATATCTCGCATGGCGCGAACGCGATCAAAATCGCGGCGACCGGAGGCGTGACGGACGCGCAGGAACTGGGCGAGGCGGGTTCTCCGCAGATGACCGTGGAGCAGATGCGTGCGATCTGCGATGCCGCGCACGAGTCGGGCGTGATCGTCGCCGCGCACGCGCAAAGCACTGAAGGCGTGCGCCGCGCGCTGCTCGCCGGCGTGGACACCATCGAACATGGCGCAGTGTTGAACGACGACCTTATCGAGTTGTTCCTGAACAATCCGAACGCTTTGCGCGGTTGGTCGGCGTTGATCCCCACATTGAGCGCCGCGCTGCCCTTGTTGGATGTCGATCAGTCGGTGTCCGGCATCACGGACATCCAGTTGGAGAATTCGCGCATCGTGGTCGCGGGCATGCTTGAGGGCGCACGTCAGGCGCGCGAGGCGGGATTGCGTGTGGGCGTGGGCACCGATGCGGCGATGACGTTCGTCACACAGTATGGCACATGGCGCGAGTTGGATCTGCTGGTCAAACGTGGCGGATTCACCGCCGCCGAGGCGTTGCATGCGGCGACGACCGTGAACGCGGAGATTCTCGGCGTGGAGGATGTCACCGGTTCGATCTCGGCCGGCCGCGCCGCCGACCTGCTGGTGACGAACGGCAATCCTTTGGAGGATTTGCGTGTATTGGAGCATCCGGATCTGGTCGTCGCAGAGGGCCATCCGATTTGGCGCCCCGATGCCAAAATCAAGCGCATCGCCGATTTGGACGAGATTCTCGATCAGACCTACGCGTCCTGACGCGCAGACGCTTTCCGCTGTCTTAACCGGAAGCTCTGATTCAGCAGGAGATCCCTCGACTTCGCTCGGGATGACGGAAAACACACTCTCCCTCCGCCATCCCGAGCAACTCGCTCCGTCATCCCGAGCGAAGTCGAGGGATCTCAGCCACATCCGCACAACCGCCCTATGAGCGTCTACACTGGCCTTATGAGCGCAACACCAGACACACAGAACGTTTCCGATTCTCAACTCTCCGCCCGTCTAACCCCAGGCCAGACCGCGCCGGATTTCGCACTTCCCGCGGATGACGGTACCACCGTGCGCTTTTCCGACGTGCTGCCCGAAGGCAAACGCGTGATCGTGTATTTCTACCCCGCCGCGATGACGCCCGGCTGCACGAAGCAGGCCTGTGATTTTCGTGACAATCTCAACCGTCTCACCGCGGCCGGATATACGGTGCTTGGCATCTCCAAGGATTCACCGGAGAAGCTCGCCAAGTTCCGCGAACGCGACCATCTCACATTCCCGCTGCTGAGCGATATGGATCTCGCCGTGCATAAGCTCTATGGCGCATACGGCGAGAAGAAACTCTACGGCAAAACCCATGTCGGCGTGCTTCGCTCGACGATCGTGATTGACACCAATGGCCAAGTGCTGCTCGCCCGATACAACGTGCGCGCCACCGGCCACGTCGATTCGCTCCTCAAACAGCTCGACAAGCTCAGCTGACGCCTTTGTACGCGTACCCTCATAGGATCACGAGACGACTCGGCTTCCCCCACATGTCGCTTCGCATCGATTCCGAGGGGTATTTTTGCGTTTTCCATCAAAAATACCCCTCGGAATCAGAGAACAAGCGGAGCCATGGAGCCGGCTAAACGGATAAAGACGTTTCAGGCATCCCATTGGCAGCGACTCAGATCCACGCGCCAGCCGTCCGCGCCGGCGGATTCTCTGGATTGTTCGCTGGGCGGTATGAAGATGACGCCTTCGTTTTCCAAAAGTTCCCGCTGCACGTCGGGACCACCGAATGCGAATCCGGGTGCGAGCGATCCGTCACGGAACACCACACGATGGCATGGGATCACGCCCGGCTCGGGATTGGAATGCAGTGCGAACCCCACGAACCGCGCCGACCGTGGCGCGCCCGCAAGCGCCGCCACCTGCCCATATGTGGCGACCTTGCCCTCCGGAATCCGACGCACCACGTCATACACCTTCTGCGAAAACGATTCAGCCATATCCGCATACCCTCCCATTATTCCAATGGATCAGCGGAGCTGGTATCGCATCTGCAATTCCAAGCGATCATACGGAGACAGATCACCGAGATGTTCTCCAAATGCGCTGATAGGGACTTTCAACAGACGATTCCATCTCACTGCGGATGCTCTGTCGAATCCCTCTTCATTCCAGTCCTTCAGCAACATGAAATCCGGAAAGTGACTCTTTTCAATCTTGCTGGTCACGTAAATCACCACACAGTTATCATCAGTGACTTCCTTGACTACGACGCGTCGATTCTTGCCTCTGCTGGGATCTTCACGGTACGGGAACCAGACTCTGCGGACCTGCCAAGGGCGAACATCAGTCATCATCGTCTTCCCATCCCTCTGGAAGGAACGGGTGCCCATGCTGGTCTAGCTCCGCCACGGTAACCAAAGAATCCGACACTGACGTTTCGTCGATCATCAATGGTGTCTGATTGACCCACTCACGAATGGACTCGCATGAAATGACATTATTCTTGTGTTCTTCGTACGCTTGACTCCACGGCGTACCCGGCTTATGCGTCATCCGCATCAAACCGATAGCCGAATAATCCCTCGCGTAAGTGCGATACACGTCGCACAGCAACTGTAGAACTTCCGGATCCAAGGTTTTCCAGTCAAAAGGACGCGCGACTTTGGCGATGGCATCACGCTGATACCCACTGAACGTCCGATATACATCTTTGACCACAGGGCCATACTTCCGCGCCTCCAAAGGCGCGTCGAACAATGGCTTTCCAAAGCGCTGCAAGCTGGCGGCCTGCGCGAAGAACAACAACTTGTTGAGCTTCATGTTCGTCATGCCGTCATCTTCTTCGGGGTTACCCTCATTCGCCGTTGCGATGAAGAAATCCGCCACATCCATGACATCCATGCGCGCACCTCCACTGACTTTCACTTGAACATATCAGTATACGCCAAAGATTTCATAGCATTCCCTGCCTCTTTCCAAGCGAAGCGCCCTCCGGTCATCATGATTCCTGTTCGTGGCCCACCGCCTGCAATGCCACAGTGCCTTGAACGGACGAATAACCGGCAGCACATCGGTGAATGCAATCCAGTTGGCACTTAAGTCGTCCAGTTGGCACCTGATTTCCGACATCGACCAGTAGGCTTACCGCCATTCCGCCATTGCTTTAATCAGCATCGTCTGGGCAAGTGCCAACTGGACGACTTAAGTGCCAACTGGATATACGGATGCTCCGCTCAGTCAAGCATCATGGCGTTCACACGATCCGCGTCGAGAAACCAGTAATCCTCCGGCTTCCCGCGAAGCGCGGTGAACGCTACCAGTTCAACGCCCTGCTGCGCCGCTTTCGCCATGAGATACCGACGCAATACCCAAGCATCCTCAAGATGCCGCACATTACGTAGGTTCATGACGTCCTCGATTCGAGGCTCATTCACACCAAGATCGGCCGCCACCTGTGCAGGCGTCACGCCCACCAATTCGAAATTCCGCACGAATTCCCGTCTCGTCGCAGCCTTCTGTTCAACGTTCAAAGACATAACCCCTCCAATCAGCTCAGCAAACATACTCCGCTTCACATGGCCGGGTCTCCGATGACGCTATTCGCATAATGACTGGCGCTGGTGCGGCAGTGGCGCGGGCCAATTCCGGCACTCGATACCCCTGTTGAAGCAAACGCGCCCCCGCGACTGCTTCACCATGTCCCAGTTCGAAACGTCGCTACCCCACCAACCACTTGTATTTCGCGACGCTGTACAGCGGCACGAATGGGATGAGAATCGGTGTTGTGGATACGTACGCCTGATATTCGGGGTCGCTGCCGTAGTTCTTGTTCTGGCGCAGTTCCAGTCTGCGCGCGCCGCCGAACATGATCCATACGATGCACACCCATCCGGCGATGGAGGCCAGCCACTGCCATACGCCGTCGAGGGCGGTGACGCCGGAGACGAACATGCCCGTCCAGGTGAGCACTTCGCCCAGATAGTTCGGGCAGCGCACGAGACGGAACAGGCCCACGTCGCAGAAGCGTTGCGGATGTGTTTTCTTGAAACGGTTCTTCGTGTAGTCCGACGCCGATTCCAACACGATGCCGAGCAGCATGATGATCATGCCGATGATGGCGACCGCGTCCGTGGGCGCGTGGTTCTGCAGTCGGAACAGCAGCGGCGATGCCTCGCACACGTACAGCAGCGCGCATACCATCCAGATGATGATTTTGAGGATCGGGTTCATGCTGGAGCCGTCTTTGATCTCGTTCTTCATCGTGCGCTGGTAGGCCGCGCTGCGCTGTTCACGTATCAGCAGGTATCCGCCGAGCCGCAGTCCGTAGACGATGAGCAGCGCTGCCATAATCGTCGTCACCCAAGTGAGTGAGCCGCCCATGCCGAACATGACCAGCAGCGCGATGCCGATGCCCGCCATGGAGAATCCGTAGCCCAACGAGATGAACCACACGAACCGGTAGAATCCGATGGATGAGATGATCAGCGCCACAACGCACAAGATAAGAAACTGCATGCCCACCATTGTATGGTCTGATAGACATTCGCTGTGGCAAGCTCAAGCGGAATATCGCGCACTCTGACAACAACATATCTAAACGCGCGCTTCCTCAGATAACACAGGAGCCCCCGAGCCCGGCCTCTACAAGGAAACTTGGAGGTTACTGCTGTCATCAACGGCAACTCACAAATAGACACGACCAACCAATTGAAGTTCAATGATATATGCAACATATGTATTATATATGAATAAAATATTGATAGGAGGTCATTATGGCTAAAGTAATTGTCAATGTGGACGATGCGGTCAAAGTCGAGGCCAGTCGCCTCTATGAATCGATGGGACTGAATCTGTCCACCGCAGTCAACATGTTTCTTCGCCAGTCGATTGTCGACAATGGATTGCCGTTCACTCCGAAGGCCGCCCAGCGTCCGTTCACGCGTGATACTGACGGCTACCCTATCGTGAAGTTCAACATGGACGATCCGCGCATAGTCACCCCCAAAGTCGTAAACGGCGGAGTCGTACTGCCCGAAGGCTGGGATGATGACGATGACTGAGCCCAAACAATTCGATATCTGGTGGGTTCCGTTCGCATTTCCCGACAAGCCGGGTAAGTTCAAAAATCGGCCGAGTGTCATTCTTGAGTGGAATGACGGGACGCGTGTGGCTTTGGTCACCAAAGTCACGGGGAATACTTGGCGCGATGAGCCTGGTTATGTAGTGTTGCGAGATTGGCAAGAGGCGGGACTATCGAAGCCGAGTGCAGTGCGCTGCTCTCAGCTGCTCCGAATTCCGCGCGACGTGTTTCTCGATGACGGCCCAGTCGGCAGACTCTCCTCATATGATACTGACCGCGTCGTTTGGGCGATCAACGAACTCTACCCCGGTTTGTTCTTATAGGATTTATACATCAGGCCAAGCGATGCGGGGCGCGTTCACGTTGTTGGGCAGGTCGGCTGGGAAGGATTGCACGCAGTCGCGCAAGATGTTGAGTTGACCGCGATCCCCCAGCGCGTGCAACAGCATGGCGACGATGTCGATGACGTGTTCCGTGGTGATGGGTTTGCCGTTCAGTTCGAATTCGCGATCCCAGATGCGACGGTGATGCGCGCACGCGTTGCGCAGGTCGTTCAACGGGTCGAGCCAAGCGTCCAACGTGTTGGCTTTCACGCCAAGCGTTTTGGCGATTGCGCCGCGGTCCTCATCGCGTAGATACCCGTACAGATGTTTGAGATCGCCGAACGGCAGCAGTTCGACCGCCGCTCATACGGGCAGTTCGCCGTCAAAGTCGGCACCGTAGTGGCCTTCGAAGTCCTCGTCGCTGTTGCGCCGCGAGTTCTCATAGTTACGCACGAACCGCTCCCACCCGTTACGGCTCAGGTTCGGCCGCAACGCTTCGGGATGGATATGGCCCAGCGGATCGCGCGCGCCGAGCACATGGCCGATGCGCACGCGCAGCGCGATTTCGATTTTCTCCATCGATGCGAACAGCGTGGCGCGCAACGCATTATCGAACCAATACAACGCCATAACATGTGTAAACCGCGCACCTCGATGCGCGTCATCTGCTGTTCAATACTGAACCACGGTTTGAACCGTTGCGTCATGCTTGCACGCCTAGCTCAAAACAACACACAATCATGATTCAAACAACCAGCCATATGTCTGCAATCTTTGTAAGCAGATATTACGCGAATACCGTCTTATCACACCATTCTTATTCCCTACATTAGGCCCCTCACCTTGTCCAGATAACAGTTATTTTCCAAAGCCGCTTCACGCAACTTATTCTGCAGAGCGGAATCTACCGCGAATAAATACAGTCCATGCACGCCACGTTTCAAGAGAACCCCCAATTGCCTACGCAAACATGCTTTTTTGAATGCTGCCAGTTTTTCATCACCTTTCAAATCGATGCGATCAGAGGAAACGCCTCGGTCACAACTTTTCCCCGGATCGAATATGATGTGTCCGTTCTCGTATCGCACCGATGGTCCAATAATTACACCAACATAGTTCAAATCAAATCCTTGAATCGTGAAGTAAGAGCCTATTTCATCACGAGAAAAATCAGCACTCGACCATGCCTCTTTGGTAGAATGCCGAACTTTGGGAGCATCATCATTCACAGCACGGTTCCATGGCCGTTCAAAGAATTCGGCCCCTCTGTCATATGTAGAGTGTTCATTTTCTTTCTCGGGAATAACCCAATTCCCCGAGACGTCCTTGACGAGTGCCACACTTCCTTTTTTGTTCTTAGGATCATATGGCCAATCGAATGTAGCAACCACACGGCACAAATCCCTTGGTCTCACTGCCACTTTCGATTTCTTCTTGTTTTTCGGCGTCGACTTCAACATCTGGTTTTGCGCAGCAAGAAGGTCATCACCGCACAGACGAATGGAGTCAAACAAAACATTAGGAGACGAACAGACTCGTATCCGATATCCTAATTTCACCTCATCCTGAATACGAGCGTCCTCATCTTCCACTTGGATCGCGGGACTATAATCCGCTGGAATCGATACGCAAGGAAAAGGCACTTCTCCCGATTCATCCGGCTGAACAAGCGAATCAATCCACTTAATGGTTTCCGCATTAGCCTGTATACGAAACTGTTCAGTCAGTTCAATCTGGTGCACCGAATATCTATCCGTAATCACTTGTACTTCACCGTTGTTGACACGCGCATTTGAATAATGCCCGGTTAATTCAAGATATGAAGCCCCAGTTAGAGACATTCGTTCATCACTTGGCAGATCGATTATCGGAGCTTCGGCTAGTTCACGAAGCACATCTTGATGCCACCACTGTTTGCGTTGCATAATCTGCTCCGGGTCGAACACAGCAATCACAATCTTCGCACGACGCAAAATCTCGTGCAGATGGCTTTCAATACCATTTTGCGATTTCTGTGTAAACAATAGATGCGCTTCATCCACAAGTACCACATCAGCTATATCCGATGTCACCTGCGTATAGTCGAAGGACGATTTCCCCACGCTACGGGAACGTTCATTAATAAAAGCCGTCGGGCGCGAAACACATTGTCCGGACTTCTTCTGAAGCCCTTGTTTTAAAGCCATGTCATCATAAACCCGCATTTGATCATCGTTATTCACCAGCAGATGAACCCTAGCTGAGGAATCTGTCTCATAGTCCGGTTGATGTCCCAGCTTGAGCGACAACTCATAGAACAGCGTGCTCAGCAAAATCGACTTACCTGTACCAGCAGCACCTCCAACAAGAATTAGCTGAGTGTCCTTTGGCTCTGTCCACTTCTCAAGCACATCCTCGCTTATAGAAACAATACCTTGTAAAGCCCTATTCTGTTCCTTTCCAAGCTTGTGGAAAGGCGATACCTTGTACAGAGACGACTGCCAAATCTGTTCCTCTGGAGGGAAAATCCCTTCTTTGTCGGCGGATACAAGTCTTTTCCATGCACCCGAAACAATGTCATCAAGATATGCGGATGTAAAATACTGATCTTGAGGATTCCCCCGGCCATTGAGACAATGAATATCGTCTATCGATTTCATGTAATCAATAAGCTTGTTCTCCACATCCAACGTTAAAGACTTATTGAAATGACTTTCCCAAATTACGTATTGATTGACTTTCCGTTGGTCACGTAGCGCCTCGTTTATGCAATCATCTGCTTGCTGCTCTTCAGCCAATCTAGATTTCACAATTTTTTGAGTCACAGACTCAACATTGGACAGCACCTCGTCATCCGTAATTGTCCAATTGTCTTTGCTGGAGGCTTGTACATGTTGCATCGTTCTCTCGTGGATATGCTGCGTTTCCCCAACATACACACACCATTTGTCCCTGCGTTGATCATCATCCGAAGCCTTGGACTTAAACCACACGATATACACCGTCGGCCATGTGAATAAACGCCGCTTAGCTTGCGTCAGTTCAGCAGTCACTTCTTCCAGTTTGGTTTTCGGAGCAATCCAAGCATCTCGATCGTGGTCGATTTCATACTCAAAGACTTCCCTGTATTCTTCCGAGTTTGAAGGTGCACCATCTTTGTCTGGACTGTATGGGTTGGGATAAGGAACCCGAACAATACAAAACTTCAGTTTCTCTGCAGCCATCATGAGTCTCATGATAGAAGAAGGTGAACCTTTCAAGCAATGCCTTCGCCACGTGACGACACCCGGATTCCTGGAGCGCTATCAACGGAACTCAAAGGCTCGGAACAATGTACCGCATTCTCGGATAAAAACTCACGTTTCAAATTATCCGTAACCGTCCATTGCATCTGTCAGCGACTGGCATCTTTGCTGTGCAAGAAGTCGTTATTCTCAGTGTTCCAAGCTCATCATCTCAGCAAACGCCTCATGGAAGTTCGGGCGCGGAGTCGCTCCATACACACCGTTGAGATAGTTCTTGCCGATGTTCTCGCCCTTGCGCACTTTGAGATCGGTCACGGGGTAAATCTCCGAAGCGCCATCGCCGTTCTTCTCCACCAACCGTATCTGGTCGGGATCGATAAGGCGGTCAGCGGTTCCGGTCACATTGATTAACGACGCGTCATGCGTGGTGAAAATCAGTTGCGAACCATGTAGATTGGTCTGCGGATCAACGAACAACGACACCAGTTCCTTCACCAAAGTTGGATGCAGACTCGTATCGATCTTATCCACCAGGGTGACGGAAGGACGCGACAGCACTCTCAACGCAAGCGAAAAGAACGCAAGCGCCGCCAAGGTGCCGTCCGATTCCTGTTCCACACCCAGCATGGCGAAAGACCGCTCTCCGCCATGCCGGAACATCAATCGCGTCTGCTGTTGCGGTGTGAACAGTTTCTCCAGCTTCTGCTCATCGGCTCCAAGTTCCTCTACGAACTTGTGCTTCAGCCGCTCGAACATATTGGCGTCCACTTCCACAGGCACGCTTCGCAGTCCGCTGATGCCGAAGTCCGCATACTTCACCAATGCTGCAAGCTTCTTCGAAAAGTCGTTTTGCTGATTGAACTGTTCCAGTATGAAGGGATACTCTTTGTCGAATCCTCCCCCGCCGTAATATCCAAAACCCGTGGAGAAAAACTCGAACGCAGACTGCGTGCATTCAATGCCAGCGGCGGCGCAAGCGGAGAGAGCCAGTGCGTTGGGACGCAGCTCGACGGTTTTCTTCACTTGCGCTTTGGGACCGCGAAAAGACGGTCCGAACTCCAACACTGTCTCATTTCGGGCGAACAGTCGGGAGGGATGCGTCGACAGTTTGCCGGACTCTTCATCCATGATCTTATATACCGACAGTTCTTCCTCGTGAATCACGTGATCGTCAAAACGGAACCAGTAACGGTATTTTTGTCCGTCAGTCGCGATGAAGCTCACATAAAATGCGGTATCAGCATCGTTCGGATTCTCTCGCAGCAGGAACGGGTCACGATGGATGTCCGACGTTCCGTCGCCTGCGCTATAGCTCGTCACCACCATGTCGCGCATGGAATGCAGCGCATATAGGAAATTGGATTTACCGGAAGCATTGGCGCCATACACTGCGGTCACCGTCGAAATCGACGGACCACCTTCTTCGACAAAACGTGCGTCACGCGTCATAGAGAAGGCCTGCTCATCACGAAAACTCGTCACGTTTTCAAAACTGAAATCGATAAGCATGTCGCCCTCCTCTACGTTGACAAGCTAACTATATCATAAAAATCGGCATTTTTGCATTTTTCTGCAAATATCACATTTAAACACAATCATTTGCTTATTAAAACCTAGAACTCATCAGGTAGTGTCCAAGATTTTGCGCACCACTAATATGAGGGTAGGTTAGCTTCCGGCACGAGGGAGTCGTCATGATTTCACATGTATACAGCCATGATGAACTTCGCGAGCTCATCGTTCCCATGTTGTCGCATTACGGCATGAAATCGGCACGCTTGTTCGGCTCCTACGCGCGTAACGAGGCCACATCGACTTCAGACATCGACGTGTTGCTGGAAGGCAATCCCGGATTCAGCCCATTGAACGTATTCGCCATGGCCGAAGAACTACGAGAGAAATCCGGCAAAGATGTGGACATGTACGAGCTGAGCGAACTCAATGATGGACCGTTCCGCAACGCCGTATTCAAGGACGCGGTGCTGCTATGAACGAGAAAGACCCGCACAAGCTCTGGCGCATCGTAGAAATCGGCTGCAAACCAGAACAAACCATCATCCACAACAACTAGTATCCATGCGAATGGAGGGAATCGTCGTCGAGGCCGAAGCAGCGGCCGCCCCGCCTCGCATCACAAGCCCGGTCTTCTCACAATCATAATGTCAGCTGCGGTATATCACCGATGGTCAGCAGTCTTCCGAAAGAGGTTTCCATAGAGTCACGCCCACCGTACACCACGATGCGTTGTGCCAAATCCAATCCCATGATTTCGGACAACTTTGAAATTGTGGCGAAAGCATGCGAATCATACGTCGCAGAAGCCTTCACTTCGATTGCATAGCGAACGACCCCGCCCTTCTCGATAATCAAGTCGATTTCCTGCTGTTTATCATCACGCCAATAGTACAAGCGTGGAGTTCTTCCACGCACGGCATACGCCTTCATAATTTCCGATACCACGGCGTTCTCAAACAGAGGGCCACGATACTTGCTCATCATCAACTCATCATCACTTTCCAGATCGAGTAGATAACTAGCCAATCCAGTGTCATAAAAATACAGTTTCGGCGCCTTGATCAATCGTTTGCCGAAGTTCTTATGGTAAGGGTGCAACCTGAAGGCGATGAAACTGGATTCCAACATCGAAATCCACTCCTCGACGGTCTTTGCGTCGACGCCACAAGCGGAAGCCATGGCGCTATAGTTGACCACCTCGCCGACCCGAACTGCGCACTGCACAAGAAAGTCGCGGAATTGGGACAGCTTACGCACACCCAACTCTTCACGGACGTCCCGCTCCACATACGTAGACACGTAGTTCGGAAAATAGTCAATAGGATCAAGACCAATGTCGTAAATTCGCGGATAACCGCCTCTGCGAACCCACATATCCATGCCCATGCCAGCATTCGCCAACTCGCTATGAGACAACGGCATCAGGTGAAGAACCGCTGCCCTCCCGGCCAATGACTGTGAGATGCCTTGCATCAGCAGAAAATTCTGAGATCCGGATAATATGAACTGTCCCGGCTCCTGCCCCCGCTCATCGACGATGCCTTGCAGGTAAGAGAACAACTGCGGCACACGCTGCGCCTCATCGAATATGGCATGGTTGTTGTATCTGGCAAGAAACGTCCGGGGATCATTCACAGCGAGACTTTGCGCATCGGGATTCTCTAACGACACGTAATCATACTGGGGAAACTGTTCACGAATCAACGTAGTTTTGCCGCTCTGCCTTGTGCCCGTCAAAGTAAGGATAGGAAACTGTTGAAACTGCCGAATCATGGTCGGCGTAATAGCCCGCGGAATCATCGAGTCGCCTTTCCTTCAACTTATGGCATCATCTAATCCAGATTAACACGCTTTCTATTCCCGATTTACACCTATTCTATTCCTGATTTACACCCACTCTATTCCCGATTTGCGCCAGCGGATCCAGCCGATCTAATGCACACACCCGTATCCATATCAGTACCCGTGCGAATGGAGGTAGTCGTCGTCGAGGCCGAAGTAGTGGCCGATTTCATGGATCACGGTGATGCCGATCTGGCGGACGAGCTGCTGGCGGGTGGAGCAGACGCGTTCGTGTGGGCCTTTGAAGATGGTGATGATGTCAGGCATCACACCGCCGTAACTGGTGGTGCGCTGCGTGATCGGCACGCCTTCATACAACCCCAGCAACTCGCCGTGGGAGCCGCACATGGAGGCGAGCTCGCGCTCGTTCGGCTCGTCGGCCATGGCGATGCCCACATTGTCGAGCACTTCGCGGAACCGTTCGGGAATCGAATCCAACGCCTCCTCGACTGCGGCCGCGAACTCGTCATCCGTCATTCTCAACGCCATATCAGCACTCTTTCACTGTGTTGTCACGCCCTTCAACCATACCCAATCATCTCAGCGTGCACATTTTCCAACACAAAATAGCCCGTCGCCTGCCACTTTTCCAACATGAAACAGGGGTTTTGCTGCACGTTTCCAACATTCCGGGCAGCCAAACCCGTGCAGGCTCAGTCGAACAGCGGGTCGTTGGGGTCGATGATGGGCAGGCGTTCACCGGCCTCCTCAGGAGTCTGACCGCCATAGGCGCGATGCGGCAAAGCGGCCCATGCGTCAAGGAACACACCAATCAGCAGGTTGCGCCCAATGCCAGGATCCAGCATCGCGGCATCGGCACCGAAATCGAACAATCCCACCAAAAGCTCAGCCGGATTCGTCCGAATCGGAGCATAATAAATCGACGCGGCCAGCTCTTCCCAACGCACCATGCAGTCACCCAGAATCGTCAGCGCCCTGCACCGGTCGCGCACCAAACGCACACGCTCTCGCTGTGCGTCGTCGAGACGGACTTCGCCATACGAATGCATTCGGCGGTCAACCGCGGCTCGGATGCGGCAAGCTCCGCCGCGTGGGCCACCACGTATTCCAGCGGCGTCAGCCCATCTTCGTCGGTGAAGTCGAATGTCACCCACTCATCAGCCGCATGCACGAAAGCCGGCGATTCCACGTCGATACACGATTCAGAATCATCAGCTCCCAGACTCTAGAAGCATTCAGCATAGGCTCGCTTCATCGTCTCTTCGGACTCATCGCCCTTGATCTGGGCGTACAAATCAAGCACTATCTGGCAATCGATCAGGTCGCTCTCACACGGATCGTCATCCCAAGGCGATCCGATTGGATGAACCGGCGGAAGACCCGCGCGATCGGTATGGCCCACGTATAGTCCATCAGCGTAGGTGTTCCGGTATTCAATGACATCTTATCCACGAGGCCCAGCCCTCAACGTGGACATTCCGATAGTAAATGGCAGCTTATCCACGGGAGATGGATTTTCAACGTGGGCGAATCGGCAGTAACTGCCGAATCATACACACACGGGTTATCCATCACCGTTGACGGCGTGATAGCGCACAGCAACTCATCCACGCCCGCAGGAGTCAACACGTTAAAGCCCGAGAACCAGAAGGGGGCAGGCCTACGGCTACTCCAACGAATCGAGGACGTCGTCGATAAGCAGACGGGTTTTGGTGGCATCGGCATCGTTTCGCAAGCGCGGGAACCGCCGCAAGGCGTTGGCGGGACTGGCATCGGCGGCGCGGGCGATATTCGATTTGCTGATGCCGCGCGACGCGGCCTTCTCCGCCAAGCGGTCCACCAGAGAATCGGAGACTTGGCGCATGCGTTCGGCTACCCACAGTTGGGCCATTTCTGGTGAGAGATCGTAATCTTCGGACAGTTCGCTGCTCGCCTCCTGCACGGCGGCCCACAGCACCATGAACGGTTTGCGGTAATAGGCGATCTGCTCTTGGGGCGACTCCCTCGCCAGCGCCTCCAGCGCTTTGCGGTCCGTGCTGTTGTCGCTCATATGCCCTCGTTTCGCCGCCATAATCCGCTGGGACAAGTGTACGACAGGATGGTGGAGATGCCCCGACTTCGCTCGGCATGACGAAGAAGGGAACACTCGCATGACGAAGGAGGGAACACTTGCATGACGAGGGAAAGGGACGCTCGATATGACGAGGATGGAGATGCCTCGACTTCGCTCGGCATGACGAAGGAGAGGGACACTCGGCATGACGAAGGGCGCATCAACCAATCGAGGCCATCGGATGGGCGCTGTTACTTGGGCGAGATTAGTATGGGCTGCATGACTGAATCAGCACATGATGATTACCAACTGCCCGCAGGATTCGAACGGTGTTCGAAGCTTGATCCCGTCGTCCAAGCACCGACCGCGTTGGAGCGCACCCGCGTGCTGGTGACGATTCTCGCCAATCCCGGCGGATGCCCGTGGGACGAGAAGCAGACCAACACGACTTTGCTTAAGAATCTGCTTGAGGAGACCTACGAATTCGTCGATACGGTTGAGGAGAACGACCGCGAAGGCATGCGCGAGGAACTCGGTGATCTGCTCATGCAGTCGCTGTATCAGGCCGCCGTATGCGAGAAGGATGCGACCGACCCGTTCACCTTGGATGAGGTGTGCGACCGTCTGGTCGATAAGCTCATCACCCGCCATCCGAATGTGTTCGCGCCTGATGATGATGCGAACGCAGGCAAAGAGGAGTCCGCCGAAGAGGTGCTGGCGACGTGGAATCAGATGAAGCAGCGTGAGAAGCGCCGCAAGTCCGTCATCGAAGGCATCTCGCACGCGCAGGGCGCGTTCCCTCGCGCGGCGAAGATCGTGCACCGTGTGGCCAAGGCCGACGATTCGGAACTATTCGTAAAAGCCATGCTGCGGGCCGATGCCAACGAAGACTCATCCCAGCCGACGCCGGATGATTACGCCGATCAGATTCTGCGCGTCATTCAGCAGGCCGACGCCGATGGGGTCGATATCGAATCGGCTTTGCGCAATCGTCTGCGTGAGGTCGAGCAGAGGATTGTCGAGTTGGAATCAGGCGCTCGGTAGAAGCTGTCAGGGAACATCAACATGAACTTAGCGGAGTGGCGGGATGAGATGCCTCGAATGCGCTCGGCATGACGGGGGAAGCATACGCTCGGCATAACAAAGACGGAACACCGCCATGACGGAGAAGAATCGACAACATAACGAAGAAGAAGGACCGCCGACATAACGGAGAACATGCATTCGGCATGACGAGTAACGAGTGCACGGCATAACAACAACCGCAGCTCAATAGCAAAAGACCGGAACCCATAACGGGTTCCGGTCTTTTGTTAGAAGCTAGTGACTAGCTGTCGGCCGCATTGTAGGCAGCAGCGTCGATGACAGCAGAGTCAGTGCAGGCTCACTCGGCGTCGGCGTTGGCCAGTTCGTCGGCCACGGCAGCGGCGGCGGAAGCGGCTTCGACGGAGTCGGCCTCTTCGTCGTCCTCACCGAGGAACGCGGACAGGTCGACCTCTTCGCCGTCGGCGGTGAACTTCACGGCACGCATGCCGGCGAGCAGGCCCTTGGAACGGCCGACTTCCTGCACGGCGGAGCCGAGCTGGCCGTTGCGGACGATTGCCTGGATGAAGTTGTTCGGATCCATGCCGTACTGCTGGGCGATGGAGGCGAGGAAGTTGAACACGTCGGCCTGGGAGACCTGCACGTCCAGCATCTCGGCCAGAGCGTCGAGGGTCATCTGGTCGCGCAGTTCCTTCTCGACCTGCTCCTCGGCCTCGGCCTTCTGCTCCTTGGTGGCCTTCTCCGGATCCGGGGTCATGCCCTTGAGGTGCTCTTCGACCATGGAGGCCTTGACGCCCTTCGGCACAGGGATCTCCAGCTCTTCCTGCAGCTTGGCGATGAACGCGTCGCGGGCGTCGGTGGCCTGGCGGCCCTTGGCGGCGTCGGCAGCGTTCTTGCGGATATCTTCCTTGAGCTCCTCGAGGGTGTCGAACTCGGAGGCTTCCTGGGCGAACTCGTCGTCCAGCTCCGGCAGTTCCTCGGCCTTCACGGAGTTGACCTTCACCTTGATCTGGGCCTTCTCGCCCTCGTGCTCGCCGGCTTCCAGCGTGCCTTCGAAGGTGGTCTCCTCGCCGGCGGACAGGCCTTCGAGGGCCTCATCCAAGCCGTCGAGCATGGTGCCGGAGCCGAGCTCGTAGCTCACGCCTTCCTGGGAGTCGACGGACTCGCCGTCGATCTGGGCGTCCAGGTCGATGTTGGCGAAGTCGCCCTTGGCGGCCGGGCGGTCCACACCCACGAGGGTGCCGAAACGCTGGCGCAGGGATTCAAGGCGGGCGTTCACGTCCTCATCCTTGACTTCGGGCTTGGCGATGGCGATCTCCATGCCGTCGAGCTTCGGCAGATTGATCTCCGGGCGACGCTCCACGGTGGCGATGAACTTCAGCTTGGTCTCGTCCTTGGAGGAGGCGGGGACTTCCTGCACGTCCAGCTCGGGCTGGGCCATCGGGCGGATCTTCTTCTCCTCGAGCGCCTTGGAGTAGAGCTCCGGCACCGCGTTGTTCACGGCCTCACCGGCGATGCCGGCGAATCCGTAACGCTGCTCGATGAGCTTCGCCGGCACATGTCCCTTGCGGAAGCCGGGGATGTTCGCCTGCTTGGCGATCTCCTTGCGGGCCTCGTCCAGATAGGGTTCGAACTCCTCCGGGTCGACGGTGACGGTGAGCTTCACCTTGGTCGGCTCAAGATTCCTAACGCTGATTTTCACGCTTAACGCTCCTGAAAGTCGTGTTTTCTTACATTCTGCCGTAGGGCAACCTCTACATGATAACCCTACTCACGGACGCTGCGATGAGTTTCACTTGCCATGTTCTGGCGCCCTGCTCCTCGAGGAATCGCGCCACGTCCACATTCGCGGGATCATCCAGCCAGCAGAGGTTGCGCAGAATCTGCGGTTTGACGATGATTTCGGCAGGCGTGCGCGTGTCCTCGCCGATTTGGTTGACGACCTTGCGCACCCGTTGCAGGCGCTCGTATCGTTCGGGATGGCGGGTCTGCCAGATGCGCATCGACCGGGGCGCGTTCGTCTCGTTCTCTCCGGATTGACTGGATGGCATGACGGGCAGTTCGCCGGGTTTCAGGTCCAGCGCGCGTTGGATCGCATCCTTCCAAACGCGGGGTTTGACCTCGCGTTGGATGGGCGCGTATCGTTCGAACATTTTGTCCTGCGCACTGCCGGTACGCATACGCACACGCTCGTTGAGACAGCGGATCGCACGGAATTCGCGCACGTTATGCGGTTTCTTCTGCGCGGCCTCCATAATCGACGAATCGGCCAGCAGAAGGCTGGGGGCAATGTCGTATTGGCGGGCCAACCGGTCGCGCTCCTCCCACAGCGATTTGGCGATGGCGAGTCCGCGTCGGTCACGGCCCAGCTGGGTGATGCGTGAGATGCGCATCCAAGGCGCGGGATGCGCAGGCTTAGGTGCGAGCCCCTCCCGCAGGGCGAACGCGAACTCCTCCTCGGCCCATTCGTCCTTGCCATGCTCACGCAGGTCCCGGCGCATCAACGCCTCCAGCTCGATAAGCAGTTCCACATCCAGCGCGGCGTAGTTGCGCCAGTCGCGCGGCAGCGGGCGGTACGACCAGTCGGCCGCGGAATGTTCTTTGGCCAAGGTCACGCCGAGATAATGCTCGATCACCGCGGCGAGCCCGAAGCGGTGCATGCCGAGCAATCGCGCGGCGATCTCCGTGTCGAACAGGCGTTGCGGGGTCATCCCCAGGTCGCCGAAGCCCGGCAGGTCCATCATCGAATCATGCAGAATCCAAGTGGCGTCGCCCACGGCGCGGTTGAAGTCGTTCCAATCGGCACCGGCCTGTCCCAAAGCCACCGGGTCGAACAGCATGATGCCGGCGTCACCGCGTTTGAACTGCACCAGCCAATCCTCATGGCCGTACCGGTATCCGGACGCGCGTTCGGCATCGGCGGCCAACGGGCCGGATGCCGCGGCCAAAGCGTCGCATGCTTCACGGAACCCTGCGAGTGTGTCGATCACGTCGGGCACTCCCCCGCGCGGCTCGCTGAGCAGACGCGGCTCCGCTTTGGCGATGCGGCGGTCAATCTGATGAGTCACTACCCAATCCCTCGTCGAAACGAACAGTGGATCTGATGAACCTGGCCCACATGCCGACCTGCGCGCCGGCGTCGAGTCCGCCGTCAGGCAGACCAAGCGGCGACCACGACACGCGCATCTCACAGCCGGCCTCCGCCTCGGACAGCAACGACCCGAACGACGTGTTCTGGGTCACGGTCACCGTGCCGCCGACGGAATCGGGGTCCACGTCCGACAGAAAGTCGCACATATCGTCCCAATACATGCGGGGGGCGAGTCCATCGTTCTCGCTGGCATGCAGCGGCAATCGGGTGAAGGCCACGCATCGCCAGCGACCGGCCCAGTCGATACGCGACTGCGCCGAGAAAAGAATCATAATCCAACCCGTGGCAAGTCGCGGCGAATGGGACAGGTCGGAGGAGAACGAAGCGGTGTTCCCATCACGCTCGCCGCATTCCAGTTCAACGCCGATGCCGTAGTCGGCCAGTGTGGAGGGGACGGGAATCTCGCGATAACGCACGTCGGCGACACGCGTCATATCCCGAACCGATTCCACGGCGTTCCACATCTCATCGGGCACGCCGGCAGGCCGTTCGGGCAATCCGTCTTGCCGGGGCGCCGACGCCGTTGGAGGCGCACCCGTCGGGAATGCATAGATGTCTGCCATATACCTAGGCTAAAGGCTCCAAGCCGCGTTGCGGCGCATCCACACACCCTTACGCCCGAACTCCGCAGGAATTTAGTAGACGGTGAAGCCGTAGGATTGGAACTGTTCGATGACGCGCTGGCGCAGCTTGGCGCTGGGGCCCTTGGCGTCCTCCAACGGGTATGGGATGCGCAGCTCATGCCACTTGGGGCGGCCGAGCTGGTGGAATCCGAGCACGTCGATATGTTCCACCGCCCCGTCGAAGCTCGCGCAGATCTTCGCCACGTTGTCGACGTTCTCTTCGGAGTCGGTCAGGCCCGGCACGAGCACGAAACGCACCCAGATCTTCTTGCCGGCCTTTGAAAGACGCTGCCCGAAGTCGATCGTGGGCTGCAGCAGGCCGCCGGTCACCTTGTGGTAGGTCTCCTCGTCGCCGGATTTCACGTCGAGCAGGCACAGGTCGATGTCTTCAAGCATCTCGTCGGTGTAGTTCTTGTTGAGGAAGCCCGAGGTGTCGAGGCAGGTGTGGACGCCCATCTCCTTGGCGGCGCGGAACACACGCGAGACGAACGCGGGCTGCATCATCGACTCGCCGCCGGAGAAGGTGATGCCGCCGCCGGTGGCTTTGAACAGATCCTTGTAGCGGTCGACCTTCTTGATCATGGCCTCCAGGGTGACGGGCTTGCCGTCGCGCATCTTCCAGGTGTCGGGGTTCTGGCAGTACTGGCAGCGCAATGGGCATCCGCTCATGAAAACGGTCATGCGAGTGCCGGGCCCGTCGACGGAGGTGTTGATATCCCAGGAGTGGACGAAGCCGATATCGCCGGTTTTGAGCGCGTCGATGCGGTCGCGCCGGTCGAGTCCGATGGGAGATTCGAAGCCGGACAGGCCGCCCATCAGCGTCTGGGAAGCATATTCCTTCGATTGTTTGAGCATATGCCGCGTGGTGGTGCGGAATCGGGTCGCGTCAGACATCGTCGTCCTCCTGGATTCGTCATGGCCTTGTACTGACATCCCAGTCTAGTGCTCCGATGGCGGGGCCGCCGGTGGCTCGCCGGAAAGCCGATGTGGGCTTCGTCACGTCGCTTCCCCGGCTGACAGTGAATACACGAAAAAAGGCGGAACCCATGTGGGGTCCCGCCTTTCAGCGTTTCACGCTCAGCGCGTCACGACTTCAATCAGTCGGTGACGGCGCCCTGGTGGAACGTACGGCTGATCACGTCGAGCTGCTGCTCCTTGGTGAGCTTGACGAAGTTCACCGCGTAGCCGGAGACGCGCACGGTCAGGTGCGGGTACTTCTCCGGGTGCTCGACGGCGTCCTCCATGGTCTCCTTGCGCAGCACGTTGATGTTGGCGTGGTAGAGACCGTGGCCGTTACCGGCGTCGAGGATGCCGACCAGGTTGCCGATGCGCTCCTCCTCGTCACGGCCGAGGCCGTCGGGGGTGATCGTGTTGGTCAGCGAGATGCCGTCAAGCGCGTCGTTGTAGTCGATCTTGCCGACCGAGAACATCGACGGCAGCATGCCGTGGGAGTCCATGCCGTTCTCCGGGTTGGCACCCGGAGCGTACGGGGTGCCCTTGGCGTGGCCGGACGGGAAGGAACCGGTGTTCTTGCCGTACTCCACGTTGGAGGTGATGGTCAGGATGGACTGGGTGGGGACGGCGCCACGGTAGACGGGCAGGCGCTTGACCTGGCCCATCACGGTGGAGACGACCCACTTGGCGAGGTCGTCGGCGCGGTCGTCGTCGTTGCCGTAGAGCGGGAACTCGCCCTCGGTGCGGTAGCCGACGATCAGGTCGTCATCGGCGCCCTCGACGTACTCGTACTCGTGGCCTTCCATGGTCTTCGCGTCCTTGTTGTAGATCGGGTAGACCTTGGCGTACTTGACGGCGGCCAGGGAGTCGGCGGCGATGGACAGACCGGACATGCCGCAACCCAGGGTGCGGTACACCTCCTTGTCGTGCAGGGCCATCTCGATGGACTCGTAGGCGTACTTATCGTGCATGTAGTGGATGATGTTCAGCGCCTCGACGTAGGTCTCGGACAGCCACTCGAGAGCCTTCTCGTAGTTGTTCTTGACCTTCTCGTAGTCCAGGGTGCCGTCGGCTTCGGGGGCGATCGGCTCGATCACGCCCTTGTCGATGACCTGCATGCCGGTCATCTCATCGCGGCCGCCGTTGATCGCGTACAGCAGCGCCTTGGCGGAGTTCACGCGGGCGGCGAAGAACTGCATCTGCTTGCCCACGCGCATCGGGGAGACGCAGCAGGCGATGGCGGCGTCGTCGCCCCAGTGGGAGCGGATCTCCTTGTCGGACTCATACTGGATGGCCGAGGTGTCGATGGAGATCTTGGCGCAGAAGCGCTTGTAGCCTTCCGGCAGCTTCGGATCCCAGAAGATGGTGATGTTCGGCTCCGGGCCGGGTCCGAGGTGCTCGAGGGTCAGGGTGTTGAGCAGACGGAACGAGGTCTTGGTGACCATGGAGCGGCCGTCGTCGCCGAAGCCGGCGTCGGACCAGGTCGCCCAGTACGGGTCGCCGGAGAAGATCGCGTCGTAGTCCTGGGTGCGCAGGAAGCGCACGATGCGCAGCTTCATGACGATGTTGTCGATGAGCTCCTGGGCGCCGGCCTCGTCGAGGATGCCGGCCTTGAGGTCGCGCTCGATGTAGATGTCGAAGAAGGTCGAGTTGCGGCCGAAGGACATGGCGGCGCCGTCCTGGCTCTTGACCGAGGCGAGGTAGCCCATGTAGGTCCACTGCACGGCCTCCTGGGCGGTCTGGGCCGGGCGGGACAGGTCGAGGCCGTACTCGTTGCCCAGGTTGATGAGCTTCTTGAGGGCCTTGATCTGCTCGTCATGCTCCTCGCGGAAGCGGATCCAGTGCTCGATCTCCGGCTCGGTGAAGTCGTTGCGATAGGGCACGGAGTCCTTGTCGCGCTTCTTGAACTCGATGAGCTTGTTCACGCCGTAGAGGGCCACGCGGCGGTAGTCGCCGATGATGCGGCCGCGGCCGTAGGCGTCCGGCAGACCGGTGAGGATCTTGTTGTGGCGGGCGACCTTGATGTTCTTGGTGTACACGCCGAAGACGCCGTCGTTGTGGGTCTTGCGGTACTTGGTGAAGATCTTCTTGACTTCCGGATCCGGCTCCTTGCCGGCTTCCTTGATGGCCTGCTCGACCATACGCCAGCCGCCGTTCGGCATCATGGCGCGCTTGCAGGGTTCGTCGGTCTGCAGGCCGACGATCACGTTGTCGACCTCCGGGGAGTCGATGTAACCGGCCGGGAAGGCGTCCACGTCGGCGGGAGTGTGGGTGTCCACGTCGTAGACGCGCTGCTTGCGCTCAACCGCCAGGTAGTTGTCGTCGAGGTACTTCCACAGGTGCTTGGTCTTCTCGGTGGCGTCCGCCAGGAAGGACTCATCGCCGTCGTACGGGGTGTAGTTCTTCTGGATGAAGTCGCGAACGTCGATATCCTGCTGCCAGTTTCCACCTTCGAAGCCGTCCCACGCCTTGGCGTCCAGCTCCTCAGGGGTGACCGCGGTCGTCTCAACTGCTGTCATATCCACTCCTTGGTGTTTGTTTGTTGTGATGCCGCATCGTCACAGCACCATTGCCTCCCCAGTGTAGTCTTCGCCCGCTGGGAGAACCCATAAAACTCGCGTGAGCTATCTCACATTCCGTTATCGCTCACACCATCGTGGCTTCGCGCCATCGACGAAAACGCGATCGGGCCGCGTCCGCATATGCTTGCGGTCGTGGCCCGATCTCATGTCGCGCTATTCGCGGAAGGCGGTGGTGATGGGCAGGCGCCGGTCGCGTCCGAACGCCAGCGCCGTGACCTTCGGCCCGAGCGGATACTGGCGACGCTTCCATTCGGCGCGGTCCACCAGACGCATCACCGTGTCGACGGTCCGCTCGTCAAAACCGTCGGCCAACAGGTCGGCGCGGCCGTGCGCATGCTCGATGTAGGCGGCGAGCACCTGGTCGAGCAGCTCGTATTCCGGCAGCGAATCGGAGTCCTTCTGACCGGGGCGCAATTCGGCGCTCGGCGCCTTCTCGATCGAGCTGACGGGGATCATCACACCGCCGGCGAGTGGAATGCCGTGTTCCCCTGCCTCGTTGCCCACGATGTTCAGTCCGCCGATGCCGACGCCCGCAGCCGCCGCGCGGTTGCGCCAGCGGGCCAGTTCCCACACGCGGGTTTTGAGCAGATCCTTGATGGGCGCGTATCCGCCCACCGCGTCGCCGTAGATGGTGGAATACCCGCAGGCGAGCTCGGACTTGTTGCCTGTGGCGACGGCGAGCAGGCCTTTGGAGTTGGAATAGGCCATCACGATGACGCCGCGGATGCGCGCCTGTAGGTTTTCGGCCGCCACGCCCTCGAGTTCGAGCTGGTTCTGGAAGGCGACGAACAGCGGTTCTATGGGCTGCACATCGTAATGCGCACCGATGTTCGCGGCCAGATCGGCCGCGTCGTCCTTGGAACCGTCGGAGGAGTACATACTCGGCATGGAGATGCCCCACACGTTCTCGCCACCCACCGCGTCGGCGGCCATCGCGGCGACGAGCGCGGAGTCGATGCCTCCGGATAGGCCGAGGGTCACACCGGTGAAGCGGTTCTTGGCCATATAGTCCTTCAATCCCAGCACACAGGCGGTGTACACCTCCTCGTCCGGGTCCAGATCGGGCGCGACGCGGACCCGCTCCTGATGTTCCAGGGCGGTGTCGAGCGTCCAGCAGGCCAGATCCTCCATGAACATCGGGGAACGCTGCAGCAGCGCGCCGTCGCGGTCGACGACGAAGCTGCCGCCGTCGAACACGAGGTCGTCCTGGCCTCCGACCTGGTTCACGTAGATCACCGGCGCGCCCACCTCGGCCGCGCGGCGCTGCACCAGCGCGCAGCGGGTCTGTGTTTTGCCCTCCTCATAAGGGCTGCCGTTGATGGTGACGAGCGCGTCGATGCCGCGGCCGGCGAGATCGGCCACCGGGCCGCCGTCCTGCCAGATGTCCTCGCAGATGGCCACGCCGAGGCGCGCGCCGTCCACGTCGAGCACCATGGCTCGATCCCCCGCCGAGAAGATGCGGAATTCGTCGAACACACCGTAATTGGGTAGGAAATGCTTGTCGTATCCGGCCCACACCACGCCGTCGTGCAGCACCACCAGACGGTTGCGCGGCTTGTCGTTCGCGCGGTCGGTGCCCACCGTGCCCACGACCACGAACAGGGCGCCGAGCCCTTCGGCGGCGAGATCGGCGGCGAGCGCGTTGGCCTTGTCCCACGCGGCCTGTCGGAAGGTGGCGCGCAGGGCGAGGTCTTCGATGGGATATCCGGTGAGCGTCATTTCGGGGAATACGACGACTTTCGCGTCCATCCCCGCGGCCTGACGTGCCCTGTCGAGCACTTTGGCGGCGTTGGCGTCGAGGTCTCCGACGCAGGTGTCGATCTGGGCGAGTGCGAAACGAATCTGAGTCATGTTCCTTTAGTGTAGTTCCTTCAGCACGCGCAGCGCGGCGTTGACGTAGAAGTTCACGAATGTGGGGATCGACTCGTCCAATCCCACGAAATGGGGGCTGTGCCAGTCGGGGCAGCCTTCGATGCCGTTCGAGCCGACGAACGCGAACACCGGCAGCGTGACCTTCGTGTATTCGCAGAAGTCCTCTCCCGCCATGGAGGGGCGGATGGGCTCGAGCTGGGCGTAGTCGCTGACCTCGGAGGCAAGGGCCATCGCCAGATCGGGGTCGGAGGCGAGCGGGTCCTGGAAGTCGTCCCAGTCCACGTCGGCCCGGATGCCGTATGCGGCCGCGGTCTGCTCCGCGACGGTGCGGAACCGCCGGCCGACCAGCTCGCCGTCTTCCTTGTGGAAGTATCGCACCGTGCCTTGGAAGCCGGCTTCGGCGGGGACCACGTTCCACACGTGTCCGCCGTGCACTTCGGTGATGGACAGGACCAGCGGATGGAACGGCGAGACGTTGCGGCTTACGATGGTCTGCAGGCTCAGAATCATGGAGGCGAGCGCCTCGATCGGGCCGGTGCCCTTGTGCGGATATCCGGCGTGCGTGCCCTCGGCGTGCAGGGTGACGTTGAACCGCACGCAGCCGGCCATCATGGGTTCGGCGCCGATGGCGATCTGTCCGGGAGCGTAGTTCGGGTTGTTGTGCGTGCCGATGATCGCGTCGACGCCGTCGAGCAGACCCGCCTCGATCATGGCTTTCGCGCCGAGACCGGTCTCTTCGGCGGGTTGGAACACGATCAGTATCGATCCGGAGAAGCGGTCTCGGTGGGCGGCCAGCCAGAAGGCCGCGCCCAGCAGTCCGGTCATATGCAGGTCGTGCCCGCATCCGTGCATCACGCCTGTGTTTTCGGATTGGAAGTCGAGGGCGGAGTCCTCTTCGATGGGCAGTCCGTCGATGTCGGCGCGCAGGGCGACGCGCGGGCCCGGTCCCGCGGCGCCTTCGATGAGCGCGACCACACCGGTCTCCATCGGATTGTCGAGGATTTCGATGCCATGGTCCGCAAGCTGGCGTTCCAGATAGACGGTGGTCTCGAATTCGCGGAAGCTCCGCTCGGGGTGGGCGTGCAGGTGGTGGCGGATGGCGATCAGCTCTTCGTCGATCTCGATATGTTCGGTCATGATTCCATCCTAGTGAACCCGTGGCGCGGACGCCGCTACCGTTGGCGTTTGAGCAGGTGTTTGGCGATCGCGTTGGCGAGTCCCTGCACCACCTGCACGAGCAGGATCATGATGATCACGGCCGTCCAGGTGACGGTCGGGTCGAATTTCCGGTATCTGTTTCGGTCTTCGGCACGCACGACAATGGTTTCGGATATACAGACGGGAGGCTCCGACGATGGCATCGCATGACATCAAGGCCGTATTCTTCGATATCGACGGCACACTCACCAGCTTCACCACCCATGAGGTGCCCGTCTCCACCATCGACGCGCTGCATCGGTTGCAAAGCAGCGGTGTCAAGGTGTTCGTCTGCACGGGGCGCGCTCCCTCGCATATGGGTGTCGTGCTCGACACGATTCCCGTCGCGTTCGACGGCATCGTCGGCCTCAACGGACAATACTGCTTCGACGACCACGGCTATCGCGAATACCAGACGTTGGCGCCGGGCGACGTGCGCACGATCACCGCATGGCTTGACGCGCATCCGGATGTGGTGGCGAACTATTGCGAGGAGGACTACGTCTACTTCAACCAGATCACCGACGCGATGCGCGCGACCTGGCGCAAGCTCGGCAAAACCGCACCGACCACGCATATCGGAGACCCGCACGTGCGGCCCGAAACGCATGAGACGTTCCAGATCAGTCCCTTCGTCGACGAGGCTCTCGAAGACGAGATCATCGGCCTGTGCGGAAACGTCAAAGGCGTGCGTTGGCATCCCGACTTCACCGATCTGATTCCAGCGGACGGCGGCAAGCCGCGCGGCATGCAACGGTTCATGGAACGATACGGATGGAGCCGTGAACAGACGATGGCTTTCGGCGACGGCGGCAACGACACGGAGATGCTCGCGTTCGCCGGCGTCGGCGTGGCGATGGGCAACGCCACGGAAGCGCCGAAGGCGGCCGCCGACTATGTGACCGACGACGTCGACCACGACGGCATCCTCAACGCGCTCACCCATTTCGGCGTACTCTAGCCCGAGCGCGCCACTGTCGAGTTCTCCCCTTACCGCATCCTTGTGGGGGTGTGACGCAGCTCATACGCCTGTGACTGGAAATACGCTGGTGGCACTGCGTAGAATTGGTGGGCATGAACAACACAATGACGCGTATCATAGCCACCTCCATCACCGCCATTGCCGCGCTCACTTTGGTGGGCGGATGTACCAGCAGCGCCGACCAGCAGATCCTCAACAAGCTCGATTCCATGCAGCAGGAGATCGACGATCTGAAGAACAGCCAGACCGGCGGCTCATCCGGCACGACGGGCTCGACCGATGGTTCCGGATCATCCAATGATTCGTCCAGCGGTACCGGATCGTCCGACACCCAATCCTCAACAAACACCGACGATTTCGAAGCCACCATAACCGATTTGGAACAGCAGGCCGCCTCCGCGGTCGAAACCGCAGGCAACGTCTCCGTTCCCTCGAATCTCGCGGACCGTCCGAAGGCGTATATCGACGCCAAAGCGCCGCTTGAACAGATCGAATTGCAGGTCGATTCAGTCGAGGACCAGATCGAAGCCGCCGTGCGTAGTGGCGCGATCGACCGTCAGACGTATTTCACGCTCGACACCCGTCTCGATGCGATCGACGATTCCCTCGACCGGGCCAGCGACTCCCTCGAACTGCGCATGGGCGTAGACGACTGATCCAACAGCGTCAATCCAGACATGCATAGATGACACGCGCAACGGTAACGATGCACGTGTCATCGCCCACCTGATATGGCATCACGACAACGACGTCAGGCACCCGACGCCTCCAACGCCTGACGCATAGCCGACATCGCATCCTTCACCTACGGTCTGACGGGCGTGCGAAACTAGTGCGCATGACTACAGTTATCATGCGCACCTCTGAGGGCGACATCACCATCAACCTGTTCGACGAGAAGACCCCGGAGACGGTGGCGAACTTCCTCGGCCTCGCCACCGGCGAGAAGGAGTGGACCGACCCGATGAGCGGCCAGACCTCCCACGAGAAGTTCTACGACGGCCTGGGCTTCCACCGCATCATCAAGGACTTCATGATCCAGGGTGGCTGCCCGCTCGGCAACGGCACCGGCGGCCCCGGTTACAATTTCGACGACGAGATCGTCGCCGACCTGAAGTTCGACAAGCCGTATCTGCTGGCCATGGCGAACGCCGGCCTGCGCCGCGGCATGGACGGCCAGATCCACGGCACCAACGGCTCGCAGTTCTTCATCACCACCGTGCCGACCCCGTGGCTCGACGGCCACCACACGATCTTCGGCGAGGTCGCGGATGACGAATCCAAGGCCGTGGTCGACAAGCTCGAAGCCGTCGCCACCGATCCGATGGACCGCCCGCTCGAGCCGGCGATGATCATCTCGGTCGACGTGCAGTAGGCGCACGCGGCAAGCGGCACAGCAAGATACGACAAGTCCGGCGGAACCTGATCACCGTCGGTCCAATAGCGAAAAGGGCGGCTCCCAGGCCGTCCTTTTGCTATATGCTGAAAACCACACCACCCAACACGAGGAACGGACAGCCATGACCGAAATCATCCCTCCCGCCAAGCCCGCGAAATCACCGCTGGACCTGCATGTGCTGCGCTACTTCCTCGCCGTGGCAGAAGAGCGCAACATCACCTGGGCTGCCGAACTACTGCAGGTCTCGCAGCCGACGCTCTCCCGCCAACTACGCAAGTTGGAGGACGATCTGGGCGTCGTCCTGTTCCATCGGGGATCCAAAACCATCGACCTGACAGCCGAAGGCCACCTGCTCTACGAGCGTGCGCAGACGCTGATCGCACTGGCCGACAAAACCGAGCGCGAGCTGCGCGATTCGCAGGGCAACCTCACCGGCAACATCGCCATCGGATGCGCGGAATCCCGCAGTATGACGTATCTGTCGCGCCGCATCGCCGCATTCCGCAAACTGCATCCCCTTATCCGTTTCGACATCCGCACGCTGACCGCCGATCTCACACAGGAGCGTCTGGAGCAGGGATTGTTGGACTTGGGACTGATGAGCGAGCCGGTGGCGGTGGACCGATACGACTATGTGCGCACGCATGTCACCGACCGATGGGGCATTCTCATGCGCAACGACGATCCACTGGCGCAGCACACCACGATCCGCCCGCAGGATCTGGAAGGGGCGACGATGATTCTCCCCTATCGTGCCGAGGTGCAGCGCGAGGTGATGAACTGGCTGGGAGATTACGCCAACAGCATCACCCTCGCCGCCACATTCAACTTCGGCACAAACGCGGTGACGATGATGCGCAACGGCGTGGGCATGGTGTTCGGCATCGACCTCGGCGTCATCGACGACGGTCTGCGATTCCGCCCGCTCTCCCCAAAAATGGAGACCGGCGCGGTAATCGCATGGAAGAAGGGCCAGTCGATGAGCCCGGCCGCGGCCGCGTTCGTCGAATTCCTGCGCGCCGACGAACCCGCATAATCCGCATAGGCCTGTCTCGCACTTGCCATGGCCTCGCGTTCGCACAGTCTCGTCGCGATAGCCGAAACGCATGGCGGCGTATGTCGTTTGCTTATTGGCGGCATGGGCGCGCACGGTGTTCAATGATGATGACATCGCAGTAACGAACATTCGACAAGCGAGGCATCATGCGCACACGCACTCTGGGAGCCAACGGTCTGGAGGTTTCGGCCATCGGACTGGGCTGCATGGGATTCACGATGAGCTGGCCGCCGTTCCTGCCGCATGACGAGTCCATCTCGACGATTCGCAAGGCGCACGACGAGGGCGTCACGTTCTTCGACACCGCCGAGGTCTATGGCCCGTTCACCAACGAGGAGCTGGTCGGCGAGGCATTGGAGCCCTTCCGCGACGAGGTCGTCATCGCCACGAAATTCGGATTCGACCTGCACAGCAACGAGCTCGATCCTTCCGGCCGTGTGCAGACGCTCGACAGCCGTCCCGAAACCATCCGCGCCGCGGTGGAGGGATCACTCAAGCGCCTGCGCACCGATCGCATCGATCTGCTGTATCAGCATCGCGTCGATCCGAACGTACCGATCGAAGAGGTGGCCGGCACCGTGCAGGACCTCATCCGCGAAGGCAAGGTGCTGGGATGGGGACTGTCAGAGGCCGGAGTGTGCACCATCAAACGCGCGCACGCCGTATGCCCGCTGACCGCCGTGCAAAGCGAATACTCGATGTGGTGGCGCAAACCCGAGGAGCAGCTGTTGGACGTTCTGGAGGCGCTGGGAGTCGGATTCGTGCCGTTCAGCCCGCTCGGCAAAGCCATGCTCACGGGACGTTTCGATCGCGGGGCGAGGTTCGCGGACGACGACTACCGCAGCAAGATCCCACGCTTCTCCCCCAAGAATCTGGAGCACAACGTGGCGTTGGCCGAATACGTGCGTTCGCTCGCCGAAGCGAAGGGCACCACGCCGGCGCGCATCGCCTTGGCCTGGCTGCTCGCGCAGAAGCCTTGGATCGTGCCGATCCCCGGCACCAAACATGTGGACCGCCTTGAAGACAACATCGGCGCTGCGGACGTGGAGTTCACCGCGGCCGAGCTGGCCGATATCCGCACGCATCTCGAAGCCTTCGAGGTGAGAGGCGCGCGATATCCGGAGCTTCAGGAAAGCCTGACCAACCGGTAGCCTCGGCCGTCCGCACACACGAGCCAACCAAAACCAACAATCAAGGAGATAATCATGGAGAATCCCAGCAGCTTTCCGATCGGCGAGCCGAACAACGCCTTCGCGCAGTACTTCATCGGCCAGAGCTATCTCGCGCCGCTGATCGACGCGCCCGAAATCGGCGTGCACAACGTCACCTTCGAGCCCGGCTGCCGCAACAACTGGCATATCCACCACGGCTCCCCGCAGATCCTCATCGCGGTGGGCGGACGCGGCTACTACCAGTTCGACGGCGAGGACGCGCATGAGCTCAAGCCCGGCGAAGCGGTCTACGTGCCCGCCGGCACCAAGCACTGGCATGGCGCGGCCCCGAACGAGGCCTTCGCGCACATCGCGATCATGCTGCCCGGCGAGAACGTCTCGACCGAATGGCTGGAGGCCGTGGAAGACGACGAATATCTTACGCTGAAATAAGTCGAACGCGATCCGTTCTTCAAGCCGCTGCGACGGTTCGGACGCCAGCAGCGGCTTTCTTTGTTTCACCGTCGCAACCGACCGTCCGATAAGGAGAAGAGCAACATGGACTATGTGAGACTCGGCAATTCTGACCTGATGGTTTCCAGAATCTGCATGGGCTGCATGGGCTTCGGCAACGCGTCGCAGGGCCAGCACAGCTGGACGTTGGACGAGGAGCGTTCCCGCGAGATCATCAAGCGTGGATTGGATCTCGGCGTGAACTTCTTCGACACTGCGATCGCCTACCAGAACGGCACCAGCGAACAATATCTCGGACGCGCCCTGCGTGACTTCGCCAAACGTGACGAGGTCGTCGTCGCCACGAAGTTCACGCCCCGCACCGAAGCCGAGATTCAAGACGGCGTCACCGGACAGCAGCATGTCGAGCGCATGATCAACGCAAGCCTGACGAATCTCGGACTCGACTATGTGGATCTGTACATCTGCCATATGTGGGATTACGGGACACCGATCAACGAGATCCTCGAAGGGCTCGACTCGGTGGTGAAGGCCGGCAAGGCGCGCTATATCGGTATCTCCAACTGTTTCGCGTGGCAGTTGGCGCAGGCCAACGCCATCGCCCAGCAGAACGGCTGGCCCCGATTCGTCTCCGTGCAAGGCCACTACAATCTCATCTTCCGCGAGGAGGAACGCGAGATGGCGCCCTTCTGCTCGCAGGAGAACATCGCCATGACGCCCTACAGCGCGCTGGCGAGCGGACGTCTGGCCCGCAGGCCCGGCGATTCCTCCAAGCGTTTGGAAGAGGACAGCTACGCCAAATCCAAATACGATCTGACCGCCGAACAGGATGGCGAGATCATCGCCAGAGTCGAGCGGCTCGCCCAAAAGCACGACGTCTCGATGACCGAGGTCTCCCTGGCATGGCTGCTGACCAAGGTCACGGCGCCCGTCGTCGGCGCGACCAAACTCCACCACATCGAAACCGCGGTGAAGGCCGTTGAGCTTTCCCTGTCGGATGAGGAGATCGCATATCTGGAAGAGCCGTACGTCCCGCACCGTCTCGTGGGCGTTATGGCGCAAAACACCGCGACGACGAAACCAAGGAGCCGCTCATGACACAAGACGAATATTCGACCGATTCCCGACGACGGACCGCGGCGGTATGCGGCGCGCTGCTGGCGGCCATGCTGCTGCTCGGCGCGTGCGGTGCCGCGCAGACGTCGGATGGCTCGTCAGACACGAACACCGGTGGCGGGGCATCCTCATCATCTCCCGCGCAGGATTCCACCACGTCAACGGACGATTCCACAACCACCCAGGAGGAAGACGAAACCATGCATAACGACACGACCACAGCCCAACGCATCAGCGTCCAAGACGAGAACGGAACCACCGTCGTATTCGAGCTGAACGACAGTTCCGCGGCGACTGATCTGCTCGGCCAACTGCCGATGACCGTCGCGGTCGAGAATTTCAGCACCAATGAGAAGATCTTCTATCCGGACGCGTTGGACGTCTCCGACACTCCGCTGGCGAGCGTCGCGGTCGGAACGCTGGCCTACTACGAGCCGTGGGGCGATGTCGTCATGTTCTATGGCTCGTACAACGCCAACAGCGCCCTGTACGAGCTCGGCCACGTGGTGTCCGGCGGCGACGCCATCACCAATCTCTCCGGCACCATCACCATCGCCGCCGAATAGCCGGCGAAACCACAATGCCTTTCCCAACCCTGTATCAATAGCTATCTGCGTTAGCGGTAGTGGAAATGGCAGTCTGCGGAGGTCGATCTGCGTTAGCGGTAGTGCCCTTACAGGCCGACAGCGTGTATGAGCCGCGGAATACCAGGCTTGCTAGATGGGATAGGGCCGATAGGGCACTACCGCTAACGCAGATCGACCATTGCAGACCCGAAAATCCACTACCGCTAACGCAGATAGCATGCCAAGCAGTGCAATGTTCAGCAATCTTCCCTAGCACCCGCTTTGGTTTTCTCAGTTCCGGTCAGCCTTGCCTTCGCTCGGCGACGTAGGCGTTGACGCCGCGGACGAAACGCTCGAGCGCATCGCACACTCGTTCGAGGGGACACGCGACGTTCAGCCGCAGGAACCGCGCGCCGTCGCCATGGTATTGGCCGCCGGCCGTGAGCAGCAGGCCTGTCGTGCGCTGCAGATAATCGCCCAGATCCTCGGTGTCCCGCCCGCCTATGGCATCCAGCACATCCACGCAGTCCAACCACAGCAGGTAGGTGGCCTCCCCCGGCACCACGCGCACGCCCGCGCCTTCAGGCAGCGCCGGCCAATGCGTGGGATCGTGCAGATAGTCGGTGACCACGCGGCGGTTCTCCGCCAGATACGCGCGCAGTTCCTCCAGCCAAGACTCTCCTTGGGTGAATGCGGCCACGGCGGCGGGAATGGCGAACGCACCCGGCTCCCCCACCTCGTCGGTGTTGATGCCGCGCCAGACGCGGTGCCGCAGGGTCGGATCCGGCACGACGACCGCGGCCGTGTGCAGGCCGGCCAGGTTGAAGGTTTTCGTCGGTGCCACGCAGGTGACCGAGTTGTCGCGGCAATGCGCGCTGACGGAGGCGAACGGCGTGTATTCGACGCCGGGCATGGTCAGGTCGCAGTGGATCTCGTCGGAGACGACGATGACATGGTGTTTCCACGCGAGTTCGCCGATACGCTCCAACGTGTCTTTCTCCCACACGATGCCGATGGGATTGTGCGGGTTGCACAGCAGCATCAGCGAGGTCTGCGGGTTGGCGAGCTTGCGTTCCAGATCGACGAAATCGATGCCGTAGCGCATGGTCGCCTCGTCGTAGACGAGCGGGCATTCGATCGGGTTGCGGCCGTTGTTGAGAATCGAATTGAAGAAGATGTCGTAGACGGGCGTCATGACCAGCACGTTCTCGGCCGGAGTGGTGAGTTTGCGTACGATGCTGGAGATCGCGGGCACCACACCGGTGGAGAACACCAGCCATTCCTCGTCGAATCGGAATCCGTGCCGGCGTTCCCACCAGTTGGCGATGGCATGCCGCCATTGTGCGGTTTCGGTCGCATAGCCGAACACGCCTCGGTCCAGTTCGCGTTGCAGGGCCTCGCGGATCTCAGGCGCGGTGGCGAAGTCCATATCCGCCACCCACATGGGCAGTTCGGCGTTGTATTCGTCCCATTTAAGCGATCCGGTGCCGCGTCGGTCGATCAGAGTGTCGAAATCGTAGGTCATACCTTCTCCTATAGCACAAGAGATCCCTCGGCTCCGCTCGGGATGACGAAAAACGGAAAACACACCCCGCACGGGATGACGGAAAAGACCACACAAATCGCTTGGAACATCGAAAGACACTCCTCGTCATCCTGAGCGGAGGGCGCAGCCCGCAGTCGAAGGATCTCCTCTCCGTCATCCCAGACGAAGCCGAAGCCCTTCGCCATCCTGAGCGGAGCGAAGCGAGGCGCAAGGATCTCTATTGTTTAGAACGATGCGGGCTTGGTGTCGCTGCGTGATTCGATGGCATCGCAGACGATGCGGGTGGCGGACACGTCCACCTCGTTGGGGTTCATGGTCAGCTCGCCGATCCTTTCGGCGCGGATCACGCCGCCCGACGGGTTGAGCACGCTGTCGATGGCGCCGTCGACCTGCACGTCCACGGTGGAGTATTCGAAGGCGAGCGTGGTGTTGAGCAGGCGGCAGTCGCGCATCACGAGATTGTCGATGTAGCACATGCCCTGCAGGCTTTCGATGGTGCAGTTGACCAGGGTGATGTTCTTCGAGTTCCAGCCGAAGTATTCGCCGGAGATGAAGGAGTCGTAGACGGTGATGTTCTCGGCGTTCCAGAAGGCGTCTTTGGAGAGCATTCGCGCGTTGTGCACCTCCACGTTCTTCGCTCCGTCGAAGGAGTAGTTGCCCACCAGCGTGAACCCGTCGATGGTCATGTTCTCGCAGTTCATGGCGAAGTAGTCGCCTTTGGCGCTCACCTGGTTCATGACGACGTTGCGGCAATGCCACAGCGTTTCGGCCGCGTTCGGGAACTGCACGTTCGTCAGCCGCACGCCGTCGGCGCGGCGGAAGTTCTTCGGCGCCTCGATGACGCTGTTCTCCACGGTGATGTTGTTCGTGTACCACACGCCGGCGCGGGCCATCTCGAACCAGGTGCAGTCCTTGGCGACGATGTTCTCGCAGTACCACAGCGGGTACTTCCATTTGAACATGCCGCCGATGATCTCCAGATCGCGCGCGTGCTTGAGCGGCGATTCGCCGTCGGCGAACGTCGAGTCGACGATGCGCTGATTCGATGCCCGGAACATCGCGCGTTCGCCGGTGAGCACCTGCTGGCACACATCCGCGGACTCGCGGTGGTGCTCATGTTCGTTCAACTGTCGCTTCGCCAGACACGCGCATTCCGCCGCGCCGTCGCCCGCCGCGGAGGAATCAAGATTCTTCAATGAGGCCGCGTTTGATGCCGTTACGCCCATGATGCCGTCCTTCCTGTCGTATTACCGGCATTCAATCACCATCATGGGCACATATCAAATACCTATCCGCGATGCCCCTCCATGCTCAATCGTTATGGAAGAGCGGGCCGGCGGTGCGCATCGCTTCGACGAACCGTTCGACGATGGGGGCGGGTTTCAACGGATAGACGATGCCGTAGGGCACGGTATAGCGCCATTCGCAGGGAACCGTGACCAATGAGGGATGCAGCTCCGACCAGATCTGGACGCTGACCATCAGACCGCCCAGGGCCTCGACCTGGTTGAACACATCGGTGCCGTAACTGGGCACGCTGTGGATGCGAATGCCGGGATGATTCGTTTCGATCTCGTCACGCAGCTCGTCGATATAGCTGGTGTCGCCCCTGCGAATCATGATCAGCGTCTGCCCGTCGAGATCATCGAAGGTCAGGCGGCGCTTATAGGCCAGAGGATGGTTCCGGGCCATCGCGCAGCACAGCGGCAGATCGGCGAGATGCAGCGCCTGACAGCGATTGTTCCACAACGTCGAGGGATATATTCCGGCGATGACGTCGATTCCCTCGCCAAGCGCGTCAAGCACGGCGAGCAGGGATTCGTCATTGAAGGGAACGACGCTCAACGAGATGTCCTGATACCGCCGGCTGACCGTCGACCAGACGTCCACCAGCGTTTTGCAGGGGCGCAATTGCGATGTGCCGATGCGGATGGACCGCCCGCTCAAGCGTTCGATGTCTTTGGCGGCCCGCACGGCCTGCTCGGATATGCCGATGATGCGTTTGGCGTCGCGGTAGATGCTGCGTCCGGCGTCGGTCAGTTCGATGCCCTGCCGGCTGCGGACGAACAGGGTGATGCCAAGTCTCGATTCCAGCAGATTGATCTGTTTGATCAGCGCGTTGGTCGAGATGTACAGCCGCTGCGCCGCCTGGGAGAAGCTTCCGCAGTCGGCGGCCATCAGAAATCCGTCCAGATGCTTGTCGTACATACGCCACCTCACCACACCACATCAGCGTATGAACCTTTCAGTTCACACACTGATAGCATATCGCGACCACAGGCGCGGCGTTGCCGAATCCGCGCCGCCATATAACTGAACCCGTCACCCCACGAAGCCACTCCACAGGAAAGGAGACGCGGATGATACGCAAAACATTGACCTGCATGCTCGCATGCGTCATGGGACTCACCATGGCTGGATGCTCGGACGGTTCCGAAGGCGAAAGTTCTTCGACCGTCGCCGACGGCACCATCAACGCCACACTGCCCGATACATCGGCAACCGCAACCCCGTTGGTGGTCTACTACTCGTATTCCGGCAACACCAGGCGCATCGCGCAGCGTCTTGCCACCATCATCGACGCGGACTCATATGAGATTCGAACCGTCGACGCCTATCCGGAGGATCCCCACGACACCGCCGAAGTCTCCCAACAGGAGCGGAACAGCGGCGATCTGCCCGAACTC
This sequence comes from Bifidobacterium eulemuris, assembly GCF_014898155.1. Classification (NCBI taxonomy): domain Bacteria; kingdom Bacillati; phylum Actinomycetota; class Actinomycetes; order Bifidobacteriales; family Bifidobacteriaceae; genus Bifidobacterium; species Bifidobacterium eulemuris. Next base: position 97,166 of record NZ_CP062938.1, on the reverse strand, counting down.
GTGGACGATCTGCCCGACTTGGAGGCATACGACACCATATACATCGGCGGCCCCATTTGGAACGGATATGTGGCGACTCCGCTGGAACGCTATCTTGAAAGCACCGACTTCTCCGGCAAAACCGTGGTTCCGTTCAGCACCAGCATGGGATCCGGCCAGAGCGGATACCTCGACGATTTCAACGAACGCGTGCGCGACCCCGAGGCCATCGGATCGTATACGGATATCGAATTCCCTGGCAACGGCGATCCGGACGCGTTCACCGACGAGCAGATCGACGAACTGCTGTCCGACTGGCTCGACGACAACGACGCACGCCCACATGCCGTCGCCGATGTCACGTTGAACAGCGGATACACCATGCCGATGCTGGGACTCGGCACCTGGACGCTGTCGGACGACGAGGCGGAGGACTGCGTGTACCACACGCTCGAGGACGGATACCGACTGGTGGACACCGCCCAGTATTACGGCAACGAGGCGGGTGTAGGCAGGGGCGTGCGCAAGGCGATCGCCGACGGCATCGTCACCCGCGACGAGGTGTTCGTGACCACCAAGATCATGCCCGGTACCTATGCGGACCCGGACGGCGCAATCCAGGAGTCGCTGGACAGGCTGAATCTGGAATATATCGACCTGTTGCTGCTGCACCAGCCCGGATCGCACGACGAAGAGGTGTACCGCGGCATGGAAAGGGCCGTGGACGAAGGTGTGGTGCGTTCGATCGGCATCTCCAACTATTACACGCAGGAAGCGGTGGACGAGGTGCTGTCGTTCGCGCGCATCACACCTGCGGTGATCCAGAACGAGCACCACATCTACAACCAGGACGACACCCTGCAGCGGTATGTGAGCCAATATGGCATCGCCATGGAAGGCTGGTATCCGTTCGGCGGCCGTGGCCACACGTCGGAAAGCTTCAACAACGAAACCATCATGGCTTTGGCCGACGAATACGGCAAGACCTCCGCCCAGATCATTCTCCGCTGGCAGCTGCAGACCGGTTTCATCGCCATTCCGGGCTCGAGCAACCCCGATCATATCGCCGAGAACCACGACATCTTCGACTTCGAGCTCACGGACGAGGACATGCGCTCCATCGGGGCCATCGACGAGGGTCTTCGCTACGAGGAGGCCTGGCACGACTGACCGCGCTGGGCACCTCCCCATGCCCGCAATCATTTTCGAAAACGCAACGGACAGCACACCTAAGGAGCACACTATGGAAACCATCACATTGAACAACGGCGTGACCATGCCGGCCCTCGGCTTGGGGGTCTTCCAGATGCGAGATCACAACCAATGCGAGCGCACCGTCGCCACGGCGCTGGAATTGGGATACCGGCTCATCGACACGGCGCAGAGCTACGGCAACGAGGCCGCCGTGGGCAACGCGATCTCACGCAGCGGCATCCCGCGCGACGAACTGTTCGTCACCACGAAGCTCAAAGTCGCGAATCTGACCTACGACCGGGCGCGAACCTCCCTCCTCGAATCATTGCACGTCATGCGGTTGGACTATGTGGATCTGCTGCTGATCCACCATCCCTACAACGACGTCTTCGGCGCGTGGCGGGCCATGCGGGAGCTGCGCGACGAAGGATTCGTGCGGGCCATCGGTGTTTCGAACTTCCCGCCGGACCGTTTGGAGGATCTGGTGCTGCATGGCGGCGAGACGCCGCAGCTCATGCAGATCGAGATGCATCCGTTCAACCAGCAGCACCCTTCGATGGAGCTGATGCGCCGGCACAACATCCGTCCCGAGGCATGGGGGCCGCTGGCGCAGGGCAAATTCGGCATCTTCGACAATCCCACGCTTATGGGCATCGCCGACGAACACGAAAAGACGGTGGCGCAGGTCGTATTGCGCTGGCTGTTGCAACGCGGCGTGACCGTCATCCCCAAAACCGTGCACGAGGAACGCCTCAGGGAGAATCTGGACGTATTCGATTTCACGCTGCGCGACGACGAGATGCTCGCCATCAACGCGCTCGACCAGAACTTAACCGTCACGCCGCAGATGCGAGAACCGTTCTGGATCGACAATCTCAGCTCGTTCTAGCCCAACCAACCACCCATCATTACCCGATTTCGCATTATGATCCCATCGCAAACATCCGGCCGAAGTCTCGACCGCCACGCCCCCACGGCCCTGCTGACCACGTTGCTCGCGTCCACCGCGTTCTTCCTGACCTCGATGGACGCGCTGATCATCAACGTGGCGCTGCCATCCATCACCCATGATCTGGGCGGAGGCATCGCCGCCCAACAGTGGGTGGTGGACGGATACACCATCCCGTTCGCCTCCCTGCTGCTGCTCGCGGGCAATCTCTCCGGCCGCTTCGGTTCTCGAAACGTATTCGCCTGCGGCACCGCGCTGTTCGCCGCCAGCTCGCTGCTGTGCGCCGTCGCCCCCACCATGGCCGTACTGATCGCGGGACGCGCAGTGTTGGGAGCCGCAGGCGCGATGATGCTGCCCACCTCGATGTCGATGATCAACGAGGCCTACCGCGAACCTCTGGCCCGTACGAAGGCGCTCGGCATCTGGAGCGCGGGAGGGGCCGCCGCGTCCGCCTGCGGCCCGCTGCTGGGCGGCCTGCTCACCACCATCCATTGGAGTCTGATCTTCGCCATCAACATTCCGTTCTGTCTGATGGTCCTCGCTCTGGTCGGACGGGTGCCTGACTCGCCGAGGCGTTCCACCTCCTTCGACTGGATGGGCCAGGGGCTTTCCATCATCGCGCTGGTGTGCCTGATCGCGGGCATCATCGAAGGCGGGACGCTGGGCTACTCGTCCGCCGAGATGCTGGCTCTGTTCGCCGCCGCGGTCATCGCATTGGCCCTGTTCTTCCGCGTTCAACGCCGCTCATCCCATCCGATGATGCCGCTGCGCATGTTCGCCTCGCCGAGACTACGCATCGCGCTGGTGCTTGGTTTCGTGCAGATCTGGAATTGGAACGCGGTGATATTCCTCGCCACGTTGGTCCTGCAGCAGGGATGCGGATTGTCCCCGTTCGTCAGCGGCCTGGCGTTCATTCCCGGCGCGCTCGCCGCTCTGGCAGGCAATCTCGGCAGCGGCGCGATGGTGAGGCATATCGGTGGACGCAATGCGATTCTCGTCGGCCTGTCAATCATGCTGGTCGGCTACGGCGTGATGGTTCCGCTCACCGACCGTTTCGGATTCTGGACCGTATGCGCGCTGATCGTCGTCTGCGGCATCGGCGGGTCCACCACCATGCCGCCGACCTCGAATCTGGCGCTCTCCTCCGCCGATCCGGAGCTGGCGGGCATCGTCAGCGGCGTGTTCAACACCGTACGGCAGGTCGGAGGGGCCATAGGAGTCGCGGTCGTCGGAGCGTTCATCGCCGTCAACGGCACCGATCTGGCCACTGCGACTCGCTGGTTCTTCATCGAAGCGACGCTGGCGGTCGCTCTCTCCATCTTCTGCGCATGGCATATATCATCATCAACCAAGGAGGCATAACCATGAGAACAATGCAATTGGCGCGTTTGAATGTATCGGCCATCGGCATGGGCTGTATGGGATTCAGCCACGGCTACGGCGAGCCGACGGAGCACGACGAGGCGATCCGTCTCATGCGATACGCCCACGAGCGGGGCTGCACGTTCTTCGACACGGCCGCATCCTATGCGGCGGGACGCAACGAATCGCTGGTGGGCGAGGCGTTGGCGCCGATCCGTGACGAAATCGTGCTGGCGACGAAAATCCATATTCCCGAAGACGACGAGCGTCCGGTCTACGACGTACTCAAGGAACGCCTGACGGCGTCGCTGAAACGGCTGCGCACGGATCATGTCGACCTGTACTACCAGCATCGGGTCAACCGCGGCATCCCCGTCGAGGATGTGGCCGAGGCCATGGGCCGGCTTATCGACGAGGGGCTCACGCTCGGCTGGGGCCAGTCGCAGCCCACCGAAAGCGAGGTGCGGCGCGCCCATGCCGTGACGCCGATGACCGCCATGCAATGCGAGTTCTCCATGATGGAGCGTTCGTTCGAGAAGTCGGTTATTCCCGCATGCCGCGAACTAGGCATCGGCGTGGTCGCCTTCTCCCCCATGGCCAGCGGGTTTCTGTCCGGCAAATACGCGACGGACGCCGTCTACACCGGCGATGACGTGCGGCGGGTCATCACCCGCTTCGCGCCGGAGAACATGGCCGCCAACCAACCTGTGTTGGATCTGCTCAGAGAATACGCGGCGGCCAAGGGCGCCACGCCCGCGCAGATCGCCCTCGCCTGGATCCTCGCCAAAGGCATCGTGCCGATTCCCGGCATGCGGCGGATCTCACGCATTGACGAGAATCTTGGCGCCGCGGCGGTATCGCTCACCGACGACGAATATCGTCGGATCGAAGAGTCGCTCTCCCGGCTGACCATCCATGGCGACCGCACGGACGAGGACATCGCCAAGCTCAAAACCATGCGTTGATCCAACAACGCAGAATGGGTGTGCGGGAACATACTCCTGCACACCCATCTTTCAAGAATCGTCACGCCCGCTCACGCCATGCAGACGGCGCGGAAGCGGGCGCGGCGCGCCATCAGGCGGACACGGACGCCGCGGCCATGCGCGCTTCCGCGACGGGCTCGTTCCAGCGGGCGGCGTCGCCGATCATGTGCACGATCTTGCCGGCCAGCGGGGCCACGATAAGCATCTGGATCGGCAGGGCGATGGTGAAGTTGTAGGGGAACATTTCAAAGAAGCCGACGACCGCGGCACCGGTGAATCCGAAGGCCATGATCGCGCCGAAAATCGTCATGAACACGGTCATAAGCACCACCATGAGGAATTTGACGGTGATGCCCTTCCAGACCAGACGGTCCTCCTCCTTGCAGAACATGCCCGCCAGCTTGCGCGAGCTCGGCGTGCAGATGCCCAGATCGCAGATCATGCCCACCACGTAGGCGAGTGGGAAGTTGAACACGGCGTAGCTCCAGGCGGCCGCGCCCACGTCGCCGGTGCGCACGCCATAGTTGAGTGCGGCCATCACGTAGATCATGATCGCGGACATGATGAAGCTGAAGAGGATGCCTTCTTTGCCGTTACGGGGCATGGTTCGAGAATTCCTTTCGTTATGGTTTCCGGCCCCTCTTGATGCAAAGCAAGGGGGCGCATAACGAAAGCCCGCGGAATGCGGCAATCATAATGGCGACTTCCTGGCAAACGGGTCGAACCGTCGTGTCGGGGGCCGCTTGCAACGTGTTACTTTAGCAGACCCGTCGACCACGTAAGCCCCTTTCGGGCGTGTCTTTCCGCGTCGAAGCCATACGAAAAAACGGCTTGGAAGAAGGCTTTCCAAGCCGTTTTGAGTTCTTTCGCAGGGTTGGTATCCCGCGGCCGGCAGACTATCGAGCCAACGCCTGCGCGTACCGGCCGGCGGCCGCCTCCAGCTCGTCGTCGGAAAGGTTCAGCGTGCCCGTCAGAATGAAGGGATCCAGCCAGGTCATGCCGATGTGGTTGGCGGTCGCGCGCATGGGGGCAAGCAGTTCGGACACGGTGATGCCGAACTCGCCGTCCTTCGTGTACTTCTCGCCGGCGCCGCCCGCGCTGACGGCGACCATCAGCTCCTTGCCGTGCAGCTTGTCGCCGGTGGAGCCGTACGCCCACCCGTATTCCAGCACGTCGTCCTGCCACTGCTTGAGCAGCGCGGGCGAGCTGTACCAGTAGAACGGGAACTGCCAAACGATGCGCTCATGGTCCTCGACCAAGCGCTGTTCGGCCTTCACGTCGATGGCGAAGTCCGGGTAGAGCGTGTACTCGTCGCGCACGGTCACGTCGGCCATGCCTCGCGTCGCCTCCAACAGACGGCGGTTGACCCGCGACTCGTTCATATTCGGATGGAATGTCAGAATCAGCGTGTTCGCCATACTCGTGTCCTTTCCAGATTCTTGTCACAAGTCCCCTCATGCTAAGTCAGGAGGCCGCGCGTCACCAATGCCAAGCCGACAGCGAAACCCATGCCTTTGGGGAATGACGCCGCCCGGCAATCATGCGATGGCCGTCAGATTCCCAGCGATTCGACCCACTTGCGCACGTCATTGTCGGACACGGAGGATTGGAAGCGGTGGCCGGGACGCCAGTCGCCCGCGTCGGCGAGCGCGGCGAGACGGGTGTCGCTGTCTCCTAGCGGCGAGCTGGAGGACGTGCAGAACGGGATCACCGTCTTGCCGGCGAAGTCGTTGTCGGTGACGAATCCGTTGACGGGCCATGCGGCGATGCCCCACCAGATCGGATATCCGATAAGCACGGTGTCGTAGGAGTCCCAGTCCGGCACGGCCGCGCTGTCCAGCGGGGTTTCGCGCAGCGTCGGGTCGTCGTGTTCGCGCACGACGCGGCTGTTGGCGTCACGCCAGTCCAGGTCGGCATCCGTGTAGGGTTCGGCCGGGGTGATTTCGAACAGGTCGGCACCGGTCGCGTCGGCGATGGTTTCAGCCACGCGCTTGGTGTATCCTTCGGCGGAATAGTAGGCCACAAGTGTTGTCATGATGCTCCTTCTTTGGATGGATGGACGGGTTGGCACCGACATTACTCTCCGGTAGTTGCTACCGGTCAAATCGGGACGTGCCTGGGGAAGAGATCCTTGCGCCTCGCTGTGCTCCGCTCAGGATGACGGGTGGCGGAATCTGGAAGACGCCGAATCCCATCCGGGAATCTCCACGCCGTCGCTCAGGGTGATGTTGTTCACATGAAGCCCTAGGTCGATTGTTGTTGTCGTGTTATCGTTGACCATAGTGGCCGGTAGCGGCTACCGGTCAAATCGGCGACACGCCGTTGCGGAAGGATGCGACGATGTATTCGATGAAAGAGGCCTGCAAACTCGTCAACATGAGCTACGAGACGCTGAAGTTCTACTGCAAGGCGGGGCTGGTGCCTAACGTGCGACGGGACGAGAACAACCGCCGCGTGTTCGACGACAAGAACATCGCGTGGATCGGCGCCCTCAACTGTCTGCGCGCCTGCGGCATGGGAACCGCGGAAATGAAGGAATACCTCGACCTGTGCCTGCAAGGTGAGTCCTCGATCCCCGAACGCAAGCAGATTCTGGAGGCAAAGCGGCAGATTCTCGAACAACGCATGGCCGAGATCCAGCGCAGCATCGACTACATCGACGCCAAGCAGGAGTTCTACGACGGCGTGCTCGAAGGACGCACCAAGTACTACAGCAACCTCATCGAGGTCGACGACCCGGATGCCACGATGCCCGATGAGCTCGCCGCGTTCAACGAGCCGGAGCTCCCCGCCGAACGGCACCTCGTCGGAGCCTTGCGGTGATGCGTTTCATATGGGGCAATGAGATCCTTGCGCCTCGCTACGCTCCGCTCAGGCTGACGAAGGATGCTACGCTCCTCAGTGCGACGAAGGATACCGCGCTTGAGGGCGGATTCCAGTGGCGGCTGTTATCTGTCCCAAATCATATTCAAGAAAAGAACAACAAGATGATATCGCCAGCCAAACCCACCAAAATAAACATGGCTCCACCAAATCTTGTCGAGATAATAAATAGCTGGGAGGGCTCAGCATAACCGTCATTTTTCCAACCCTGGGTGATTTCATAGAAGGATTTCGGTTCAATGACCATAAGAAGTCCGATGGCAATCAGCACAAGGCCTAAAACAATGTACATTATCTCACCTTGAACTTCCGATTTTTGATTTGCCTGCCCTTACGGCAATCATAAAATATATCTGAGGTCTTTTCAACTCTTTTCTTGATTACATCCTCTTAGCCATGCGCTGAAAGAAAAACTGGAAGCGGTCGAAAATTTCAAGGGCAGTCGGGATGAAAAGATGATCGTTCTTTACTGCAAGCAGCTTGGCATCAACTATAAAAATCTGTCAGACGAAGAATTTCGTTAGCTGATTCGGATTCCCAAAAAGGCAAAGAAAACGGGAACGCCTATCAGCCAGAGGAAAAGGTAAAGAAAAACCGCTGTCGCATGGTGGGCAGACTTCCTTGTAGCAGCGGTTTATGCTGTGCTTATTCAGTTAAAATTCAAACCAACAAACTGAAATTTAATGTTACAAATTTATAGCCATAATATATTCTTCACTATTTTCATCAACAACAGTAAATCCAGCTTTCTTATACATTTTTACAGCGTAATTACTCTTCTGAACAGATAAAGAAATTTTCGAATAACCAGCTAATCTTTCTACTGACAATAGTTGTTTCAATAATGAAGTTCCGATTCCTAATCCTCTGTATTCTTTATAGATAGACATAGCAAGTGATGGGGTATCATTATCAATATGTCCATAATCATTCATTATTCTAACCCAAATAGCTCCTACCACATTCTCTTGAATTTCTGCAACTAAGGCTTTATCATGTTTTCGTTTTCCAAAGTCAATGATATATTCTTGTAATTCAGGACAACCTATTATGGATTTAGGTGGAGCTTCAATACCGTCTGGAATATAAATCGCTTCGTATAAAAAATTGTCTAACAAACAATATTCTTCATTTCTCATTTCTCGTATTACATACTCCATCTGCTCACCTCAAATTCCGATTTGTCACTTTGTTACTTCTGCGGCAGCTTCGTCCCGCTCCAACTCAATTACATCCAAAATGCCACAACTCAGGGTTTCACAGATACGAGCCAGCGTTTCCATGCTGATGTTTTTGCCTTTCCCATGTTGGTAATCATATTCGCGGTCAGACCGGCAGCAAGCCGTAAGTCCTCTTTCCTCATGTCACGCTCAACCAACATGCGCCAGAGGAGTTTATAGCTTATGCGCATTTATCCTCCTACCTTTCTCCCGATTCCGGGTTCCTACTCCTATTACATCAAGGTTCTTGCTATTCCAGAAACATTTCTTGACACAACCGCCGGTTCCGTCTGGATTGTGCCTTTCCTTTCTTTTCTTGATTACGTCCACTTAGCCATGAGCTGCGTCATCCCGAGCGGAGGGCGAAGCCCAGAGTCGAAGGATCTTTCGCTCAGAGCGTGTCGCGAATTTGACCGGTAGCGGTTACCGGATTTTAGGGTCGAATCATCCACCGCAACCGACCTTTAGGAGGATGAACCCCATGAAGAAAATCGCAGCGGCGGCCATGAGCATCGTACTCGCCGCCAGTCTCGCCGCCTGCGGAGGAACCTCGCAGTCCGACGCGCAGGATTCCGATACTTCCCAGTCCGATTTGTCGATGACCACCGACACTCCCACCACCAGCGGCGACGGATCGACGCTTGTGGTCTACTACTCGGCCCAAGGCCATACGGAGGAAGTGGCGAATGTCGTCGCGGACGCCGCCGGTGCCGATGTCTTCGTGATCACCCCGTCCGAGCCATACACGGACGACGATCTCAACTGGACGAACGACAACAGCCGCGTCTCCATCGAACATGACAATCCCGACCAGCGCGACGTGGAATTGACGACCACCGATGTGCCCAACTGGGACTCCTACGACACCGTGTTCATCGGCTATCCAATCTGGTGGGCCGTCGCCGCATGGCCGGTCAACGGCTTCGTCGAGGCGAACGACTTCACCGGCAAGACGGTGATTCCGTTCTGCACCTCCACCAGCTCGGGGCTCGGATCGAGCGCCACTCAACTGGCCGAACTCACCGGCACCGGCGACTGGCAGGAAGGCCAGCGCTTCTCGTCCAACGCATCCGAATCGGATGTCCAGAACTGGGTCGCCAGCCTGAATCTGTAACCCTGAATCCGTAACAGAGACGGCCCATCCAGCGTGGATGGGCCATCAGTATGTGTCGTCTCGTCCACGCTAAAGAAGGGCGATGCTGATAGGGCCATCCGCTATGTCGCCGCCGTATGGAGCTATGCGCATTGCGTATGGGTGTTTGCCGAAGCCTCACGCGCCGCCCGCATGCGGGCGCATAGCATGAACCCATAACGAACGGAATCGGCCGGCCCGCGCAGCGCGCTTGCGCCACGTGTCACCGGCGGAACAGCGGAAACGCGGCGAAAACACAACGGAAAGAATGGCGGATATGGGCGAAGGGAACACACAACACAGGGTACTTGGCGGATCCGCAATCGAAGTATCTCCACTGGGACTGGGCTGCATGGGATTCACCCACGGCTACGGCGCTCCTATGGATCAAGACCAAGCGGTCCATGTGCTGCATAAGGCCTACGAGATGGGGTACACGTTCTTCGACACCGCGGAAAGCTACACGGGCATCGATGCCGACGGACGCACGGCATACAACGAGGAACTGGTGGGCGAGGCGGTTCGCGGCATGGGCGATGACGTCGTAATCGCCACGAAATTCGGCATCACAATCGCTCCGGACCGCACGCTCACGACAGACAGTTCGCCGGATACCATCCGCCGTTCAGTCGAAGGCAGTCTGAAACGTTTGGGCGTCGAAACCATCGACCTCTACTACCAGCACCGCATCGACCCCAAGACCTCTCCGGAGACGGTGGCTGAGGTCATGGGCGAACTCATCCGCGAAGGCAAGATCCGGGCATGGGGCGTCTCCGAAACCGACGAAGATTATCTACGCCGCGCCCATGCGGTCTGCCCCGTGGCCGCCGTGCAGAACCGGTATTCGATGATGGCCCGCTGGCACGAGTCGCTGTTCGAGACTTTGGAGGAATTGAACGTCGCATTGGTGGCGTTCTCCCCCATGGCCAACGGATTCCTCACCAACGGCTACGATGCCACGACGAAGTTCACGGACGCGGCGGACTATCGCGCAGCCATGCCGCAGTTCGGCGAAGAGGGCCGACGCAAAGCGCAGGGACTCACCGAGCTGGTCACACGGCTGGCCCAAAACAAGCAGGCCACCGCCGCGCAGATCTCGCTGGCGTGGATGCTGTGCAAGAAGCCGTGGATCATCCCCATCCCCGGATCGAGGAAACCCGCGCGCCTGCGGGAGAACTTCGCCGCCTCGCAGGTGGCGCTCACCGCCGACGAGATCCGCACCATCGACGAAGCGCTCGACCATATGGATTTGGACGTGTTCGGCGGCAGCCGGATCCGCGAAAACTCCTGACCCAATTCGGCGGCGACTATGGGCGCACAGTATTTAGTTAACTGATGGATTGGTAGCGATGCTGCCGCCGGCGCCATGTGTGGCGCTGTTCGGAAGAGCGGCGTCGGCGAGGACCACGCGCCGCCGACTAGCCTTAAACCAACAACGAAAACCGTCAGGCGTTGCAACCACCACTAGAATCCGCCGGGCGCACAGATGCCCGCGTCCTCGGACAGCGGGCCGCGCGGCCCTGAGCGACCGATCGCACGACTCGAGAGGTCCAGCATGTCCGACGCGTCCGCCAACGCGCGCCCGGCTCCTCCCACGCGTCCGCCAGCACCGAGAGCAACGCCGGAAACGTCCCGAACGCCCCGATGCACGCGCGCCTACCCGCGATCCATGGATACGGTCACGTTGGTAGTGTTCGACACGAGGCTTCCTCGCAAAACGGAACGGAATCAACGCACCATCCATTTTGCCTAGAAGCCTCTTCGCTTACCAACCCACCCATCAGACCAGCAAACACGGCCCTATGGGCGGGCGGCATCGCCCGGCATGTCCACATGGTGTACAGTCATGGGTTTGAATCTGTAGACGATACTGCCGAGGTTCGTCATTAATAAGTGAGCGCGTAATCGTTGTTCGTTTGTCGTAATGGGTGAGCGCGAAACGGTGCCTGCGATCTATTTGTCGTTTTGTCCGGCGTCGGCGCGCATGCGTTCGATCGCCTTTCCCAAGTATCCCATGTCCAGGCCGGCGCGGCGGGCCATCGCCTCGGTGCGGTCCCGGCTGACGCGTTCGAGTTCGTCCTGGATGACGGCGATCTCGCGGTTGAGGCGGGCGGGGTTGGTGGCGGCGATGATCCCCTCGATGCGGCGGCGGGCGTCGTCGACGACGTATCCGCCGCCCCCGGCGGCGCGGTCGGCGGCGTCGTGCTCCAGCACGCGCGCCCACGGGGTGCGGGGCTCGTCGTACACGGTCTTCCTGCGCCCGTCGCGCCCCTGGTCGACGCGCACGGGCTTGCGGGTGGGCGTGAACAGGTTCAGCAGCACGTAGGTCTTCGCCCACAGCCGGTTGAGCAGCTCGCGCTGCTGCGCGGTGTCGTAGCGCCAGTGGAACGCGTATTTCCTGACGACGTGGTTGTTGCGCGACTCGACGGTGGCCTGGTCGTTCTTCCTGTACGGGCGGCTGCGGGTCTGTTCGATGTCCTGTTCGAGCAGCCAGTCGACGAGCTCGTCGTTGATGAACTCGACGCCGTTGTCGGAGTCGAAGCAGGTGACGGGAAACGGGAAGAGCGGCAGGGCGGTGGCGACCGCTGCCTTGATGTTGGATTTGGCATTGTTGCGGGCGGTGACGTTCACGGTCCAGTTCGTCGCGTAGTCCACCATCGTCAGGGTGCGGGCGAACTCGCCCTTCATGCTGGGCCCGCAGTGGGCCACGGTGTCTGCCTCGGCCAGGCCGGGAACGCGGATTGTCTCGTCGGTGCATTTGCGGATCCTGATCGAGTTGCGCATGTGCTCCGCGGCCGGCCGGGTCAGCGACGCGCCCTTCGGCATGGCGGCCTGTTTGAGCGGTCTGAGCCGCCGGTCGATGGTCGACGGACTCATCGCCAGCACCTGGTCCAGCGCGTCGCCGTCGATGCCGTCGAGCTCGCCGTTCGCCAGGAGCGCGGGAATCCACTGGTCGAACATGGCCTTCATGTACGGGCCGCACGGCATGCCCATGAGCAGCCACAGGCGCTCCAGCAGCCGCTGCGCGCCCGCGTCGTACTTCGGCCGCCTGCCCCGCGCCGCGCCTTTCACGGGTTTCTCCCTCTCCGCCTGCGTGAGCAGCCGCCGGGCGGTGGACCTGCCCATCCCGACGGCCTCGAGGCGGTCGAGGATCTCGCCCTTCTGTTTCTTGTCGCCCTTGGCGTACTCCGCCTTGAACCTGTTCGTCAGCCGTTTTCTCGTGGCCATGTCCAGTCTGCCTTCCATAAGGCAAGCATCCCCGCGAACGACGCGGGCCGCGCGGGATTTCGCGCTCATTATTTATGACGAACGGAATCCAATTTCGCGCTCAAACATTACGACGAACGTCGCTGCATGGTTTGACTTGTTTCCGTTTGCTATACTTGGCACATGAGAGCAAGGGAATGGGCGGAACGCGAAGGCTTCAACATCCAGACGGTCTGGAAATGGTGCCGCGAGGACCGTATGCCCGTGCCGTTCGAGCGCACCGACGCGGGATACATCATCGTCCATGATCCAAAATACGAGAAGGCGGATAGGACTCCCGCAGGTTCGCGAACCGTCTGCTACGCGCGCGTCTCCTCGGCCGACCAGAAGGACGATCTGCAACGCCAGGCCGACCGGTTGAAGGCATTCGCGTTGAACATGGGCGTCGAAAATCCCGAGGTGGTCACGGAGACGGGTTCGGGCATGAACGACAGGCGACGCAAACTCAACCGACTGCTCGCGGATCCGGAGGTTGGCGTGATCATCGTGGAGCATCGCGACCGACTTGCCCGCATGAACGCGGGACTGGTGGAGAGCGCCTTGAGCGCCCAGGGACGCAGACTCATCATGGTCGACGACAAGGAGATGGATGACGATCTGGTGCGTGATATGACCGAGGTGTTGACCTCCTTCTGCGCCCGCCTGTACGGACGCAGCGCGGCGAGGGACAAGGCCATGGCGGCGTTACGGGCGGCGCGCGATGCTTGAGGCGGTCAAGGTCGCTCTGGATCCCACTCCCGCGCAGGAGCGTCTCATGCTTTCGCATGCGGGCGCGGCGAGGTTCGCGTTCAACGCGGCTTTGGCGCATGTGAAGGACCAACTGGAGCGCGGGGAGGCTCCCGACTGGAATCTGTACGCGTTGCGCCGCTGGTGGAACGCCAACAAGGCGCGACTGGCGCCATGGTGGGCCGAGAACAGCAAGGAGGCCTACAACACGGGCCTGTCGGGACTGGCGGACGCCCTGTGCAACTTCACCAGATCGCGCAAAGGCCAAAGAAAGGGGCGCAGGGTTGGTTTTCCGACGTTCCGATCCCGCGACCGAACCACTCCGCGGTTCGCGTACACGACAGGCTCGTTCGGTCTTATCCTCGACGATCCGAAGGCGTTGAGACTGCCTCGCATCGGACGCGTCCACACGTTCGAGAATGTCATGAAGCGCGTGGGCGACGGCAGAGTGTTGAGGATGACGGTCTCCCGACGCGCGGGACGCTGGTATGCGAGCCTGACCGTGGAGCGCGCGGATCCTCCGGCGTCGATCCCTCCCGAAGGCGCTCCCATCGGAGTCGATCTGGGGGTCAAGGAGCTGGCGACCATCTCCGACGGCACCGTCGTCCATAACCCCAGACCATTGGAGCGCAATCTCGGAAGACTTGCCAAGGCGCAACGCTCGCTGAGCCGCAAAAAGCGGGGCTCCAACCGTTACGCCAAGGCGAGGGTTACGGTGGCCCGGACATATGCCCGTGTGGCGAATCTGCGCGCGGATGCGATGCACAAGCTCACCACAAAGCTTGCCGACGGTCATTCGGACGTCTGCATCGAGGACCTCAACGTCCAGGGCATGACGCGCAACCACAAGCTGGCCCGCGCCATCGAGGACGCCGCCTTCGCCGAATTCCGGCGCATGCTGACGTATAAATGCGCCCGAAGCGGCGCGCGATTGCACGTCGTCGACCGTTTCTACCCCAGCAGCAAGACCTGCTCCGCGTGCGGGATGGTGAAAGCCAAACTGTCCCTCAAGGAGCGCACCTACGCGTGCGAGGCCTGCGGGCTGACCATCGACCGCGACCTAAACGCGGCCAAAAACATCCTCGACGCGGTGAGTGCCACCGGGTCGTTAAACGCGCGTGGAGCGGACGTAAGACCCGCCGGCCCCCGGACCGGCGGGCGGACCGCGATGAAGCGCGAACCAAGCGTCCGCGCAAGCGGTGTGAGACTTGGAGCTGGCGTCGGCAACGACGCCATGCATGACTGAATGCTTCGACAACGAAAACAAACAGTCACGCAACGGTATGTCGGATATGGAGGATCTCGAACAGCTGGTCGCGTTCGCGAAGAAGGGAACGCTGTCCGGCGCCGCCCGCAGCCTGCATATGTCGCAGCCGTCGCTCAGCCGCACGATGCGCCGGCTGGAAAGCGAATTCAAAGTGCCGCTGTTCGATCGCGACCGCAATACCATCGCGTTGAACGAGAACGGCGAGATGGCGGTCGAATACGCGAGCCGCCTGCTTGCCATGCATGATGAGATGATGCGTCATGTGCGTGAATACGACCGCAGCCGCCATACCATCGCCGTGGCCTCCTGCGCGCCGGCCCCGCTGTGGGAGGCATCGCGGATCCTTTCGCAGATGCAGCCCGATATGACGGTGTCCAGCGAGATGAAATCAGACGACGAGATGCTCGAAGGAGTGTCGGACGGCACCTATCGCATGGTCATCCTCAACAATCCATCCAAAGGGATTTTGGAGGAACTGAACCTGATCGGCACTCCTTTGATGACGGAGACGTTGTATCTGGCCGTTCCGCAAACCCATCCGTTGGCGCGGTTCGACGAGATGCGGTTCAAAGACTTCAACGGCTACAACATCCTGTTGGTCAACGGCATCGGCTTCTGGGAGGATGTGTGCCGTAAGCATCTGCCCGCCTCGCGTCTGCTACGCCAATCCGATTCCGAATCGTTCACCGCCATCGCGCAGGCCACCGACCTGCTGTACTTCGTCACCAAAGCGTCCCTGCGCATCTACGAGCGACCCGTCCGCGACCGCAAACTCGTCAGAATCACCGACGCCGACGCCACGGCGGAATTCCACTGCGTGTGCCGCGCCGACGACGCCGGCTTCCTCAACGCGTTCGTCACGGCTGTGGCGGCTCGTCCGTAGGAACCCTTCAGAGGTTGACGAATAACCCCGATTCTCCCTGAGATAACGTGGCGAGCGCCGCTTTCCGCATGCCTGGAGACATCCCTCTCGTCGCGTCTTCGTTTGGGGCCGCACCTTCATCATGAGGCACGACCATATCGCCTATAACAAGACGTGGCGTCCGGGAATGGAGGAACCCGGACGCCACGTCAGGCAATAGAACGGATCTAGCAACGGCCGGTCGGCCGATCATATCTCACTCGTCGGAAGGGGCGGAAATCGCGCCCTCCTCGCAACGACGGCGACCAACACCGCGAGCCAGGTCTCGCCATGAACCAGTTTGCGCACGGACGTGGCCCGCACGGTGCGCGTGTTGACGGCGACCGTCACGACGATGCCGATGATCAGCGCGATGCCGATCGCGATGAGATGCGGAGCCACGGATGTGAGCACGTTGATCACATCGCTCCAGTTGATACTGAGCATCTGCTCTCTCCTTTGAGTTGCGTTGGGATTGACCGGCCCACCGGCATGCCGATGGACGGCGGGCGGTGGGGAGATGCTGCCATGCTAAGGCGGACGCCCGGCTGCCGTCTCGCGAAACTTCGCATCACGCTATGCGGATAATGAATAGCCTAATGCAGGTTTCTTATAGAACAACCGCATATCTGCCTTATGGAGCTGCAATCTGGGTCCATACACTTGGCGCATATACTTCCGTCGCGTTGGCGGGAATCCAAATCAGGAACGAGGTCTTGCCATCATGAACGCATCCGCACGCCAGCCGATGAGCCAAGCGTGGGTGAGCCTTCGCAAGGCTTGCACCTCGCGTATGGCAGAGTGTTTTCAATCAGACAGTCGTGGGTGAGTTTCGCGTGCACCGGCGTGCCCGCCGCGGACGGACTGCCCGAATGGGAGCCCTATACGCACGAGTCCGGCGCGACCATGCTGCTCGACGACAACAGCGAGCTGGTCCACCACCACGACCAGGCGCTGATGTCGCTGCTCGCGCCGGATTACCAGTGCTGAGGTGCAACGTGTCACCGACTTGACCGGCAGCCACTACCGTCTCCTATACTCAGCGGTAACACGATTATCAGCGAGGAGGCAGTCATCATGCGGACCGAAGAGACATGGGTGGATGGAGGAAACGGACGCGTTTTCGTCGAACTGCATCATCCGGAACATGCCGACGGCGAATTGCCGTCGGTGATTTACTCGCATGGTTTCGGCGGCTCCCACCAAGGCGGATTGCGGTACGCGCAGGCGTTGACCGAACGAGGGTTCCTGGTCGCGTGTCTTGATTTTCGCGGAGGCAGCCCGTCCAGCCGAAGCGACGGATCCACTCTCGACATGACCGTCTTCACCGAGCGAGACGACCTGAACGCGGTGATCGACGCCATGCTTCGACGCGACGACGTGGACCGTAACAACCTGTTTCTTCTCGGATACAGCCAAGGCGGTGTGGTGTCGGCCCTCACGGCCTCCGCGAGACCGGACGACATCGCGGCGATGGTGTTGTCGTCGCCGGCCTTCTCTCTGGTGGATGACGCGAACCGTCTCTTCCCCGACAAGAACGATATTCCAGAGTCCTACTTCCACATGCTGATGGATGTGGGGCGCGACTATTTCGCCAGCGTGAACGGTTTCGACGTGTTCAACGCCATTTCGGGATACGAAGGCGACGTGCTGATCATCCATGGAGACGGCGACACCCTGGTGCCGATATCCGCTTCCCGAAAAGCGGCCGAAGCGTTGCCGCATGCCACTCTGGAGACGCTGAGGG
The DNA here is from genome assembly GCF_014898155.1 of Bifidobacterium eulemuris. Lineage (NCBI taxonomy): Bacteria > Bacillati > Actinomycetota > Actinomycetes > Bifidobacteriales > Bifidobacteriaceae > Bifidobacterium > Bifidobacterium eulemuris. Next base: position 79,553 of record NZ_CP062938.1, on the reverse strand, counting down.
GTGCCGGACATGCCTACTCCCCCGATGCCGCGAATCACGCCACCGAGCTTATTTGCGATTTTCTCGCGCGCCGCGTGTCTTGATTTGACCGGTAACGGCTACCGGAGAATATCGTCGGTCCCGTATCCCAACGACGCTCCGCCAGTGGAGCGCGAACGATAAAAGGAGTGCGGACTATGACAATGATGAAAGCAGCCGTATTTGTGGAGCCTGGCGTCATGGAGGTCCACGACGTGCCGGAGCCTGCGATCGAGAAGCCGACCGACGCCATCGTGCGCGTGCTCGACGCATGCGTGTGCGGGTCGGATCTGTGGTGGTTCCGAGGCATCTCCCAGCGCCAGCACGGCTCGCTCGCCGGCCACGAGGCCATCGGCATCGTCGAGAAGGTCGGTGCCGACGTGCGCGAAATCAAGCCGGGCGATTTCGTCATCGTGCCCTTCACCCACGGTTGCGGCCATTGCGCCGCATGCAAGGCCGGGTTCGACGCCGACTGCCCCAATGTGGAGCCGGGCGGCAACGCCGGCTATCAGGCGGAGGTCATGCGCGCGATCAACGCGGACGGCGCGCTGATCAGGATTCCCGGAACGCCGGACGATTATTCCGCTGATATGCGCGCCTCGCTGCTCGCTTTGTCCGATGTGATGGCCACCGGTTATCACGCCGCCGTGAGCGCCGAGGTCAAGCCCGGCGACACCGCCGTGGTGTTCGGCGATGGCGCGGTGGGTCTGTGCGGTGTGCTGGGCGCGAGAATGCTCGGCGCGGAGCGCATCATCGCCATGAGCCGCCATGCCGACCGTCAGGCTGTGGCGCGTGAGTTCGGCGCCACCGACGTCGTGCCGGAGCGCGGCGACGAGGCGGTGGAGCGTGTGATGGAACTCACCGGCGGCGACGGTGCCGATGCCGTGCTCGAATGCGTCGGCTCGGAGCAGTCCACGCTGACCGCTCTGGCCGTCGCCCGCGCGGGTGCCACGATCGGACGCGTGGGTGTGCCGCATATCGATGCCGCGAAATTGGACGTCAACTCACTGTTCTGGCGCAACGTCGGTCTTAAGGGCGGTCCCGCCTCGGTCATCACCTACGACAGGAACGTGCTGCTGGATGCCGTGCTCGACGGCCGCATCGAGCCGGGCAAGGTGTTCACCGCCGCCTTCGACCTCGATCATGTGCAGGACGCCTACCAGGCGATGGATGAACGCCGCGCCATCAAATCCCTAATCCATATCGGCTGAGACACCCGAACCTGTCGGCCCACGCGTGGGGCCGACAGCCGTCCAATCGCCGACGCACGACGATTTGACGGCCGAGTCCCCACGCGCACTATGCACAAAAGGCATACGGCTCCATATTGTCCGCACATTTGATGAGCCATCGCCGTTCACCGTATGCTGACGGCACATCCTCACGGATGAGACACCCAAACCCGTAGACCAAGGATCCATCATGAAGAAGCTCACCACCGTAGCGCTCAGTCTGTCACTCGTCGCAAGCCTCGCCGGCTGCGGCTCTTCGACGGATTCCGCGCAGTCCTCGACGGATTCCGCGCAGAACGACTCAGGTTCGTCCACGAGCACGTCCGAACCCGTCACCGACGCCACCGTTCTGGTGGCCTACTATTCGGCCACCGGCACCACCGCGGCCGTGGCTGAGCAGATCGCCGCGGCGACCGGAGGCGACCTGTTCGAGATCGAGGCGGCGGATCCGTATTCCGATGACGATTTGGATTGGACCGACAACGACAGCCGCGTTTCGCGCGAGCACGACGACCCCGACAGCAGGGACGTGGAGCTCGTCTCCGCTGCCGTCGACGGCTGGGATTCCTATGACGTCGTGTTCATCGGCTACCCGATCTGGTGGGGCATCGCCGCCTGGCCCACCAGCAGCTTCGTCGTGGCGAACGACTTCACCGGCAAGACGGTGGTGCCGTTCTGCACTTCCTCCAGTTCGGGACTCGGTTCGAGCGGCACCCAACTGGCCGAGCTCGCCGGCACCGGAGACTGGCTGGAGGGGCAGCGTTTCGGCTCCTCGACCTCGGATGACGACGTTCGCTCGTGGGTTGAAGGCCTTGGCCTATGAGCGCATCCCCTCGCCCGAGTCTGATCGTGCCTCTTGTCTGGATCGCCCTGCTGGTTGTGATTCCGGCGACGCTGGTGGCGGTGTTCGTCGTCTGCGCGCCGGCGATGATCGCCGCGTTGATACCGCGCATCGCCGCGGGGCTCGTCGCCTACGTGTGGATGCTGGAGGCCATCGTGCTCGCCACGCGCCCGCACTGGCTGGACCGTCTGATTGGTCTGCCGAAGATGTATATGATGCATGGCGTGCTGGGCGTGCTGGCTTTGGTGTTCGCGTTCCTCCACCAGCTTGATCTGCCGTCGGCGGGCCTGACCCGGCTGACCGGTCAGGTCGCGTTCTATATGCTGTTGGCGCTGGTGGTGGTCGCGTTGGTCACGATGGCGGGTTGGATTTCGGAGCGTTTCGCTCCGGCCAAGGCGTTGCGGCGGGCGATCGAGCGCGTGGGCCGGCATGAGGTCAACGTGTGGCTGCACCGCCTGCTGATCGTGGCGACGGCCATCGTGATCGCGCATTTCAATCTCGTCTGGTATTTCACGATGATGCCGGCGTTCGTCGCCACGGCGAACGCCTACGCCGCCGTTGTGGCGGCCGTATATGTGTGGGCGAAGTTCCGCGACCGTGTTCTGGCACCGCAAGGCAGGGTCGTCAACATCCACTGCATCTCCGGCGATGTGTGGAGTCTCGAGGTGCGCGTTTCCGCATTGGCCGACTCGTGGGAGGAGGGCGATTTCGTATTCCTACGCTTCCCCGGGGTCAAGGGCATGGGCGAATACCATCCGTTCTCCATCATGAACCGGCCGAACGCGGTTGGCCTGATGACGTTCGCGATCCGCGCCGACGGCGATTTCACACGGCTGCTCGGCACTTCCATAAGCAAGGGAATGCGGGTCGCCATGCTGCGCCCGTTCGGACGATACCGCCGGTTCTTGGAGGAACGTGGGAGCGGGCGACCTGTGGTCATCTACGCCGGAGGCATCGGCGTGACGCCGCTGATACCGGTGGCCCAGTACTGCACCGAGCATGGCCGCGAGGTGACCATGCTGTATTCCGCGCGCACGCTCGATGACCTCATCGGACAGAACGAGCTGACCGCATGGGCGGCGGAATCGGCAAACACGCTGCGTCTGCTGGTCGGCCAGTTCAGCGAACAGGAGCTCGCCGACGCGATCAGACCCGACGCCCTGTATCTGATCGGCGGCCCCTCCCCCATGCTGCGCGCGATCACAACGATGCTACGCCGCAACGGCGTGCGCCCCGCCGACATCTTCTCCGAACCGTTCGCCTGGTGACGAACTCCTCCATCCCGGCCTCCGCCATCCCAAACAAGGCATCACAACGAACACGCATGCCAAATCGGATCCCATCCTCCTCATCATGGAAGGACATACGCACGTCGCCGAGAACGCCTCGCCGCACGAACCGCACCGGTTGCGATGTCATGCCATCGCGCGCTGGAACATCAGCGATATGCCTTCGCCCAAACGGCTCGCGATGAGCCGCTTGTCGTCCTTGTTTTCGTCGTATTCCGTGGTCACACCCATCAACCCGTGGAACACGAAGGTCAGCACGAAGTCGAATCCTTCGCTGTCACGCAACTCGGGGAACCGTCGATACAGATCCTCCCTCACGCCGGCGAACAGTTTGCGCACGAACGTCGATCTCCGGCCGCTGTTCATAAAAATGTTCGCCGCCTCGTTGTCGCCGCAGGCGTCCAGCATGCGCATCAGAAAATCGGTGGGGGCGCGCAGGGCCCTCTCATCGATGACGTTGTCCGCTCGGATCTCTTCGATGGCCTTGTCTTCCATATCCTCGAGCAGTTCGTGCATTCCCGCGTAGTGGGCGTAGAAGGTTGCCTTGTTGATTTGCGCGTGGGTGCAGAGCGATTTGACCGTCATGTCCTCTATGCCGTCTTTCGCCGCTAGGTCCAGAAACGTTCGTTCGATGTTCTTCAGCGTTTTCACCACTCGTAGGTCCATGCTTATGCTCCTTGCGCCTCGTTATCGAACTTTTTCGCCGATATGGTCGGTTATCCAACCGATTTATCGAACTCGAAGTTGTTTTTCATTCTCTGAGTTCTACAATAAACCACACGTACGAAAAACACACAAGGACATGAATATGAACGTCAACGAAAACCTCCTGACCGCAAATCTGCGCACGCCCATGACCGGCAGCAACCCCATGGTGGACGTCGAAGAAGATCTGGCCAACAAACCCGAATACGGCCTGAACTCATGGTTCATCATCGGTCATTTCACCGACCGCGGCCACACCATCAGCTATCTGTTCCATTTCATGATCATGAAGGTTCCGGTGTTGGGCACCAAGTACGTCTCCGTCGTCTCGGTGACCGACCACACCACGGGCTACTACTACGGCGAGGACAAGATGTACTCGGCCAAGGACGTCACGCTTGACGAGAACGGATTCGGCATCACCATGCCCAACGGGTACATGCGCGGCACATGGGACCGGATGGAGTTCGGCTTCTCGATGCCCGACGCCACGGTCGAAGGCGTCGGAGTCTGCTACGGACTGCCCATCTACAGCAAACGCACCGGCGCATTCCAGCTGCTTGATATGTACGTGCACCAGTACTCGATCCCGCATATGAGTACGACGGGTACGATGACCCTCAAAGACGAACGCTATTCGATTCGGGCGGATAGCTGGTTCGACCGCCAATGGCAGGACCAGAACATGAAGAATGTGCTGCGCTGGTCGTGGATCGCGGTGTATCTGGACAACGGCGATGTACTAAGCGTGTTCGACTGCGACGTCCCTTCGCACCAGCAGCATTGGGTCACGATTCTGCGAGCAGACGGCACCTTGGATTACGCCGAGATCGAGCCGTTCGAAAACGGCATGAACGCGTATTGGCTGAGCGAGCGGACCGACCAGTACTATCCGACGAGGATCACCGTGCGCATTCCATCAGAGGACGCGGTTCTGACGTTCGCGCCGGACCCCAAGGAACAGGAGATCGCTTCAGTGATGAAGCAACTGCATAAATACGAAGCCTCCTGCGATGTGACGGGCACCTACCACGGCAAAGAGATCGGCGGCCACGCATGCATCGAACTCATCGGATCCTGGAAGCACTTCAAATAACCGCCGGCATTGCATGAGAAGGATCCGTCGAAGCGTGGGGCGCCGTAAAGCACCACGGCCAGCACGCCGCCTCCTGCCCGACCATTCAGCGCGTATCCGTTGTCCTCATTAAGACGCAGGCCTGAGTCGGACAGCGCGCCGGCGGCTTCGGCGAATCGGTGGCGGCGTTCTACGGCCCCACCGGCGTGCGCACGCTCACGTACGGCGCCGACAAGGAGTTCACCGACCGGGAACCGTTGGACTCCCAGTATGCCCGTTATCGCCTGACCGCCGAACAGATTGTGGATGATATCGACAAGCTGCTGTGAGGCGATCAAGTCACATCCGGGATGCAGTTCAGGACCATGGGCCGCGATGTCGCTGATATCGGCGGCCCATCACTGCGCCGAACATGGCCGCGAACAGCGATTCAGCACAGCGCGGAATCAGACAGGGCCCAGCCTTCCACGACGCGCACGCCGCGTTCGTCCTTGTTGTCTTTGAACTTGACGAATTCCATGGTGTGCTGGAGGATCTCCGCCCCGGTGTCCAGATTCTTGACCTTCACCGTATACCTGATCGCGGCCCAGTCGCCCTTGATGATCATGTTGTCGAAAGCGCCGAGCTCCATGGTGAAGTGCTCGAACAGCTGTCCCATCATGCCCTTGTATTCCTCGAGCGTGCAGCGGCGCTGGGATCCGTTGAAGGGGATGTTGTAGTAGGCATCCGGCTCGTAGAGGGTGTTGCACCATTCCAGCCAACCGTCGTAGCCGCCGTTCCAATTACGGAATCCCGTCTCCAGACGGTCCTTGATCGCTTCCTCCATCGCGCTCGTCTCAGCGTAGTCGGCCATTGTGCATGCCATCCTTCCTTGGGGTTCATATTCCATATTGATTGCGTAAAGCCGGCCGCCTTCACCCTGCATTGTGTTGGGAACCGGACGATATTCAGTGTAGTTTTCACTGAAATACCAACATTCAGACACAATCTGACAATGTGTAAGGTATGCTGGATGAAAACCCGTGATTTTCCGCAGAAAAGCGAGCGCATCACAATGCAAGGCGAACATATCGCAGTCTCCGCACGCGAAAGACGCCCGTCCCAGGCGCGGGAGAAACTCATCCGCGCGTTTTGGCGACTGTATTGCACCGGCCCGATCGACAAGATCACCGTGCGCGAGATCACCGCGCTGGCGGGATACAGCCGTGCCACGTTCTACGAGTATTTCAGTGGCGTGCGCGACGTGCTCACACACATCGAGGACGAGTTCTTCGACCGCATCAACGCGATGGACCAGTCGCCGAACGAGGCGCCGTCGTATGAGCAGCTGACCGCGCATATGAGCGACATCCTGTCGTTCGCCGAGGAATATCAGGAGTATGTCGCCGTGCTGCTCTCCGACCGGGGCGATCCCTCGTTCTCGCGTCGGTTCAAAGACATGCTCAAACCCCTGATCGAGGCGAACCTGCCGGCCCAGGCTCCCAGATACGGGCGCGAACGCGATCTGGTATGCGAGTTCTACGCCTCCGCGCTGACCTCCACCATCGCCGCATGGCTCGCCGACCCGGGCGGCGTGCCCCTCGAACGTTTCATCGTCTTCCAGATGAACTACATCTTCCGAGGATTCTCACTGACGCAGGCGTAATGGAGCTCGGACACTCCCAGCATCGACATCGTCAAGGTCCGTCAGGTCGTATGGGCCGCACACATCAATCATATGAATCTGACGGACTCGTCAATCCTTCGGCGTGATGCCCGCCGAAGCGACGGCGTCTCGAATCTCGCCTGCGATGCTCAAACAGCGGGTACGAGTGATGCCCGCACGCACGCCGATGCCCACCATATCCACAACGGCGATTCCGTGTCCCTTGCCGGCAACCGCGGTGGTATGTTCCCCGTTGATGCCGGGATTTTCCGTCAGGTCGTAGGCGGGAGACAGTCTCCATCGTTCATGCCCAAGGTCATAGAGGTAGCTGAAGTTTTTTGCGTGGTCGTCACGGTTGCCGATGAACACGTTGAAACACATCAACCGGTATAGCCGCTCGCATTCCTCCGCGCTGTCGGTGATGCGCATGATCAATCGCATCAACAGACCGTAATCCAGATTCGCCAGACGATGCGATGTTTCCAATAAACCGCCGGCCGACACCATATGCACTTTGGACAGCCCCGAAGTCGTTCGCACCCTGTCAAACCGTTTCACGCCAAAATACCCCGAACATGTTCGGGATGGGAACAATCGCGTTTCGGGCATATCGATGCCACATGCTCGCGCAAGCGTTGACAATTCGTATTCCCGTTCCCCGATATCGGATGAATCCATCGACGACGGGAATTTGATGATCCAATCCTCGCCATCAACAGCGGTCATGATTTTAGGACGGGCGCCTCCGGACGAGCCGCCAAGCGCGAACAGCCGATCCAAGTCGTCGGAGTAGTCCGTTTCCAACAGTCGGGCGCATTCCCTCGCGATATCATCCAAGTCGGCGCATAGAGGCTCGTTCTCCAGTACCGCCTCAGGCTCGTACTCCAACGCACCCATTCCGCCGGAACCGACGATGGCGAGTCTTTGCAACAATCCCACCGCATAGGGATCCATGCCACGTTGACGCAACAGACGATCCGTCAGCAGACGACCCCATCCATCAGGCATGCTGTCATCGAACACGCCGAACATTCCGTTCAGCGGATCTCGCTTCGCCACGAACACCCCCTCACGGAGGGGAAGACTCAACGGGCTGATGGAAAATCCGTTGCGCAACCAGTCGGAATCGTACGAGAAGGCCAACGTTCGAGCGGCGGAAAGTACCAATGTTCCCACCGGATGCCCATCGAACCGCACATGGAGTCGCTGGACATCTGGCAATGCATCCACACGTGCCCCGCCCGTCATCATTCACCCCGTTTGCGAGCGGCCTCGACATCCTCGATGGTCGCATAGTACGGGTTCGCGAACAATGATTCGAAATCATTTTCGCATTGCAACGCAAAGGCTATGCTGACCAGCGAGGTCAGCGAAATCTCATGAAGCTGCTCAAACCGCCTCAGCGAACCGAGACTCACCCCGGACACGGAGGCAAGCTGCGCCTGACTCATATGCCGTTCCTTGCGACGCGCCACCATGCGCTCCGCGACACCAGCGGAGACATCCCCCGGCATTAATTCATCAAGCAATGTAAACATACTTATATATTAGCAATACCTAAGGATTTAATTTAAAAATACTCATATATAAGTAGTTCATCACCATTCATATTAAATGGACGCCGACGCAGCATGCGCTTGACGACGGCGATGAATCCTCTCACGCGATCATCCGGACGTTTGGCATATAGCAGTCCGTAGGGGACGCGCAGATCCCATCGCACGGGAACAGTGGTCAGCGAGGGGTGCACGCCCGACCAGGCGTCCAAGGTGAGCAGCAAGTCGCCGCTTTGCTCGCATCGGTTGAAGGTGTCCATGTCGTAGAAGCGATGCGTGCGTTCCACATCCAGTTCGGGATGGGCGTCGAGGAACGACTGGAACTCGCCCGGCGACTCCTGTTCGGGAACCATCAGATGACGCCCGCGCAAATCGTCGACTTCCAAGCGTCGTTCACATGTCTACAATGACAGCATCATTCGATTTCAACATGCGGGCCACACTCGACAAGCCCGACCACGTCAAGATGACCCACGCACACGCTTCGCAACGAAGGAGACCCGCAATGCGCACGCGCAAACTCAGGGATCTGACCGTATCCGAAATCGGCATGGGATGCATGGGATTCTCCCACGGCTACGGCCGCATCCCCGACGAGGAATACAGCATCCAGGCGATCCGCGCCGCCTACGAGCATGGGTGCACCTTCTACGACACCGCGGAGGTGTACAGCCCCAATCTGGAAGGCATCGGGCATAACGAACGCATCGTCGGCAAGGCGCTGCAGCCGATGCGGCGCGACGTCACGCTCGCGACGAAACTGTTCCTGCCGACCGGCGAGGCGCGACGCGACGGCGTGTACGCCACGCTGCGGCATCATCTTGAGGGATCCATGCGACGGCTATGCACGGACTACATCGACCTGTACTATCTGCATCACCTCAATCCCGACGTTCCGGTCGAGCAGGTGGCCGAAGGCATGGGGCGGCTCATCGAAGAAGGTCTGATCCGCGCTTGGGGCCTGTCCAACGTCGGCGTGCGGGCCATCGCGAAAGCCCATGCGGTGACGCCGGTTTCCGCGGTGCAGAACATCTATTCGATGATGGAGCGAGATTGCGAGGAGAGCGTCATCCCTTACTGCATGGAGCATGGGATCGGGGTCGTGCCGTTCTCGCCGATCGCCAGCGGATTCCTGTCCGGCAAGATCACGCCGCGGACGCGGTTCGAACAGGTGGACGACGTGCGCAACGTCGTGCCGCAATTGTCGCGGGAGAACATCGCGGCGAACCAGCCTCTAGTCGAGATCCTACGCGACTACGCGGCACGCAAGCACGCGACGTCCGCGCAGATCTCCCTGGCGTGGATGCTGCACAAGTATCCGAACGTCGTTCCCATTCCCGGTTCAAAAAACCAGTCGCGGATCCTCGAAAACCTCGACGCCGCGAACGTCGAACTGACGGCCGAGGAATTCGCCTCGCTGGAGCAAGCCCTCGACTCCTGCACCATACACGGCCATCGCGGCTGCGCGGAGACCGAATAGCTCTTTCTAAAGACGTTGAACGCGGTCGACAGTTCGGCACATATAATCGCATCTCCAGCTATCTGCGTTAGCGGTAGTGAATTCAAGGCCTTGCAAGCATCGATCTGCGTTAGCGGTAGTGTCCTTAATCCCGTAAGCCAAGTATGTTCGTTGGAACGCCGCGGAACATATCTGGTCTACGGTCCCGCAGACACTACCGCTAACGCAGATCGATGTTTGCAAAGGCCCAAATCCACTACCAGTAACGCAGATGCCCCTCAAACGCTTGATGTTACGCTGAACCGCTTTTAAATAACCCACTTTCAGCATGGACACTGCCACGGATTAATTCCGGTCACGCGGATATCGCACAACCATCAGGACAATTCCGACATACCGTCGCTACCGATAACGGCTGACCATGTGTTCGTCACACCAGCGGCCGGTATTGGTCGTCGGCGGTGAAGCAGGTTTTGTAGACCATCAGCATGATGAGACTGTCGGCGAGCAGGGTCAGCGCGGCGATGGCGGCGAGGATCACGAACTGGTATTTCGCGGCGTCGAGCGGATCTCCACCGGCGATGACCTGACCGGCCATCATGCCGGGAATGGTGACGATGCCGCTGGATGCCAGCGATGCGGTGGTCGGCAGCAGGCCGAGCCGGATCGATGAGACCACCGACGGCCGCGCCGCCTCCCACTTGCTCGCCCCGAGCGCCAGCAGAGTGTCGATTTCGTCGCGCCGTTCCCCCATGCTTTCATAGAACCGGCTCAATCCCACCGCCAGAGCGCTCACCGTATTGCCCAACAGCATGCCGGTGAGCGGCACCACCAATTGCGGCGCGTACCACGGTTGCGGACGGACGATGAGTTCCGCCACCAGGGCGATCATCATCGTCATCGTGACCACCAGGCTGAGCAGCACCGGCCCCGCGAGCCCCTTCGGCACGCCTTTGGCGCGCGAAAGCGTGATCTGCACGCCGGCGACCAGCATCACGGCGATCAGGGCGAACACCAGCCACGGATTGTTCGCCTTGATTACGAAGCCCATGACGAAACCCATCGCGCACAGCTGCAGTAGAGCCCTGCAGGCCGACCACAGCAGCGTGCGCCCCACGCCCATGCGCATGATGCCCGACACGGCCGCGGCGGCGACCACCATAAGCATCGCCACCAGCAGACCCCAGATATCGATGGAATAGGTCGTGCTTCCCATCAGCCCATCTCCCCCGTCATCGCATCGCGTGCGACGCCGCGACGGCCGCACCGACCGCGCCGCCAGCCATGTCACCGTCAGCACCGCCAGCAGCATCACCGTCCATGCCGGAGACACCAGCCGAACCGGCCGCGTCGGACAACACGCCGTCCGCCAGTCTGAGGATGCGCGACGCGCGGCCATCCGGCGGACGGTGGCGGATGCGCACCACCGTCATGCCGCGTCCGGCCGCTTCGGCCAGCACATCGGTCACCAGCCGCGCGTTATCGTCGTCCAGCCCGGCGTCGACCTCGTCGGCGAGCAGCACCGTCGGACGGGTGAGCAGCGTGCGCGCCAGGCTGACGCGGGCCGCCTGCCCGCCGGACAGATCATGCACAGGCCGGGAAAGGTCGACATCCGAGCAACCGACGGCGTCCAACAGCTCGCGAATCCGCCCGTCCGGCAGAAGCGAGCCAGTTTCCAGACCCGTCTCCAGACCCGCATGCGAACACAATTTTCCGAACCGGGCTTTCACGGAAGAATCCGCTTCCTTACGCACCGTCAGCGTCCACGGCAGACGGATCGCCTCGCCCACGCTGTCGCCGATCAGCGTCGGCTTCTGCGGCAGATAGGCCACACGGCGACGCCATTGTTGCGGCGCGAACTCCTCCGCCGGCCGACCCTCAAGCGTCAGCTCTCCGGCCGCATGCGGATTCAATCGGGCCAGAGCGGTCAGCAGACTGCTTTTGCCAGAGCCGGACGGACCGACCAGATCGACGATCTCACCCCGGCGAAGCGATATCGAAAGCCCTTGGAACACGCTTGTCACGCCATGCTCGGCCGGCATCGCGCATGACATATTCCGCGCGCGCAGCACCTCTTGCGACTCTTGCACCTCTTGCATAGGCACACCATACCGCCGCACGGCATGGCACGGCGTCTCCCCCGCGTTTCTTAGCGTATTCTTAGCGACAATTCCTTTGGATGGCACTAAGCGAAAACGGGCCCGACCCGGCGGAAGGAGAAGCATGGCGGATGATATTCAGAATCCCGCGAGCGCTTTGGCGCTCAGCGACCCATCGCGGCTGCTACTGCCCGCGGTACTGCTCATCGAAGACGACGAACGTCTGGGCGCCATGACACAGGAGATGCTCTCGGAGGATTTTCAGGTGTCATGGGCCCGAACCGGCGCCGAGGCGCGGGCGCTCCTGTCCGGCTCGCATTATGACGCGCTGGTCGTCGACCGCAGACTGCCTGACATGGACGGTTTGCGGATCGTCCGCGATCTGCGTGCGGCGGGCATGACGACGCCGGCGCTGATGCTCACCGCGCTCGCCGAGGTCGATGACATCGTCGCCGGGCTTGATGGCGGTGCCAACGATTATCTGACCAAACCGTTCCATTTCGCCGAGCTTCAGGCGCGCCTGCATGCGATGCTGCGTGGGTTCGCGGCACGGACCGTCACCATCGCCATCGGCGATTGGATGCTCGACACCGTCTCGTCACGCATCGAGGATCCCGACGGGCGGGGGCTTACGCTGACGCGGGCGCAGGTCGCGCTGCTCGCCACGCTCGCCGCCTCTCCCAACCATGTGTTCTCCCGCGAGGAACTGTTGCGCGAGGTGTTCGACGACGCCAGCGAGCCGAACACCGTGGACGTGTACGTCTCCTACATTCGTGGCAAAACCACGCGTTCAATCATCGAAACCGTGCGTGGGCGCGGCTACCGCATCGGCTCGCCCGAAGCCGACTGAAACCGAGGGAGGCCCTATGCGCGGTTTCGCACCATGGTTCAAGAAAGCGGCGGATATGGCATCGTCCATAGTCCGACCATCGTCGACGCGGACCGGGGAGCGCCGTACCATCGCGGACTCCATCAGCCTGCGTATGACGGTGACGGTGGGCGCGATCACCATCATCGGCGGTCTGCTGTTCATCGCCGGAGTGCTGCTGGGTTCGCGGCATGAGTTCTCGGAGCGAGGCATCGATCCCGACCGTATGGCCGTCGATGCGCAGTTCGGCGACGGCATGATGGTGATCGACACAGAAAAGGCGATTTTCTTCACCGTGCTGTTCGTGCTTGGCGTGATCGTCGCGGTCGCCGCGGCCGGTTGGTATTACTCGCGCAAGGAGGTGGCTCCGTTGGAGCGTGCGTTGCGGCTGCAACGTAATTTCGTGGCCGATGCCAGCCATGAGCTCAAAACGCCGTTGGCTGTGATCTCCACCCGCATCGACCTCATCGACTTCCGGCTCGCCCACGGCCAGAACATCGATGAGCCGCTGCGCGATCTGCGCGACGACGTGGATCGGATGAACGCCATCGTCACCGATCTGCTGACCGCCGCGCGTGGGGCAACGCATACCGAACCGGTGCGTATCGCGGATGCGGTGAGCCGGTCGGTCGACGCCGTCGCCCCGCTGGCCGAACGTCAGGGGGTGACCATTGTGCGGCATGACGACGCTTCGGATTCCCGGCTTGTTGTGGATGGCAATCTCACCGGCATATCGCGCTGTCTGGTGGCCGTTTTGGACAACGCCATCGCCCATTCGCCGCGCGGTCAGCAGGTTTCGGTCCGGATCGGATTCGGGCACCATGACGACGTCGCGATCCGCGTCATTGACCACGGCCCCGGCATTGGGGAGGATCCGGAACGGCTGTTCCAACGGTTCGCACGCAGCGACGACGGCACCACGCATCAGGGATATGGTCTCGGCCTCGCGCTCGCACGGGACGTCGCCAGCCGCTATCACGGATCAATCATCGTCGAGGAGTCCTCGCCGAACGGCACCACCATGCTGGTGCGTTTCCCGCTCGCCGAACAGTGATAAGCGCATAAGGCCACCGCGGCGCAAAGACCCGTGGCCGCGGTGGACAGCGCAAGGCCATCCCAAAATCTGAGTGGTATCTGAGTACTGGTCTCATAGGCTATGTCGCATGGCAGCAACAGCACTGATTCAAGAGTCGGCATCATCCATCGACACCCTGCAATACACCACCGGCACCGGTGGCGTCATCGACTCGATCACCACCTGGCTGGTCGATCTGATGGCCGCCATGGGCGGCTTCGGCACCGGCGTGGCCGTGTTTCTGGAAAACCTATTCCCACCCATCCCCAGCGAGGTCATCCTTCCTCTGGCCGGGTTCACCGCGGCGCAAGGCCATATGTCGCTGCCTGAGGCGATCATCGGCGCGACCATCGGCTCGGTGGCGGGCGCGTTGACGCTGTACGCCATCGCCTACGCCATCGGCGCCGAACGCATGCGCCGCCTGTTCGATTGGCTGCCGCTCACCGAGGCCAGCGACATCGACAAGGCGAACGATTGGTTCGAACGGTACGGGTCGCCGTCGGTGCTGGTGGGGCGTGTGATCCCCATCGTCCGCAGTCTCATCTCCATTCCTGCAGGCATCGCTTCGATGGGGCTCGCGTGGTTCGTCGCGCTCACCACGCTCGGCTCCGCGGTGTGGAACACCATGTTGGTGATGGCCGGCTATCTGCTCGGCTCGCGTTGGAACACCATCCTCGCCCTGCTCGACCGATTCCAGATTGTCGTCGCCATCCTGCTTGTGGCGCTGATCGTCTGGTATGCGGCCGTCAAGCTCAAGAGCGCCCGCTAATTCTCTCGGCGGTTTCGGCACATTCTTTCCTTAACAGAAACAAATAGAACATTTATCCCCGTTAACAGAAAAGATTGTTTCAGTTAGCGAAACTCACGGTCACGCTGCCGCCGCCCACGGCGTCGGGAAGGTCGGCGGCATCGTCGATGGAGGCGATGCGGGTGTAGGTGTAGGAGGTTTGGAAGGTCTCGTAGAACAGCACGAGGCAGTCGGAACCGAACAGCATCAGGTCGCCGGCATGGATGGTTCCGGGATTCGAGGCGTTCGTGGGCAGCTCCTCGTCGAGGTAATGGTATTTCTCGTTGCCGTGCAGATCGTCCATGCTCACGGTGAGCGGCAGCCGTTCGGCGAAGGCGCGGGCGGCTTGGGTGTCGGCCAAGGTCGCCGAGAAGGATTGTCCGTTGACGGTGATGGTGATGTCGTTCATTGTCCGCTCGCTTTCCGCAGTGTCGTCGTTTCCAGTATCGCCATTCGCTGTTGGAGCGTTGGTATTGGATTCGGATTGGGTTCCGACATCACCGGATTCGCTTTGCATCGCGTCCGATTGCGACGAGTCGGTTCCGGAACCGCCTTCCCTCGCCGATTCGTTCCGCGCGCCGCATCCGGCGGCCAGAAGCAGCACCGCGCACGCCAGCATGGCCGCCACCGCACGTAATACGACGACACCGCGAGAAATATTCAGTTGACCCATTGCGGCTCCTGAAGAGATGGTTGTGCCATATTGTTCGCCTGCCTTGGAAGCAAAATCATTGGAATCGCATTCAGCTTAGGCACCGCACGGCAGCCTTATCAAATACCTATGGACGATACCGACCCATATCCGCAAGGCATGAGTTGAGTGGACATCCAGAGCGAAGCGAGCCCCTCGTTCTTGATGTCATCCTGAGCGAGGCAAGCCTCTTGCGACGCCATCCCGAACAAAGAGACTTCCCTCTTGGCGTCATCCTGAGTGGAGTGAGTGAAACGAACGAAGTCGAAGGATCTCCACCGTTGTTAGGTAAGAGATCCTTCGACTTCGCTGCGCTCCGCTCAGGATGACACGAGAGGAAGCTACCGGATTATTCTGCGGACACCGTCACGGTCGCCTGACGACGCTTGAGGAAGCGGCGGATGGCCACGACCTCGGCGGCGATCAGCAGCACGCCCAGCACGCCGACGGCGGCGTAGTAGATGTACTGCCAGGTCGGAGTGGCGACCTCGGGCTGCCCATCCTCGTAGATCCAGCTGTTCACCGCGGTGTAGAGAATGTTGTGGGCCGCGTTGCGCATGGCGATCAAAGAGGTGGCACTGTGGTCGGTGACATGGTTGGTGGTTTCGATGGTGGCGAGCATCGCGTCGCCGCCGTTGCGGATGACCTGGTCCGCCACCATGTAACCATAGCCGCCGAAATAGTCGGTTTCCACGAATCCGCGGAATCCCCATTCGTCGCGCAGCACCGTGTTGAGCAGGCCCGAATGGGCACCGGCATAACGGGTGCCGATGTAGTTGTAGGAGCTCATCACCGCGGTGGCTTCGCCGTCCTTAACCGCCATCTCGAAGGGCTTCAGGTAGATCTCACGGATTGCCTGCTCATCGGCCCAGGTGCAGATCATGGAGTTGCGGTTGGTCTCCTGGTCGTTGAGCGCGAAGTGCTTGATGAAGCCATACACGCCCTTGCTGGCAGCAGCGGCGTTCTCGTTGGCGGCCATCACGCCGGAGAGCAGCGGATCCTCGGAGAAGTACTCGAAGTTGCGGCCCGCGTAGGCGGAACGGTGGATGTTCATAGCGGGTGCGTACCAGCCGGTCACATTCATCTCATGCGCCATATCGCCGATGATCTCACCGTATTCGGTGGCCAGATCCGCATTGAAGGTGTTGGCCACGACGACGCTGGCGGGCAGGCCGATGGAACCGACGCCGGTGAAGTTGTTGTTCAGCGCGGCGGGGCCGTCCACATCGGACTGCTGGGGCTTGTTGATTGCGGCAATGGCCACGGTCTTGTATCCGGTGTTCGCGATCAGCTCATCCATGTCGTCAAAGGTGAGCTGGTCGAGCAGGTCATCCCACATCGGATCGTCGTAGTCCTTGCCGTACAGATCGACCAGGTCGACGCCGTTGTCCGCGCCGGTGGTCGGCATCTCATCCGAATCGTCGTTCTCGTTCTCATAGTTCGAGGCGTTGATGAACGTGGCCTTGTATTCTTCGGACATGGAGTAGGTGCTCGGCGCGGCCGTGGCCTCATCGTAGTTGGCGAAGTGGTCGGCGCGCGACAGATAGGTCACATCGCCGGCGGCGTCATCGAACACATTGGTGACTTCGGCCTGGTCGCTGGAGCGCGTGTTCTCGCCGGAGTAGGTGACGGTTTCCGGAACGGTCACGGTCTGCTCCTCGATGATGGTGTGGGAATCGGACCGGATCGAAATGCCATAGTCGCCAGATTCGAGCACGTAGGCGCGGGCGTTCTGGTAATCGTAGGAGGCCATGTCCTCGTCGGAGAATTCAATGCTGATGGTCTGCGATTCGCCCGGAGCGAGCTCCTCGGTCTTCTCGAAGGCGATGAGGTTCGCGCTGGCCTTCTCGATGCCACCATTGCTGTACGGCGGATTGTAGTAGGCCTCGACCGCGTCCTTACCAGCCACGTCACCCGTGTTCGTCACGGTCACGTCGAAGCTGATCGTGCCGTCGGCAGCATAGCTCACCTCGTCCATCTCCTGCTCGAAGGTGGTGTACGACAGGCCATAGCCGAAGGGATACTGCACCACCGCGTCATAATCGATCGCGCCCTCGTCGGCGGCCGTCTCATAGTAGCGGTAACCGACGTAGACGCCTTCGACATAGTTCACGAAAGTGGGCGTATTGGTGCCGATGTATGAGGTCGCGCCGAACTCGTCCATATTGTCGTAGGCGAAGTTGCCGATGTTGTTGTACCACGGGGCGAGTGAGAAGTCATGCACGAAAGTGTCGGTGGTGTGGCCGGAGGGGTTCACGGCGCCGGTGAGGATCTCGCCGAGGGCAGCGAAGCCGGCTTGGCCCGCGGGCGGCGCCCACAGCACGGACTTGATCTGCGGATAGTCGTTCACGAAGTCGAGCGCGAAGGTGTTGGCGCCGTTGTAGATGAGCACCACATTGTCGAAGTTCTCGGTGACCAGGTCGAGCATGTCGGATTCGTTGTGCGACAGGGTCAGGTAACCTTGGTCGTCCTCGAAGTCCTTATAGTCGTTGGAGTTGTTGTGATAGACCTGACCGGCTCCCACCTGTCCGGCGACCCGATCCACTTCGCCTTGCCCGTCGGAGGACTCTTCGTCGGGCCCGGTCTGGGAGATGTCGCCCATGCGGTGTGGCAGGTCCGCGCCTTCGCCGCCGGAACGGGCGATCACGATGACCGCGGTGTCGGAGAAGTCACGGGCGTTGGAGAGCATGTCATCGGAATAGGAGGACACTCCCGGTTCCGGAAGGCTCCAATCCTGGCTGTACACGCCCATGGTCGGCCGTCCGGAGCGATAGTCGGTGTAGAACTGCGTCAGCTCGGTGTTCGTCTCGATGCCGGCGTTGTTCAGACTTTCGAGGATGGAGGTGGTGTCGTACTGGTCGTTGAGCGAGCCGGAACCGGAACCACCGTAAATCGGATTGGCAGAAGCCCATCCGAACACGTTCACCCGACCGGTCGCAAGCGGCAGCGCGTCGTCGTTGTTCTGCAACAGCACGGTGCCTTCGCGCTGGATGTCGACGGCCAGATCATTGGCGCGGACCGTCGTCTCCTCGGTCAGCTTTCCGCCGCCGGACAGCAGCGAAAGCGTGGCGTTCAACGGTCCGAACAGCATCATGCTCACAGCCACGATCATGGTCACGGCCGCGATGATCCAGGTCTCGCTGTGCACGAGCTTGCGCACACCCTGGTTCTTTACGGTGCGCTTGTTGACGATGAACGTGACCAGCAGCGCAGCCACCAGCGCCACTCCGACGACGATGAGCTGCGTGCGCAACGATGCAAGCACACCGATCACGTCGGCCATATTGATGCCTAACATGTTCTTCTCCTTCTGTGGGACTGGACTTATGGTTGGGAATCACCGCCGGGCTGCCATGCCCGGGCACAAGTCTGAATCACACGGCCTTCCACGTCTTTCCTTGTCATGGAGCCGAATGTCCGGTTTGTGCGTGGTGTTGAGTTCACCATAAAACGGTGCGAAATGCCGTATCGCGGTTTTTCACGAGCCGTCATCGTGGTCGCATAAGCCGTCTCATATCGGCCTCGGCCGACGGCCGTCACCGGCTAGAATGCCTACTATGGCATTGATTTCGATAGCGATCACCGATGACGTCGACGATGACGCCGCCATCACCGAGTCGATGGTATGGCGTTATTGCGCCGACCATCCGGACGAGGACATCCGTCTCGCCATCACCCGCTTCGAGGATGGCGCCGCGCTGCTGCGTTCCTATGACGACGCCGACCGCGGCCCCATCGACCTGATCTTCCTCGATGTGGAGATGCCCGGCATCGACGGTTTGGAGACCGCGCGTCTGCTGCGCGAAAGGGATACGCGCACGGTGATCGTGTTCACCACCAAAATGGCCCAATACGCCACGGTCGGCTACGATGTGGACGCCGTCGGCTATCTCGTCAAACCGTTGGAATATCCGGGCTTCGCGCTGAAAATGCGCAAGGCGTTAAGCATCATCGGCTCGCGCAAGGGCACGACCATCGCCATCAAATCCGACGACCACATGCATTTCCTCGACTCGCATGACATCCGCTATGTGGAGGTGACGGGGCACAACGTGCTCTACCACACCGCCACAGGCACATGGCGGGATTGGGGCTCGCTCAAAGCCACGGCCGAACAGTTGAACGGCCATGATTTCGTGGCGGCAAGCCGGTACTGCTTGGTCAATCTCGCTTGGGTGGAAGCCTTCGAGGGCGATACCGTGGTTGTGGACGGCGAGCGCGTCCCCGTCTCCCGCTCCCGCAAGAAACCGTTGATGCAGGCGTTGAACGCCTACTACAGGCGGGCATAGGTGGCCGTCATGCAGTTGCTGTTCTTTATGCCGTTTCTGGTGGAGTTCGTAGTCGGCGTGCTGCTGTTCGCAACGCGATTGGACTGGCATCGTCCCGTCCGCGCAGCCGCCGGCGCATGCGTGATGGTGGCCTTCAGCGTGGCGGCGGCCGGCACGCGCATGATATGGCCTTCGGTATGGACGGAGCCGTGGGGCAACGGAACGTTCATTCCCGTCATACGGTTTCTCTCAAGCGTCACGTTTTTCGCCTGCTGCGCGGCGTTGCTCGTCATATTGCTGCGTTGGATCTGCTCCGTGTCGTGGATGGAATCGTTGGTTATCGTCGCCGTGGGCTATTGCGCTCAGCATATCGCGTTCGCATGCGTGGCGCTTCTGCGCTCCATCGCGGGATCGCAGCTGTATGTCTACGATATGCGGCTGCTTCCTTTGCATCTGGTGGTGTTCGCCGTCGTCTACTGGCTGATTTGGTTGCTGGTGGCCCGTGATTTCGCTGTGGACGAGGAGAAGATCCGCGATACGAAAGCCCGCGTGCTGATGAGTCTTGGCGTGTTGGCGTTGGTGATTGTGTTCAATCAGGCGGTGGAGGAGCTCGTCGATGGCGAATGGATGGGATTCGTTCCTCAGATCATTTGCTACATATATGACCTGGTGTGCAGCGTACTCGCGTTCGCGCTGCTGCTCGCCGTGTCGAACAACGACCGACTGGCCAATGATCTGGCGGTGATTCAACAGATCAACCGGCTCAAGGAACAGCAGTATGAGATGAGCCGCGAGAACATCGAATTGGTGAACACCAAATTCCATGATGTGCGCAAGGATCTCGCGTCGCTGCGCAAAACGGCGCAGGAACTGCAGCGCGCGCAGGAGTCGCAGCCCGGCGACTCCCCCGTGCCAAGCATTCCCACCGAGGCGTTGGAGCGGATGGAGCGTTCGATCCGCGTGTACGATTCGATCTTCCATACCGGCAACGACGCGTTGGATACGCTGCTGACGGAGAAAAGCCTGTACTGCGCGCAGCATGGCATCACCCTGACCGCCATGGCAGATGGCAAACAGCTCGGCTTCATGGACCGCTCCGACGTGTACGCGCTGTTCGGCAATATCCTCGACAACGCGATCGAGGCGGTGACACTGCTGCCGGACGCCACCGACCGGCAGATCACCTTCGACCTGCGAGCCAACGGCCGTATGCTGCGCATAAGCGAGGAGAACTACTACACCGGCGAGGTGCGCATGGCGGACGGCCTGCCGCAAACCTCCAAGGGCGACAAACGCTTCCATGGCTTCGGCATGCGCTCCATCGCCCGACAAGTGGCGAAATACCAAGGCCAGCTCGACATCGCCACCGCCGACCACGTCTTCTCCCTCAACATCCTCATCCCCATTCCCACACTTCTATAATCGAACCGACCATACTTCCGGAAGGCCACTCATGAATCTGCGAGTTCTGCGGTATTTCCTCGCCGTCGTCGAAGAGGAAAGCATCACCGGCGCGGCCGACATCCTCATGATCTCCCAACCCACGCTCTCCCGCCAACTGCGCGAGCTCGAGGAGGAACTCGGCAAGCAGCTGTTCATCCGCGGCAGCCGCACCATCACCCTCACCCCGGAAGGCGAGCTATTGCGCGACCGTGCACAGGAGATCATCGAACTGACCGACCGCACCAAAACCGAACTGACCGAAATGGACGAGCCGGTCGGCGGTCCGGTGTTCATCGGCGCAGGAGAAACCGATGCGATGCGTCTGCTCGCGCAGGCCGCGAAAGACACCCGCGACAGGTATCCTCGTGTGCGTTTCCACATGTACAGC
Source organism: Bifidobacterium eulemuris (assembly GCF_014898155.1). Taxonomy (NCBI): domain Bacteria; kingdom Bacillati; phylum Actinomycetota; class Actinomycetes; order Bifidobacteriales; family Bifidobacteriaceae; genus Bifidobacterium; species Bifidobacterium eulemuris. The sequence goes on along the minus strand of NZ_CP062938.1, from coordinate 58,114 downwards.
GGCGATGCCGCGGACGTCGTCGCGCAACTCGATGCGGGACTGCTGGATTTCGCCGTATTGTTCGAGCCGTGGGACACGACCAAGTTCGCCTGCGTGGATTTTCCCGCCGCCGACGTATGGGGCGTGCTCATGCGCCGCGATGATCCGATGGCGGCACGTCACGACATCACCGCCGACGATCTGAAAACCATGCCGCTGCTCGTATCGCGGCAGACGCGCTTCGACCGCGAATTCGGAGCGTGGGGTATCACCGGCGAGCAGGATCTCACTATCGTCGGCACATACAATCTGCTGAACAACGCCGCGCTGATGGTGTCGGAGGGGTTGGGCTACGCGCTCACGCTCGACCGCATCATCAACATCAGCGGAGACAGCGACCTGACGTTCCGTCCACTCGCGCCGCGACTGGAGGCCAAGCTCAGTCTGGTGTGGAAAACCAACCGTCGTCTCTCGCGCGCGGCCGCAGCGTTCCTTGAGTCCGCGCGCGAACGTCTACTCGGTGCGTAGCGCGGTGGCGGGATCTTGCTTGGCGGCCTTGCGCGAGGGGATGATGCCGCCGATCAGGGTGAGCACCACGCTCAACACCACCAGCACCACGCCGGCGACCGGACTGAGCGCGGCGTTCACCTCATCCGTCTCCATGAAGTAGTGCAGAATCGAGTTGATGGGGAAATTCAGCAGCACGGTCAGCCCCACGCCGAGCAGGCCGGAGCATAGGCCGATGATGCCCGTCTCCGCGTTGAACACCTGCGAGACGTTGTGCTTCGAGGCGCCCATGGCGCGAAGGATGCCGATCTCCTTGGTGCGTTCCAGCACGGAGATGTAGGTGATGATGCCGATCATGATCGACGAGACGACCAGCGACACCGACACGAACGCGATGAGCACGTAGGAGATGACGTTGACGATGGTGGTCACCGAGCTCATCAGCAGGCCCACGTAATCGGTGTAGGTGATCTTGTCGTTCTCGTCGGCCGAGGCGTTGTAGTTCTCGATGGCCTGGGAGATGCCGTCTTTAGCTTCGAAGCTGTCGGTGTAGATGTTGATGGCGCTGGGAGCGTCGCGACTGACCACGCCGAACGCGGCGAGGTTGTCGTCGTAGGTGCCGGTGGAGATGTAACGGTCGTAGATCGTCACAAGCACGTCATCGCCGGCGGTGGCCAGATATTGGTCGAAGCTGTCGGCGATCTGCTGTTCGCTCATCGCGGCCAACTGCGCGGAGTCCATGGACGAGCCCATGATGCTGCGGGCCATGCTCGCCTTGTCGCTCACATCCAGCGAAGCCACGTAGGTGCGCGCATCCTGGGCTTTGGCGGCGTCGTCGGCCGGGGAGAACTCCAATCCGTTGAGCACGCTGTGGTCGGGGTCGGCCTGCTGTTCGGTGACGATGGCGCTGGAGTCGGTGTGGTCGATGAGATCGTCGGTCAGCGCCCGCGTGTAGCCGATGCCGGGGCTGAGCAGCGTGGTCTGCGCGTCCTCGACGGGTTTGACCACGCCGACGATCCTCAGCGAGGTGCCGGTGCCGGAGTCGACGAGCTGCGTGATCTCATCCGCGTCGTCGCCGATGTAGCGCCAGTGGCCGGAATCGTCCTTGACGTACTGGTCGCATGCGGGAATCAGCGTAATCGTCTGGTCGAGCGCGGTCGCATAGTCGAGTTTGTCGGTGGTGGTCTCGACCTCCTCGTCGGCGTTGAGCTGGTCCATCATCGTCTGATAGTCGCTGGCCGGCAGCAGACCGAGCTCGTAGAGGGTGGTCAGCGGGATCTCGTTACGCTCGTTGAGCACAAGCACCACCTCGTCCGCGCCGGTTGGCCATGCGCCGTCGACCACCTCGTAGTTGTCGGTGACGACCTGACTGATCAGCGTCTCCTCGTCCGCGCCGGGCATGATCTCGCTGAACGAGCTGGGTGCGGCGTTCTCATCCGTTTCTCCGGTGAGCATCGACATGGAGCTCGTCGACGACGAGTAGGGGGTGCTGGTGGCCATCTGCGCGGCCATCGAGTCATTCGAGGCGCTCTCCCCCACGGTCACGCCGTCCGTATTGACCAAAGTGCCGTCGGGATCGTGCGTGTATGCGGAGAATTTCACGTCATATGAGTATTGGATGCCGTTGCCGCCCACGTATTGGTGGATTTCGCTGTCGGGATCGTCGAGGTATTCCTTGAACGCGGTCAGATTGTTCTCGCTGATGGAGGTGGTGAGCGTGGAGGCCCGCTGGATGCTGGAATCGTCCGGATAGATGCCGTCGTTGGCGTGGTCGGCCCCTTCCTCACCGCCGCCCGCCGTAGCGCTTTGGCTCATCAGACTGCTTAGGTCGATGGACTGTTCCTCGATGGTGATGGGGTACGAGGTCATCGTCTCGCGTTGGATGTCGTCGATGTAGGTGTTCACGCCGTTCGAGACGGACATGATGAGCGCGATGCCGATGATGCCGATGGATCCGGCGAAGGACGTGAGGAAGGTGCGCGCCTTTTTGGTGCCGAGATTGTTCAGGCTCAGCGACAGGGCCGTAGTGAAGCCCATCGCGGCCTTGCCCATGGTGCGGTGCACCGGCTCGCCCGACTGCTGGCCCGTCACCTCGAACGGGTCGGAGTCGCTGCGGATCGACCCGTCGCGCAGCTCCACGATGCGCGTGGCGTACTGCTGCGCGAGTTCGGGATTGTGCGTGACCATGACGACGAGACGATCCTTGGCCACCTCTTTGAGCAGGTTCATGATCTGCACGGAGGTGTCCGAGTCGAGCGCGCCGGTCGGCTCGTCGGCCAGCACGATGTCGGGATTGTTGACCAGGGCGCGGGCGATGGCCACGCGCTGCATCTGCCCGCCGGAAAGTTGGTTGGGTTTCTTGTTGATATGCTCGCCAAGGCCGACCTGTTTGAGCGCACGGCGGGCGCGGTGTCGTCGCTGCGACTTCGAGACGCCGGAGATGGTCAGCGCGAGCTCAACATTCGACAGGATGGTCTGGTGCGGGATGAGGTTGTAGCTTTGGAACACGAAACCGATCGTGTGGTTGCGGTAGGAGTCCCAGTCGCGGTCCTTGTACTGCTTGGTGGAGATGCCATTGATCACGAGGTCGCCGTCATCGTAGCGGTCGAGACCGCCGATGATGTTGAGCAACGTGGTTTTGCCGGAGCCGGAGGGGCCGAGGATGGCCACGAACTCGTTGTCGCGCAGGTTCAGGCTGACGCCGTCCAGAGCCTTCTGCGTGAAATCGCCGACACGGTATTGTTTGGAAATGGACTTGATTTGCAGCACGAATTCCTCCTTGGGCCTATGGGAGAGGATACCAAATGGGCCCCCACCCGCTCTTCGCCGGAGGCGAAGTCGCACAAAGACATTCGGACTGCCCATCCGTGCGACTTTTCGTTACAGTTCCGCACACGCCCGCACAGCACGGGTTTGGCGGAATCTCAGCGAAACAGCACCCCGAATGTTCGTTTCGGTCGCGTTTTAGGGTCGCACGGCGCGCCTCGGGTATGGAGTCCGTGCGCCGTCAGCTCTTCATCTTACGCAGCCGAGGCTCGGCGGAGTCCTTGGCTCCGGTGATGCGATACACGTCGAACACGCCTTCGATCTTGCGCACGGCGGCCAGCACCGTGTTGAGATGCTGAGGATCGGCCATTTCGAAACTGAACTGGCTGATGGCCACACGGTCCGACCCCGTGGAGATCGATCCCGAGATGATGTTCACTCCGTGGTCGGCCAGCACGCGGGTCACGTCGCTCAGCAGATTGCGGCGATCCAAGGCCTCGATCTGGATTTTGACCATGAACACACCCTTGGTGCTGGTCCATTCCACCTCGATCACACGCTCCGGCTGGCGTTCCTGCAGATCGATCATGTTCTGGCAGTCGGCGCGGTGCACGGACACGCCCTGGTTGCGAGTGATGAAGCCGATGATCTGATCACCCGGAACCGGCATGCAGCAGCGCGCGAGTTTAACCCACACATCGCCCACGCCTTTGACGGACACGCCTGTGGAACTGGTGGTGGACCGGCGTTCCACCGGCTTCAATGGCAGGGCCTCCTGCTCCACCTCCTCGTTCACCTCGTCGGCGCCCGCGTCCTTGATGAGGTGGGAGATCACATTCTGTGTGGAGATCTGCCCCTCGCCGATGGCGGCGAATACCGCGTCGGCGTTGGCGAAATTGAGATCGTCGGCGATGCCGACCAGCGCTTCGGCGGTCAGCAGCGTGTTGATCGGCAGGTTGCGTTTGCGCATGGCGCGCACCAGCTCGTCGCGTCCCTCCTCGATCGCCTCGGATCGGCGTTCCTTGCTGAACCACTGGCGGATCTTGTTGCGGGCCTTCGGGCTTTTCACGAAGCTCAGCCAGTCGCGCGAGGGTCCTGCCGCATCGGACTTGGAGGTGAGCACCTCGACGGTATCGCCGTTCTCCAGCTTGGTGTCAAGCGGCACCAGACGGCCGTTGACGCGCGCGCCCATGGTGCGGTGGCCGACCTCCGTATGTACGGAGTAGGCGAAATCGACCGGCGTGGCGTCGGCCGGCAGCGAGACGATTTTGCCTTTCGGCGTGAACACGTAGACCTCGGCCGCGCCGAGATCCTCTTTCAGCGAACCGAGGAACTCGTTGGAGTCCGGAGTCTCCGACGTCCAATCGGCGAGCTGCTGGATCCACTTGAGATTGTCGGCCTCGCTCAATTCCTGCGTTTCGACGTTCTCGCGTTGGCGGTCGGCCTTGTCCGGCGAGCTGAGCGCGCGTCCGGCCTGGCCGTTCTCCTTGTACTTCCAGTGCGCGGCGATGCCGAATTCGGCGCGGCGATGCATGTCCCATGTACGGATCTGGATTTCGACCGGCTTGCCGCCCGGCCCCACCACCGTCGTGTGCAGCGACTGGTACATGTTGAGCTTCGGCATGGCGATGTAGTCCTTGAACCGGCCCGGAACCGGATTCCACCGCGCGTGCACGGCACCCAACGCCGCATAGCAGTCCTGGATCGTGTCGACGATGATGCGCACGCCGACCAGATCGTAGATGTTGGAGAAATCATGGCCGCGCACGATCATCTTCTGGTAGATCGAGAAGTAGTCCTTCGGACGGCCGGTCACGTATCCGCTGATATGCTGCTCGTCGAGATCCTCGTTGATCTCGGCCAGGATCTGCTTGAGATACACGTCCCGCTGGCCGGCACGACGCGCCACCAGCACCACGATCTCGTTGTAGATCTTCGGATAGAGGACTTTGAAGCTCAGCTCCTCCAGCTCGGTTTTGATGGCGTTCATACCGAGCCTGTTGGCCAGGGGGGCGTACACGTCGAGCGTTTCGCGCGCCTTCTTCTGCGCGCTGGAGGTTTTCACGTAGCGCCAGGTGCGCGCGTTGTGCACGCGGTCGGCGAGTTTGACGACGAGCACGCGCACGTCGCGGCTCATCGCCACCACCATTTTGCGGATGGTCTCCGCCTGGGCGGAATCGCCGTATTCCATTTTGGACAGCTTGGTGACGCCGTCGACCAGACCGGTGATGGTGTCGCCGAACTCCGCGCGGCATTCCTCCAACGTGTAATCGGTGTCCTCCACCGTGTCGTGCAGCAGGCCCGCCGCCACGACGATCGGCCCCATGCCCAGATCCGCGAGGATCTGCGAGACGGCCAGAGGATGGATGATGTACGGCTCTCCGGATTTGCGGCGCTGGGGCGAATGCTGGATGACGGCGCGGCGGTAGGCGCGTTCAAGCACCGACATATCCTCGTCGGGATGGTGCGCCTGGCACACCTTCAGGATGGGATCAAGCGGATTGAGCGGATCGGCGCTGATCTCGCAACCCAGCATGCGGGCGGCATACTGCTCCTCAGTCTCCTCGGTCATGCCAGTCACCTCCCTCGTGCGTTTCCAACCATAGTACGCGCATGCACGTCCCGTACCACGCCGTCGCGGAACGTCAGTCCGTCGCCACTCCGGTCGATCCGAAGCCGCGTTCGGCGCGATCCGAGCCGGGCAGCGTCTCAGCCTCGACGAACCGTGCCTCGACGTACCGTTGGATCACCAGCTGCGCGATACGGTCGCCGGGCTGGAACACCGCGGTGTGTTCGGGATCGAGATTGATCAGCGGCACCTTGATCTCGCCGCGATAGCCCGCGTCCACGGTGCCGGGCGCGTTGAGCACGGTCACCCCCTGCTTGGCGGCCAGACCGCTGCGTGGATGGACGAGCGCCACATAGCCCGCGGGCAGGGCGATCGCCACGCCGGTCGGCACCAGAGCACGCTCGAAGGGCTTGAGCTCGACCCGAACCGTGGTGATCAGGTCCGCGCCGGCATCACCCGCATGCGCATAGTACAGCCGCGCGGGATGGTCGGGGTCCAACGACTTGACGAGCACTTCGGTGTTCTCCGGCTCGTTGTAGGCCACGTCGAAGGTCATCAGGCGGCGCACTCCTCGCACACCGGCTGTCCGTCGGCGTCCACGGTCGCCAACTGGCTGCGGTGCTTGACCAGGAAGCACTGCGAGCAGATGAACTCGTCGCCCTGCATCGGGATCACGGTCACCGAGGAGTCCTCGTTGCTCAGGTCGGCACCCGGCAGCTCATAGTCCTCGGCGATGGCGTTCTCGTCGTCGTCGATATCGCTCGACGAGCTCTGGGCGCTTTTGCCCAAAGCCTGCAGCGACTCCTCGTCCTCGTCCTTGTTGCGGGGAGAATCATAATCCTGTGCCATTATGGTTCCTTTCATCGGTTCCAACGCGACTGGGCGCCGAAACAAAACACGCCTTTACTCGCCCATAGGATACACGATTTGAAATACTCGTAAAGTTCGACACGTGGGGCATACTTGAAGAAGTAATGTTCCACAGCATGGAAAGTGGTGCGCATATGCCCCAGGATCGGCTTGAAGAAGCCCGCTTCGATCACGTTGGAGAGACGGGCGAGCTCGTGTTCTCTTGCGGCGGACAACTGTTCGCCGTCACGGTGGACGATGCCCTGGAACACGCCATTCTCGAGGCCAAGCAACTCGCCAGCGAACACCAGCGGAACAGTCGACAGCCCCGACAGCAGACCGTACTGCCCATTTCACAGATCCAGTCGCTGATTCGCGCGGGTGCCGATCCGACGCGCGTGGCCGAACGCTACGAGCTGAGCGAAGCGTTGGTCCGTCGTTTCTCCGCGGCAGTGGAAACCGAGAAACAGTACGCCATCGAACAGTTCCTCAGCGTTCCCGCGCCCAAGGAAAGCAAGGTGCGCACGCTCTCCGAACTGGTGGAACGCACGTTGGCCTCGGTGGGCATCGGTATGGAATCGGTGGTATGGCGCGCCACCCGCCGCGGTCTTGAGCCGTGGCACATCACCGCGCAGTTCTCCACCGCGGGGCGCACCGCCAAAGCCGAGTGGACGTGGGATATGCACGACAATTCCGTCGCCAGCCTGAACAACACGGCCCGCAAACTGCTGGGCGAGCAGAATCTGAACGCCGGCGCCGACGCCTCGCCTGACGCGCCGATGCCGACGCTGCCGGGCGATTCCGTCAGATCGGCCCGTATCGAACGCGCCGTCTCCGCATGGAACACTCCCAAGCCGACTTTGCCGGCGGCACGGCCCGAAACACGCCAGCAGGCCTCTCCGAATATCGGACGGGATCAGTCCACGAGCGTGCCGAATCCGGCGGATGAGACGGAAGCCGACGAACAGCCGCAGCAATATCCGGGAGGACTGACGCAACCGGATATCATGCAGACCCTGGCGGAGATCTCCCATGAGAGCGACGCGCGCGGAACGGCTCCCGACACCACTCCTGCGGAACGTCCCGCCGCCGTGCAGAACACGACCGAAGCGTCCACGGACGGGTCCGCCCCCGAAACGCGCGAGCAGACCCCCGCCGCTGGAAAACCCGCCGCCAAGCGCAAATCCGGACGTTCCGCCGTGCCCAGCTGGGACGAGATTCTGTTCGGAGACTGAGCCAGACCGGCCGTCACCACCCGTCCACCAATGCAAACGAAGAACCCGCTCACACCACGTCGACGAGACAGGGAATATCCATTTCCAGACGTGTCTGCGAGCCGTGGACGCTGGGCAGTCGCGTGGCCTTCTCCGCCTGCGAGCGCGAATCGACGATGGTGACCGCGCCCGTGGCCTGCACGAGCACGTCGCCGATCATCGGCAGCACGCGCGCGTCCACAGATCCGAACACCCCCTGTTCGACAGCCTGCGTTTTGGTGCGCACCAGAGCCCTATCGCCGAGGAAATTCGTCCATCGCGCGGCCAATTCCTCGGGCGAGGTGTGCTGATCCGCGTATAGCATCACCGAACGCGGTTCTCCCCCGACGAGTTCCACGCCTTGGGACAGACGCGGCTCTTCGGCGATGTCGATGCGTTCGTCGGGATCGGCACTGACCATGCCGTGGTCCGCGGTGACCAGGATCAGCGTGCCGGCGGGCGCGCTGCGCCGCAGCAGCCCCAGTTGCGCGTCGATGCGTTCGAAGGTGGCGATCCACTGGTCGGAGTTCCAGCCATAGTTGTGCCCGACCTTGTCGGCGTCGCGGATGTAGAGGTAGCTCAGCCCCGGGGTCGCGGCGGCTTTGCATGCGGCAAGCACGCGGTCCCGCGGCGTCACGCTGCCGATATAGTCGGAGCCGCGCAACGCGGCCTGGGTGAGCGGTGAGTTGGCGAATTTGGGCAGGCCGGAGCTGGTGACACGCACGCCACGCTCACGCAGCCGTTCGAATATGGTGGCTTGGCGTTGCAGGTCGGCGGGTTCCAACGCCTCTTTGAATTGGATGAGCTGGCTGAGTTGGCCTGTGAGCGGGTTCCTCTGCGTGTAGCCGGTCATACCGGTCAGTCCAGGGCAGGTGCCGGTGCCGAAGGTGGCCATCGCGGCGACCGTGGTGCTGGGCGCGCATGTGGAGATGGGACGCTGGTTGGCGGCGTCGTTCATCAGCGAGCGCAATGTGGGCGCGTGGCCCAGTCTCATGGCGATGTTCCAGTAGCCCAGTCCGTCCACCAGCACGACAATGGCGGATTTCACGTCGGGCAGTCCCAGCGTGGTCTGCAGGCGGCGCGGATCGGCGTGCACCGCGGTGGCGGCTGGATGTCCGATGGCGGAGGATACGGCGGGCAGCAGCGACGACAGGTGCAGCGCGCCGCCTCGGAATTCCTCTTGGGCCGCCTCTCGCGGCGCGTTTGACGACATATGCGACGACGTATGCGACGACTCGTTGGAGGTGTCACCGCGTCCGTCGCCGCCCGGCGACGCATCCCCATACCGCGCGGTGGGCACCAAACGCAATAATTCTTCCATTTCCGGCACTTCGACGCTCATAATCCCACATTCAAGCACAACGACTTCCCTCCCGAGGGGACCGTTCCAAACGGTTTGGCGAGTTTGGTGTGCGCTCCTGCCGATACTTCGAACCGACCTCTACGTCATTGCGCCGTTTTGCGCGGGTCGCCCCCTAGGCCACGCGCGTTTTTCGGCAATCGGACACACCAAACTCGATGTCGGTTTTTTGCGGGCGCTTTGGCGGGCCTTTCGGACACCCCGTTGTCGCCGATTCGCGGCTTTGGGGCACGCTGACGGTATTATGGGGCGGTTGTTCGAACTGAGGGAGCGCATATGGCATCACGCAAACCGGCCCAGCCGGCCTATGACCCGCGTACGGTCAAGGAGCATATCGTCGAAACGCCGTTGAACGAGGAGATGAGCAAGTCGTTCCTCGAATACGCGTATTCGGTGATCTACGCGCGTGCCCTGCCCGACGCCCGTGACGGCATGAAGCCGGTGCAACGCCGCATCGTCTACCAAATGGGCCAGATGAACCTCACTCCGGACCGTCCGTACATGAAGTCCGCCCGTGTGGTCGGCGAGGTGATGGGCAAGCTCCATCCGCACGGCGATTCCGCGATCTACGAGGCCATGGTGCGTCTGGCGCAGCCCTTCGCCATGCGTCTGCCCTTGGTCGACGGCCACGGCAATTTCGGTTCGCTTGACGACGGCCCCGCGGCCTCCCGTTACACCGAGGCGCGCTTGGGACCGGCGGCGTTGGGCATGAACGCCGACATCGACGAGGACACCGTCGATTTCACTCCGAACTACGACAACAAGCTCAAGGAGCCGACCGTGCTGCCGGCGGCGATTCCGAATCTGCTGGTCAACGGCGGTTCGGGCATCGCGGTGGGCATGGCCACGAATCTCGCCACGCATAATCTCGGCGAGGTGGTGTCGGCTGCGAAGCATCTGATGACGAATCCCGACGCCTCTTTGGAGGAACTGATGCGGCGCGTGCCGGGACCGGATTGGCCGGGCGGCGGCATCATCATCGGCCGTGACGGCATCCGCGAGGCGTACGCGACGGGCCGTGGCACGCTGACCACGCGCGCCGCCACGCATGTCGAGAACGTGACCGCCCGCAAGAAGGCGATCGTCGTGACCGAACTGCCCTATATGGTGGGGCCGGAGAAGGTTCTGGAACGCATCTCCGACGGTGTGAAGAACCGTAAGCTGGAGGGCATCTCCGGCGCGATCGACTTGACGGACCGCCATAACGGCACGCGCATCGTCATCGAGATCAAAACCGGTTTCGACCCGCATGCGGTGCTGGTGCAGCTGTTCAAGCACACGCCGCTGCAGGACAACTTCGCCATCAACAATGTGGCGCTGGTCGAGGGCCGCCCGCACACCATGGGATTGAAGGAGATGCTGCAGGTGTGGATCGACCACCGTCGCGTGGTGATCCGCAGACGCAGCGAATACCGCCGCAAGAAGGCGCTGGAACGCCTGCACTTGGTCGACGGCCTGCTGCTCGCCATGGTGGACATCGACGAGGTCATCCAGGTGATCCGCTCCTCCGACGACGCGGACGCCGCCAAAACACGACTGATGGCCGTGTTCGACCTCGATGAGATCCAGGCACAGTACATTCTCGACCTTCGCCTGCGCCGTCTGACCCGTATGAGCCGCATCGAGCTCGAGGCCGAGCGTGACGAGTTGAAGCGCCGCATCGAGGAGCTCGACCGCATCCTCTCCTCCGAAACGGAGCTGGATGCCGTGGTGGTGCGTGAGATGGACGAGGCGGCCGCCAAGTATGGTTCGCCGCGCCGCACGGTGCTGCTGGACGCGGGCGAGGACGGCGCGCTGACCCCCGTGGCCGTCGAGGGTGATTCCAGCGTGTCCGCATCCGCGATGGAGGCCGTGCGCTCGGCGCAGACCGTATCGTCCGCGGCCGCCGATGTGGAGGCCGCCGCGCAGGCCGCGAAGAAGAGCGGCGAGGACGCGCTGCTCGCGGGTGCATTGAAGATCGAGGACGAGCCGTGCGTGGTGATGATGAGCGCATCCGGCCTGATCGCACGAACCACGCCCAGCGCGATGGACGTGTTCGAAACGCGTTCCGCCTCCGACAAGCGTGTGGCCGACGACCAGATCGTCGCCATCTTCCCGACCTCGACCCGCGCGTCCTATGGTCTGGTGACCTCCGCGGGTCGCCTGGTGCTGGCGCATGTGGCTGATCTTCCCGCGCTGCCCGCGTCGACCACACTGGCGTTGACCGGCGGCGTGAAGGCGGATGAGCTCATCGGCATGACCGAAAGCACCGACCCGGTGCCGGGCGAGAAGGTGATCACCGCCATCGCGATGGAGCCGGCGAAGTCCGCCTCCGGCGAGGGTGAAAGTGCCGAAAATGCCGAGGCGGCTTCCGGCGTGCCGGCCGCGTTGCCGCCGCTGGCGATCGGCACGCGGGGCGGCGTGGTCAAGAGGTGGAACCGCGAGTCGCCCACCACGATGGATTCGTGGCCGATCATCGACCTAAAGGATGGCGATGTGGCGCTGTTCGCCGCTCCCGCCGAGGATGAGGATCGCCTGGTGTTCATCGCCACGGACTCCTCGCTACTGACCTTCGAGGCGGGCAATGTGCGTCCGCAGGGCCGCACGGCCGGCGGCATGGCCGGCATCCGCTTGGCCGAGGGCGAGCAGGTGGCCGCGTTCAACGTGGTGCCCGCCGGCAAGATCGCCTGGGTGTATGAGGAGGGCGAGAACGGTCTGTCCTCGGCATCCGGCGCGGTGGTGCTGACCGTGGCCGGCGATTCCGAGGCTTTGCCCGGCACCGAGAACGGCGCGGCAAAGGTCACGCCGTTGGAGATGTACCCGACCAAGGGCCGCGGCACCGGTGGCGTTCGTTCGCAGCGCTTCCTCAAGGGGCAGAACACGCTGATCGCCGCATGGGTGGGCGCCTACCCGCTGCATGCGTCAACCGAGGGCAACTCCCCCGTCGAGCTGCCCAAGCCGGATATGCGCCGCGATGGTTCGGGAACCGACCTCGCCGCGCCCATCGCCTTCATCGGCTGACGCGGCCGCCTCGCTGTATCGCATCAGCGGTACAGCTTCATGCCTTGCGGCGTGAGCGTGAACCCCACCAGTCGGAGCACCCGCGTATAAGGGTTGCCTCCGGCGAACGATTCGCCGTTCGCATCGGCGAAGGTGATGCTGCCGGTGGGACTGTCGCGCCGCAAGGCGTACGTGAGTTCGCTTAAGGCGCGCCGCAACAGCTCGTTGTTCTCGTAGCTCTCGCTCTTCTCGCCGTCCTCGTTGTTCTCGCTGCCATCACGGTTCTCGCCACCACGCCCGGCCGCCCCGTCGAATATGGTGAGGTGTTTGGATTTGACCGCAGCATAGGCGACCGGTCGACCGGCGGCGATGACGACCACGCCGCCGGCGCGACGGATTGGTTTGGTCGCGCCCGCTGACACATCAGGCCAGGCCACTGCGGATCCAGCGAGATTCGCGGGGTCGAGCACGCTCAACGCCACCGCCGATTCGACGTGTCCTTCCGTCGATTGGCGCAGCACGTCGACCACCTCTTTGGAGGCGAATTGAGCCGCGCCGAACCCTTTGACGAACATGCCGCGCACCAGCGTGCCGTGCTCCTCCATACGCCTCAGCACCGGGTAGAGCGCGGAGAAGCCTCCCGGCAGGTTCTCCTTGTCCACAAGCGGCTGAGCGACCACCCCGTAGCGGTCCAGCAGGGCCTCGACACGTGCGATCGCCACCTGTTCAGGCCGCGACGAGAGCCGTCTCCCATCGGAACGTCCCACCGACGGCCCAACCTCGCTGGCATCGGAACCGCCGGTGTTGGGATTCCCGCTTGCGGCGAAGCTCCGCACCGCCTCAGGCGACATGCCGGTGGCGCGGATCACCGCCCCGTCCGACCGATCATCCGCCTCGGAACCATCCGCGCCGTCCACGGCCATCCATAGGCCCGTCATGTTGAGGGGAATGGCCGGTGCCATGCGCATATGTCTGCGGGAGGCCCTTGACGGGGCTCGTGCAGCTCGCGTGCCGGCATCCAACGCCCGCACCGGCGAGAATGAGCTGTTGGTCACCCTTCCCTGCCAGACCAGCGACCAGAGCGCCTCTTCGAATTGACTGTCCGACCATGCCTTGCCGACGATCTCGCCGGTGTCGGAATCCACTTCGGGAGCTATTTCCTCCCAACGTCCGCGCGACAAGGCCGCCAGTTGGTCGGCGCGATACGCGCCCGACGACGACAGCACGTCGGCGATCGCGTCGGGCAGGGTCCCCACGCCGGCGGCGGCGCGCCTGTCGCGATGGCCGAACCGTTCCGGTAATGGCGAATTCGCGGGATGGAACGACACCAGCCCGGGTTCTTTGACTCGTTCCTTGGGCTTGGCGCCGGATTGGGATCCGATCCAGACCACATCGCCGGAGGTGATGAGCTCGTCGAGCAGCGCGGGCTGATAATCGCGCACGCGGGCCGGAAACACGCTGCGTTCCCATACGGACGCCGGTAGTGCCACGCCTTCCAACTGTTCGATGACGCGCATCAATCCGTCGACGCCCTCGTATCGTTCACCGCCGACCGGACCGACGCCCTGCCGGTCAAGCAGGAAGGTTTGGAAGGTCGAGACGTCCACTGGTTTGACGGATTCGCGCGCCTTCTTGAGCGAGCGCGAACGAATCCGCCGGAACACATCCCTGTGCAACCACTGGTCGGGGTGCGAATCCGCTGCATGTGATGCCGAAGTATGCGGCTCCACAACACGCGGTTCCGGTTCCGAGGCGTGTGATTCTGTGAATTGCGATTCCAGACCGCCTGTTCCTCCGGCGTCCGCGTGGGCCTTCCTCGACTCCCCCGACACGGGTTGGGCCGTGAACCGACCATGCAGCAATTCGCCACGTAGGGTGAGCTCGTCGAGCGTGCGGACGACGGTCGAGGCGTCCAATGCCAGCTCGCGCATCACTTCGTCGGAGGTGAAGGGCCCATGGGTTTTGGCGAATCGTGTGACGCGGCCGACCACGTCGGAGAGGTCGAGATCGTTCCAGAAGGTGCGTGCGGCGAGTTCCGCTTCGACTTGCGTGATGACCTGCTCGTCGAGCACGCTGGTCATATCGGAGCTTCCCAGTAGGCGTTCCAGTACTTCGGGGTCGATCGACAGCAACTGCGCGCTGCGTTCGGCCTGCGGCACGTCATACTGGTACATCACTTGGCCGACGTATCCGAACAGCAGGTTTTCCGCGAACGGAGAGGGACGCTGCGTTTCCGCCTCTCCCAGCGCGATGGTTCCGGCGTTGAGCCCGGTCATGAGTTCGCGCAGGGCGGCCATATCGTAGACATCCTGCAGGCATTCGCGCGCGGTTTCCAGCAGCAATGGGAAGTTGCGTCTGGTGCGCGCGGCGTTGAGCAGCTGCGCGGCCCGCAGCCGCTGCTGCCACAGCGGTACGCGTTTGCCGGGGTCGGTACGCGGCAGGAACAGCGAACGCGCCGCGCATTCGCGGAACCGCGCGGCGAACAGCACCGACTCCCCAACCTGCGTCTCCACATCGCGCGTCAGTTCGTCCGTGTCGAACAGGAACATGTCGCGCAGCCATGAGGACGACATGCCGTCGGATAACGGCCGGTCTTGGCCGGTATAAGAGACGTCGGCGGCTGCGGTGTCCGCAGACGTCTCACCGTAAGACAGGGATTCGCCGACCGCCACGCCGTCCGGCAATCGGAGGATGATGCCGTCATCCGCGGCATAGGTCTGGCCGTCGAATCCGTAGCGCTGTTTGATGCGGTGGCTTACGGCCATGGCCCAAGGCTCGTGGACGCGCCGACCGTACGGCGAATGGAGGATGACCTGCCAGTCGCCTTCCTCGCTTGGGCAGCGTTCGATGACGAGATGCCGGTCGTTGGGCACCACGCCGGTACAGGCCCGCTGTTCGGCGAGCAGGGCGGCGAGATTGTCGATGGAGTTGCGGTCGAGGCCGTCGGCGATAAGGCGTTGTTCGGTGGATTCGGAGAATCGCGGGGAGGGATCCTTCGACTCCGCTGCGCTCCGCTCAGGATGACAAGAAGAGGCTGCGGTCCACTCAGGAGGACAAGCAGAGGTTGTGCTCTGTTCGGAAGGACGTTGATGATGTTTATTCGTCATGCTGAGCGGAGCGCAGCGGAGTCGAAGCATCTCCTCAGGAGGACGGGAAGAAGCTGGGTCGTGGTCTGGATGGCTGGGGATGAGGGCGGCGCTGGTTTCGCGAAGGAATCGGCCTTTAGTTCGTCCGAAGGCCGCGTCACGTCCGTTGCCATCGCCATGCCAGAACGGCAGTCTCGCGGTGCGTCCGGGCGCGGGCAGCACCGTCACGCGGTCTCGGGTGATCTCCTGAATCTGCCATGTGGAGGTGCCCAACGTAATCACATCGCCGACGCGTGATTCGTAGACCATCTCCTCATCGAGTTCGCCCACGCGGCGCGGCCCTTTGCCCGCGTCGGCTTCGGGCAGCACCACGGTGTACAACCCTCGGTCGGGAATCGTGCCGCCTGAGGTGACGGCCAGCCGCTGGGCTCCGGGGCGGGCGGAGATCAGACCGGCATCCTCGTTGAACATTAGCGGCGGACGGAACGCGGAGAAATCCTCGCTGTTATAGGCGCCGGTCATCATGCCCATCACCGAGTCGAAAACGCCGCGTTCGAGACCGGCGAAGGGTGCGGCACGCCGGACGATCTCGAACCAATGGTCGGCGTCGAGATCGTCCATCGACGCGGCGGCCACCGTGTGCTGGGCGAGAATGTCAAGCGGGTTGCGAGGCATGTGGATCGGTTCGATATCGCCGGCCCGCATGGCTTCGATGCTGGCAGCCGAGCCGATGATCTGTTCGCGGGTCAACGGGTAGAACAGGGCGTGCGAGACGCCGCCCACGCGATGGTCGGCGCGGCCGACGCGTTGCAGTCCGCTGGAGACGCTTAACGGCGGCGCGATTTGGATGACCAGATCAACCGAGCCCATGTCGATGCCGAGTTCCAGACTGCTGGTCGCCACCACGCAACGCAGACGACCGTTTTTGAGGTCGTCCTCGATGCGTTTGCGACGGTCTTTGGACACGGATCCATGGTGTGCCATGGCGATCACGTCACTAGTCTCATGGGAATGGACCAGCTGCGTGGTGCCGCCGACCACGGCGTCGTAATGTCGGGCGAACGACGAGCGGCCTTCCGGCGAGCCGGTGTCGGGATTCCTCGGCTGCGCTGCGCTCCGCTCGGAATGACGAGACGGGGCGATGGTGTCCGCGTAGAGGTCATTGAGGCGAGCGGTGAGTTTTTCGGCGAGGCCGCGCGAGTTGACGAACACCAGAGTGGTTTTGTGCGCGAGGATCTCCTCGAGCACGCTGCGCTCGATGACGGGCCATATCGAGCCGGCCTGGTCGCCCGTGGGCGAGCCCATGCCGCCCATGCCGTCGCCCGCCGCTCCGACGATGGCCTGATAGCCGATGCCGTCGCCGTCCGCTTTGGCCAGCCCTTTGCGTTTGGCCAAGCGGCGCATGGCCGGTGTGACTCCTGAAATCGCCGGTTCGCCAGCGGGCCGCGCATCGACGCCGCCGGCGCGGTGCTTCACATTCGCCGATTGCAGGTCGCGCATATCGGCGAGGGGCTCGACGATCTTCAAATCCATATCGGGCGCGCTACCGGGGTCGATGATCTCAACCGGCTGCGATCCCGCGAGGAACCGCGCCACTTCCTCGGGAGGTTTCACCGTGGCGGACAGGCCGATGCGCTGCACGCGCCGACTCCCCTGCGGCTCCGTTTCATCAGCGCGATCGCTTCGACCGGATTCCGCGCCGCAACCGCGTTGAGACCGGCTCACCAGCTCGTCCAAACGTTCAAGGCTGAGCGCCAGATGCGCACCGCGTTTGGTGCCCGCCACGGCGTGCACTTCGTCCACGATCACCGTGTCGACCGTCGCCAGTACGTCACGCGCCTTCGACGTGAGCATGAGATACAGCGATTCGGGTGTGGTGACGAGGATGTCCGGCGGATGCGAGACGATGCGGCGTCGCTCCTGTGGCGTGGCGTCGCCGCTGCGCATGGCTACGGTGACTTCGGGCGCGGGAAGCCCCATCGCTTCGCATTCGGCGGCGATGCCGTCAAGCGGGCGCATGAGGTTTTTGGCCACATCCGCCGCCAAGGCCTTCAGCGGCGAGATATACAGCACGCTGACGCCACGGTTCGTCTTGCGTCCGCTTCGACGCTTCCGAACAGGGGAGGCTTCGACGTCTTCTTGCCGGCCGCGGGCCGATGGCTCGCCTATCGTGTGAGACATCAGCCGGTCGATGGATGAAAGGAACGCGGCCAGGGTTTTGCCCGATCCGGTGGGCGCGATCACCAACGTGTCGCGCCCGGATCGAATCGCGGGCCATGCCCGCCGCTGCGCCTCGGTGGGCTCGCCGAACGCATGGGCGAACCATGCCCGGGTGGGCTCGGCGAACGCATCCATGCAATCGTACATATGTTCGATTGTAGAGCGTGCC
Source organism: Bifidobacterium eulemuris (assembly GCF_014898155.1). NCBI lineage: Bacteria > Bacillati > Actinomycetota > Actinomycetes > Bifidobacteriales > Bifidobacteriaceae > Bifidobacterium > Bifidobacterium eulemuris. The sequence continues at coordinate 40,377 of NZ_CP062938.1, read as the reverse complement.
CGCCATCTTGGCTAGCGTCTGCGCGTCGCCTTCGAACGGTCCATCCATCAGGCCCGACGGCACAAAAACGGCAGTCCGGCGCGTCGCCGGCGCTTCAATCCGCACCCGCGATTCACACCTTCGCCCATCGCCGCCCCTCGCCTCCGAGACCGGAGGCATCAGTCGCACCCGCGGCCCGCGCGCCATCCCGGTCGAGAGGCGCGCACAGGCGTGAAACTAGCCGCGCAGCTTGCGCAGACGTTCGTGCATCACGACCATCAACACGAGAATCACAAGCATATACAGCGGATACAGGGCGATGGACACATACTGCGCGATCAGACCGAACAGCGGCGGAGCGGCGAGCGAACCGACATAGGCGCTGGCCATCTGCACGCCGACGATGGCCTGCGATTTATCCTCACCGAAATACGCGGGCGTGGAGTGGATGACGCACGGGTAGATCGGAGCGCAGCCGAGACCGACCGTCACCAGGCCTGCGATCACACCGATATGGTTGGGCAGGGGCAACACCATCAGCACGATGCCGAGAGCCACCGTGGCCTGACCGATACGGATCATCGCCGGGTCGGAGAACCGCATGGTCATGAAACCGCTCAGCGCACGTCCCACGGTGATGCCGACATAGAACAGACTGGCCCAGCTGGCGGCCGTGGTCTTGTCGATGCCGACATGCATCACCATATAGCTGCTGGCCCACAGTCCGGCCGTGGTCTCGACCGCGCAGTAGCAGAAGAACATGATCATGATCTCTTTGGCACCGCGGATGGCGAGCACTTCCCCGAGGCCCAAAGGCTTCGTCGAGACGGATTCCGACGCCTTCTTGGCATCGCTCTCATCAGCGGCGGCTCCCGCGTCACGCGTTTTCCACAACGGCAGACTGAACACCAGAATCGCGGTGAGCACCACCTGCAGGATGGAGATGTAACGGTACCCCCACGGCCAACCTTGGCCGTTGAGCAGCGCGAAGCTCATGAAGTATGGGCCGATCGAGGCGCCGAGCCCCCACATGCAGTGCAGCCAGCTCATATGTCGGCTGCTGTAGTGGATGGCGACGTAGTTGTTCAACGCCGCGTCGACGCCGCCGGCGCCAAGGCCGTACGGGATGGCGATGAGCAGCAGCACCCAATAGTTCGGAGCGACGGAGAAGCCGAACAGCGCGGCCGCGGTCATGCCGACCGACACGGCGGTGACCTTGCCCGCGCCGAATCTGAGCGTCATACGGTCGCTCATCAACGCGGAGAGGATGGTGCCGGCGGAGATGATCATCGAGATGCCGCCCTGCCATGAGACGGGCACGCCGAGATCCTGACGCATGGTGGGCCAGGCCGCCCCCAGCAACGAGTCCGGCAGTCCCAGACTGATGAACGCCACGTAGATTACCGCCAACAACAGGTTGACCACGACTCGCCCTCGCTTCCGCACACATCGCACGAACGAATGATAACGATGTCATTCAAACATGTTTTCCGACGCGACATGCAAGGCATACGCAAAAACGCCGCGCCGCCACGCGCGATCCATCCGCGCCGGCGGCACCGCGCGCCGCCCAGAACGGTGCGGACCGCCGCCCGGCTATTCCTCGCCCTCCGCCCATTCGAGGATGTCGCCGGGTTGGCAGTCCAGAACGCTGCAGATCTGGTCGAGGGTGGAGAAGCGGATCGCCTTGGCGCGTCCGTTCTTCAGCACCGACACGTTCACCGGCGTGATGCCGATGCGGTCGGCCAGTTCGTTCACGCTCATCTTGCGTTTGGCGAGCATCACGTCGAGGTTCACACGGATCGTCATTCAGATCACCACCGCGAGCTCGTCGCGCTGGGCGGTCGCCTGCGCGAGCAGCGAGCGCATGACCAGCATGAGCATGATGAAGGCGACGATCAGCAACAGCGCCACAACCAATGCCAGCGACAACGCCGGCATACCCACCGCCGCGGGTACGAAGGCGCCGCGAGCGGAATCCCATATCAGGGGCGGTTCCAGCACCGTGGACAGCAGCAGCACGACGAACACCACAGCCCCTTCCGCCCCGGCGCATCCGATGATGAGATTGACGGGCCGCATCGCCTCGCCCGAAAACACGTCATGGCGGCGCACCATCGTCAGCAGCCGCCACAAGCCGGCCAGCGCGATCTCGAAGCATGCCACGGCGAGGATCCCCAGCACAACATAGAGCCAGCGCATCGGCGCGGTTTCGGGATACATGGCGACCGCCTCGCCGGACAACGGCACGATGATGCACTGCGCCGCAAGACACAGCAGTTCGAACAGCACGACCATGCCTTTCAACACAGCGACGGCGACGGGATGTCGCTCGTCTCGCGCACCATCCGACGCCTCACTTCCACGCCTTCGATGCATCCGCTCCATACCGCGCTCCTTTCTCGCTGCCTCCGAGATCCTCTAAGAGACGCCCCGGCGTCGCCCAACACGACACCATAACTGATTTTCGATAATAACCTATCGAAAATCGATATGCAACTTCCGTGAAGAAATGATATTCGATTACTATCTATCGTTTTTCGATAGCTTACGATGACGGCATCACCACCAAGGAGGCAGCATGCCAGACAGCCCGACACACAACGCATCCAACGCGACCGACGCGCCCAATCCACCAAGCCAAATCGCGACGGCGGAGCAAGCCGCTGCGACGCTTCCCGCCGAAACGTCATCCGGCGCGGATACCGCGCAACCGCTAACCATGTCGGTCCCGCATATGGCCCGGCCGAAGGCATCCTCCGCAACACTCCATACGCCAACCGCGGAATCGATGGAAGAAATCGCCCGCGCAACGCCGCCTCGACGACGGTATGCGTTGCTGGCGGCGGCCCTTGCCATTCCGCTGCTGTTCGACCGGCTGTTCGTCAGCGGTTCGATCAGCGACGGGACCACCCTCTTTCAGGCATGGGGGTGCTGGTGCGCGCTCATCACGCTGATAGGCGCAGCGCTGTTCGCCGTACGCGCACGCCGTACCGCCTTGTGGTGGATCACCGGCGTCGCGGCTCTCGCCATGAGCGTGTGGCTGATGACGGTCACCGCGCAAACCGCCGCGTTCCGCATTCCGCCGGCGAATCTCGCATATGCGATCACAACCGCCACGCTTGTGCTGCCCGCAACATTGATGGCCTTTCTGCAACTCTCGTCGGGAACGCTCAACGTCCATCGTCCATCGGAGCTTATTGTCGACTGGCTGCGCGGATGGACGCTCTCGTGGTTCACGCATTGGCCGGTATTGGCCCGCACCTGTTCGGATGCGATCGCCCTCGTCACCGGCGCAAACGGTGCAAACGGCTCGAACGGCACAACGACACCACGGCGGTTCTGGGGACGTATCGGGGTGGCGTTGCTGATTTGCGCGCCCATTCTGGTCGTGGTCGTACCGCTGTTGATGGAGACGGACGAAGTGTTCTCCTATGTGCTCAGCCGAGTGGTGTCGAATCTCGACCTGAGCGACTTCGTCATGCATGCCATGGTGATATTGGTTCCGGCGCCGTTCCTGTTCTCGCTTCTGGCGAGCGTGGAGACTCGCAAGCATGAGCCCATGTTGTCCAGTCTCGAAGCGGCTCGCCGCAACCGTCCGTTCGATCCGTTGATCAGCGGCATCGTGCTGGGCGTCGTGCTGGTGGTCTATCTGCTGTTCTGCGCCATCCAGTTTACGTTCCTGTTCGCGGGGCATGGTCTGCCGGACGGCTATACCTACGCTGAATATGCGCGCACGGGATTCTTCCAGCTGCTGTTCGTCGCCTCGGTCAATCTCATCGGATTCGGTGTCGTTGCGACCTATGCGCCACGACGAGCGCCGCTGATCGGGATGCAGATCGGTCTTATCGCCGCCACCGGCGTGATGCTCGTATCCGCGGCCATGCGGCTCGCCCTGTATATTCAGGCCTATGGTCTGACCTGGCTTCGGTATCTGTCGATGACGTTCATCGTGGCCCTGGCCATCACGCTAGTGTTGGCGCTGGTGCGTCTCTTCGTCGAATGTCTGCCGCTGATCACGATCGCACTGGCGCTGCTGCTGGCATGGTGGCTGATCATCGGCTTCGCCAATCCGGACAACGTCATCGACACATGGAATATCACGTATGCCGCACCGCTATGCGTGTGACACCAAGACTGGGCTGTTTGCAACATATGCGACGCTCGCGACGCTATCGCTGCTCGCTGCTACAAACAGCCCACTGGGCTGTTTGTCACGTGTCAATTTTGGAACGGTCGAAGTCGTCGGCGTTGTCGACGATGAACTGCTTGCGCGGAGGCACGTCGTCGCCCATGAGCAGGTCGAACACGGCCGAGGCGTTGGCGGCGTCCTCCATGCGGATGCGGCGCAGCATGCGCGTGCGCGGATCCATGGTGGTGTCGGCCAGCTGGTCGGCGTCCATCTCGCCCAGACCCTTGTACCGCTGGATGTCGTCGTTGTAGCCGATATGCTTGGCGTCGAGTTCCGCAAGTTTGACGGCCAGCTCGTCGTCGGAATACGTGTAGATGTATTCGCCCTTGCGCGAGCCGGTCAGCGCGATGCGGTGCAACGGCGGCACGGCGGCGTACACGTAGCCGTGTTCGATCAGCGGCCGCATATAGCGGTAGAACAGGGTGAGCAGCAGGATGCGGATATGCGCGCCGTCCACGTCGGCATCGGTCATCATGATGACCTTGTGGTAGCGCGACTGCGTGATGTCGAAGCTCTGTCCGGAGCCGGCACCCACCACCTGGATGATGGCCGCGCATTCCTTGTTGCCGAGCATCTGCGTGATCGAGGCCTTCTGCACGTTGAGGATCTTGCCTCGGATCGGCAGCAGCGCCTGGAAGCCGGCGTTGCGCGCGGCCTTGGCGGTGCCGAGCGCGGAATCGCCCTCGACGATGAACAGTTCGGCCACATCGTCGTTGCCCGGCTGGCAGTCGGAGAGTTTGGCCGGCATGGACGCGGATTCGAGCGCGTTCTTGCGGCGCGTGACCTCCTTGGCCTTGCGTGACTGGATGCGCGCGTGCATCTCGCCGACGATCTTCTCCAACACACGGCCGGACTGGTCCTTGAACCCGCGCTTGGAGCCGGTGATCATCTCGCCGAACTGTTTGTCGGTCAGACGGGTGACGATCGGCTTGACCTGCGCGGTGCCAAGCACGTCCTTGGTCTGGCCTTGGAACTGCGGTTCGGCCACGCGCACGGTGACCACGGCCACCAGACCGGCCTGAATGTCGTCGCGCTCCACCTTCATGGCAGAGTCCTTGAGGTTCACCTTGAGCTTGCGCGCGTTGTCTTCGACGGTTTTGCGGATCTGCTTGGTGATCGCGTTCATGAAGCCGTCGACGTGCATGCCGCCGCCGGGGGTCTCCACGATGTTCACGAAGCTCATGATCGTGGTGTCGTAGCCGTTGACCCAACGCAGGGCGATGTCGACGCCGCAGGTGCGTTCAATCTCCTCGGCGTGCAGTTCGCCGCCCGCTCCCACGGCCTGCGTCTCCTCCCTGTAGGTGCCTTCGCCTTGGATGCGCCAGATGTCGGAGATGGCCTCGCCTTTGGAGAGGAAGTCGACGAAATCCTTCACGCCGCCGGTGTGGAGGAATTCCACGACGCGCTCATGGGCGGGCTGCTTGCCGAAGGCGCCGTCGACGACGGTGGGGGTTGCGGAGGCGTCGCTTTCGCTGATGGAAGGGGCGTCGTCAATGAGGGAGGGAGATTCCTCGACTTCGCTCGGAATGACGGAAGAGGTATCGCTCGGAATGACGAGGGAAGCGTCGCTCGAAATGACGGAGGAATTCTCGGGGATGTTCTCGTCGACGACGGTGATTTTCAGGCCGGGCACGAGGAAGCTGGTCTGGCGCACGCGGTCGACCAGCTGCTCGTAGGAGAATTCCGCCGTTTTGTTGAAAATCTCCGGGTCGTACCAGTAGCGGATGCGCGTGCCCGTGGTTTTGGGCGGTACCTTGCCGATAACCTCAAGCTCGGTGGGTTTGTTCTTGCGGGTGCGCTTGAACGGCGAGTCGGGCGAGGGATGCGCCGGATCGGCGTCCTCATACACGCCCGGATGCCCCTGATGGAACGACATGTGATGGGTTTTGCCGTCGCGGTCCACCTCGACCTCGAGACGGGAGCTCAGCGCGTTGACCACCGACGAGCCGACGCCGTGCAGACCGCCGACCGCGTTGTACGACGAATTGCCGAACTTCGCGCCCGCATGCAGTTTGGTGAGCACGACCTCCACGCCGGACAGGCCGGTTTTCGGCTCCTTGTCGACCGGGATGCCACGGCCGTTGTCGGCCACCTCCACAGAACCGTCCGTATGCAGGGTCACGACGATATTGGTGCAGAATCCGGCCAGCGCCTCATCCACGGAATTATCGATGATCTCCCACAGGCAGTGCATAAGACCCTGCGAGTCGGTGGTGCCGATGTACATGCCGGGGCGCTTGCGCACCGCGTCCAGACCTTCGAGGACGGACAGGTCTTTGGCGCCGTATTCTTCAGTTGCCATAACTCTCTATCTTGTGGGGGTATTGCCGTCTGACGTCGGCGAATCTTATCCGCGGACGTGATGGAACCGGCTGAGTCGTCTCCACGACTCAGCCGTAATCGCATGATTCGGTATAAAACAGGTCGACTGCGACGACCTATTGATCAAGGAAGTCACGCAGGGTCTGCGAACGGGAGGGGTGACGCAGCTTGGACATGGTCTTCGACTCAATCTGGCGGATGCGTTCGCGGGTCACGCCGTACACGCGGCCGATGTCGTCGAGCGTCTTGGGCTGGCCGTCCTCAAGGCCGTAGCGCATTTTGATCACGCCGGCCTCGCGGGGAGACAGGGTCTCGAGCACCTGCTTGAACTGCTCCTGCAGCAGCGAGAACGCGACCGCGTCGGACGGGGCGATGGCGTCGGTGTCCTCGATCAGGTCGCCGAACTCGGAATCGCCGTCCTCGCCCAGCGGGGTGTGCAGCGAAATCGGCTCGCGGCCGTACTTCTGCACTTCCTGAACTTTCTCGACGGGCATGTCGAGCTCGCGTGCCAGCTCGTCGGGCGTGGGTTCGCGGCCGAGGTCCTGCAGCATCTGACGCTGCACGCGGCTGAGCTTGTTGATCACTTCGACCATGTGCACGGGCACGCGGATGGTGCGCGCCTGATCGGCCATGGCGCGGGTGATGGCCTGGCGGATCCACCAGGTGGCGTAGGTGGAGAACTTGAAGCCCTTCTTCCAATCGAACTTCTCGACGGCGCGGATCAGACCGAGGTTGCCTTCCTGAATGAGATCGAGGAAGAGCATGCCGCGGCCGGTGTAGCGCTTGGCCAGCGACACCACCAGTCGCAGGTTGGCCTCCAGAAGATGGTCCTTGGCCTTCTTGCCGTCGGACGCCGCCCACTTGAGTTCACGCTTGCGCTTGAAATCCATGGTGTCGCCTTCGGTGTCGAGCAGATGCTGCGCGTACAGGCCGGCCTCGATGCGTTCGGAAAGATCGACCTCCTGTTCGGCGTTCAACAGGCTCACGCGGCCGATCTGCTTCAGGTAGTCCTTGACGGGGTCGGCGGTGGCGCCCGCGGCGATCACACGACGCTTGGGATTGCCGGCACGGACGGGAGGCTCTTCCTCGTCGTCCGCGTCGGAAAGGACGAACGCGCCCTTCTCCTTCGGACGTTCGGGGGCCTGGGCCTTCTCGGCCTCCTCCTCGTCGTCCGCCACATCCTCGTCGAGATCCTCGACGTCCAATTCCTCATCCACCTCGACGTCGTCATCGGCGGCGGCGTCGAGATCCTCGGCGTCCAAATCTTCGACGTCCAAATCGACGTCGTCCACCTGGTCGGCGTCGAGATCATCCACATCGTCGAGCTGATCGGCCTCATCGATCACTTCGGCGTTGTCATCCATGGTTTTCTTGGCGGCGGTTTTGGCCGTGGTCTTCTTGGCACCGGCGGTTTTCTTGGCACCGGTGGCCTTCTTCGCGGCGGAGGTCTTGCGCGCGGCCGGCTTCTTGGCGGCGGAGGTCAGCTCCTCGTCCATGTCAGCCGTGTTCTTGGTTGCCGTCGTTTCCTTCGTGGCCAAAACTTTCCTCCTGCGTGTTCCTGCCATCGGCACATACCATAAAGGCGCACTTCTGGCAAGGGCAAATCGTCAACTATGTGAGTAAACCACCTTGCAAGGACGATTATTCCCACCGCGCGCAATTCTCCTCGTCGCCGTCGCCACCCGTCGTATGGATGGCGGGCGAATGCGCCCCGCCGATCAGCAGGCGCACCATGCCGGCCTAATGCCCCTGTTGATCGCGGAGAACACAATCGATGCCAACGAGCATTCGTCGTCGATGGCCAGACAGTGCATCGCGAACAGGATGGCATGCTCGTCGCCCATCCACCACAACGCGTAGGCGACCACCGCCAATGGCTGCACGGCGAGATCGGTCGGCACCGCGCGGGCGATGTCGAGCAGCATCATCACTCCCGTCTGGCAACGCTCCACATCCGGGGTGATGCCCTCGTCCTCGAACGCCGCGGACAACAGCTCGCACATGCGCCGCTTCGAACGCGACAATTGCGGTCTGGCCGCGAACTCCATAAGCTGCGCTTTGGGACAGGCTTCCTCGTCGGTGATCATCGAAAGAATCAGCGCGTCGCGGATCGACAGCGTCTCGTGCATGCCCACGGCGATCGCGGCCATATCGTCGCCGCCCAATTCGGTTTCGCCGTCGTCGAGGTTGGCGAGCCAATCGTCCAAGGGCCCATCCAACCATGCGGACGTCGCTTTGCGATGGCCGTCTCTGCGGCGTTGGGTGCGAAACAGTCGCGTCATCTCCTCAAGAGAAGCCTCGTCGACGGGGTTCTCGCAGCATCCGACATCCTCGCGGATGCGGGCGCGGAAGCGCGCGTCGTTCACACGCGCGCTGGTGGCTGTGGCGTTCATCATGTCCTCCTTGACATCGTTGTGCAATGGTGTGCAATGGTGCGGTTGCGAGTAGGAAAAGCCGCGGCCGGTTTCGCGGCCGCATGCCTCCACCATGAGCGAGCGAGCGTAAGCCGCGCAAGCCGAAACGGGTGATGTGGAACCAGCCTCGGGAAAAAGCCTTCGATGTGCATAATTCCCCCACGCATCCACAGCATTCGACATGGCCTGTCGATAAGTTAGGAGGCATGAGCCTTACCGAAACGGATCGTATGATCATTGAACCTCGTATCGCCGAGCTGGTGCGCGAGCGTGCCGGCGTCCCCGCCCTTTCCGGCGAAGACGGCGCGATGGCGGCGGATGGCGCGCGGGTGATGGACGAGGTGGTCGCGCAGGCCGTGGCATCCAGCGAGGGCGGCAAGCGGCTGCGCGCGCTGCTGACGCTCGCCGCATTCGACTCGTTGGACGGCGACGCGGTCCTGCGCCAAGCCATGGTCGATCTGGCCTGCGGCATCGAAGTGTTCCAAACGGCGGCGCTGGTGCATGACGACATCATCGATGATTCCGATCTGCGCCGTGGCAAGCCTTCCGCGCACCGTGCGCTTGAACAGGCGGTGGGCAGCCGCAGCATCGGCAATGGATTGGGGCTGATGCTGGGCGATATCCTCGCCACGGCCAGCGTGGATATCGTGCATCAGGCCGTACGGGACCTGCCTTCCGGCGGCGATCTCGTCGCCGCGTTCCTGGAGATGCATCGCGAGGTGGAGGTCGGCCAGGTGCTGGATTTGGCCGTGGAGACTTCGCCGTTGGACGATCCGGAAAAACTCGCCCAGGCCTCGCTGAACGTGTTCCGATGGAAAACCGCCAGCTACACCACCATCGCGCCGTTGCGTTTCGCCATGCTCGCCGTCGGCATGCCGGCCGACCAGGCGCGCGAGCATGCGATGGCGATCGGCCTGCCGTTGGGTCTGGCCTTCCAGCTTGCGGACGATCTGCTTGACGTCATCGGCGTCAGCGCCGCCACCGGCAAACCCATCGGAGGCGACATCCGCGAGGGCAAACGCACGGTACTGCTGGCGGACGCATTGGCCGCGGCGGGAGACGCGCAACGCGACGAATTGCTCGCCATCTTCACCTCCAGCCAGCGCAATCAGACGCAGGTGGACCGAGTCATCGCCCTGTTCGACGAGACCGGCGCGATCGAGAGGTCGCGCGAACGCATCGCCGCGCTGTGGGCCCAGTCGCGTCAGGCAATCGGACGGCTCGCTCTGCACGATGAGGCGGAGGACCGGCTGCTCGCCGCATGCCGCGACTTCATCCCAGAATCGTTACGGTGAACGCCTTTGCGATTCGCTCCCGCCATGTACACTTAGGTAGCGTGATGGGTCGCATGATCGCGGCCCTTCCATGGGACGCACCGCCCCCACGACATTCGGACCACGACATCAAGGAATCGACCGAGCACCATCATGACTGAAGCCTTCGAGGAACCCAACGGCCAGACCATGCCGACGATCGACGGCCGTTATCGCGTCGTCCGCAAAATCGCCGAGGGCGGCATGGCCACGGTGTTCGAAGCGGTGGACGAGCGCCTTGACCGCACGGTGGCGGTTAAGGTGATGCACACCCAGCTCGCGCAGGGCCCCCACCGCGAGCAGTTCGTGGAGCGGTTCAAGCGCGAGGCCAAATCTGCGGCCGCCATCGCGAACCCGCATATCGTGCAGGTGTATGACACCGGCGAGTTCAACGGCTTGGACTATCTGGTGATGGAATACGTGCATGGCGTGAACCTGCGCCATGAGATGAACCAACAGCGAACCTTCTCGGTGCGGGAGACCTTGCGCGTGGTGTCCGAAACTCTGGACGGTCTCGCCTCCGCGCACCGCGCCGGCGTGGTGCACCGCGACATCAAACCGGAGAACATCCTGCTCAATTCCCGCGGCCACGTGCAGATCACCGATTTCGGTCTGGCGAAGGCCGCGTCGCAGGCCACGCTCTCATCCACCGGCATGCTGTTGGGCACGGCCGCGTATCTGGCGCCGGAGATGATCGAGAACAACCAGGCCACCCCGCAGGGCGACCTGTATTCGGTGGGCATCATGGCATGGGAGATGCTCAGCGGCGACGTGCCGTTCCATTCCGACAATCCCGTGACGTTGGTGTTCAAACATGTGCATGAGGATGTACCGTCCGTAGCCACCGTCTGCCCGGGAGTCGCTCCTGCCGTGGCCGAGTTCATCGCGCATCTGACCGCGCGACAGGTCGACCGTCGGCCGGCGAGCGCCGTCGAGGCCGCCGATGAGCTGCGCTCGCTCAGCGCCACGTTGGGCATTGAGGACTGGCAGTACCGCAAAACCCCGGGTCTGGATGCATCCGATTCGCAGGACAGGGCCGATGACACCACGTTCACGCCGGTCGTCGCGGGCTCGTCGCTGCCGCCCGCTCCCCCGGCCTCCGATACCGCGCAGCCGACCACGGCCATCAATTCCTCGGCCACGCGGGTCGTGCCGTTGCCTCAGTCGGGAGACGCCCCGTCCACCCTGATGCGGGGTGACGGCGCCTTCGGCGAGCAAACCCAGATATTGGGCGGATTGGATGACGCGTTCACGCAGACCATCATGACCGCGGATGCCGCGGCGTCGGCGAAGACGGACGACCCTTCCAAAAAACGTCCGCGCAAGCCGCTGATCATCGTCATAGTGGTGGTTCTGGTGCTCGCGCTGATCGGTTCAGGCGGCGCATGGTGGTATTTCCTCGGTCCCGGCAGCTACTGGTCGGTGCCGCAGCCCACGGACGTCACCTGCGAGCAGGATGCGACCGATTGTTCGTTGGCGGGTGCCGTGTGGAGCGATTACGAAAGCACCTTGAAGGTGGCGGGCATCCCTTACGAAACCGTTGAGGATTACAGCGACGACATCGCCGAGGGGTCGGTGATCACGGCCACCGTCGGCGATTCGACCGCGTATGTGGGCAGTCATGTGAGCAAACGCGACGGTGCGACGCTGACCGTGACGGTCTCCCAAGGCGTGCGCACGGCCACCATTCCCGAGGATATCCTCGATCCGACCTCCGAATCGGGCAAGGCGCCTTTGGACGCGTTGCAGGATGCCGGGTTCACCAATATCACGCATGACGAGTCGCAGGACGTGTATTCGGAGAATCTGCCCGAGGGCACGGCCGTAAGCGTCTCCCCTGATCCGGGCACCACGCTCAACCATAACGACGAGGTCTCCGTCGTGCTGTCGAAGGGTCCGATGCCGGTGAGTATGCCGGATATCCTCGGACGTTCCCAAGATGAGGCGACGACCGCGTTGGACGACCTGAAGCTGAACGCCAACTTCACCGAGGAGTACAGCGACACCGTGGAAGCGGGCGATGTGATCTCCGCCTCCGTCGATGCTGGCACCCAATTGCATTGGGGAGACACGGTCGACGTGGTCGTCTCCAGGGGCCCCGAGATGGTGACGATCCCCGACGTGCGCGGACAAAGCACCACCGAGGCGACGCAGACGTTGGAGGCGCTGGGTCTGCAGGTGAAGGTCTCCGCTCCCCTGGGCGATCTGACGCATACGGTGCGTCTGCAGGATCCCTCCCCCGGAGAGCAGGTGCGTCTGCGCGACACGGATGGCAACGCCACCGTCGTCACCCTCACCGTGGTCTGAGGTTCGAGCGTTCCTGACGCCCCATACGACAAGGCCTCGTGGAATCCGTCACAGCGGAAATTCCACGAGGCCTTCTTGGATGCTTCGTGACGAGGCCGTCAGGCCGCGGACTGCTCCTTCAGACGCTTCTTGACGGTTTGGGCGTACTCGTCCACGTATTCCTGACCGCTCATCTTCTGGATTTCCGCGGTCACCCGGTCGGTGAGCGCGCGCAGATCCTCGTGCGTGATCTCGTCGGAGGGCTTCTTCGGCACATCGATCGGCTTGCCGTAGATCACTTGGGTTCTGCCCTTTTTCGGAATCACCGTGCCAGGCTCCTGCAGTTCGCGTGAGCCGATGATCGCCGTGGGCACGATCGCGCAGCCGGTTTCGAAGGCGAGGCGCGCGGCACCGGTATGTCCTTTGTACAGGCGGCCGTCGGGACTGCGGGTTCCTTCGATATGGATGCCGAACAGGTGGCCTTCCTCGATGATCTCGCGCGCATGGGTCAGCGCGCCCAATGACTTATTGCCACCGGAACGGTCCACGGGGAACACGCCCACGGAGGTGAACCACCACTTCTTGAAGCGGCCTTTCAATCCTTTGCCTTCGAAATACTCCGCCTTGCCCATGAAATGGATCATGCGAGGCGAGGTGATGGGCAGCAGCGCGTCGTCGATCACCGCCAGATGGTTCGCGGCGATGATCGCCCCGCCCTCGCGTGGAATGTTCTCCAGACCGGTGACCGTGGGGCCGAGACGCCGACGCGCGAGCCATCCCAGTGATTTGACGAAGAACCAATACAACATGTGGCTTCCTCTCCGCATGATTGGCCTCATGCCCGATTAGAGTGGTATCTATGACTGACCTCAACAATAGCAATGCGGACGACGAGCGTACAAACCCCACGCCGGATGACGGAAATCTCGACGACGCGTGGGCGGCGTTCGCCGCCGCCCATGCCGACGATCTGAAGGATGTGGAGTCGTCCCGGCAGGCGAAACGCTTCGAGAAGCACGCCCAGCGCAAGGAGAAGGAGGCGTTGCTGTCGGTGAACGACCTCGATGCCGGCACCTTCACCGATGACGTGCGCCCCATGCGCGAACGTGTGCGCCAGCAAGGCCCACGCGATTTCACCGGATCCAGCTGGTTGGACACCGATGATGTGATGGACCGCTACGGCGATGACTTCGTGCCGCCGAACCCGCAGATCGGTCCGGTCAAAACCTCCAAACTGGTGTTCTGGGCGCTGCTGATCGTCGGTATCGCGGGGATCATCTTCTCGGTGTTCGTACCGTCAATGGCGGCGATTCTCGGCACCATCTTCGGTCTGTGCGCGATTCTCGGCGCGGGAGGCCTACTCATGCAGCACAAGGGCCACACCGAAACCCGCGAGGATTTCTTCGACGACGGCGCACGCGTCTGATCGTTCGCATGACGTCCGTCGCCGAGGATCCGTCTGGCCGGCGCGAGGAATGACGGTCGGCGAATCGGCGGATCAGTACGGCTGATTGCCGTGGATGATGATGCCGCGCTCATGCTTCAAAAACTGGCGCGCGGATTCACGGTCGATATCATGACCGCGTTCCAGGCTGGTGTAGACGATCGCCGTCTGCGCTCCGCGGCTTAACTTCAGGAACGCCTCATGGGAATCCCAGCCGTCCTGCGCCACGCCCATGGTCGGCTCCCACACGTAGCCGTAGCCCGCAGCGTTGCAGTATCCGTTGAACGGCAGTCCCCACGCGTTGTGCTTGTCGAGAGCCTGGCCGAAGGTCTCGGCTTCGGCGATGTCGGCGTCGGTGGCGCCGGCCGCCTTGGACAATGCGATGGCGTGGGCATGATCGTAGCCGGAGTCCTCCGGCGGAATGGGAAGTGGCATGTCAGCACATCCTTTCAATAAAAAAAGTTTCCGGATGACAAAGTACTCGCCATCTGGAAACTTCACATTTCATTGACCACTTTTACAGCAATCGTTATTCGGTGGGGCCGTCTTTGAAGATGACGGTCTCCTGCATCGCGTTCTTCTCGTTGTTGGTCCTGCGTCCGTCGACGACCTCAAGCACCAGTTTGCGGAAGTCCTCATCCACCACCGAGGCGGGCTCGTCCAGTAGGCGTCCGGCGTTGAAGTCGATCCAGCGTTTCTTCTTTTCGGCGAGCGGAGTGTTGGTGGCGACTTTGATGGTCGGCACGAAGCATCCGAACGGCGTGCCGCGGCCGGTGGTGAACAGGATGAGATGGCAGCCCGCGGATCCTTTGGCGGTGGTGGACACCATATCGTTGCCCGGCGTCTGCATGAGCGACAGTCCGTTGCGCTTGATGCGGTGTCCGTAGAGGATCACGTCCTCGACCTCGCAGCGGCCGCCTTTGCGGATGCAACCCAGGGATTTGTCCTCCAGGGTGGTGATGCCGCCGGCCTTGTTGCCCGGCGAGGGGTTGTCGGAGATGATTTCGCCGTATTTGCGGAAATGCCCTTTGAAGTTGTTGATCAGATCCACGATGTCGTGGAACACGCCTTCGTCGCGCGCCTGGCTCATCAGCACGGTTTCCGCGCCGAACATCTCCGGCACTTCCGAGAGCACCACGGATCCGCCCTGGCTTACCAGCCATTCGGCGAAACGTCCGACCATGGGGTTGGCGGTGATGCCGCTCATGCCGTCGGAGCCGCCGCATTCGACGCCGACTTTGAGCTCGCTCATCGGGATGGGTTCGCGCCGGTCGCCGGCCGCAGCCTCGTTGAGTTCCTCCAGCAGATCGGCCGCGCGGTCGAACTCGTCCGTCTCCTCCTGGCAGATCATGGTTTTGACGCGGGATTCGTCGATGCCTTCCAGTCCGGCTTTGAACAGCGACATCTGGTTGTTCTCGCAGCCGAGGCCCACCACCAGCACGCCTCCGGCGTTCGGATGTTCGACGATGCCGCGCAGGGTGTTCTGCGTCCATTCGAGATCGCCGCCGAGCTGCGAGCAGCCGTAGGGATGACGCGCCACGACCACGGAGTCGAAGTTGCCGTTGCCGTTGTGGCGTGAGGTGAACATGCGCGCCATGGTGGCGACCAGTCCGGAGATGCAGCCCACGGTGGGCACGATGTACAGGTCGTTGCGGATGCCGACTTTGCCGTTGGCACGGCGGTAGCCTTGGAAGGTCATGGTGGGTTGGCCCGGTTTGACGGTGTCGTCGGTGGGCTCGTACGTGTATTCGAGGTTCGCGCCGAGATTCGTGGCGATGTTGTGGGTGTGCACCCATGCGCCGCGTTTGATCGGCTGCTTGGCGCGGCCGATTTCGAAGCCGTATTTGACGACGTTGACGCCTTCGGGAACGTCGACCAGCGCGATTTTGTGTCCGCGGGGCACATCGTCGAGCACCGTCAGCGGCTCGTGCCCTTCGACCTGCACTCTCTCCCCCGCTTTGATGGGGCGGGCGGCGACGCAGACCATATCGCCTTGCGCGAGGAAGATCGTGTCCAAGCCGGTGTTTTCGGGAATCTCGGCCACATAGTCGTGGTTCGGGGCGACGCCGTCGGCGCAGGTGGGGATGAATCCCGTCGAGGCGACGCGTTCGGCGCAGTCGTCGGCGGGGATGTTGGCGATGTTGTGATCAGGCTGCTTTGCGTTCATACGCTAAACGTACGAAGGCGCTTCGCGTTTCGTGGCTTTTGTTGCCAATCGTTGCGTTCGCTCTGGCGTGTGCGCAGGATCCATGATATATGGTCCGATTTCGCCGGCAACCCTTGGCAGCGGATTCGCAGGACCACCCGTCATCCTTTACGCTGGGCCGCATCGGCCCGTCGTACGGCCGAGCATCCCAGGAAAGGCGGATTCGATGATCAATCTCGGCACGCGCGGACATGATGTGACGTGGGGCGATACTCCGGAGCGGTTGGCCGAAGGATTGTCCGGATACGGCGTGCACGTCACGCAGTTGGCGTTGGGCAAGTCCTTCCCCGATCTGCCAAGCGGCGCGGCCGACATCAATCCGGGAATGGGCATGCGCATTCGGCGGGTTCTGGCCAAACACGGCGTCGATATCGCGGTGTTGGGCTGCTATATCAATATGACGCATCCCGATATGGCCGCACGCGAGGCCGGTCTGCGCAAATTCGAAGCGTATCTGGCCAACGCGAGGTTTTTCGGCGCTCCGATGGTGGCCAGCGAGACGGGATCAGTCGACGCCGTTCCGGGCGGATTCACCGAAGCCAATTTCACCGAATCGATGTATCAGGAGGCTTTGGCGTCGATCCGCCGTCTTGTCACGGCCGGAGAACGTTTCGGCACGATGGTGGCCGTCGAGCCGGGCGCGAACCATCCGATATACGATATCGCCACCACAGAGCGCCTTTTGGCCGATGTCGATTCGCCTTGGCTGGGTGTTGTCTTCGACGCGACCGCCTATACCACGCCCGATGGCCGCACCGTCGACGGTTCGACGCAGCTGGAGCTCGCGCATGAGGCCTTCGATCGTTTCGGCGAGCGCATCATGGCCGTGCATATCTCCGATTTCACCGTCGAGCCTTCGGATGCGACGGCGTGCGGCACGAATATCCGCCGTTGCGACGCGGGCACGGGCGAGCTCGACATCGAGGGCATCGTCCGTCTCGCCAACGGCCGCCGCCCGTGGATTCCCGTCATCCTCGAGCACACCACCAACGAGGCCATCGCGCGGGCCGCACGGCAGTATGGGAATCTGTAATCTTAGCCAATCGGATAACAAGGTATTCGTGATTCCTACGGCTGATCGCACAGTTCGATGCGACCACTGCCATGTTCCACACCGCTGAGCATGCAGTCCTTGACCACGATGCTCCAGGCTTCATGGCCCGGTTTCTCGAAATAAACCACCAGCTGGTACTCGCATTCCGGCATCAAGCCAGTGACGGCGAGTAAGCATGGTTGCCACGCGTTGCGATGACACCATCCACCATAACCATGTACCGGGCTCCCGATTCAACGCGTCCCGGCTGATCCCAAACACGGTGAACATGGTACCGGTAGCGCATACTTCGAGCATGCCTGTCTGTCGGAATGCCGATTAGTCACAGCCATCGCTCCGCACCACTGGTAGTGATGGCCGTGACAGTCAGTCGTCTTCACCTCGAAAATCGACGGTGGTGTCCCTGGTAGTGACGTGATCTGTTTTGACGGTCATGATGGATTGGGGTCGACTGGGATGCTCGATGCGATCGATCAGCATATGCACGGCTTGTATTGAAATCTCCCGTGGACGCTGTGAAAGGTTCGAAGGCTGCAGACTAAACGAGTCAATTTTGGAATCCGGACAGAGACTCACCAGTGTCAGGTCGCGCCCCGGAATCAGGTTATGTCTTACTAAAGCATCCATGCATGCTTTGGTGGAGCGCGGCTGGCGCGTGACCACAGCCAGCCGGTTGTGGATATTCTCGCCGACCATCTCCATCGCTGACTGTTCATGGTCTCGATCGAACGGTATGGCATCGAATGACATGCCATGATCAGAGCAACGCTTCCGTAGCGACTCATACATACTTTGATACGAGATGTAGCTGCTGTTCTCTAAAGGATTTTCATCCAAGAACACCACGGTGCGATGCCCGAACCCGGCCAAATAGTCCGCAATGATTGCGCCGGCGCTTTCATAGTCGAAATAGATGACGTCCAACCCGTGCGCGTCATCGGGCTTGCCGAAGACCACTGTAGGCAGGCCGATCTGGGCAGCCACAGGGATACGCTCGTCATGCCGCTTGATATCCATCAGGATGAATCCATCGCAGATATTGCGTCCGTCCATGCGGCGCAGGCTGTCCGGATCGGCCTTGGTGGTGTTCAGGATGACGTCATAACCTTGCCGATAGGCCTCTTCGATGATGGAGGTCAGATACGGCGCCACATCCGATGCATCCGATTCGTAATCCAATCGTTCGATAAGGGTGATGAGATTCGTGCGTTGGGTGCGCAACGTACGGGCGCTGGAGTTCGGGTGGTAGTCGAGCGTCGCCATCGCTGCTTCGATGCGCGCCCGAGCGTCTTTTGACACCGGCCTGCTGCCGTTCATGTAATACGATACCGTGCTTTGCGCCACACCGGCCAGCTTGGCGACGTCTTTGCTGGTCGCTTTTCCTCGTATTCCGGTCGGAACCACAGTGCTCATATCACACCCTCTCAGTCGATACGTATCAGTCACATTCTAGTCAACACACCGGTATATATCCCCAATTCTGTCATCCTCCCATTTGACGAGCATAGCGTCGAATAGCTCGTCGTTGGTCAGATGGTTTTCGAGGTTGAGCAATGTGGTGACCTTCGCCTCCTCACGGCTGTAGATAAAGTCTCGCTGCCATTGGTAGAAATAAGGACCGTCGCCCATGGCGCGCAGGAACGACATAAGACCGGATACGACCCAAGCGCTCTGCGCCACATCAGTCAGACACTCGTTGGCGTAAAAGCCCCGCCATTTGCCATGCTCACGCGACAGCATCGCCTCACGAGCCCGCTGGAACTCCCTGCGGGCCAATCCCGCATGCCAGAACGCCCGTTGCCAATCGGATTCCAGGCCTTCACGCAACGCCTCGCACACCAAATGGGTGGCCGTACAGCAGTGGGCGTAGATGAGTGTATGCAAAGCGATAGAGTCGTTGAACAACCTCGCCCCATGTTCCGTCATGCCAGCTGAGGCCACGACATTGCGTTCCGCTAACTCCGCGTATTGACGCATACCTATGACAGACGCTTTGTCGATGATGACTATCTGATCGATCAACGACCGATCGCCGGTAGCCCACAGCAGATCGGAGCAGACGGATGTGCGATCGTGCATGAATTGGGTGATCAATTCGCGCGGACCATAATTAAAATACTGTTCTGCCGCGTGTTCATCCCACTGCTCGCCATAAGGCACAGCCGCGTCAAAATACGCTTGGTAGGCCTCGGCCACTGCCCGCGCGTCGGGCTCGCCATAATAGGTGGTCGCGAAATCCTGCGCATGCTGGTCGACAATGGATTGGCATACAGATTCGATGGCATCCCGCGTGCAATCAGTGTCGGCGGATGCCGCCAGCGCTGGCATACCCTCGCGCCACAACCGGGCCATCAGATCAAGGTAGTACGCGTGGGGTTTAACATTCGACGAGTTGACGATCCAGAACGCGTCACCTCCACAGGCCAGCACAGCACCCAATTCGCGGACGATATGCACCGGCTGATTAGGCAGAGTGGTGATATGGTTGGCAGCCTGCAGATCGTAGAACGACGCATGATAGTAGATGCCTTGCGCGCCATCGTCGTCCGGGTTGGGCATGGCGTCGATACGCGGATTGTGGTTGCCTTGACGACGGGTGACCATACGTCCGAATCCATTGTCAGACCAAATTTTGATCACATCGTCCGGCAGATCGAGTACGCCCTGACGATATAGTTCCAGCGTCTCGCCATATAGATAGACGCAGCAACGCGCGTCAGGATCTGATTCCAACACCATCTTCCGCTGGATTCGGATGATCTCACTCATCAGTGCACCGCGCTTGTCATCGGTATCGTAGGAGGGATCCGAACACCAGAACGGCTCATCACCTTGACCACGGAATCCCACGTTCCAGATCACATGCTGTCCGGCATGCGCGGACAATGATTCCTTCCACAACCCGATGAACAAGTCTTTATGCTCGTCCCATGAGGGTTTGAGATCGGGATAGACGGATGAGAACAGGCGCGCGCCCAACGGCTCGGCGTGATGCTGCGCAATCTTCAAGCCACGGGTCGTGGCCGCAACGGCATGTCGGGCGGAGTTGTTGCCTGTTCCGGGAATGACCATATTGCCGCCGCAGCGCAGCAGCGCCTCGAACACCATCTGCCATGGCAGGTCGGGATCGTTCTCCAGCTGCCATCCCATCAGCAGCACTTCGTCATTGACGAACCAACCACGTTCGGCGACGGCGAAGGGGCGCGACTCGAAACGGTAGTCGTCGGGCACCTCGACCGTGCCGACACGAGAGGGCTTCCAATCCATCCAGAACCACAGGTCAGGAACCCCCAACAGTTCACGGCTGATGTGGTACAGGCCATAGATGAAACCGAAATCATCGCCGGCCGCAACAACCAATTCTCGCCGGTTCGCAACGGACGAGACACGGAACATGCCTTCAGAGGGGAACTCAGCGTCAATAAATACGATATGTACGCTATTGGCCGTCATTTCACTTTCGTGCGGATCGTGCGTGGTTCCACACACCTCGGCCAGATCGCGACGCACGTCGGCGACCGCGGAGC
This sequence comes from Bifidobacterium eulemuris, assembly GCF_014898155.1. Classification (NCBI taxonomy): domain Bacteria; kingdom Bacillati; phylum Actinomycetota; class Actinomycetes; order Bifidobacteriales; family Bifidobacteriaceae; genus Bifidobacterium; species Bifidobacterium eulemuris. The sequence continues at coordinate 19,640 of NZ_CP062938.1, read as the reverse complement.
ATACCGACGATGAGCGCCCATCTGCCGCAATAACGGTGTTGGCATCAATCAACATGGCTATATCCTCATAACTTGGAAGAACATACGGATCGGAACGATTTCGTTATTTCAACACCAGAGCGGCCAGACTCTCTTTGGTCATCACCGCGCCCGCAATCCCAATCAAACTCAATCCGAACAGGGGAAAAACGGCAACCGTCCACGGCATCAATAGAAAAACCACCATCAGTATCACCGAATCGAACACCATGACCAGCAGACTGGATTGGAACCTCGCGATCACCAGCAGCACCGCATTACGCCATACCTGCGCGGGACGCAATGCAGTATTCGCGATCATCGCAAACAGGTATGCGCCTGCCACGAATCCCCATATCGCGAGTACGCCACAAACCCCCGCAAGTATAACGCCCGCAGTCAGGCCAGAATTCAGGTAGAATCGCACACCGATCATCGCAAGCAGCATGGCCGCACAATACGACGTCCCGACAGCATAGGCGCGCCTCCACAGTCTTTTCCAGGCGCACCAATAATCACGCCAGACGAACACCATGCGACGCCCGGCCACCATGCCCAACACGTCGGCCATCGCGGCCAACGCGACCGGGATTGTGATGATGGGAACGCAGGAGACGACGAACAGCACATTCAGCTTGACCAACGCCCATGGATACGCGCAGACAAGGTGACCAAACAAGCGGATGCCCGTCAGAGGTTTGGCATTGTTCTTTTGCAGGGAGGAACTCGACTCCGGTGGATTCACGATGCGTTCAGTGAGATTCATGATGCCATTCCTCCGCTGGCCTGGGTTCGACACGTTGACGTTCACGAATTGTTATTCAAGATGGCCTGAGGTGGAATCATGGTTGCCTGACCCCACCTCAGACGTCGTCATTAGGCGGATGCGATTGCGGTGTTGATCTCGCTGATCATGGCCTTGGCGGCATCGGCGGCCGACTGCTCTCCGAACATCACCTTCTGGTTGTAGCGGGCGATGATCTTGTCGAGGTCGGAGGCACCGTTAGGTGTGATGGCCGGAGCATCGCCGAGAGTGTCCTCGATTTGGGAGGGGAAATCCAACGCTTGCTTATCAGTGCCGGTGGAAGTCTCGGCGAGAGATTCGCGAATCGTGTTGTTGGAGGGGATTCCGCGATCCGTGCCGAGGGTCTTGCCAGCCTCTTCGTTGTTCAGCAGATAATCGATCAGCATGGCGGCCTCGGCCGGATGCTCGGATTGAGAGGACACCGCCCAATACATGCCGGGTTTCAGGTAACCGTACTTATTGGAGGCATCATCGTTCGGCATAGGCACGAGGGTCATATTATCCGTGCCCGCCGCCTTGGCATAGGTGCTGATCTGAGTGGACTGCGTGAAGATCATCGCCTGCTTGTTGGTGGCGAAATCGGATTGGTCCACGGTTCCGGAAGACTGTTCAGCCTGATGGTCCGGCGTGCCGGCTATCGGATTGTCGCCATGAGTCCAGTCGTAGGACATCTGCAGATACGAGGCCAGCGTATCCTCCGAAATGGAGACCTCACCGTCCTCGAAGAGGTTCTCGCCTTGCTGGCGCGCCCACAGCTGCAGGCTCATGCCGTTGTTCAGCGGTGCGATGCCTACGGTCTCACCGTTCGAGGCCTGAACGACCTGTTCGGCGAACTCAATGAGGTCATCCCATGTCCATGCGGAGGTGTCCGGAACGGTCAATCCCAACTGTTCCACGACATCATTATTGATGACCACGCCGAAGGCGGTCGATGAAATCGGGGCGGCATACTGGACGCCATCCACCTTTCCCATATCCCTCAACGATTCGTCCATGCCATCGAGGCTCAAATACTCGGACGTCTTATCCAAATCAAACAGTGAACCCTGCGAAGCATATGAAGCAAGGTAGAGCTCGTCCATCTGCATCACATCCGGAGCGTTTTTGCCGGCGTTTTCAGTGGCTAATTTGTCCCAGTATCCTGACCAGTCGTTGTACGTGGTCTCAACCTCAATATTGGAGTGTTCTGCTTCGAACGCTTCAATGGCGTCTTCGGTGATCTGCACTCGCGTGTCGGAACCCCACCAACTGATACGAATGGTGACGGCCTCGTCCGACGCCTTCACCTCGGCATCGCCTGTGGCGGACGTGCCGCCTGCGCATCCCGCCAAAGTCATCGATGCTACCGCTACAATCGCGGTGGCGCTAATCCACTTCTTCATGGACTTCATGGTTAACTCCTTTGTTGTTGTCGGCATTCGCCGGTTACTTCTTCGAACGCCTCAAAACGTTCATTGCCTGCGATATCGAAATTTGAGGAACAAAGCCTTTTCCAGCTTGTCTTCAGCTACTTCTTCCTCCCTTACCTCACTTTCCTCCGGTGGTGGCGATGCCTTCGACCAGATACTTCTGTCCGAAGCAGAACACGATGAACAGCGGGATGATGGACAGCACGCTCATGGCGAACATCGGGCCGTAACTCGACTGGCTCGTCGCATCGATGAAGTTCCTCAGCGCAATCGGCACCGTGTATTTGGCCGGGTCGGTCAGATAGATCAACTGGCTGAAGAAGTCGTTGAACGTCCACATGAATGTGAACACAACGGTGGTGCCGATGGCCGGTTTCATCAGCGGCAGCAGCACCTGAAAGAAAATCCGAATATGTCCAGCACCGTCAATTTTGGCGGCTTCATCGAGGTCCCGCGGAAGTCCACGGATGAACTGGTAGAACAGGAATGTGAAGAAACCATCCATCGCCAGGAATTTCGGCAAGATCAGCGGCACATACGTGTTGATCAACCCCAAGTTGTTCCAGATGATGTACTGCGGAATAATCACCACATGCACGGGAATCATGAGCATCAACAGCATAAATCCGAACATCAAGCCCCGGAATTTGAAGTTGAGTCGAGCGAAGGCATAGGCCGCCATCGAGCAGGTGAGGACGTTGCCCACGATTGCGAAGGCTACGATGATGAACGAGTTGAGGAAGTATCTGCCGAAACTGTAACTCAGCGCGTTCCAGCCGTCCACATAATTGTGCCATTGAGGATCGGAAACCCACAGCCCCATATTGGTGAAGATCTCGGATGGCTTCCTCAGACTTGAAGCCACCATCCACAGGATGGGGTACAGCATGATCAGCGCGAAGGCGAGCACCACCAGTTGCTTGACCACCTGCAGGATGATCCTGCGAATCTTATGCTCCTCTTTTCGGACGGGAATCGACGCAGCCGAAACGGCGTTAACAGTGGTTGTCGCATTAGTCATCATAGTGCACCCAATACTTCGAAAGGACGAAATTGATTACGGTCAGCGCGGCAACGATGACCACGAGAATCCATGCCATGGCGGCGGCATATCCCATCTTCATCGAACCGAAGCCTTGCATATACAGATAAAGCGTGTAGAACAAGGTCGCATCGTTGGGGCCGCCGGTGCCTCCGGAAACGACGAACGCTTGAGTGAAGGTCTGGAAGCTGTTGATGATGCTTATCACCAAATTGAAGAAGATGATCGGGCTGAGCATCGGCAAGGTGATGGACACAAACTGACGCCACTTTCCCGCGCCGTCAACGCTTGCGGCCTCATACAGCTCTCGTGGTATTTGGCGAAGTCCTGCAAGGAAAATCACCATGGGCGAGCCAAATTGCCAGATATGCAATACCATAAGCGTGCCGTTGGCGGTGGCGGTGTTTGCGATCCACGACTGGGTGACTTCCAATCCAAACAATCCCAAAGCCTGATTGAACAGACCCTCGGAGCCGAACACCATCTTCCACAACACCGCGATAGCTACAGAGCCTCCCAGCATGGAGGGCAGATAGAAGGCCGATCGGTAGAACGTCAAACCTCTCATTCCCCGATCAAGTACCACGGCCAGAGCGAGGGCGACGATCAGCTGCAGCGGTACCGAAATGATCACATAGCTGAACGTGACCTTCAAGGATTGGATATACCGTGTGTCCTGAAACAAGGTTGCGTAGTTCTGCAGACCGACGAATTTCGGACTGGTCAACATGTTGTACTTGGTCAACGACAGATAAAGCGAGACTATCATGGGAACGAGGGTCAGACATATCGCTCCAATAAGCCAAGGAGCCAGAAAACCCAAAGCAGCCCGGGTATCGGTGGCCTTGTCTTTGGACTTACCTCGATTCTTAAGCAAAACGGCGAATTCGCTTGCTGCGCTCACGACTCGTCCCCCTTTCGGCAGACGCCGCCACGACTGACAAAGCCACGACGGGCGCGATATTGGAATCGCGCGGAATGATCCTGTTTCATCGATTTCCTTTCCCTGAGCAGCTTCTTCGCCGCTTCCAGAAACGACCAGTGATCCTTCAGATCTGATCGCGCTTGTTATTGTCGATACGTATTTACTCGATACGTATTTACTAGAATATCGACGTTTCCCATCGATGCAAGTTTGGCGTGTCGCAACCACTGACGATTCCACGGAGCCGTCGTCAACGAGGACGACCCTCGACGAGTCGATCATCGCGGTCCCCTGGCACATGAACGGCGACCGTTATGCCATCGACTTCCCATGGAAGTCCAGCGCAGTGATTTCACAAATGAGATCAGCGCAAACCTTCTATTACGAAGGAAATCTTCTCGCCCAACACCGGCGTATAGAACCGGTCGATGGCCGGAAAATTAGGGTGGGTGCCACTCGGTTGCGTGTCCGGTTGACTATAGGTAATGGTTTCAGGGGTTCCAGGCAGACCGTCACAACCCAGAGCGTCAAAAGAATATCGTTCCCGGTCCGCAGTCCGGCGGGTGTCAAGATCAGAGTCCGCCCACACATCGGCCACAGCGACATTCCATTTAGAGCACGCCCCCAACGCCAGTCGGCGGGCTGTCAGCTGATCATCATAGCTTTGGCCACCGTTGCGATGCACAGCCAGATAGATGATTGGCACGCTCGGCCAATGACGACGAAATTCAGCGATGGTTGACTCGAAACAACCAGCATAGGTATCCGAATCAAAGCACGCCGGATCGAATTCATCCAGCGCGGTTAACGAGCCGGGATTCTCACGAATAAAACCTTGATGCACATCGTTTGTCAAACCATCGAACACGATGATGTCGGGCTCGGGAGCATCCGCCGGCACCTCATCGATCTGGGTTTTAATCTGTCCCCCAGATCGGCGTTGTGTAATTCAGTACAACAGATGGTGGCACCATTGCGGGCCATCTTGATCACTCGACAGCCGCCAATCGACGCGGCGGCACGTTCCACGCTGCCTTGCTGCGGATAGGCATGACCGTTGACAATGCTGTCTCCGAACGCATAGATAACCGTTTCAGACATACCAGGAGCCCTCCTTTGGGAGCGAGACTCACGGCACACAACCATCTTGGCACAGCCGTGAACAACACAGTCGGAAGTCTATCACCGGCGAACCTGCGACGAAACCGCAGAACCGCAGCCATGGCATTGGATAACTAAGACCGACGTCCATTTTCAACGCCCCATCTCAAATCCATACAATCTCCCCTAAAAGCATGGAAAGGCCGTACGGACTCAATAGACCGCACGGCCGGCAAACCGAATGAGAAGGAGTCATCCAACTAGCGACAGCACATAGTCCTTGATCTCGCCGTCGGCCGCGTGGGCGGAGAAGAGCTCCTTGAAACGCGCTCCGGCGAACGCGCCTTTGACCAGTTCGGGGTCGAGGGCCTTGTAGATGTCGACCAGCGGCTTGAAGGCGGCTTCGCGCACGCCGTCGAGGATCTTCTTGTTGCGCTGTTCCGGAACCACACGGTCCTTGGGATAGCCGGAGCCCGGCGCCTCGAGCCACATCTGTTCGAAGATGTACTTGAGTTGGAGTTCCTGCCCCCAGCCGTTCTTCAGGGCGAAGGGGATGGCCATGGCGTTGCCGTCGTTGATCTGCGCGAAGGTGTAGGCGTCGAGCGGGTCCTCGACGTGCCCGCAGATCACGCCCGGGAAGGAGTTGAGGGCGAGCATGGCGCCTTCGCCGGTGCCGCAGCCGGTGACCACGAAGTCGGCCGCGCCGGTGTTGAGCAGGGCCGCGGCGAGGATGCCGTTCTGCACGTAGGTGAGTTGGGCGTCGTCGTCGGCCGCGTACATGCCGTAGTTGTCGACTTCGAATCCCTTCTCGTCGGCGACCTTCTTCAGGGCCTCGTAGATCAGACCGTTCTTGGCGGCCTGGGAATTCTCATTGATCAAAGCGATGCGCATCGGTTGTTTTCCTTTGCTGTTGAAATTATCCAATTGTCTATCCGGTAAATCGCGCGGTGACGTGTGCGACTTCAAGGCGCTCCGTCACCGCGCGATTTACTTCGATCAGGCGGGCTGCTTGCCGATATAAGCCAGAATGCCGCCGTCCACATACAGCACGTGTCCGTTGACGAAGTCGGAGGCGTCGGAGGCGAGGAACACGGCGGGGCCCTGCAGATCCTCGGTGGTGCCCCAACGGGCGGCCGGCGTCTTGGCGATGATGAACTGGTCGAAGGGATGGCGCGATCCGTCGGCCTGAAGCTCACGCAAAGGCGCGGTCTGCGGGGTGGCGATATAGCCCGGTCCGATGGCGTTGCATTGGATGTTGGCCTCGCCGTATTCGGAGCAGATGTTGCGGGTGAGCATTTTCAAACCGCCCTTGGCCGCCGCGTAGGCGGAGACGGTTTCGCGGCCGAGCTCGCTCATCATAGAGCAGATGTTGATGATTTTGCCGTGGCCTTTGGCGATCATGCCGGGGATGACGGCTTTGGAGACGATGAAGGGGGCGTTGAGGTCGACGTCGATGACTTTGCGCCAGTCCTCGACGGGCATGTCGAGCATGGGGACGCGCTTGATGATGCCCGCGTTGTTGACCAGAATGTCGACGGTGCCCAGATCGCGCTCGATATCGGCGACGAGTCGGGCGACCTGCTCCTCGTCGGTGACGTCGGCCACATAGCCGCGGGCGTCGATGCCGGCTTCGGCATAGGCCTGTTTGCCCCGCTCCAAAGCCTCCTCGTTGATGTCGTTGAACGCGATCTTCGCGCCCGCCGCGGCGAAGGCCGAGGCGATGGCGAAGCCGATGCCGTAGGAGGCGCCGGTGACCAGCGCCACCTTGCCCTCCAACGAGAACCTGCCCATATCGAATGTCATGTCATCCGTCCTTTCTGTGCCGTCATCCGCGACGGCCGTTGATGTTGTATTGAAGCCGAACGAGTCGCTCAGACCAAATTGGTTGCATGCTGTTGCCAGCGTCAGCGCTTGCCGCGCTCATGCCGCAGCACCTCGATGTACGCGAGGACGAGCGGCGCGACGCCCTTGGCGTCGTTGCGAACCTTGGGCTCCCTCATGTAGTAGTCGAAGGTGCCTTCTCGGTGTTCGGTGTTGCCCAGGCCGGCGACCAGACAGATGTTGTCGAGTGTGAGGCGTCCGCCTTCCTCGTTCATGCAGGTGTCGCAGATGCCCTTGTAGGCCTTGTATCCGTAATCCCAGTAGCGTTCGTCGAGCACGCCCAGACGCGCGCCTTTCATGATCGCGTTGGCGAAGATGGCCGATCCGGAGGTCTCCAGATAGTTCGGCGCGATGCGGCCCAGATTGATCACCTGATGCCACATGCCGGTTTTCTCGTCCTGATAGGGCAGCATGGCGTCGACCAGCTCGCTGAACATGCGGCGCATCGTGTCCTTCTCGGCGCTCATATTGGCCGGAAGCAGCTCCCACGTGTCGATCAGCGCCATCGCGAACCATCCTTCGGCGCGCAGCCAGAAGTTGGACGACAGTCCGGTGACCGGATCGCACCAGAAGTCCTTGCGCGACGAATCGTAGGCATGGTAGTACAGTCCGTTGCGCTCGTTGCGCATCAGATCGTGCACCACCTGGAACTGGTGGAAGGAGTCGGAGCAGGCGCGTCCGTCGCGGTAGCTCAGCTCGTACTGCACGTAGAAAGGCTGGGCCATGTACAGACCGTCCAGCCACACCTGGTTGGGGTAGATGAGCTTGTGCCAGAAGTTGCCTTCCTTGGTGCGCGGCTGGCCTTCGAGCTGGCCGTAGATCACGTCCATGGCCTTGCGGTACTTGGTTTTGCCGGTGATGTTGTACAGTCCATACAGCGTCTTGCCGGCGTTGATGTTGTCGAGATTGTATTCAAGCGGGTCATAGCTGGCGATCATGCCGTCGTCGTCGACGAAGTAGTCGATGAACCGGTCCGCGAAGTCGAGGTAGACGTCTTTGCCGGTGATCTCGTTGAGTTCGATCAGCGCCTTGATCATGCAGCCGTCGATGTAGTTCCACGTGTTCGGTTTGCCGGCGCGAATCTTCTCGATGTTCCACGCGGGCGCCTCCGGCGTCGAGGTCTCGATGAGCTGCTGGATGTAGGTGTTGAGGATGCGTGAGCTTCCCATGGTTCTCCTTGTCGCGGGAAAGGCCGCCCTCTCGCGCGGAGGACGGCCTTCGATATGTTACTTGCCGAAGTTCAGCGCCTTGCGCTCCGGCAGTTCGGCCTTGATGCGGGCGAGCTCCTCGGGCGTGTGGTAGCCGACGGTGTTGTGTCCGAAGCAGATCTCGTACTGGACGCCGGTGAGCTCCTCGCAGATGCGCTTGACCTCGGGGTCGACGTCCTCCATGCGGCCGCCGTTCTTGATGCGCTCGCATTCCGCGATGGCGATCTCGTCGTTCTTCTTGTCCATCTTCATCAGATGGGCGGAGAGCATGCCGAGCAGGGACAGGCCGCCCACGCCGATGACGAGCACCAGCAGGATGGTGGTGTGCACGGCGGCCGGCTGGTCGGCGGCGGCCACCTGGTTGTCGGCGGTGGATTCGATGAATCCGGCGGCGGCCAGCGCGGTGCCGAGGATGGCGACGACGGCGGAGTTCATCAGCTTGCCGCACAGGTGCATGGCGGCGGAGAAGGTGCCCTCGCGGCGGCGGCCGGTGACGATCTCGTCGGCGTCGGCCACGAACAGGTACGTCTGCCATGGGATGTAGTAGACGGCGCCGGTGCCCAGACCGAACACGACCACGATGGAGGTGATGGCGACCATGCCGGCGGCGGACGAGGCGTCCAGATGGAAGAATCCGCAGGCCGCGTAGGCGATGGCGCAGGTGATGATCACGCATTCGGCGATGATGTAGGGCTTCCTGAAGCCGATCTTCGCGATGAGGAACATGACGCCGAGCGTGGAGACGACCTGCAGGATGGGGCTGAGCGACTGCCACCAGGAGGCGTTGGACTTCTGGAGCATGAGCACGTAGACCACGTAGTAGCTGAAGGTGGAGTTGAACAGCCATTCCGCGCCGAAGCCGAAGAGGTACATGCCCAGCAGGTGGCGGAAGGTGCGGATGCGCAGGGTGGAGAAGATGTCGACGAACAGCTTCTTCAGGGCTTCGAGCGGGTTGTCGACCTTCTCCATGGTGGTGTCGTCGACGGGACGCTCCCATGTGGTCAGGTACACGAACAGCATGGCACCGGCCATGATGACGCCGAATGCCAGGCCCATGTAGAAGAACGCCATCGGGTTCTTCTCGCCGAAGGTCACGAAGAACACGCCGGGCAGCGCCGCGGTCAGGAAGTTGGCGCCTTTGCCGAAGATGGAGCGCAGGCCGGACAGATAGGTGCGTTCCTTGAAGTCGCCGGTCATCTCGGCGGGCAGCGCGTCGTAGGGGATCATCACGGTGGTGTAGATGAGGTTGTACACCAGATAGATCACGAAGTAGTACCAGAATCCTCCGGGAACCACGATCCACATCAGCGGGTTGAGGATGCCCAGGGCCGGCACGGCCATGAGGATGAAGAAGCGGCGGCGGCCGAAACGACGGCCGAGTTTGGTGTTGTTGAAGGAATCGGAGATGAATCCGGCGATGGGGTTCATGACCACATCGGCGATCAGGGCGAACGAGTAGATGAACGTCGCCTGGGCCATGCTCAGACCGCAGTAGGTGGTGTAGAAGATCGTCAGCCATGAGGCCGAGATCGCGAGCGCGCCCGATCCGACGAGATTGCCGGACCCATATCCGAGACGGGTGAGGAATCCCACCTTGCGCTGTTGCGGAACCGCTTGTTCAGCCATGCTTCCCTCCTTGGAGGCCTGATCGGCGCGGCTGCGATGCCATTGGCGTCGATCGTGACAGGAATGATATTCGGCGCAACACACATACTTTGTATGTTGCATTAATTTCAGCTTAATACGCAACATTTGCGCAACAGCCCAAGACGATAGGATTATTGATATATCAACCATCTCAGCCGCGTGTCATCCGCGCTCAGCAAATGATGGCAACAACTTTGTTGCGTTCTTGTTGCACCATCTGTTTCTTAGCGCGTCGTACCGCGCAACACGATCATCGATTCGCGCTGGAACCGCACCGCCTCGACGTCGTATCCGGCGGCGCGTTCGTGGATACGCCGGGAAAGCAGGTCGACGGCGGCGGACGCGATCCATGTGATGTTGGAATCCACGGAGGTCAGCGGAGGAACCATGCGTTCGCCTTCGAAGGTGTTGTCGAATCCCACGACCTGCACCTCGCGGGGCACGTCACGGCCGAGCATCTTCATCGCGAACAGCGCGCCGATGGCCAGTTGGTCGTTCAATGCGACGATGCCGTCGAACGGCGCGTCCGCACGGGCCAGACGCATCATCGTCTCATAGCCGGCGCCGATGGTCCATTCGTTCCCCGTCACGCCTATCAGCGCCGGATCCAAGGCGACGCCATGCGTCTCGCATGCTTCGAGCACTCCGCGCACGCGCTCCCAGCCGCGCGTGGTCTCGCGCGTCGCGTCCACGGCGACGCCGTCGAAGGCGGCCTGCGCCCCCAGCAGCACAAGTCTGCGGCTGCCGGCGGAGATGAGCAGTTCGGTCGCGTTGCGCGCGTCGGCCACATTGTCGGCCAACACCTGGTCGGCCATGCCGTAGGTCTGGCGGCGCGGCCCCATGCACACCACGGGGAACGGCTGCGTGAGCGCCCGCTCGCTCAGGGTGTCGTCGCCCACGAGATACAGCAGCAGGCCATCGCACGGCCCATGCCGGGTGTCGAGATATTCCTCGGCGCTCAGTCCCCATTCGTCCTGGTAGACGACCATATCCACCCGCCAGCCATGCGAGCGGGCCTCGGCGATCACCGTGGAAGCGAGCTGGGCGCGGTAGGGGCGTGATATCGAGGGCATGGCGAGCGTGATCAGACCTTCGACCCGGTCCAAAGGCCCCACGGTTGACTGCATCATCTGTGCGTTGTTCATGTCCGTCGCCTTTCGTTGCGCTCCGCGGTGCCGACGCTGCCACGCAGCACCAGCGAGGACGGCACCGTCACATAGGCGTCGCGAAGGGACTCGTCATCCCCCGCCCCCTCAAGCCGGCGCATCAGCAGACGTGCCGCGGACGAGCCCAGCGCGTCGGCGGACATGCGCACGCTGGTCAACGCCGGGGTCGCCGCCCGGGCCGAGACGTTGTCGTTGAATCCGATGATCGCGTAGTCGTGGGGCGCTTCGTATCCCCGTTCGCGCATGCCGGCCATGAATCCCAACGCCATCATGTCGTTATAGGCGATCACCGCGCCGGTGGGATCCTCGAGATATTTGCCGACGAAGGCCCGTCCGCCCTCGAAGGTGGGGTCGCCGGGCCACAGATGACGCACGGCGAGTTCGTGCTCGTCGCAGGCGGATTCCAACGTTTTGAGACGGTAGGCCGCGTCCTTGGCGAAGCCCGGGCCGGCCAGATAGGTGACGCGCTCGTAGCCGCGCACGGCGAACAGGCTCATGGCCTGGCCGATACCCGCCGTCAGATCCACGACCACACACCCCACTCCCCTGATCTGCCGGTCCATCACCACCAACGGCAGACGGTCGGCGTACTCGCGTATCTGCGCGTTCTGCATCCGCGATGAGAACAGCAGCGCGCCATCACAGTTCCTCAGCACCCCGTCGAGCGCCATACGCTCCCAGGAGACGCTGCCGCGCGATTCGGCGACCACCAGGGAGAACCCATGTCCGAAGCATTCATGCTCCACGGCGTGCGTGACGGCGGCGCAATACGAATCGGTCAGATCGGGCACGACGATGCCGAGCAGACGCCTCAGCGCCGGCGAAGGGGCGGCGGCCTCGTCGCCGGGCATCTGGTATCCGAGGCGTTCGGCTATTTCGAAGATGCGTCGCGTCGTCTCCGAACTCACCCGCTCGGTGGCGCTCAACGCACGCGAAACCGTCGAGGGCGCCACTCCGGCCGCTTTGGCGACGTCGCGTATCGTGACCTTCTTCATGGGCAGCCTCCCGCAATGCTTCACGTGTTGGGCGTTCTTCGCCGACCGGCGTCGCCAACCAGTCTAGGCCATGCCGCCGGCCCGCGAAAGCCTGGGGCAGGTGCCGCCATCATTCGACGACGTCGATATTCGACGGCAGCACCGCATCCCCCTCCTGCCCTTCGATGTCCACGTCGTCGAGCACCAGACAGGAGACGTTCTGGGCGATGATGCCCTGACGCGTCATCTCCTCCACACCGCACGCCATGGCGGGCAGGAAGGGCTGGGCGTCGGGCGCGAAGGTGACGTGCACGTGGTGGAAGGCCACGCGTCCGATCTTGCTTTCCGGCAGGCCGGTGATATAGGCCGCCGCGGCATGGCAGTTCGTGGCCTCGATATTGCGGAACGACAGTGACGCCACATTCGGCGTGCCGTCGTCGACGGGCAAGGGTCCGCGGTTCTGCACGTAATCGCTGGTGCCGTCCGCGTCGCAGTAGTAGAACGAGTTGACGACGAAGGGCACCTTCACCTCGTCCATCACGATATGGTCGAATTGGATCGCCTCATACACGCTGTCGCGTCCGCGCCCGCGCCTCGTTTTGATGCGCAGGCCGCGGTCGGTGCGTTCGAACAGGCAGTCGCGGGCGATCAGGCCTTTGATGCCGCCGGCCGCTTCGGAGCCGAGCACGATGGAGCCATGCCCGTCGTGCATATGGCACTGCTCGATCACCAGATTGCGGCATGCGGGGCGCAGTTCCTTCGGCATGGCGATTTTGCCGGATTTGACGGCGATGCAGTCGTCGCCCACGGAGAAGTGGCATCCTTTGATCAGCACGTCGTCGCAGGATTCGGGGTTCAGCCCATCGGTGTTGGGCGAGACCTTGGGGCTTTCGATGGTGAGGTTCAGGAAGCGCAGGTTCCGGCTCAGCACCGGATGGATGTTCCAGCTGGGGCTGTTGCGCACCGTGACGCCGACCAAATCCACCCGTTCGCAGTCGGAGAGGAACACCATGCGCGGGCGTGTGGCGACGCGCATGCGCTTGGCCTCGTACCACCAGTTGTCCTCGTCGTCGTTGGCGCCGCCGTCGATGACGCCGCGGCCGTACACGGTCACGTCGTTCACGCCCAGCCCGGTGAGGATGCCGCAGAACATGGGGAAGGACTCGCCCTCCCATCGACCCAACGGAAGTTTGTCGCCGCCCGCGTAGCCGGCCCCGGGCTCGCCCTGCACGGTGCCGGGCAGATAGGCGAGGTTCTCGCGGTCATGCCGGGCGGCGATGGTGGCGCCTTCGGCCAGTTCGAGGGTCAGCCCGCTGGTGAGGAACAGGTTCTTCACCCGGTATTCGCCGGCCGGCACCAGCACGCGCCCGCCTCGGGGGCAGGCCATGATGGCGGCCTGCAGGCTGATGGTGTCGTCGCGCTCACCGTCGCCGGCCGCGCCGAAATCGCGCACGTCCAGCGTGAAGGTCTCCGGTTCGGTGACGAACACGGCGTTGGACGACTCCACGGTGCCGTCGGCGAGGTCTCGTTCGTAGCGCACGCGGTACGTGGTGTTCGGCTCGAGGCCGTCGAGATAGGTTTCGACCAGGTCGGTGGTTCCCCACAACCGGTCGTTGACGATGATGCGCCACTGGGTTCGGGTGCGGTACACCCCGCCGTCATCGGCTTCGACGACGGCGGCCCGCGCGCATTTCCAAACGATGCTCAGTCGCATAGGAACAGCTCCTTGGCGTTGTTGAACGAGACGTTCTCGACCAGCGGCGCGAGGTAGTCGACGTCGTTCGGCACCTCGCCCCGGGCGGCCCAGTCGCCGATCAGCTCGCACAGGATGCGGCGGAAGAACTCGTGCCGGGGGAAGCTCAGGAAGGAGCGGGAGTCGGTGGTCATGCCCACCGCGTTGCCCAGCAGCGAGGTTTCGGCCTGCACCTCCAGCTGCCGGCGGATGCCGGTGCGGGTGTCGTTGAACCACCAGGCGTTGCCCAGCGACAGCCGCTGCTTCATATCGCCTTGGAACGCGCCCATGACGGTGGCGATGGCCATGTAGTCGTTCGGGTTCAGCGAGTAGATGAGCATCTTCGGCACGTCGCCTCCGCGCGCGGCGGCGTCGAGCAGACGATACAGCGGTTCGGCGATGGAACGGTCGTTGATCGCGTCGTATCCGGTGTCGGCGCCGTGGATGCCGAATTCGCGGGTGTTGACGTTGCGCATGGCGTGCAGGTGGATCTGCATGGCCCATCCCTTGTCCGAGTACAGACGCATGAGTTGGACCATGAAGGCGGTGCGGTACTGCGACACCTCGAGCGCGGTCAGCTCCTTGCCGGCGCGCGCTTTGGCGAGGATCGCGTCGAGTTCGGCCGGCGTGGCCTCGTCGTAGGTCATCAGGTCGGCGGCATGGTCGGCCAGACGCGACCCGTGCTCGTGGAAGAAGTCGATGCGCCGGCTCATCGCGGCGATGAAGTCGTCGAACGAGGAGATGGTCGTGCCGCTGACGGCCTCAAGTCGCTCCACCCACTCGACGAAGCCCTCCTTGTCGGGGTTGAGGGCCTTGTCGGGGCGCATGGCGGGCAGCATGGCGAAGGTGTCGCCCTCACGCGCGAACTCCTCGTGGTAGTGCAGATCGTCGACCGGATCGTCGGTGGTGCACACCGTGTCCACATTCATGCGGCGCAGCAGGGACCTGCGGGAGAATTCCGGGGTGGCGAGCTTGGCGTTGCATTCGTCGAAGATGGCTTTGGCGCTTTTTTCGGTCAGCGTCTCCTCGATGCCGAAGTAGCGGCGCAGTTCCATATGCGTCCACAGATACACCGGGGAGCCGATCGCCTTGTCCATTGTGGTGGCGTAGGCGAGGAATTTCTCCCATGGATCGCCGTCTCCGGTGATCAGCGCTTCGGGCACGCCGTTGGCTCGCATCAGACGCCATTTGTAATGATCGCCGTAGTTGTTGCCGTCGGTGAGCCATGCGGCGACGATATCCGTGAAGCAGGGGTCTTCGACGATCTCCTCGGGATGCAGGTGGCAATGGTAGTCGACCACGGGCATGGTCGCGGCGTGGGCGTGGAACAGCTCTTGGGCCAGATCGGTGGTCAGCAGGTAGTCGTCGTCCAGAAAATTCATATGCACTCCTTCATGCTGGTTGCGTCGTGCCGTCAGCTTAAGGAGACGACGGCCGCTTACGCCCGTTTGTTGCCAAACGTTGTGGACGGGGTTCGCCGCCGGCCATATGGATGCCGACCGAACGGCGTCACGCGCCTTCCCCGCCCGGGCGGCGGGTGCTCTCGCGTATGATCAGCGAGGTGGGCACGGTGGTGATGTCCTGCGCGGGGCGCTCCCCTTTGAGCCGGTCGAAGAGGATGCGCGCCGCACGCGTGCCCATCAGGGCGGGCGACTGGCGGACCGTGGTCAACGTCGGCTGCGAGATCTGCCCGATCAGATCGTTGTCGAATCCCGCGATCGAATAATCCTGTGGGCAGTGCCTGCCCTGTCGCCGCATGGCGGCCATGAAGCCGACGGCCATCAGATCGTTGTGCGCCACGACCATGCCGGTGGGATCGTCGAGGTATTTTCCGGCGAAGGCGAAGCCGCCCTCCACCGTGGGAGCGCCCGGCCATAGTCTGCGCGCGGCGATCCCACGCGCCGCGCAGGCCTGCGAGACGGTATGCCAGCGGAATCCCACCGACCATGAGGTGGCGGGCCCGTCGAGATAGGTGACGCGGTCGAATCCCATGCGTTGGATATGGTCGGCGAGCTGTTCGACGCCGTCGTTGATGTCGATGACCACGCTGTCCACGCCGCGCACGATGCGGTTGGCCGAGACGATGGGCCGGGTCTGCGCGCATTTGCGGATCATCGCGTCGGGCATGCGCGACGAGGTGAGGATCGCGCCGTCGACCAGCGGGGCGATGCGGTCGAAGGCGGTGCGTTCCATGGAGGCGCTTTCGCGTGATTCGGCCACAATCAGCGCGTAGTCGTGCGTGTCGCATTCATGCTGCACGGCGCGGATCACGTCGGAGAGGAATTGGTTGGCGATATCGGGCACGATGACGGCGATGACGCCGCGGATGCCGCGCAGCGGCACGGTCTGCACCGGTTCGCTGTGGTAGCCCAGTCGGTTGGCCGCGTCGAAGATGATGGTGGCGGTGGCGGCGCTCACACGGTCGGGTCGGGCGAACGCGCGGGAGACGGTGGATGGGGATACGCCGGCCTCCCTCGCCACGTCGCGGATCGTCACCTTGCCCTCGCTCATGCGTATGCTCCCCTCCGCTCGCGCCTTGGTATGCCTCTGAGCATTCATCATAGCGGAAGAAGGCCATGAGGCCGCCACCCGTTGGCACCCGGGTGGCGGCCTCATTGGGAAGGAAGGAACACGCATGACGAAACGGGTTCCACGTTGTTCGAACGCGCGGGCTTTGGGCCGCCCATGCGGCCTAGAGCCCCACGCGTCGGCTCACGCCAACGGCGCGATCAGGGTTCTGATGCCTCCCGCGGCGATCGTCTCGACGTCGTCGGCGACCAGATCCGCCAATCCGTCGATGGCGGTGAGATCCTCGCCCCACAGGGCCGTGTCGGCGAGCGCCCGAACGACGGAGTCCCTTTCGGCGGTCGCGCCCGCCAGACGCGTCGTGACGTCATCGACATCGGCGACGGCGACCTCGACCGGGGCCAGCCGCGCGTAGGAGGCGATCAGGGCGGCGAGGGCGAGGGCGACGCGACGGGGCACGCCACGCCCCTGCTCCACATTGCGGTGCACGATGGGCAGCAGGCGCGCGGTGAACTTCGCCACGGAATTCAAGGCGATGGAGTCGAGCGAATGCTTGACGAAGGGGTTGCGGAACCGTTCGAGCACGGCGTCGGCGAAGCCTTCGAGCTCGTCCTCGGGCAGGGTCAGCACGGGGATGATCTCCTCGCGCATCTCGCGTTCGATGAAGGAGCGCAGCTCGTCGTCGTCCATGACCTCGCCCACGGAGCCAAGGCCCGCCAGTCGCGCGACCTGGGCCATGGTGGTGTGGGGCCGTTGAGCAGGAACACCTTGCGTTCGCGATAGGGACGCACCTGGTCGCAGGTCACCAGATCGATGCCGAGCCGTTTCGCCGGCAGCAGCCGCTCCACCGTGGCCTGGGACTCGGCGTCGCCGGCGATCACCCACAGGGCGAAGGGTTCGGCTTTGACCATGTTGTCGTCGCGGTAGCCGAGCTCCTCCCACAGCGCTTCGGCGTTGTCGCGCGGATATCCCGGAACGATGCGGTCGACCAGCGTGGAGACGAAGGTGTTCTCACGCTCGAGCCAGTCGACGAAATCCTCGCTCCAGCCGAAGCGGCGGGCGGTGTCCGTCAGGCAGCGCTTCAGGGCCGGGCCGTTGTCCTCGATCAGCTCGCAGGGTATGATCAGCAGTCCGCCGAGGCCCCGGTCGTAGCGGCGCTTGAGCAGTTGCGCCAGTTTGGCCGGATAGCTTTTCGGCGGCTTGGCGTCCGGCGCGTCCTCGTCGCTGAGCGCGATGCCCGCTTCGGTGGTGTTGGAGACGACAATTTTCAGGTCGGGGTTGTCCGCCAGGGCGAGATAGCCCTCCCAATCCTCATACATGTCGACGGTGGCGCCGATGGAGTCGATCAGCTCGCGGCTGCGGACCTCCCGGCCGTCCTTGATGCCTTCGAGCATCACCGTGTACAGGCGGTCCTGCGCCTCGAGCTCCTTGACGCGCCCGCGCTCCAACGGTTGGACGATCGCGACATTGCCGTCGAACAGCCCCTCGTCGTTCAGCCGCTGGATGATCCAGTCCACGAACGCGCGTAGGAAATTGCCTTCGCCGAACTGGACCACCTTGATCGGACGGTCCGCCGCCCGCGCCGTGGTCAGTCCGCGTTCGAGAGCCATGCCGGCATTGATGGGTTCCATATGAGTTCCTCGTTTCGCTGTGGCGTTCAATCAGGTCGGATCCCATCCGATACGATACGGCCGCGTGGCGTATCGGTTTGGGATTGATGCCCTCAAGGCTACGGCGAAACGAGTCGGGCCCGTCAACATGTTGCCATGGATTGCAGAGGCCGGCGGCGCCGCCCAGCCGTCCGTTCAAGCAGCGGCGGCCTTGAACGGTCGGCTGGGGTCGGTGACGGGATTGGAGGCGGCGTCGACGCGGTCGAACACCACTCCGGCGCAGTCGCATAGTTCGACGCGCCCGCAGCCGCCGTCCACACCGCCCAACGTCACGTCTTTGAACACGATGTCGCGGGCCTCATGGCCGGGTTTGTCGAATCCTTTGACCAGCACGGCCGTGCTGGGATACACGTCGTCCGCGGTCTCGCCCCAATAGCGTCCGAGCGCGTGCAGCCGTTCGAACCGGAAACGCTCGAAATACGGCTGGTCCGGTCCGCTTTCGCCGTCGTCGTTGTAGGAGACCGAATGGATGGTGACCGCCGCAACGGTCGAGTCGCGCACGCTGACGTCGCGCACGTATCCGCCGCGTTTGGCGGTGGCCTTGATATGGATGCCGTACCGCGAGCGCGCGAGGTCGACGTCCCAGATGCGCACGTCCTCGACGCCGCCCGAAATCTCCGAACCTATGGCGATGCCATGGCCGCCGAGGCGGAGCATGAGAATATCCGCACGCGGCGCGTGGCCGGTTGATGCGGTTGCCTTCCGGATTCTTGCCGGATTTGATGGCCACCATATCGTCGCCGGTGTCGAACGTCGTGTCGAACAGCACGCAGTCCTCGCTGGAATCGGGATCCCACCCGTCGCCGTTCCACACGCCACACGAGCGGATCATCGCCCCATGGGTGACGACGTGACGCGAATAGACGCAGTGGATGTTCCAGCCGGGCCCGTCCTCGAAGGCCAGTCCGGCAAGCTCGACGCGCTCGGCGTTGCAGATGGAAATCAAGCGGCCTCGGGCGCGGGCCGGAACGGTGTCCTCGTTCTCGCATGCGGCGATGTAGTCGGCCATGCCGTCGAGCTCTCCGCCCATCCGCACGCGTTCGCGGTCGATGGTGGCGCGCATCAGCCGGGCGCCGCCGCCGCGAATCGCCCCCTCCCCCGACAGCCGCACGTCATGGGTAGTGGGGCCCGCCGTATGGTCAAGCACGCCGATATTGACCAGGCTCGCATAGCATTCGCGCTCCACGCCTTCGAAGCGGCTCCATACGCGCGGCTCGTAATCACTTGGATCGACGCTTCCCTGCACAACTCCCCCGGCCTTCACATGCAGTTCGCTTTCCGAATGCATGGTCAGGGCCCCGGTGAGGAACACACCCGCGGGTATGACGACGCGGCTGGAGGCGTCGCAATCGTCGAGCGCCTGTTGGATGGCCCGCGTGTTCATCGTCACGCCGTCGCCAACGGCGTTGTATGGCGGGCGCGACACGTCGATGTCGCGTTTGACCGTTTCCGTGCGGAAGCTTCCTTCGGCGAGCCGGATCGCGCTCGCCCCTTCGGGAAAGCACGCGCGCAGCTCCACGTGGTAACGGCGATCGG